>NZ_FOCU01000020.1:0-75605 GCF_900110195.1 Pseudomonas sp. ok266 | reverse complement strand
ATTTCACAATAAAAATCGAACGCCATGTGAGGCAACAGTTGAGAAGAAAATGCTCAAATTGCTCGAAAGCGGGGCGATAGCTGCACTCGAAGCTGTCCGTAAAGAATTTACTGGGAGCGGATCAGATGAAGTCAAGTAAGCAGCAATGGTTGATTTTAAATCACGATTTACCGGTTGTGTCGTCGATCGCGAAATATGCGTTTTCAAGGGATAACGGCTTGGGTTTCGAACTGGTAGATATTACTACTGATATAGTGCGCGCTCGTTTCATTGAAAGGGTTGAAACTGTTGAGGAGATGGACACTCCCTTTGGCGATGTAGAAGAAATTAAGCTAGTACGATATGTTTATTTTGACTTCACAGTTACGCAAATTTCGGAAGGCGCGTCTTTGTTGAAGATAATAAAACCCCCTGTGTCGTTGAAGAGTTTTGTTCGGATGTTGATGGAGGCGTTTGAATACGGTGCAAGTTTAAAAAAAGTAGGATTCAATATTTCCACCGTCTATGCTGCGATATCGCGTGATCCTGAGGTTGACCGGTTGACTGTAAGTAGGGTGACTGTAAGTCAAATTCCGCTAGGGGAACATGCGACTTCTCGGATGGAGGTTCTCTCGACTGATAATGCATTGGTTGAGTTTTTGGAACTGTACAATGCACCTTCAATGAGAATTGAAAAAATAGCAATTGTTGCCCGAATAAAACATCAGGTGGAAACTCTTGAGTTGACAGCTGCTGGTTCTGTTTGTTGCACATCAGGATTAGAGCGTTATTTGGAGTGTACAGTTGTAGCATCATAGTCGCATGGTTTAATTAATGAGTGCTAATTGAATGTCTGACATTTCTAAAAAAGACCATGGAGGAAAGTGTTACGAATACTTGGGGAGGTCAGCGGGATGTTGACTGTGCAACTATGTGCAACATCACTTAACCAATTTTGTGCAGCGGTTTTTTGCTCCAAGGTTGCGTCTCTTAGCCAGCTGAAGTCAGCACCAGGGAGTAGCTCTTCAAGACTTTTTGGAGGTCTCGTATCTGATTTTAGCCTGGATTTTATGTTTGAGGTGCAGACCTCAACGATTACTCCTGTAATCCCCTTCTCATCTAAAATTTTCGTTAAGATCATTCTCTTTTGGGATGCGAAGTTTGTATTGCGATGCATCGTGTTATAAGGGGGTTTAAAGTAATTTATTAGCGCTGCTTCTGCTAGAAGGACTCTATTTTTCCTCGGGAGTTTAGCGGTTTGTAGTTTAGTAAAATGCTCGTCGTCTTCTTCATCGCTAGCTGTTGGGTCTAAGCTTAAGTCGCCACCATTGCTTAGAATTTTTCGAGAGTGTTCGAACCTAAACATTAAAATAATTATTTCGCTTTCTGGTTCGTCGGTGATGGTTTTTGCTAGTATTTTTTGAAGTTGATAGTGAGTCAGTAAGCGATCTACTGCTATTCTCGGTTTTGTTTTTCCTATTCCTATTCCTACATATAAAACATCTAGATCGGTTTCCTCGCGAAAGTCTGCGCAGCTACCTGCCACCAAAATATAAGTGGGTATTCGAATTGTTTGGGAATTTATGTTTGTGATCGTGATGTAACTGCTTGAGTATTCTTTGTGAATTTTTACATCGCTTGGAGAGCCAGCATGATGCTCGGCTTGCATCGGAAAGTTGAATTCTAGCCTCGTCCATGCCTGATCCCTGCGGACGATGAGTATTCCTTTAATACATGCGTCTTCTACTTTTAATGAGCTGGGATCGATATGAATTTTCTTTCGACTCGTGATGATGTACAGGTTGCAAAGTTCTAGATCTTTACGTAATTCGTCGTATACCTTAGCTAAATAAAGCTCGGATGCGAAAAGCATGCTTGGACTGCTTGAGTAGAGATTTACGGCTCCCTCTACTGAGAATTTTCTTGGCATTATGAAAGAGTCTCTATTTTGGTTTCGTGGCTCAGGTGCACACAATAATAGGTGGGTCGTTAACCGCTATTGGATAGTGCCAACGAACTAGCGCTCATTCGATGTTCCATCGCTCAAGGCTTGCTCGAATGGATCGGCTAACGACTTCAGTATGCTTTCGAATCAATCCGCTCAACGCTTCGATCCTCTCTAAAGTTACTTTCTCATTCTCGCCGTCATTCAAGCGGCGTGCAATCTGGTTGAGATTTCGCCCTAGAGTCAAAAGTTGATAGTTAGATTCACCTAATGCGTCGATTTCATCCATGCTGAACTGTGGTTCGTGGGTCAAGCCGGTGCGGATGGCGTCGATGATCCAGCGCCGCATGGAACACCGCTCTATCAGTGCTCGCTCTGTGATAGCCGCTTTTTCCGAAGCGGTCAGCAAGATTTCAAAGCGTTGCTTGGGATCGCGGGGCGTAGCCTCTGCGACTTGCTGGTAAGTTTTTGGCTCTGGGTTTGCTGCTGCTTGCGCCAGTTGTTGCTCAATGGCCGCTTTGATTGCAGCCCCTGGAGACTTACCCAAAGCACGGCAGTGATCCGCCCAGCGGGCTTTTAGATCTGCTCCCAGGTGGATGTTCAAGGCACGACTTGAGCTCTCCATAGATACCCCCCCATCAACGGTAACGAAACTTGCAAGGCCATGCCGTGCTAAATGTGTGCGCACATTTAACCGGCGGTTAGCCTATCCTGCACTAGTGCTACACCGTCTTTCAAATTTGTTCATGAACAAGGAAAAATCGTAGTGGGGGTGGCGTTGTGTAATACAGCTTTCCGGTGAAAGCCTATCCTGCACTAGATCTCCATTCGCTTTAGTTCTTGTTCATGAACAAGCTTTTAGCAAAGCTCACTGCGTTCCTGATGGTTGAGAGTCGCTGGTGTCAGGAAGCAGCTTCTGCGAGAGCATCACAAATTGGTTCAGGTTAATTTCGCCAGTGATGTAGCGCTGACCAAAGTGTTTCATTTCTGCTGAGGTGTCGAATCCAGAAAGGCCGATGGACGCATAGGCAAAGGCGACAGCTTTCTTTCGCTCGTTCTGCTCTGACTCAGAAATCTGATGCTCCAGCTCCTTCCTATCAACGGCTTCAATTTCGGTGCTTTCTTGATGCTGCGTTGGCTCTTGGTTATTTGAGGTCATGTGAATTTCTCGTTGTTTGGTTAAACGCAGGAGCGCGTCCGCTCTGGTCTTTGCTGCGTACCAAAGTATCAAGGTTTTGGCTGGATGTGGTGTCAAGGGCGGCACCGGAAGCCGCATGCGGAGCGGAGCCGAAGGCGATCACCGAACGGGTGAGGATGCCGGGCGTAGCCGGACCCTTGATGCCACAGTAAGCACTGAGCCTATGGCAAGGGGGAGGTCAAGGGCTCTGCCCGCAGTACCTGCCCCCGCAGCCAGTCCGGCAAGTTCGGACACGGGATGCAACCGAAGGGGTTGCCCAAGCAAAGCGCGGAGTTGTCGTAGTCGTGTTGCATTCGTCTTCCGCGTGTTGTGTGTCCGGGGTGGGTTTAATACGCCTTATGACTGAACATGAATCAGAGGCGCGCTGAAACTGTCTTGTTTTTGTTATTAGTCGTTTATTTACAATCGGTTAACGGGTTTGAGAGTTGCCCATCCCCCCGCCCTTCCCGCAAGCGGAAAGGGAGCGAGTCGCCCTCTGTCGTCAAGGGTGCAGGGGAGGCCTCCGGCCTTGATCCCCTACACCCATGCCGTAAGCGTTGGTCGCTTCTGCCGCGTCAAGGGGCCGAGTCCTCGTCGCTACGCTCCTGCGGGCCGCACCAACCCCTTGACCCGCCATACGCTTGTCGACGGTGCTCAGAAAAAGACCCCGCCGAAGCGAGGTCTGATGAGTCATACGTCAGGGCTACTGATTTACTTTGCCGCCGGTAGCGTTCCCCCAGTTTTTGCCCATGTTCTGCATGACGTGCTGTCGGTAGGCTGGATTCCAGGCTGTGTTACCGGCCGCAAGGTGGTTCAAGCGTCCAGCGGTGACCATTTGGCCCGACTGCATGTCGCGGCGCGTGGACTGTCGGTTAAGCCCTTTGGTAATCGGTGAGGCGGCACCGCTTGCGATTCCGCGTAGGGTAAGCCCTGCACTTGATAGTCCACCTGCAAGGCTGCCAGCGACGGCATTGGCTTGCTGCAACATGTACAGCACAACAACCGTGACCACCAGAAGCTCCAGAAATGTGGCGATGGGGTAGTCGGCCGGTGTCGCAAGTATGTCGCTGGTTAGCGATGAGAAAAACTTGATTCCGAAGCTGAGCACCGTGACCACCAACCCTATTTGCAGGATGTAGGTGATGACCTGAGCGAACCAGCTATCGAACCATTTGGATGTGAACTGACCGAACAGCAGCATCATGATAAAAATTGGCCCGATCCCCAGCATGATCGACAGCATTCCCTTTGCAACGATGATCATTGCTCCAGCAGGTACCGCGATAATAAGTGTTGCCGCGTAGGCGATTATGGCGGTCAGCAAATCAAAAAATATCATTCCCACTTCGTGCCAGGCGCGGGTTCCCATTTTCGCCAGGATATCTGCACCTATCGCCCAGCCGTCGGACATGGCTTTGTCCACTACCTGAAACACCGACGCTGAAGCGGTTGAATCGCCAGTTGCTGAGAAGGCAGAAGCAACCCCTGTTTCCAGGCCATGAAGTGCTTCCACTATCCATGCCATGTACGTGTCTGCGTTCATTGCCAGTCCGCTGATAAGCAGAAACTTTCCGCAGGTCTTCAGGAAGTGGGATGCGGGTTGCTCGATTGTGCCGGTAATCATCATGAAGCCGATCATGGTCAAATAGAGCGTTCCACACAACGTTACCGTCAGTGAAAAGTCATTGATGACTTGGTTGGAAGTGATGCGTATGAATGTCTGGAGCGTTTGGTCCATGCTCCCCGCGATCCATTCAAATATTCCGGTCGTAGTGGTCATTCTATTTTCCCTGAGAAGACAAATTGACCGGCTCGCGGCGTTTGTAGCCACGCTGCTCCAAGACTATTGCATTCGCGGCCGATGATGCGTTGATGCAGTTTGCAGAGATCGATAGCTCTCCAGGGTTGGCTTTGCACCTCTCTAGCGTCTTCAGGCGCTCAGATGTATTAGCCTTGTACCAGTCGACGGTTTGAACCGGCTCTTGTCGTTCGCAGCCCGTAAGAATTAAAGCTGTGATGAGCAGGAGAGCAGGAATCCTTTTCATTTTTTCACCTCATCGCCAATGCTGCTGATTGGTTCCGCGCTTGTCGCTTTCGCGTCACGATTGCTGGATATATTCATCGCTGCTGCCAGCTCTGCTTGATCAATGATCCGTAGCGCTGCGACTGTGCGCAGAGCGCTTTCCCGCGATCCTGCCCAACTGCCAGCGAGGCGTTCAAAGGTATTGTTGAGAGTGCCTATGCAGGCGCATACACAGCAGACTGAGAGCAATGCAGCGAAACCTGAAGGGATAGGGGCCGACTGCCGGGGAAGCGTTATTCCAAACCAATCAATGGCCGCCATTGCGAATGGCACCATCGCAAGCACTGCGGCTATGAGGTCTCGTTGCAGTAACGACGGCGCTCGTTTAGAAACCTCTTTCATGTATCCGAGCCGGTCTACGCACACCCAGTATCGGCGGATGGATATGAGAACAAACGTGCAGAAGGTGAGAATCGATAGGTAAAGGTACGAGATCATTGTGCTGCTCCTTGGGGTAGGGGCGAACGCAGTGCTGTCTTTCCAGCCGTCCGGCGACTCTTTTTATCGAGCTACTTTTCCCGCCAGTCAGGGCTTGTTTAAGGCCCGTATCCAGTGCGCTTTTGTGGCGCCCTTGGGATGTGGTCTATACGGCGCGTCTTTCCGCTGCTTGTCCGGTGGCTCTTTCTATCGAGCTACTGTTCCCACCTGTCAGGGACTTTCTTTTCGGTCCCAGCACCCAGTACGCCGAAGCATTCTTAGGGTATTAAATTTACTGCGTTCAATAGTAAGATTGCTTGATGAGTGTGCTTCTCCGTTACAGCGAAGAGCTTATGACCAAGATGTACGGTCTATCATTATTTTGTCTGATATGTAGGGGATATTGGCAAGCTCATCCAATGCCATCTCTACAGTTCTAAACCAGTATGGATGGTTTTGCTCATCCGTTACCGGGTGTTCGATTGTGCCGTCCGATACAGTCAGTGAGAAGCCTTTTGCATAATGCGCGTGCAAAATGACCTGGATGTTGCCGGAGTGTTCCAGGCTGTCGCAGTAGTTTTCAAGTTCCTTGAATTGTAGCTGCATTGTCGTTGCTCCATTGGTCAATTGATTAGCATCTTTCTTTTTAAAGTTGCTATCGCTTCTTGCCCTACACCGCCGTTCTGCGACCTTTTGTCTGCAATGGCTATTGCACCGCTGCTAGGTTGAAGTTTCCCCTGCTGGTAAATTTTTAAAAGCCCGTGGAATAACTGCGTAATAGTTGTCTTTACTTTTTTGGCCGCAATCGCAGCCGCCAACTCATCTAGTAATTTTTGCGCATCTGTATCTGAAACCTGTAGCAGGGCTTCTTCTATTGATGCCTGTGCTGCTCGAGACAGGTCGTGAGGGAAAATCAGGCGGTTTGTTGTTGTATTGTTATTTTTATAGTTATTGTTAGGGTTACAGTTACCCGCCCCCCTAGGTATATGGGATAGATAGGGTACTGATACCCTGTTTTCTTGGGCATGGCCTTCTGGCTTCCCTCTCCGGCTACCCTCGGCTTCGGTGTGGATGGCAGCCTTGTTGTTTTCTCCATTGATGTGGGAACTATAGTCATCCACAGGCCTGTCCATGGGCTGGCGATGGGGTATCGATACCCTATCGGTAGCGTCACAGCGGTGGTTTTCTCCCTGATTAACGCTTTGGCTCGACGCTTGGAATTCCTGGATTAGCATCTCGCGATACTCGTCGCACTCTTGCAGTCTTTCCGCCATGTCATCCAGATAGTCTGATATCCAATGCGCAGGCATTTCTCTGATTTGCTTGATGGACTTCTGACGTAGCGTTGGCGCTAGCGCCATTTTAGGGGAATTATGCTCCCACCAAATGCGAACCCATACGAAGCTGGTTTCGGCGTCGTATTTTATGAAGTCAGAGTCACAGAGGCGTTTCAGTACTGGCATGAATTGTGATTCTGTGTCCCATCCCATTTCTGCCGCAGCAATCCTTGGGACGATAGAGTAACTACCGACAATGTTGCTGGAGGTGCATGTTAATAGATAGACGAGAGTTGCTCGGTCTTCTTGTGTGCGCCCAGCCATTTTGGGTGAGTTCCAAAATTTCTTGTCGTTGATCGTCCGTTGCCGACCCATAGTAAATCTCCCTCAGGTCAGTATTATTGAGCGTGTGCTTCGCTTTTTGGCGCTTCAAGCTGTAGTGCTACATTGACTTGCTGCGTACGAAAGTAGAGGCGACGGCCGATCCGTATCATGGTGGGTTTAAGTTTTCTCGATAGGTCGGTGTCCGAGTAGAGTGAGACTCTTAGCCCATCTGTCGAGCGTCCAAGTAACTCGGCCAAATCAGAAAGCTGCATTAGCGCGCCAAACTTTCCAACCAAATATGCTTCAGTGTTCATCGTAGTTTCACCTTTGTTGATGCAGGTTGAGTAACGCTCGGGAGTCTGCAAGTTTGTGGAGAAGTTAGACGATTATGAGCGTAAGTTAGTTACTGTCAAATTGGTTGGTGACGCGGATGATCCAAGATAGATAAGTTTGGTGTTCGGTGTGTCGCCATATAACTACCAGCATGGTATATCTTGGTTTTTTTATGGTTTGCAAAATTGCCAGTAATTCAAGGGGTTGTAATTAATTTCTTTTTTTTGGTGAAAAAATGGCTTTTTTTGATGCTCACGCCGCTCAGAATGGCTCTAAGCAGGGCAGTTGCCTGCCTGTCGTAGGCATTCGGCTCTAATGGCGTGCATCTGTGAAATCTAGGAGGCCTGCAGCGGATCTAGAGTGCGTAGTGGGTCTTCAATGCGTCGACCTCCGAAATATGGCGCATCACTGGTAGATGCGGAAGCCAAGCTCAATGCATATGTGAACAAGCGTGTAAAGGCCAAAGGAAGGATCTGTTCAAACCAGTGCGCCAAGCGGAGATTGCCAAATATCAGTTTGTGCTAGATCAACTACAACAAATGCTTGATAGCGAAGACGGATATTCTGAAGCTTGCCGACGTGCAGGTAGAGCTGATGACCGAGATGTCAGAGGAAGAACTTAAACGCCTGATCGCTGGACTCGACGATGCGCACGTCATTGAGGACATTTTCCGCCCTTACGATCTCAAATCCAACCCTTCAGCGCGGAGAGGACCCGGACCCTCTCCCTGGCCAACCGGAGTTTTAAAACCATGACAAGCACTAACGAGGCTGCACGTTTTCTCGACTACTATCTGGACGCGTCGGTGGAGTCTGAATATGCAGTGATGCTGAGTGCTCCATGGGGAGCTGGAAAAACCCATTTTATTAAAATTTATCTGGATGCTCGGGCTGCTGGGCTACCGCCTAAAGAGCAACCTGGCTACCTGTACGCCAGCCTGTATGGGGTGGCTTCGGTGGGGGCTATCCATGACCAGTTTTTCGCGCAGGCACATCCTCATCTCAGCTCAAAAGCCTCTCGGATTATCGGGTCTGCGCTTTCTGGTGCTATAGAAAAATTAGGCGGAATGAAAGGGACTGACCAGCTTGCAAGAGACATGCTGCTCAAGCTGGATGGCAACATTCTCGTCATTGACGATCTCGAACGCTGTTCTATGAAAGTCCCGGATATTTTGGGTTTCATCAACAGCTTCGTCGAGCACGAAAAGTTGAAGGTCATCATCCTTGCCAACGAGGAAGAGATCTCCGGAAAGGAGGATTACGAGAGGCAGAAGGAAAAACTCGTGGGCAAGACCATCCAGGTCAAGGCGGATCCCTCCGAGGTGTTGGATAAGCTCACAGCGAGGCTAAGAACGCATTTGGTGCGTGAAGTCGTGACGCATGAAAGAACCGCGTTGTTGGCTACGTTTAACGGATCAACGCATCCTAACTACCGGAACCTACGCGCCATCCTGGAGGATTTTGAGCGTCTTGTGGAGGCTGTCGATGTTCGGTTGCGTGACCAGCCAGAAGCAATGAAGCAGCTACTTCTGTATATGATCGCGACCGGAGGCGAGTCGAGAAGCGGTACTTTGGATAGGGAAGCGCTCAGGTTACTTCGCACCAGTCAATTCTCTACAGGCCTTTTATCGAACAAAGAGAGATCCCCAGCGGACAAGCAATTTGATCAATTGAAGAGTCGATACCCAGAGGTCAAATGGACTGACCCTATCGTCAGCCCAGGGCACCTTTCAGAACTGTTTTTCACAGGCAAAATTGACGCCGACAAAATCAATGAAAGCCTTGCCCGTCACCCCGAGGTTGCCGGTCATGTAGATATTCCGGCGTGGAGGCTCCTGTGGGACTGGACCAGATTGCCCAAGGGCGAGTACGAGACGGCGAAAACTGCGCTTCTGAGCCAGCTTGACCAACGCAGTATTATTTACCCAGAGCTAATTTTGCACGCAGCAGGGATTATCATTTCGCTACGCCAGTTCGGAGATCCAGTATTAGGAGAGGACTGCTCGGCAGAGCAGTATTTCTCTGACTATGCTTCATGTCTGTTGAACTCGAACACGCTTTTGGCTGAGACCGGCGCGTTTGGATTGGGTGGGACGGGGGCGCTCGGCCTCGGTTACTCATCCTCTGATACCCCGGAATTCCAAGCCATCTACAGCATGATGAAGAAGGCCACGGACGAAGTGTTCCATCGTCAGATGCAAACAGTTGCGGGAGGCTACGTTGAGCGTTTGGCCGCCAGTACTGATAACTACAGTTCGCTGTATGAGTATGGTGTCCAGGACGGCAACTATGCCGCCACGCCTTTCCTTCAGTTCATCGATGTGAAGGATTTCGCGAAGCTGCTAATCATCGACTCCTGCTCAAATGAGCAGCTTTTTGCGAGCCTGATCAAACGCTACGAACATGACCATATGAGCCGGAAAGCATTGGCTGATGAGTATGACTGGACTGACAGCTTGAAGGCAGAACTGCTGAGGATCATCAGCACCGAAACGGCTCCGTTTGCCGAGTTGCTGAAACTGCGATTGGACTATTACTTTGGAAAAATTGGCGAAGGGATCGGTCGGCCAACTGCTGAGCCCTAAGCCAAACGGGCCTGCTTTTGGATTGAAGGCAGGTCAGACCCCGATGACCAGCAGCCAGGTTTTGGATGGCTGAGCAAGGACGAAAATGAGTGAAATTAACCTACCTCCTGAGCAGCAGGAGTGCATTAAAGCAGTGGACGTTGATCGCCTGTATAAGCTCGTTGACCAGACTCTATATGACGGTGGAACCGGCGCACTGAGAGAGTTGCATCTGGAGTCCTGCGGTGCCTACATCGCTGAGCAATTGAGGATCTACGACCGGGCGCTGTCCGGGTACGCCAAGGCCAAGTCTGCGAAGAAACGCGCCGAAACTGAAATGGATGCCCGTCGCGCAGGCAGCGCCCTGATTTCAGCGGTCAATCAGATGCAGAGCAGAGTTGAAACTGAAGAAAAAGAAGGCCAGTTCTTTTTTGTTGATGATCATGTCATACAGCCTTTCGGCATTAGCAATAATTTAAACGTTTCCATCCGCTTTCACTGGCGTACCAACGTCATAGATCCATGGGTCTATGGGGATATCAAATTCAAACACCAGCATTCACCAACACCTTCTTACATGGCTTATCCGCCGAAAAGGAAGTTAAGCGCGGCAGCAGAATCTCGAGAGAGAGAATCGGAGTTGTACCGTGTATGGGATCAGCTTCGCCAATCAGCTCTACATTCTGTGAAAGAGTTTTTCCAGAAAGGCGGCAATGGGGCTGACATTCCAGCAACGTTCAAAGCGAGGGCAAACTCTTATGGCGGCGGCTTGGATAACTATAGCTTGCGGTTCTGGATTCAGGGTGAGGATATCATTAATGGCAGTTAGGTGAAGGAGTCGGAGTGAACATCCAACTGGCATCATTCGGTGAAGTCGGTCCCCTAGTCGCTTAGCGGAAGTGGTCAGGGGTAGCTTCTGGCTCGCGTTACCGATGCTCAGCGGCAGTCTGTTAGCCGTAGCCTATTCCTAGCTATAACGTATTTGCCGCAACGAATTGTTATAGCACAGCAAAAATTGCTTTATACCGAAAGTTTTATTGATCCACCTTCCATGGCTTTGTAATAGCTCCATAGGTCCTTGATGAAGACCTGACTGATCACCAAAACCATATTGTTCAGCAATGCTAATGACACGTTTCGCTGTAGCGTCAAGTGATACCTCGTCATCATGACCAGTTAGTATACCCCTGATCACGCCTCTAAGATAATCAGACAACCTCGAAGGGCCTTCATCGACAAGTAATGGAGAATGCCAAGATACGTTGGTTGCAGTCTCCGAAAAAGAATAGTAGTGGTTGGCGTCTTTCACCTGCTTATGTGGAGGTATAGAGACATGAGCCCTTAGAAATGGCACCTCATAAAAATATACAAGTGCTCTTTCGTCCACTACATCAAAGTCAAACCGATGATAAAATGGCCAGATTAACTCCCTGGCAGAGGTGGTAAGCTGCTCGAAATACGCCTCGCTATCGAGTGATAGTGGCGCAACGTAGATACCTCTCGTGCTCGGAGGGTTCTCATATGAGAACAAAACGTTGTGCTGATAATCGATTGCAGTTTTCGCTTTTTCGTGAATTTTAAAGCATAGAGATCGAATTTCATCGAACCCTTGAGCTTCGCGCCATTCGCGGATTTCCTCCAACCGACTCCGCCCTTTTCTTTTAGAGACGGGGTGGATCTGCGGAGATAGCAAACCAGTGGATTTTTTGAACTGCATATAAATCGGGATTACGCTATCAAACTTCTTGTCTGCGCCATAGATCTGCTCGTCAATATCCAGTAGCCGAAAAGGAATCTCTCGGTGCCCGGCATCACACATTCCAAAAAATGTGGCGACATCAGCTTCAATTTGCTTTTCACTAAAACTAGACGGTATCTGATACCGAGGCAGCGCTGGCATATTTACTCCATGTGGGGCATGCGCAGGTCAGAAATAGTGGCGAAAATGCCAAAAGACGTGCGCAATCAGTATACGGTGGCCTATACACAGCGTTAAGGGCCATCTAAAAATATCCTGTCCATCATCCACGCCACGGGTCCTTATGGCATGACTGAATCGGTGAAAAGCTATGTGACTCTCCAGTACTCCGTTGACGGTAGTGGTGACTCTTTCGTCGAGCTTGATTCTGGCACACCAGCAGCAATTGGGGTTTGCCATCGGAGGCCCTCTGACAGTCGAGGTGGTGGATGGACCAATAGTGCTCAGGCCTGTTCGTGGCACAGATACGTTAAAGTATCTTCGGCCCCTTGCTCCCCAGCTCCTGCTACGGGGCGGGAGCGTGTTGGCAAGCCTGGTTAATCATCTATTTGATCAGCAGGATTTTTAGACCAGCAAGCCCCCGGCACAGGCATTCAGACAATTAAATTTTCGGATAATATGAAATATGTCTAAGCGAACAAATGAGCACAGAATTGAGACCGAATCAATCAACATTGTTCGTGAGCTGGTTGTAGATGAAGCCATCTTTCGCGAGCTTTCAGAACGAGATTATGGCGTTGATGGCTTATTGGAATTCTTTAATAAAGACGGCACTTTCTCCGGTGAAAGCGTCTTGGTGCAAGTAAAGGGAAGTCGAAATGTTACAGTAAAAAATGGATCAGTAAGGACTCCATCGATAAAAACTGAAACTGTAAAATACTGGGCCCAAAAAAGACAATCGGTTTTTATTTTTCTTGTCGATGTTTCAAAGGGGGTTATATATTTCAGGGATGCCAAGTGTGCGGCGAGGATGAATGCCAAAAAGGTAAGTGGCCAGAAAACAATTAGTTTTCGCATCAATGAAAATCAGGTAATTGATTCAAAAAATCTACTCTGTTTTCGACGGGAGATTTTCATTGCTGACAAATTCGATCAGTCTAGGATCGAATTGGCTAAGGCAATTTTTTCGTTTAGGGAAATTTATAAAAAATTAATTGTTAATGCTGGGCGCGATTGCTTTATGGTCATAGATTATGATGACCCTCGCATTGACATGTTTGATGACTATTCTAGTACTATACAGTTGTGCTGGCTCTTTTTTGGCATCCATGCAAAGGTGTATAGATTTAGCTACTTTGCAGATTTGTCTTATGAAGCTTGGAATCAAGAATATGTTGAGATGCATATAACCGAAACCGCTGATTATTTGAGAGAGCAGTTTCGTCTGTTAATGAGGGTTGTTATTGCTACCAAGGTTATTTACTTGGATTACTGGGAGGGGAGCGACAGGAATGTAAGTAAGCGGTTAAACGATTATGACGATTTGGATCTAATAAAAAAGATAATAAGAGATGAGATCGAAATAAAAAATATTAATCTGCTGAGCGAGTATTTTTGATGGGCGCTGAAAGGTGTGACAACATGTCAGTCTGACGGCCCTCCAGCAAGACAGAACAATGTGCGGCGGAGAAGCCGCCATGGCGTGGAGAATGTACTGCATCGTTAGAAAGCACCATCCCGAACTGTTTGTAATCAATGAGTGCTTCTGGCCAGATAGGTCTGGAGCCCATTGTAATAGCTCATTTCGGGGGGGGCCGGGCTTCAGTCTGCCTACGGCAACGCTCAACTTTGCGGATGCTGACCGCAGAAGGCGACCGTATCTTCGCACGGCCGAATCGCCCATCTCGGCCATGCAATTTCACCAGCAAGGCTTATTAGTTGCACACACGCAAGGATGGTTTTCGACCCTGACCGACTACGACTTGCCACAACCTTTGTGTTGCCTGCTGTTTCCGAATGTTGGCCGATTGCTGCCGGTCACGACCAACAGCAATGCGCAGCTCTCTGCCGATCATGGTCACGAAGCGTGCTGGTCAAAATGCAATCAGGTGGTCAAGTGGAGGGCAATTCCGAACACAGCAAAGCTCCGAAGGTGCGGGGCTGGCAAAAATCTCCCGTCTTAAACTAATAAACTTAAGTGGCAGGTCTCGTTATTTTGTCCAGTTTACTGACGAGGTCTTCGGCTCGCAGGTGTGTGTAACGCTTAAGCATCTGCATCGACTTATGACCGCTGATGGCCGAAACTTCTTGATCAGATAACCCACCTTCGACAAGCCGACTCACTGCTTCGTGACGCAGGTCGTGAAACCTAAAATCAGGCAAATCGAGTGTCTTTTTGAGCTGTCCCCAAATCTTGGTGAAGGTATACGGCCGACGCTTCCCGTCTTTTCCAGGCTCACCGAAAAACACCAGGTTGCAGTCGATTGGTCGCACTGGGTTATCCATCGCAGCTTTAAATACTTCTGTGGCACGCTTGCTCAGAGGTACGGTGCGCGAGCCGTCGTTCTTTGTGTCTGAGAGACGTATGACGCGCTTTGCCAAATCCACTTGAGGGCGACGTAGGGATGAGATCTCTGACGAGCGCATACCCGTTTCCAGAGCGATGCAAACAATCCAGCCAAGCATAGGGTTGCTGTGTCGATTTACTGCCGCGAGCAGAAGGCGTTCTTCCTCCGGCGACAATCTCCGGTCACGACCATCCCCAGGGCTCGGCTTTCGGATGTTCAGAACTGGGTTGAACGTCAGACCCAAACCCCACTCCTGAATCGCTACCGTGTACAGGTGGCTCAATAAGGCCAGTTCGAGGCGCACGGTGTTGTTGCTGATGGTCCCACCACGGCTGGGTTCGTTCAGGCGCTTGTCACGATAGCCGGCGATGATTTCAGCGGAGAGGGCGGCCAGTGAGTATTTGCCCAGGTGCTCGATCAGCTTCTTGGCTTTCGAGGTTTCGCCACGCTGAGTGGTGGGCTTCTTGGTGGGGGTTATGTCGCTTAGGTAGCGCTTGAGTGCAGCCTCTAGCGTCATTTTCTCCGAGCCGCTGCGCCGGATGTAAACGCCACGTACCATTTCTTCTTCGGTACGCCTCGACCAGTCCTCCGCATCACGTTTTGTGCGGAAGGTTTTGGCGACAGTGGGCCAGCCATTTTTACGAATGAGTGCCTTCCAGGTGCCGGAAGGAGTTTTGACGAGAGTAGCCATGAGAGGGTGCTCCTAGGCGGCTGGCGAACCAGCACTGTACCTAAATTGTACCCTTGGACCATAGGACTGTATCTGTGATGGACGAGCCAGAAACGCGAAAGCCGCGCAATGCGCGGCTTTGGAGTTGGTGGGCCCACACGGACTTGAACCGTGGACCAAAGGATTATGAGTCCTCTGCTCTAACCAACTGAGCTATAGGCCCTCAGTAGGTCGCGGATTATAGCGACGGTTTCTCGGCTGTGCTATCCGAAAAATCCGATACGGTTACACGAAGAAACGTTGCTGCGAATTCTTCCGGCGGCAGCGGCAGGCTGACGATGTAGCCCTGGATCTGTTCACAGCCTTCGGCGGCGAGAAATTGTTGTTGTGCCTGGGTTTCCACACCTTCAGCGATAACCGTGAACTGCATGCTCCGGCCCAGTGCGATGATCGCCCGGACGATGGCCGCATCGTGGGGGTCATCGGGCAGTCCGCGGACAAACGACTGGTCGATTTTGAGGATGTCCAGCGGCAGCCGTTTGAGGTAACTGAGCGAAGAATATCCGGTGCCGAAGTCATCAATCGCCAATTGAACGCCGAGGTGTTTGAGCTGGTGTAACACCGCCAACGCCTCTTCGGCCTGACTCATGATGAAGTTCTCGGTAATTTCCAGTTGCAGTAAATCCGGTTGCAGGCGGTTGTCGTTGAGCAGCTGTTCGATGCGTCCGAGCAGATTCGGCTGACGCAATTGCGCACCGGCGAGGTTCACCGACAGCGGGCCGAGGCTGTCGTAGACCTGACTCCATTCGAACATTTGCCGGCACGCCGTCTCGAGCACCCAGTCACCAATCTGCAGGATCATGCCGTTCTCTTCGGCCAGCGGAATGAAGTGTTCTGGTGGCACGTCGCCGAAGGTCGGGTGACGCCAGCGGATCAGCGCTTCGGCACCGACCAGACGATGATCGTCGAGGCTGATTTTTGGTTGGTAGTAGAGAAACAGTTCATCACGTTCAATGGCCCGACGCAGTTCATGCTCAAGCGCAATGCGCTCGCTGGCCTGGGCGGTGAGGTCGCGGGTGTAGCTCTCGACGCGGTTGCGGCCCTTGGCCTTGGAGCGGTACATCGCCGCGTCGGCGTTTTTCACCAGCGTGGCGACGTCGCAACCGTCTCGAGGATAGAGGCTGGTGCCGATGCTGGCACTGATGAAGAACTCATGCTCACCGGCCTGGAATGGCGCACCGAAGCAGTTGAGCAGTTTGGTGGCGATGTTGTCGGCGTCGCTGGCCTGTTGCAGGCCGGGTAACAGAATGATGAATTCGTCACCGCCCAGACGCGCCACGGTATCGATGTCTCGCAATTGCTCCTTCAGGCGCACGGCGATGCCCTTGAGCAGCAGATCGCCGACCGGGTGGCCGAGGCTGTCATTGATGTGTTTGAAGCGGTCGAGATCGAGAAACAGCACGGCGCCCTGACTGCCGTTTTCCTGCTGGCTGTTCAGTGCCATCAGCAAGCGGTTTTCGAACAGCGTGCGGTTTGGCAGACCGGTAAGCGGGTCGTGGTGCGCCTGATAGTCGAGTTTGGCTTGTGCATGTTTGAGGCTGGAGATGTCGGCAAACACCGCGACAAAGTGGGTAATAAACCTGTCTCGATTGCGCACGGCGCTGATGGTCAGCCAGCTCGGGTACAGCTCGCCGTTCTTGCGTCGGTTGGAGATCTCGCCTTGCCAGTGACCTTCGTCGGTCAACTGGTGCCACATTGCCGCGTAGAACGCGCTGTCATGCAGGCCGGAGGCGAGCAGGCGCGGCGTATGCCCGAGCGCTTCGCTTTCGCTGTAACCAGTGATTTCGGTGAAAGCGCGATTGACCGCACTGATGTGTTGTTGGGTGTCGGTGATCAATACGCCTTCAGCGGTACTTTCGAACACGGTGGCGGCCTGTTGCAGTTTTTCCTGCATCAGATGCCGCTCGGTAATGTCGCGGGCGATGGTCAGCATGCAGTCATCTTCGCCAATCGGCAGTGGACGGCTGGATACTTCACAGAGGCGGATCTGCCCGTCACTGCGGCGGATATGGCAGGTGAAGTCACGGACGAAGCCGTCGCGATGCAACAGATCGAGCATCTGTTTGCGTTCGTTGAGGTTGACCCAGATTCCCAGATCCAGTGCCGAGCGATCCACCGACATGGCGCTATTGAAACCGGTGATACGGCTGAATCCTTCGTTGACCTCCAGCAGCAGGCCATCGCTCTGGCGTGACAACAGCAAGCCGTCCGGCGAAGCATGGAAGGCTTTGGCAAATTTCTCTTCGGAGGTTTGCAGTTGCTGTTGGGTCTCCTTGAGTTGGGTAATGTCTCGTACTACGACGACAAGCGCGGGTGTAGTGTCCAGATCAAACGGCTCGGCGGAAATCAGGCCGGTAAAGAGTTGGCCATTGTTGCGGCGAAACGGCATCTCCAGATTACGAATGCTGCCTGCCTGCAGGCGCTGCAGCAATCCGGGACCGACGCCGGGAATCCCCCAGATATTCAGCTCGGTCGCCGTTTGGCCCAGCACTTCTTCGGCTTTCAGTCCGATCTGTTCTTCAAACGCTTCGTTGACCTCCAGCAGGCAGCCATCGGACAGTCGTGCAATCACCAGAATGTCCGGGCATTGCTGAAACACCGAGGCGAACTTTTGCTCCGAGAGTCGCAGCGCCTCTTCGGTGCGCTTGATTTCGCTGATGTCGATCATCAGGCCGCGCATCACCGGCTCATGGCCATGCTCGATCAGGCTGACGATGTCGCGCACCCACAGGCAGCGGCCATCAGCGGTTATCACCCGATAGTCGACGATGTGATCGCGACCCTGGCGAAGCGCTTCTTTGCAGTAACTTTGTGTACGGGTCAGGTCGGCCGGGTGAATGATGTTGTGCCAGAAACCGGGAATCAACCAATGGGATTGTGGATAGCCAAGCAGGTCTTCGGCGTGGGGCGACACATAGCTGTAGGTGAAGTCGCTCATCCGCGCTTCCCAGGCGATGGCCGACAGGCTCTCGACCAGGCCACGATAGTGGTATTCGCTGCTGCGCAGTTCCTGTTCGAGGTCGATACGTCGGGCGATTTCCGAACTCAGGCGACGGTTGATGCGGATCACCACGGCGAGAATCGTCACCAACAGCAACAGACCCGGTAAACCGTAGATCAGCAGGTCTGACCAGAATGTCCGATGATCAAGGACGTTGCCGACCCAATGCTCCTGAATACTACTGATTTCATCAGGACTCATGTCAGCGAGGACTTTGTCGAGAATTCCCACCAGTACCTTGTTGGCGCGGGGGACGGCCATCGCCAGTTGGTAGCGATAAGGGGTTTCGCCGCTGACGTACAGACCGTCGAGCTTGAGCTGGCGCAGGCTCCAGACGCTGGACGCGAGGTCACCGACGACGGCGTCCACTTCGTCGGTCGCCAACGCCTGCAATGCCGAACTGACATTGGGCATGGCCACCAGGTTCAGATCGGGGTGGTGGGTGCGCAGCAGTTCGTGGGGCGCGTAGTTTTCCACCACGGCGATCTTCAAACCGTACAGGTCGTCGAGCTTGCGCGGTTGCGCGCCGCCGATGTGGGCGAGAATGACGATCGGAAAATCAAGATACGGGCGGGTGAACGACAGGTAGGTCTGACGCTCGGGGGTGGACATGATGCCGGGCAGGAGGTCGATCTTGCCCGATTTGACCTGTTCGAGCACCACCGTCCAGCTCACCGGTTCGATGGGCGTCAATTTAATTGCCAGGCGTTGGCGAATCACGTCGATATAGTCCGCCGCCAGGCCCTGATAGCGGTTCTGGTCGTCGCGAAATTCAAAGGGCGGCCACGACGCATCGACACCCAGGCGCAAGTCCGGGTGAGCCGCCAGCCAGCTACGTTCTTCATCGGTCAGAGTCAGCGCGTCAGCCGTTGCGGTCCAGATCATCAGTGACAGCAAAAAAAGCACGGACGCCAATCTGGGCATAACGCTCTCGTTATGGCTCGGGGATGATTGTTTCGAGTGTAGACGGGGTATGCGGGGGAGGGGTGTTGCGAGGGATTTAATCTGCCATATAAACAAAACCCCCGGCCTGGGCCGGGGGTTCTGGTATCACTCGTCGAGGAAGGAGCGCAGATGCTCGCTTCGCGTCGGGTGGCGTAGCTTGCGCAGCGCCTTGGCTTCGATCTGACGGATCCGCTCACGCGTTACGTCAAACTGTTTGCCCACTTCTTCGAGTGTGTGGTCGGTGTTCATGTCGATACCGAAACGCATGCGCAGTACTTTGGCTTCACGGGCAGTGAGGCCGGACAGCACTTCGCGAGTCGCTTCTTTCAGGCTCTCAACAGTGGCGACATCGATTGGCGACTGCATGGTCGAGTCTTCGATGAAGTCACCCAGATGGGAGTCTTCGTCATCACCGATCGGGGTTTCCATGGAGATCGGCTCTTTAGCGATCTTCAATACCTTGCGGATCTTGTCCTCAGGCATTTCCATGCGTTCGCCCAGCTCTTCCGGGGTCGGTTCGCGACCCATTTCCTGCAGCATCTGCCGGGAAATACGGTTGAGCTTGTTGATCGTCTCGATCATGTGCACCGGAATACGGATGGTGCGGGCCTGGTCGGCGATCGAGCGAGTGATCGCCTGACGGATCCACCAGGTGGCATAAGTCGAGAACTTGTAACCACGACGGTATTCGAACTTGTCTACCGCTTTCATCAGACCGATGTTGCCTTCCTGGATCAGATCGAGGAATTGCAGGCCACGGTTGGTGTACTTCTTGGCGATCGAGATCACCAGACGCAGGTTGGCTTCAACCATCTCTTTCTTCGCGCGGCGGGCCTTGGCCTCACCGATCGACATGCGACGGTTGATGTCCTTGATTTCTGCGATGGTCAGACCGGTTTCGGTTTCCAGCGCGATCAGTTTCTGCTGGCAACGAATGATGTCCGGTTGCACGCGACCAATGGCTTCGGCGTATTTGCTTTTGCCTTTGGCCAGGGCGTCGGACCAGCTTTCGTCGACTTCGTTGCTCGGGAACTGACGCAGGAAATCGGCGCGTGGCATACGTGCATCACGTACGCACAGTTGCATGATCGCGCGCTCTTGCTGACGCAGACGATCCAGGGCACTGCGGACACGCTCGACCAGGCCTTCGAATTGCTTCGGCACCAGTTTGATCGGCATGAACAATTCGGCCAGTGCGAGCAACTCGGCAATCGCTGCCTTGTTGTTGCGACCGTGCTTTTTCAGGGCCTTGCGGGTGATTTCCATCTGGTCAGCCACGGCGCCGAAACGCTGGGCAGCGATGACCGGATCCGGACCGCTTTCGGCTTCTTCTTCGTCATCGGAAGATTCGGCTTCATCGTCGTCGGTGTCGTCGTCGGCTTTCGCCACTTTAGCTTCGACAGGCGGCGGCACTTCGGCAGGCGGCGCAATGCCGTCGTCCGGGTCGATATAACCGCTCAGAACGTCGGACAGGCGACCACCTTCGGTGGTGACGCGGGTGTACTCGGAGAGAATGTGGTCAACCGTGCCAGGGAAGTGCGCGATTGCGCTCATCACTTCACGGATGCCCTCTTCGATACGCTTGGCGATTTCGATTTCGCCTTCACGAGTCAGAAGCTCGACCGTACCCATTTCACGCATGTACATGCGCACAGGGTCAGTGGTGCGACCGATATCGGTCTCCACCGCTGCCAACGCAGCGGCTGCTTCTTCCGCAGCGGCCTCGTCGGTATCGGCGTCGGCCAACATAAGGGCGTCCGCATCCGGAGCACTCTCGTGTACGGGGATCCCCATGTCGTTAATCATGCGGATGATGTCTTCCACCTGCTCAGGATCTGAAATATCCTCGGGCAGGTGGTCGTTGACCTCGGCGTAAGTCAGATACTTCTGCTCACGACCCAGTTTGATCAACTCAATAATACGAGACTGCTGTTGCGCTTTTCCGGACATAACACCCTATCCACTGAAGGTCTTGGCGGGCAAAAAACAAGCCGAGGATTATACCTGAGCTATGACCTCACGCGCCAGTTGAGGTCGGGTTTGATGCGGAAACATTGCGACTTAGTAGGTCGCGCAGTTGGTTTTTCTCTTCAACGCTCAGTTCGCTTTGACGCGCTTTCCTGAGCAACTGTTCCAGATTTCGCTCGCGTTGGCGGGCTGACAAGCTAGTAATGGTGTCGAAAAACTGTTGTTCAAGGTTATCGCCGTCAATCAGCCACTCCTTTTCTGCCAAAGCCTTGAGCAAGCGTCCCTGTTCAGTGCCGTGCCATCGCGCGATCAACTGAAATGAGTTTAGCTTGGGATTCTTCTGTACAGCTTCGAGCAGGGCCACAAGTAACTGGGCGTTGGTCTGATTCTCGTCCGCAATGTGCCCGGCATCTTCGACGCGCTTGGCCAATTGTGGGTGATGAAGCAGTGTGCGCAGGGCGGTCAGGGTTGGCGACTCGACGCCAATCGGTGTGCGCGGGCGCTGCTGATCGCGATCACCGCCACGTTTGCCGTTCTTGTCCCAGGGTTTTTTGTCCCACTTCTTGCCGCCAGCGCCGGGCTTTTTCGGCGTCCACTCCTGCTGCGGCACATACATATCCTGTGCCTGCGGCTGATGGTAGTCGCTGTAGTCCGGCATCGCATCGTAATCGATGCCCGGATCGTAGGCGGGCGGCGCTTCCTGTGGCGCGCTTTGTGCCAGCTGACTGACGGTTTCGCTGCTCAGGCCGGTGATTTCGGTCAGGCGCTGACGCATCAGAATACGCAGGTTGGCGCCCGGCACTTTGTCGATCAGCGGTGCGGCGAGGGTGGCCATGTGGGCCTTGCCTTCGAGCGAGCGCGGATCGGCTTCTTCGGTCAATTGCTGGAAGAAATAATCCGCCAGTGGCTGAGCGTGCTGATTGATCCGGGCCTTGAAGGCGTCAGTGCCTTCGGCGCGCACCAGGGTATCCGGGTCTTCGCCTTCGGGCAGAAACAAAAAGCGCGCCCGGCGGCCGTCTTGCAGGCTTGAAAGCGTTGCTTCCAGGGCGCGCCACGCGGCGTTGCGGCCGGCCTGGTCGCCGTCGAAACAGAACAACACGTTCGGTACGACGCGGAACAGGCGCTTCAAATGTTCTTCGCTGGTCGCGGTGCCCAGCGTCGCGACGGCATTCTTCAGCCCCTGCTGTGCGAGGGCGATGACGTCCATGTAACCTTCGACGACGATGATTTCGTCGAGGTTGCGGTTGTTCTTGCGTGCTTCATAGAGGCCATAGAGTTCCTGGCCTTTATGGAATACCGGGGTTTCCGGTGAGTTCAGGTATTTCGGCTTGTCGTCGCCGAGTACGCGGCCGCCGAAAGCGATGATCCGCCCGCGGGTGTCGCGGATCGGGAACATTACGCGATCGCGGAAGCGGTCATAGCGTTTGCCGGTTTCGGCGTTCTCGATCAGCAGGCCTGCGTCGATCATGGCCTTCTGCTGCAATGTATCGCTGCTCAAGTGCTTGAACAGATTGTCCCAGCCCGGCGGCGCAAAACCGAGGCCGAAATCCCGGGCGATCTCGCCAGTCAGGCCGCGTCCCTTGAGGTAATCCACTGCAGCTTTGCGTGCCGGATGGCTCTTGAGCGCCTGCCGGTAAAAGTCGGCGGCGGCGGTGAGCAGTGGATACAGCGGCGAATCGGTCGGCTGCCGTGGCTTGCGCTCGCGGCCGCTTTCTTCGCGGGGGATTTCCATACCGGCGGCTTTGGCCAGATCTTCGACAGCCTGGGGGAAATCCAGGTTGTCGTGATCCATGAGAAAGCCGAGGGCATTGCCGCCGGCGCCGCAGCCGAAACAATAGTAGAACTGCTTGTCGGGGCTGACGCTGAAAGACGGCGTTTTCTCTTTGTGAAACGGGCAACAGGCGGTGTAGTTCTTGCCGGCCTTCTTCAATTGCACGCGCGAACTGACCACATCGACGATGTCGGTGCGGTTCAGCAGGTCGTCAATGAAGCTCTGGGGAATCAGCCCGGCCATGGCGTTCTCGTCGTCTGCGCTGTAATAAGTCCGATGCGAAGGGCTGCCGGACGCGGGTCATTGTTTGAAGCACGCAAAATGTGCGGCTCGACCGGTGTCGTCTGCGTAATCGCTGTCGGGAAGTGTATCTGCCGAAAATCCACTGACGTTAGTACTCATCAGTCGTCGACTATTTGAAAGTGTTGCGCTGAATCCGCTGACGGCCGGTTCAGGGCCTCGGATCGCTCAATAAAGCGGGCACGCATGCAGGTGCCTTGGGCTGATCGTCGTAAGAGGAATCAGTGGGTGTGCTCGTCAGTAGCCTTGAAAGGCTCGTCAGAAAAGACGTGCACCGCTGGCAAAAGAGCCAGGTCTGACGTGTGAAGCAGATTCGTCTTGGTCGCGTGTGCGGCTTCGACGGTGAAGCATCAAGCGTTTTACGCAAATGCCATTAGCCCGGCTGAGAGCCGGGCTTAGGCAAGAAGCTTGCTACGAACGTCTGTGTATTAGTACAGACGAACGGCGCGGCGCTGTTCGCGCTGAACTTTCTTGGCGTGACGCTTAACAGCGGCTGCTGCTTTGCGCTTACGCTCAGAAGTTGGCTTCTCGTAAAATTCGCGGCTACGAACTTCAGCCAGTACACCGGCTTTTTCGCAGGAGCGCTTGAAACGACGCAGAGCTACGTCGAAGGGTTCGTTCTCTTTAACTTTGACGGCTGGCATCCAGAGCTACCTTCATTCATTACCGGGGTCAACATCCTCGCGGCAAAAGAGCACTTGAAGACGTCGGTTTTTAAGGGTTGCGGATGTTAACCCCTCATCGCTCGGAATGCAAAGCCTCTGATCGAAAACCGCTGGTCGGGGCATCACGCGGCGACTATTATGCGCGCCTTCGAATTCAGCCTAAACAAGGCGCAAACCCATGCTAGTACTGGGATTAGAAACCTCCTGCGACGAAACCGGCGTCGCATTATATGACAGCGAACGCGGCCTGCTGGCCGACGCACTGTTCAGCCAGATCGACCTGCACCGCGCTTATGGCGGCGTGGTGCCGGAGCTGGCCTCGCGTGACCACGTCAAACGCATGCTGCCCTTGATCCGTCAGGTGTTGGCCGAGGCTGACTGCGTACCGACCGAGATCGATGCAATCGCCTATACCGCGGGTCCTGGCCTGGTTGGCGCATTGCTGGTCGGCGCTTCCTGCGCTCAGGCACTGGCGTTTGCCTGGGGCATTCCGGCGCTCGGCGTGCACCACATGGAAGGCCACTTGCTGGCGCCGATGCTGGAGCCGAAACCGCCCGAATTCCCGTTCGTCGCTTTGTTGGTCTCCGGTGGTCATACGCAGCTGGTTCAGGTCGATGGCATTGGCCAATACAGTTTGCTCGGCGAGACGCTGGATGATGCCGCCGGTGAGGCATTCGACAAAACCGCGAAGATGATGGGTCTCAATTATCCGGGTGGGCCGGAAATCGCCAAGCTGGCCGAGAAGGGCGTCGCAGGACGTTTTACCTTCCCGCGTCCGATGTGTGATCGCCCGGGTCTGCAATTCAGCTTCAGTGGTCTGAAAACCTCTGCGCTCAACGCCTGGCAGCAGTGCGTCAACGCCGGGGACGACAGCGAGCAAGCCCGTTGCGACATCGCGCTGGCGTTCCAGCAGGCCGTGGTGGAGACTTTGACCATCAAGTGCAAGCGTGCCCTGAAGCAGGCCGGCATGAAGCGTCTGGTGATTGCGGGCGGCGTCAGCGCCAATAAGGCGTTGCGTGTTTCGCTGGAAAAGATGCTCGGCGACATGAAGGGCGATGTGTTTTATGCACGCCCGGAGTTCTGTACCGACAATGGCGCGATGATCGCCTTTGCCGGTTGCCAGCGTTTGCAGGCCGGTCAGCAGGAAAGTCTGGCGATCAGCGTGCAGGCGCGCTGGCCGATGGAGCAATTGTCGGCGTTGTGATGAGTGGCGCTCATGGCCGGTATTTAAAAATGCCGTTCGCGCCCGGCAAACAGGTCGCGTAGATTGCCGCGGTGGCGCCAGACGATCAGCAGTGTCAGCGCGCTCATCGGCAGCAGCGCTTCCGGTTCCTGCCAGGCCAGCAAAGGCAGGGTTAAGGGGGTTGCAATCAGTGCTGCGAGCGAGCTGGTGCGGGTCAGGTAAAACGTCAGTAACCAGGCGCATACTGCCAGCAGCGCGGCGGGCGGATACAGGCCCAGCAGCATGCCGGCAGCGGTGGCGACACCCTTGCCGCCACGAAAGCGAAAGTACAGCGGGAACAGGTGACCGATCACGGCGCACACGCCGATCCACGCCTGATCCTGCAGCGAAAGGCCGGCAGTCGAAGCGATCAGCACCGGCACCAGGCCTTTGCACAGATCACCCAGCAGGGTCAGGATCGCCAGTTTGCGACCGGCCAGGCGCAGCATGTTGGTGGCACCGGCATTACCCGAGCCACTCATTCGCGGATCCGGGTTTCCGGTCAGGCGGCTGAGCAAAATGGCGAAGGACAGCGAGCCGAGCAGGTAGGCGAGAGTCGCCAGTAACCAAAACATGCTAACTATTCCGGGCGAGGACGCCCTGATTCTAACGGCGCATTGCGCCCTTGTCGTGCAGCGGAGAGAAGTGCTTGGACAGAGTGTTTATCGAAGGCCTGGAAGTCGACACCGTGATTGGTGCCTACGACTGGGAGCGCGGCATCCGCCAGTGCCTGCGCCTTGATCTGAGCTTCGCCTGGGACAATCGCCCGGCCGCCGCCGGTGATGACCTGACCCTGGCGCTCGACTACGCCAGCGTGTCCACGCGAATTCAGGCGTTTGCCGAGCAAGCGCAGTTTCAACTGGTCGAGACCTTCGCCGAACGTCTGGTTGAAGTGCTGATGAGCGAATTCAAGATCACTTGGGTGCGCCTGAAGCTGACCAAACCCGGCGCCGTTCCGGCTGCCAAGGGCGGCGTGGGTGTGGAGATCGAGCGCGGATGTCGCTGACTCAGGTCTACCTCGGGCTCGGTAGCAATATCGAGCGCGAAACTCATTTGCGCGCTGGACTCGACGCTTTGGCGACGTTTCTGGTGGATGTCCGCTGTTCGGCGGTGTTCGAAAGCGCGCCTGTGGGCATCAAGAGCGGGCCGTTCTTCAATTTCGTGGTGTCGGCGTATACCGACCTGCCGTTGATGGAACTGGATCGCCGCTTGAAATTCATTGAGGCGGATAACGGTCGCTATGCGCCTGATCGCAAGGGCTTGCCGCTGGATATCGACGTGCTGTTGTATGGTGATCTGGCGGGGAATTTCGACGGACTGGTTCTGCCGCGCGCGGAGATTCTGAAAAATGCTTTTGTGCTGTGGCCGCTGTCGCTGATTGCGCCGGATCGCGTGCACCCGGGTGTAGGAAAAAGCTTCGCGATATTGTGGGCTGAAGCGCAGATTGATCAGGTGCTGGCGCCGGTTGGGTTTGAGTGGCGCGGACAGCAGCTTACGCCTTCAGACTTGTGTTGAATCGACTGACGTCTTCGCGAGCAGGCTCGCTCCCACATTTTGGAATGCATTTCCCTGTGGGAGCGCCGGATCCGGGCGGCGATCCGACGACGCTTTTCAGGCTGGCGCCGCGTCTTTGTAGATCTTCAAAGCCTTCAGTCGCTCACGTTTCAGCGCTTCGCCCAGTTCCGGGCCCTTGAATCCCTTCTCCAGTAACGGCTGCACCGCAACCTCTCGCGCAGCCTTCGCCGCACCGCGCAAATAATCCGCCTGTGGATAACTTCTCTGCTCCAGCCCTTTACGGCCTCGGGCGTCCATTTCGCATGCCGCGATAAACTCTTCAAACCGCTGCGGTCGGCGATACACATCAAAGCTCTGCAACAGCTCAAGCAGCGTCGAGGCCTTCAACTCCAGCGCCCGGTGGCTGTGGGTGTGGTACTTGCCGACCAACAAGGCCAACTCCTGACAATCCTTTGGTGCCTTAAAGCGTTCGTTGACCGCTTTGATCAGCTTCAACCCCGTGTGCTCATGGGCGATGTGTCGCGGCCACTCTTCCTCTGGGGTCAGACCTTTGCCGAGATCGTGCAGCAGGCAAGCCCAGCGTACCGTCAGCGGTTGTTTGTGCAGCGCTGATTGCTCCAGGACGCTGAGTGTGTGCAGGCCGGTATCGATTTCCGGGTGATGCGCTTCCGGTTGTGGCACACCGAAAAGCGCGTCGACTTCTGGCATCAGTACTTTCAGTGCGCCGCAGTCGCGCAGCACCTGAATGAACACTTGCGGCTGATCTTCCATCAGTGCCCGGGAGATTTCTTTCCAGCTACGTTCAGCGGTCAACGCCTCCAGCTCACCGGACTCGCTGAGCTGACGCATCAATTCCAGCGTCTCCGGTGCGACAGTAAAACCCAGCCCGGCATAGCGCGCTGCGAAGCGGGCAACGCGCAATACACGGAGGGGATCTTCGGCGAACGCCGGAGAAACGTGGCGCAGAATCCGGGCTTCAAGATCGCGCTGACCATGGTAGGGATCGGTCAGATTTTGCTCATTGTCCTCGGCCATGGCGTTGATGGTCAGGTCGCGACGAATCAGGTCTTCTTCAAGCGTCACTTCGGGGCTGGCGTGAAAAGTGAAACCGCCATAACCGCGCCCGCTCTTGCGTTCGGTGCGGGCGAGGGCGTACTCCTCGCCACTTTTGGGATGAAGAAACACGGGGAAATCCGCGCCAACCGGGCGATAACCCTGGGCGAGCATTTCTTCCGTGCTGGCACCGACCACGACCCAATCGATGTCGGTGACTGGTTTGCCCAGCAAGCGATCACGTACGGCACCGCCAACCTTGAAAATCTGCATAAAAAACCTCCGTTAGCCCGACAGAATAACCCTTGCGTCAGACTTTCGGAGGCCGAAACCGGATCAAAGATGAATGACGGCAAGGTCAAGTCGACCGTAATCCCCTTCGCTGTGTTCACTGCGTGGCGGTACGTGGTGGGTTTTCATGATCTGGTCGCCTTGCAGGGTTTCCAGATGGATATCGAAGCCCCACAAGCGATGCAGGTGTTTAAGCACCTCGTCAGTGGAGTCTCCCAGCGGTTTGCGGTCATGCTGCTGGTGGCGCAAGGTCAGTGAGCGGTCGCCGCGCCGATCGATGCTGTAAATCTGCACGTTCGGTTCACGGTTGCCGAGGTTGTATTGCGCGGCCAGTGTTTCGCGGATGATCCGGTAGCCGGGTTCGTCGTGAATCGCAGGCACCAACAAGTCGTCCTTCTGATCGTCATCCATGATGCTGAACAGTTTCAGGTCACGGATCACCTTGGGCGACAGATACTGCAGGATGAAACTCTCATCCTTGAAGCTGCTCATGGCGAATTTGATGGTCGACAGCCAGTCGCTCCCGGCAATTTCCGGGAACCAGTGACGATCCTCTTCGGTAGGTTCTTCACACATGCGCCGGATGTCGCGATACATGGCGAAACCCAGCGCGTAGGGGTTGATGCCGTTGTAGTAAGGGCTATCGAAACCTGGCTGAAACACCACGCTGGTGTGCGAGGTGAGAAATTCCATCATGAAGCCGTCGGTAACCAGCCCTTCGTCATACAGGTCGTTCATCAGCGTGTAGTGCCAGAATGTTGCCCAGCCCTCGTTCATCACTTGGGTCTGGCGTTGCGGGTAGAAGTACTGGGCGATCTTGCGCACGATCCGCACGATCTCGCGCTGCCACGGTTCCAGTAACGGCGCGTGTTTTTCGATGAAGTACAGGATGTTTTCCTGCGGCTCGGCCGGGAAGCGTGCGTTGTCCTTGTCGCTGTATTTATCCGCGCCTTTGGGAATGGTGCGCCACAAATCGTTGATCTGCTTTTGCATGTGCTCTTCACGATCCTTCTGCCGACGCCGTTCTTCTTCGGCGGAAATCGGGTAAGGACGTTTGTAGCGGTCGACGCCGTAGTTCATCAACGCATGGCAGGAGTCGAGCAGGTCTTCTACTGCATCGATGCCGTGACGCTCCTCGCACTGCATGATGTACTGCTTGGCAAACACCAGGTAATCGATGATCGAGCTGGCGTCGGTCCAGGTGCGGAACAGGTAATTGCCCTTGAAGAAACTGTTATGCCCGTAACAGGCATGCGCAACTACCAGCGCCTGCATGCAGATGGTGTTTTCCTCCATCAGATAGGCAATGCACGGGTCAGAGTTGATCACGATTTCGTAGGCGAGGCCCATCTGCCCACGGCTGTACGACTTTTCCGTGCTGAGGAAGTGTTTGCCGTAGGACCAGTGGTGGTAGCCCAGTGGCATGCCCACCGAGGCATACGCATCCATCATCTGCTCGGCGGTGATCACTTCAATCTGGTTGGGGTAGGTATCCAGCGCATAGCGGGCCGCGATCCGGGCTATTTCGCGGTCATAGGTCTGGATCAGCTCGAACGTCCATTCGGAGCCGGTGGAAATGGGTTGGCGCTTCTGCTCTTTGGCGGTCATGTCACTAACCTGCGCTGGAAGAGTTCACGGAAGACCGGATAGATATCCCCGGCCGAGACCAGTTGCTGCTGGGCAAAAGTGTCAGAGAAGGCTTCGGCGATGCGTTCGTACTCGTACCACAAGGCCTGATGTTCGCGCGGGGTAATCTCCACATAAGTGTAGTACTGCACAAACGGCATGATCTGGTTGATCAGGATGTCGCGGCAGATTGGCGAGTCATCATTCCAGTTGTCGCCGTCGGAAGCCTGCGCCGCGTAGATATTCCACTCGTTGCTCGGGTAACGCTCGGCCATGATCTCCTGCATCAGTTTCAGGGCACTGGAAACGATGGTGCCGCCGGTTTCCCGTGAATAGAAAAACTCCTCTTCGTCGACTTCCCGGGCGCTGGTGTGGTGGCGGATGAACACGACATCGATCTTGTCGTAGTTCCGTTTCAGGAACAGGTACAACAGGATGAAAAAGCGTTTGGCGATGTCCTTGGTCGCCTGGGTCATGGAGCCGGAGACGTCCATCAGGCAGAACATCACCGCTTTTGAACTGGGGTTGGGCTGCTTGATCAGCAGGTTGTACTTCAAGTCGAATGTATCGAGGAACGGCACGCGGTGAATGCGCGCGCTGAGTTTTTCGATTTCCGCCTCGAGTTCCTGAATATCGCCGAAGTTGTCCGGCTCTTCGCGTCTCAGACGCTCAAGTTCTTCTTTGACTTCACGCAGTTTCGCTCGACTGCTGCCAGACAGCGCGATGCGCCGTGCGTGGGCCGAGCGCAGGGTGCGGATGATGTTGATCCGTGACGGGTTGCCTTCGTTGCTGATCCCGGCGCGCACGGTTTTGAAAGTGTCGGTGCCGCTCAGGTTGCGTTTGACCAGGTTCGGCAGTTCGAGGTCTTCGAACATGAATTCGAGGAATTCTTCCTGAGTGATCTGGAAGACGAATTCGTCCATGCCCTCGCCGGAGTTTCCGGCCTTGCCCGGACCGCGTCCGCCGCCACCTCCAGGTGGCCGTGCGATATGTTCACCAGCGGTAAATTCCTTGTTGCCGGGATGAACCACGGTCTGCTTGCCGCCGCGGCCGTGGTGAAGAACCGGTTCGTCGATGTCGCGACCGGGAATACTGATCTGTTCACCGTGCTCCATATCGGTAATGGAGCGCCGGCTGACCGCCTCTTCGACAGCCTTCTTGATGTGGTCACGGTAACGCCGCAGGAAGCGCTGACGGTTCACCGTGCTCTTGTTCTTGCCATTGAGACGTCGGTCGATCACATAACTCATAGGAAGCCCTCCGGGCAGCTTCAAGTTGTGAGCTTCAAGCTGCAAGTAAAAGCAGGTTCCCGGGCATCACTGGGTTACGCGCTTTGTTCTTGCAGCTCGTAGCTAGAAGCTTGCAGCTGCTTCACTGCGACTTCCGTACCCGTAGGTACCATTCGGAAAGAAGCCGTACCTGTTTGTCGGTGTAGCCGCGTTCGACCATTCGAGTGACGAAGTCGTTGTGCTTTTGCTGATCCTCCTTGCTGGCCTTGGCGTTGAAGCTGATGACTGGCAGCAGGTCCTCGGTGTTCGAGAACATTTTCTTCTCGATGACCACCCGCAGTTTCTCGTAGCTGAGCCAGGTCGGGTTCTTGCCGTTGTTGTTGGCCCGTGCGCGCAGTACGAAGTTGACGATCTCGTTGCGGAAATCCTTCGGATTGCTGATGCCGGCCGGTTTTTCGATTTTCTCCAGTTCTTCGTTCAGCGCGACGCGGTTGAGAATCTCGCCGGTTTCCGGATCGCGGTATTCCTGGTCCTGAATCCAGAAGTCCGCGTACAGCACGTAGCGGTCGAAGATGTTCTGGCCGTACTCGCTGTAAGACTCGAGGTACGCGGTCTGGATCTCCTTGCCGATGAATTCGATATAACGCGGCGCCAGATATTCCTTCAGGTAGCGCAGGTAGCGCTCGCGGGTTTCAGCCTGGAATTGTTCCTGTTCGATCTGCTGTTCCAGCACATAGAGCAGATGCACCGGGTTGGCAGCGATTTCATGCGGATCGAAGTTGAAGACCTTGGACAGGATCTTGAAGGCAAACCGGGTCGACAGACCGTTCATGCCTTCGTCGACGCCTGCCGAGTCGCGGTATTCCTGGATCGACTTGGCCTTTGGATCGGTGTCTTTGAGGTTTTCGCCGTCGTAGACGCGCATCTTCGAATAGATGTTGGAGTTTTCCGGCTCCTTGAGGCGCGACAGCACAGTGAACTGCGCGAGCATCTTCAGGGTGTCAGGCGCGCAATGCGCTTTGGCCAGGGAGCTGTTGAACAGCAGTTTGTCGTAGATCTTCACTTCGTCACTGACGCGCAGGCAGTACGGCACTTTGACGATATAGATCCGGTCGATGAACGCTTCGTTGTTCTTGTTGTTGCGGAAAGTGTGCCATTCCGATTCGTTGGAGTGGGCGAGCAGGATCCCGGTGAACGGAATCGCGCCGAGGCCTTCGGTACTGTTGTAGTTGCCTTCCTGCGTCGCGGTCAGCAATGGGTGCAGCACCTTGATCGGTGCCTTGAACATTTCGACGAATTCCATCAGGCCCTGGTTGGCACGGCACAGCGCACCGGAGTAGCTGTAGGCGTCGGCGTCGTTCTGTGGGTATTCCTCGAGTTTGCGGATGTCGACCTTGCCGACCAGTGCGGAGATGTCCTGGTTGTTCTCGTCGCCCGGTTCGGTCTTGGCTACGGCGATCTGGTTGAGGATCGACGGGTACAGTTTGACCACGCGGAACTGGCTGATGTCGCCGCCGAATTCGGCCAAGCGCTTGGTCGCCCAAGGCGACATGATGGTGTTCAGGTAGCGCCGTGGAATGCCGAAGTCTTCCTCGAGGATCGCGCCATCTTCGGTGGCGTTGAACAGACCCAGAGGCGATTCGAATACTGGCGAGCCCTTGATGGCGTAGAAGGGCACTTTTTCAATCAGCTGTTTCAGCTTTTCGGCCAGGGACGATTTACCGCCACCGACGGGACCGAGCAGATAAAGGATCTGTTTCTTCTCTTCCAGGCCTTGGGCGGCATGGCGGAAATACGAAACGATCTGGTCGATGCATTCTTCCATCCCGTGGAAGTCTTCAAAGGCCGGATAGCGACGGATCACCTTGTTGGAGAAGATGCGTGACAGCCTCGAATTGGTCGAGGTGTCGAGCAGTTCCGGTTCACCGATGGCCAGTAATAGACGCTCGGCGGCAGAAACGTAGGCGCTCCGGTCTTTTTTGCACAGCTCCAGGTACTCTTGCAGCGAGAGTTCTTCCTGGCGTGTGGACTCGAAGCGTTGTTGGAAGTGGCTAAAGATACTCATGACGTCACCTCGCTCGATACGTGGAGCCGACGCCGGATCACTCAGTCGATGCTGGCAAACAACCGTTTAGGCAGCTGTTTGTTTACCCCCCAGAACACTTTCACGATCGACAATCGTGAAAGTCACTCCCGATGACCCGTGCGCCGGTGTACCGGCTCTCCCCTGTTTTGGATGGCCTGGGCTTAAGGATAGTTGGGAATTCGGGAGGTAAAGGCGAGATACGTAATTAGTTGTGGCAAGACCGTTCGTCTGCCAGCGCGGGCCCACGGCAGCCGGGGCCTGCGCGTGACAAAAAAATTATTCGGCGGTGCCTTGCGCAGTTTCCGCAGGATAAATCGTACGCCACAGCTCGAAGCCGCCGTCCATGCTGTAGACGTCGGAGAAGCCTTGGCTGATCAGGTAGGCCGCAGCACCCTGGCTGGAGTTGCCGTGATAGCAGACGACGACGGTCGGCGCATCAAGGTCAGCGCCTTGAATGAAAGCGTGCAGGGAATGGTTGTCCAGATGCTTCGAGCCGCTGATGTGCAGGGCGGCGAAAGTCGCCGGGTCGCGCACGTCGACGACGACAGCACCTTGTTCACGCAGGGCCTGGGCCTGTTCCGGGGGGATTCGTTTGAATTCGCTCATGGCGGGTTCCTGTTGCTCGGCTGAAAGCGCAGTCTAACGCGGTGCGCTGACTGGCGAAGTTTCGGGGATAAGTGGTGCGACAGTTGGCGCGAGTCCGCCGTGTTCGTCGCATTTGCACGACAGCCGTTCGCCGCTGTCGACATTCATCAGGGTCAGGCTACCGCCCCAGACACAACCGGTGTCGAGCGCCGAGATACCTGGCTCATGGATATTGCCTTCGAGTGCCGCCCAGTGGCCGAAGATGATGCGCAGGCCTTTGGTCTTGCGATCCTTGTGCTGAAACCACGGTTTATATCCGGCGGGTGCTGTGTCGAGGCCTTCCTTGCTCTTGAGGTCGAGTTTGCCTTCGGCGGTGCAGAAGCGCATGCGCGTGAAGTAGTTGGTGATGACGCGCAAACGAGTCACGCCTTTGAGATCGTTGTCCCATTTCGCTGGATCGTTGCCGTACATGCCGTCGAGGTAGGCGAGCAGCATGTTGTCGTCTCGCAGGGCCGTTTCGACTTCGGCGGCGCACTTCAGTGCGCGGCTCAGCGACCATTGCGGTGGAATGCCGGCGTGAACCATGGCGACATCGCGCTGCTCGTCGTAGTGCATGAGCTTTTGTTGGCGTACCCATTCCAGCAGTTCCGCGCTGTCTGGGGCATCGAGAATCTCGCGCAGGGTGTCGGACTTTTTCAAACGCTCGATATTTTTAGCCGCTGCCAGCAAATGCAGGTCGTGGTTACCGAGCACGCAGACCAGCGATTCACGCATGCCATACAGAAAACGCAGGGTTTCCAGTGATTGCGGGCCACGGTTGACCAGGTCACCGACCAGCCACAGTCGATCAAGCTTTGGGTCGAACGCCACTTGCTTGAGCAGGCATTTCAGCGGTTCGAGGCAGCCCTGCAGGTCGCCGACGGCATACGTCGCCATCAGTGCAAAGACCCGGGCACGGCGAGGCGGAACGGCTTGATGATGGCGTCGAAATGTTTGCCATCGTCGGCGACCATTTCGTAGGAGCCCTGCATGGTGCCGACCTTGGTGGTCATCACTGTACCGCTGCTGTAGGTGTGGCTTTCGCCGGCCTCGATCAACGGTTGTTTGCCGACCACGCCAGCGCCGCGCACCTCCTCTACATGGCCATCACCGTCGGTGATCACCCAGTGCCGCGAAAGTAGCTTGGCCGGGATGGCGCCATTGTTCTGCACAGTGATGGTGTAGGCGAAGGCGAAGCGGTCGTGCTCGGGTTGCGATTGGTCTGCCAGATAGCGGGTGACGACGCTGACATCGACCTGGTAACGGGAATCGGACATGCAAGAGGCCTTAAACGAAGCGGAACGCGGGGCGTAGCTGATGGGGATTCAGTCTAGGCAAGTATCGGGCAGTAAACCAGAGTGGCGTCCTGCCCGATAGCGTTCATCGTTTATCAGTCGGCGGCGGGGGAGGCCGGGACTTGTACCGCGAGCTGGTCGGCCAGACGTACGAACGCGGCCAGATCCAGTTGCTCCGGACGCAAGCTGCCATCGACGCCGGCGGCTTCAATCTCGGCATTGCTGAGCAGTTGCTTGAGAGTATTGCGCAAGGTCTTGCGGCGTTGGTTGAACGCTTCGCGCACAACGCGCTCCAGCAGCTTGTGATCCTTGGCCGGGTGCGGCAGTACGGCGTGCGGCACCAAGCGGACGATGGCCGAGTCGACCTTCGGCGGCGGGTTGAACGCGCCCGGGCCAACGTTGAACAGGTGTTCCACACGGCAATGGTACTGAACCATGATCGACAGGCGACCCCAGTCACCACCGCCAGGACCTGCTGCCAGACGCTCGACCACTTCTTTCTGCAGCATGAAGTGCATGTCGCGAATGATGCCGGCATTGTTCAGCAGGTGAAAAATCAGCGGCGTGGAGATGTTGTACGGCAGGTTGCCAACCACACGCAGGCTGTTTGGCGCGGCGTTGAGCGTGTTGAAGTCGAACTTCAGTGCATCGCCCTGATGCAGATTGAAGTTGTCCTTGCCGGCAAACTGCTGGTTGAGGATCGGGATCAGATCCTTGTCCAGTTCCACCACGTCGAGTTGTGCGCCGGAGGACAGCAGGCCGGCGGTCAGTGCGCCCTGGCCCGGGCCGATTTCCAGCAGGCGGTCTTCAGACTTGGCGCTGATGGAGCGCAGGATGCGGTCGATAACGCCGGCATCGTGCAGGAAGTTCTGGCCAAAGCGTTTGCGCGCCTTGTGTTGGTATTGCTCGGTCATAAACGGGTCTCGGCCATCTGGTAGGCGGTTTCCAGGGCGACTTGCAGGCTGCCGGTGTCGATCTTGCCGCTGCCGGCCAGATCGAGGGCGGTGCCGTGATCGACCGACGTGCGGATGATCGGCAGACCCAGGGTCACGTTGACGGCAGCGCCGAAGCCTTTGTACTTAAGCACAGGCAAACCCTGGTCGTGGTACATCGCCAGCACTGCGTCGCAGTGCTCCAGATATTTGGGGGTAAACAGAGTGTCGGCAGGCAGCGGGCCACGAAGGTCCATGCCCTCGCCGCGCAGGCGCTCTAATGTCGGTTCAATGATGTCGATTTCTTCATGGCCCAGGTGGCCGCCTTCACCGGCGTGCGGGTTGAGTCCGCAGACCAGGATGCGTGGCTGGGCGATGCCGAATTTGTGTTGCAGGTCGCTGTGCAGAATCCGCGTCACGCGCTCCAGCCGTTCTGGTGTGATTGCGTCGGCAATCTCGCGCAGGGGCAGGTGAGTGGTGACCAGTGCCACGCGCAAACCACGCGTGGCGAGCATCATCACCACTTGGGCGGTATGAGTCAGGTCGGCGAGGAATTCTGTGTGCCCGGAAAAGGCGATGCCGGACTCGTTGATCACGCCTTTGTGCACAGGCGCGGTGATCATTCCGGCGAAATCACCGTTCAGGCAGCCATTGCCGGCGCGGGTCAAGGTCTCGAGGACGAATGCGGCGTTGGCTTTGTCCAGTTGCCCGGCAACCACGGGGGCGCTGAGCGGCGTATCCCAGACATACAGGCTGCCTGCGGGCGCCGGAGCGTCCGGCCAGTGATCAGGCGCAACATCCAGCAAAGTGACGGCCAGCCCCAGCTGCGCGGCCCGCTCAAGGAGCAAGTCGCGGCTGGTGATGGCAATCAGGGGATGTGGCTGGGCTTGCGAGGCGAGCAGCAGGCACAGGTCGGGACCGATGCCGGCTGGTTCGCCGGGTGTCAGCGCGAAACGCTTGGGTTTCACTGCGCTGCCTGGTCTGCACCAGGGAGTTTGATCTCTACGTACGCTTCGTCACGGATCTGACGCAGCCAGGTTTGCAGCTCTTCGTCGTATTTGCGGTTACGCAGTACGGTCATGGCTTGCTGCTCGCGGGCCTGTTCAGTGCTGTCAGTGGCGCGACGGCCAAGGACTTCCAGAACGTGCCAGCCATATTGAGTCTGGAATGGCTTGGACAGCTGACCTTGTGGGGTCTTGGCCATCACTTCGCGGAATTCCGGTACCAGTGCGTTCGGGTCGATCCAGTTCAGGTCGCCGCCGTTGAGCGCCGAACCCGGGTCTTCGGAATAGCTTTTCGCCAGAGTGGCAAAATCTTCACCGGCCAGAATGCGCTCGTACAAGGATTGAACCAGTGCCTTGGTCTTCGCTTCATCGCGAATCGGGCTCGGCTTAACCAGAATGTGACGTACATGCACTTCATCGCGCATCTGCGCTTCGCCACCACGTTTTGCCAGCAGCTTGAGGATGATGAAACCACCCGGCGTGCGTGCAGGTTGCGTGATGTCGCCAACAGCCATGCTGCTCAACTCGCGGTCGAACGGCGGAGGCAGTTGCGCGGCTTTACGCCAGCCCATGTCGCCGCCTTCCAGTGCGTTGTCGCTGCCGGACTTGGCAACGGCCATCTGGCCGAAGTCAGCGCCTTGCTTGAGTTGCTGGTAAACCTCCATGGCCTGACGGGCAGCGTTCTGAATCGCTTCAGAGTTGGCGCTTTCCGGCGTCGGGATCAGGATGTTGGCCAGGTGCAGCTCTTCGGACAGTTGCATTTTGCCCAGGTCGGAAGCGAGGAAGTTCTTCACTTCCTGCTCGGAAACCTGGATGCGTTCTGCCACGCGACGCTGACGCACGCGGCTGATGATCATCTCGCGTTTGATCTGGTCACGGGCGTCGTCGTAGGACAGGCCGTCGCGAGCCAGAGCAGCACGGAACTGCTCAACCGACATGTTATTGCGCTGGGCAATGGTGCCGACCGCCTGGTTCAGTTCTTCATCGGTGATACGGATGCCGGAGCGTTCGCCGATCTGCAGTTGCAGGTTTTCGACGATCAGGCGCTCAAGCACCTGTTGATCCAGTACGCCAGGAGGCGGCAGGCCGCCACCACGCTTGGCGATGGTCTGCTGCACTTCGTGGACGCGCTGGTCCAGTTGGCTCTGCATGACCACATCGTTGTCGACGATCGCTACCACTTTGTCGATGGATTGAACTGCGGCGTTCGCCGCAGTACCCAGGAACAGCGCGCCCAGCATCAGCGGGCGCAGACAATCAGAAAGCTTGGTCTTCACGTTCACGATAACCTTGAATGCCTTTGTCGAGGAAGCTCTCTACCTTGGCGCCAGTGAGGCCGCCGAGTCCCTTCAGAACAATTTGGAGGAAGACGCCATGGTCGCCTTTTTCGTTTTGCGGAGCTTCCTGGCTGAACTCGTCATAGGAAACCCAGTAACGGTTGATCAGGCGCAGTTTCCAGCAGCAGTTGTCGTACTCGAAACCACCGAAGGCTTCCAGGGTACGGTTACGGTTGTAGTCATACTGCCAGCGGCTGATCGCGTTCCACTGCGGAACGATCGGCCAGATGACCGAGAAGTCATGCTGCTGGATCTTGTAGTAGTCCTTCACGTAGCCAGGCTGGCCAGGGGTGCCGTAGTCACCACCGCCCACCGACCATTTACCGGTGTTCTGGTCGTAACGAACCTGGTCATTGCGATAGCGATAGCCGGCGTTGATAACCTTGTTCGGGTTGTCTTCAGGCTGGTAGTGGAACATCGCGCTGCCGGAACGTGGGCTGCGGCTGTCCGGATCCCAGTTGTAGTCGGCCGTGGTGCGCCAGTCGCGGTTCCAGCGGTATTCGTATTCCAGTGCATATGGCGAAACGTTGGACTTCGCATCGTCACGGGTTTTGGCGTCGATACCTGGCAGTTGAACTTCGCGATCCTTGAAGTACAGAGCCTGGCCGACACTGATGCGTTGACGTTCGAAACCGTCGTCTTCGATCCAGCGGCTGGTCACGCCCAGCGACAGCTTGTTCTCGTCGCCGACACGGTCGGAGCCGGAGAAACGGTTGTCGCGGAATAGCGAGGCGTAGTTGAAGGTGTATTCGCTGGTGTCGAATACTGGAATATCTTCCTGATTCTCCTCAGGTACATAGAGGTAGAACAGTCGCGGTTCCAGTGTCTGACGGTAGTTCTTGCCGAAGAAAGACGTATTGCGGTCGAAGTACAGACCGCTGTCGATGCTGGCAATTGGTACGCCACGGTTCTGGTTACTGCCGAACTTGCCGCCTACGTAATCAGTACCTGCCGCAGCTGCGGCATTTTGCTGATCAACGATTTGGGATTTGCCGGTACCGTCCAGATCCAATTGATACTGGGTGTACTGGTACTTGAGCGACGGCTTCAGGAAGCCATAAGTCCAGTTCATTGGCAGACTGACACCAGGCTTCAGGTTCAGACGGTCGCCGTTAGCGCGTGCAAGGCCTTGAACGTTGTTGTCCAGTCTAGACTCTGTCGTAATACCGTCTTCCTGAGTGAAAGTGCCGGTTTTCAGATCACGATCAAACCGGACAAGCTCGGTCTCGTAGTCGAAGTTCAGACCTTCCGGGTGATACGGCAGCTGACCATTGAAGGTGATCTGCGGCAGACGGCCATACGGCGTGATGTTGGAAACGGTTGCCAACTGGTACTGCTGCGCATTCAGGCGGGCGGTGTAGCTGTCGCCACGGTAAGTGATCGCGCCCTGCTGGTTCACGTAGTCACTGCTTTTCACGCCAATCTGATCAGTCTGCAGATCCTGGAAGTAATAAGGATCGCTGATCTTGGTGTAGTCGACTTCGGTGAGCACGCGGGAGTCGAGACCGCCCTTGTGCTGCCAGTTGTACATGTAACGGGTTTTTTCGTAGTCGGTCTGCTTGCTGCGCTCGGTATCGTCATCGTTCAGATACGCCGCACCAAACTGACCTTCACTCGACTTGGTCAGGTAACGGAATTCGCCTTCCACCAACATGCCGCGCTTGCTCATGTAGCGCGGGTACAACGTGGCGTCATAGTTCGGCGCCAGGTTGAAGTAGTACGGGGTGACCAGCATGAAGCCGGTATCGCTGCCGCTGCCAATGGTCGGCGGCAGGAAGCCCGACTGGCGACGGTCGTCGATCGGGAAGTAGATGTACGGCGTGTACAGAATCGGAATGTCTTTAACGCGCAACGTCACGTTGGTCGCGGTACCGAAGCCGGTGGCCGGGTTCAAGGTGATGTTGTTGCCCTTGAGCTGCCAGGCGTTGCTGTTCGGTTCGCACGTGGTGTACGTGCCGTCCTTCAAGCGGATGATCGCGTTTTCGGCACGCTTGGCGTACAGCGCGTTACCGCGGATGCGCGATTTGTGCATCACGTATTCGGCGTTGTCGACCTTGGCTTCACCGGTGTCGAGTTGCACATCGGCGTGGTCGCCGACGATCAGCGCGCCGTTGTCGCGGATACGTACATCGCCATTGAGTTCGGCGCGGCTCTCGGCCTGATACAGGCTGGCCTCGTCGGATTCGACCTGCATGCTGCCCTGACGCAGGACAACATCACCGGCCAGCGTACCGACTTGATCATCGGTGTTATAGCGCGAGGCTTTTGCGCCGATAAAGGTCGGAGCATCGCTTTTGTTCGTCTTGTCATTCATGCCAGGACGAATCGGTTCGATGTAGGCACCAGAGCAGTAAGGCCCGGTCTCGGCCAATTGAGCGGCGGTGAGCTTCTCGCGCGGAACCCAGTCGAGGTGACTGAAGTCTTCGCTACGGGATTTCAAACCGCGGCCCTTGGCTTCGGTGACCAGCGCCGTTTTAGGCGCTGTGTCGGCAGCCGAACCGTTCTCGGTCGCCGCTTCGCCCGTAGCACTGACGGCACTGCCGTCATGCACCGGACGCGGCGGCAACGCAGCAGCGGTTGATTTGGGCGCACAGGCCCAACCACCCGAAGCCGAGACGGAGCAGTCATACTGCTCGGCGGCAACAACGAATTGACTGGCCAGAGGTTGCATAGCCAGCAGACTGCCGGTTACCAACAACGGAAATTTTTTACGAAACGCGGGGGATTTCAATGCCATCTTATTAGTCCGGGCTTCCTGCGTGCCATCTGCCCGCGGTGTGGGCCGCACGCCTCTCGATGGTCTGAAAAAGATGCTGGATAATAAAGCATGACCCGCTTGACGGCTAGCGCCGTCGGAGACCCTTGCAATGCCTGACCAAGATGTACGCTTGCAACACCTGAAAGTTTGGCTCGATGAGCAGTTGGCAATCCTGTTTGCAGATCAGGGCTGGGGCACCGTGCCCCCGGCCACGTTGACTGCGGCCAGCAGCGACGCGAGTTTCCGCCGTTACTTCCGCTGGGAAGGCGAGGGGCGCAGCTTCGTCGTGATGGACGCACCGCCGCCCCAGGAAAACTGCAAACCGTTCGTGGATATCGCTTTTTTGCTGGCGAAATCCGGAATAAATGTGCCGAAAATTTATGCCGAGGACCTCGAGCGCGGATTTCTTTTGCTCAATGACCTGGGCAACCAGACCTATCTCGACGTGATCGATGGCGAAAATGCCGACGCATTGTTCGCCGATGCCCTGCAAGCGCTGCTGGCTTTTCAGCAATTGCCGATGGTTGCACCGTTGCCGAGCTACGACGTTGCCTTGCTGCGCCGTGAGCTGGAACTGTTCCCCGAGTGGTATGTGAAGCGTGAACTCGGTGTCGAATTTGATTCGACTCAGCAACAGCAGTGGCAGCAGGTTAGTGATCTGCTGATCGACAGCGCACTCGCTCAACCCAAAGTGCTGGTACACCGCGACTACATGCCACGCAACCTGATGCTCAGCGAACCGAATCCCGGCGTGCTGGATTTCCAGGATGCGGTTTATGGCCCGGTGACCTACGACGTGACCTGCCTGTTCAAGGACGCTTTCCTCAGTTGGCCTGAAGAGCGCGTGCGTGGCTGGCTGGAAAATTACTGGCAGCAAGCTTCGGCGCTGAACATTCCAGTGCAGCCGGACTTCGAAGACTTCCTGCGCGCCAGCGATCTGATGGGCGTGCAGCGCCATTTGAAAGTTATCGGCATCTTCGCGCGCATCTGCCACCGTGACGGCAAGCCGCGTTATCTGGCCGACGTGCCACGTTTCTTCTCCTATATAGAAGCGGTGATTGCGCGACGTCCTGAATTGGCCGAACTGCAAGCGCTGTTCACCAGCCTGCGGAGTGGAGCAACAGCATGAAGGCAATGATTCTGGCGGCAGGCAAAGGCGAGCGCATGCGTCCGCTGACCCTGACCACGCCGAAACCACTGGTGCGTGCCGGCGGTGTTCCCTTGATCGAATATCACCTGCGCGCCCTCGCGGCCGCAGGATTCAACGAGATCGTGATCAACCACGCCTGGCTCGGTCAGCAGATCGAGGATTATCTGGGTGACGGTTCGCGATTTGGTGTGAGCATTCAGTACTCGCCCGAAGGCGAGCCACTGGAAACCGGCGGCGGGATTTTCCGGGCGCTGCCGATGCTTGGCGATGATGCGTTCCTGGTGGTCAACGGTGATATCTGGACCGATTATGACTTCAGCGTCCTGCACCAGCCGATCAACGGACTCGCGCATCTGGTCCTTGCGGACAACCCGACGCATCACCCGAACGGTGATTTCACGTTGGCCGACGGCCAGGTGATCGATGGCCAGCCTGATGCTGCAACCCTGACCTACAGCGGCATCGCTGTGCTGCATCCGCAACTGTTCGATGGCTGCGTCGACGGCGCGTTCAAGCTGGCACCGCTGCTGCGCAAAGCCATGGCGGCTGGCGAAGTGAGTGGCGAGCGCCTGAAAGGGCACTGGGTCGATGTCGGTACGCATGAGCGTCTGGCTGAAGCTGAAACATTGATAGAAGCGAGTCGCTGACATGTTGTGGCCAGGGACTCTGATTGGAGCCGGAGCGGGTTTTGCAATCGCCAGCATTCCGGGGGCCATGCTTGGGGCATTGTTGGGGCAGGCGCTGGATCGGCGTCTGCACTTGCAGAGCTGGGGACACTTGCGGGAAAAACTCGGCGGTCGGCCGATGCTGCGCAACGACGAACTGTTGTTTGTGTTGCTCGGGCGTCTGGCCAAGAGTGATGGTCGGGTTACCGACGGGCATATCCAGCAGGCGCGCAACGAGATGCGTGCGCTGGAGATGAGTGAGCCGGCAACGCGCCGCGCCATCGCGGCATTCAACCGTGGCAAGTCTGAAAATGACAATCTGCGCGGTTATCTGCGGCGCTTGAGCGCGCAGCCCCATGCGGCCGAGGGTGTCTTGCGTGCGTGCTGGCGGATGGTCTGGGCCGATGGTCGTGCTGGCGTCAGCGAGCGTGAATTGTTGGCGCAGTGGGGCAAATGGCTGGGCTGGACAACGCATCAGGTGCAGGCGCTGGCCAGTGATTACGAACCGGGCAAGCGTCCGATCGTCAGTGCTGCAGTGAGCTATCAGGAGGCGATGCGTTTATTGGGCGTGTCGGCCTCCAGTGAACCGGCGCAGATCAAACGGGCCTATCGGCGCCTGCTCAGTCGTCATCATCCGGACAAGATTGCCGGAACGGGGGCGACGCCAGCGCAGGTGCGTGAAGCGACTGATAGAACCCGGGAGCTGCACAATGCTTACACGTTGATTCGTGAGCGGCGGGATTTTCGCTAGTCGTTAGAGCTGTGTTGGCGGTGATGGCACCTTCGCGAGCAGGCTCGCTCCCACATTGGATCTGTGCACACAATCCATTGTGGGAGCGAGCTTGCTCGCGAATGCGGGCGACTCGGTCTTATTCGGTCAGTCCATGTTCTGCGGATTCAACCAGCCACGCACCCGGCGGAACAACTGTTCCTGCTCAGCCTTGCTGTCTGGCAAGGCTCTGAGCGCCACTTGGCTGAACGCCGAAGTCTTCAAACGCTTGCTCGCCTGCATGCGCTCCAGCGCGGCGTTGCGATCCAGCGGCTTGTCCATGTAGAAAATATCTGCGGTCGGCAGCTTCAGCGTTGGCGTCAGCTCGGCCAGTGGCGGTTTGGCCTTGGCTGGCATCTGCGCATCGACCATGACGAACTTCTCTACCTGCGCGGTTTGTTTCTCGCCCAGGTATCGCGCGGCCCAATAGGCGCCAGTGCCGTGTCCGAGCACGACAATGCTGCGTGCGCTCTGCTGTTCGGCGTAGGCAATCGCGGCGTCGATGCGCGCGAAGATGCGTTCGGCGTCAGCCTTGGATTGTTCTTCAGTGGTTTCGGCGACCACTTGATCCGCCACTTCGGCTTCACCGCCAGCGGCTTGTTCAATTGGCTGCGCGGTGGTGGAGTCCTTGCTACCCGACTCCGGTGCTTTCGGCGCAACCGGCGCTTCAACCACGCGCGGTGCGATGGCGTCGCTTTGCAGGTCGGGCAGGGTGATACTCAGGCTGCTCCATTTTGCATCCGGCAGTTTGCGCCGCAATGGGCCGATTGCCTGCGGCCAGTCAGCGGTTTCGCCGGCGCCAGGGATGATGATCACCGCGCCTTTGGGCTCGGCGGTGTTGGCCGGTTTCCACAGGGCGAGGAAGCTGTCGCTGCCGGCCTGCAATTGTTGCTGTTCTTGCGCCGGGACTTTACGTTCCAGTGCGGCGGCCTCTTCCTGACTACGCTCTAGCAGTGGCTGGCGTTCGGCCGGTTTTTCTTCTGCCGGTTTTTCCGCCGCAGGAGTGGGGTCGGCGGCGTTGACGGAAAACGCACAGGGCAGGATCAGCGACAGGCACAATGCTGGCATTGCCAGGCGGTAAACAGAGGGCATCGGTTATTCCAGGCCAGAAAGTATCCCGGCAGCCTAATGGGTTGGTCAGAATTTGTCAGTGTATGAGACTTCAATGAAGCGATTTTGCTGCCTGTGGGTTATCGGCTGTTTGTGGTTTCCCTTGATGGGCTGGGCGGCGCCTGCGCCCCCGGCCCACGTTGCGCAATTGTCGGCGGGCCAGCAGCAATGGCTGGCGCAGCACAATGAACTGCGCGTCGGTCTGGTCCTGCAAGCACCGTATGCGCAATACGACCGGCGTTTGCAGCGGCTGTCCGGGGCCAATGTCGAACTGATGAAGTTGTTGGCCAAGACGCTCAATGTCGAACTGAGCTGGCGTAACTTTCAGGATCTCGCACAACTGGAAACCGCCGTGCGCGAGGGCGAGATCGATATCGCTCCGGGCCTGAGTCAAACCCCGAGTGCGTTGCGTCTGTGGCAGTTCTCCGATCCCTACATGCGCGTGCCGCAACTGGTGGTCAGTGATCAGAAGGCCAGTGGCGTGATCGATCTGGAGAAACTCGACAGCCAGGTCCGCGTCGCCGTGCGCATGCCCAGCAGTACTGCCGATTACCTGCGCGGCAACTATCCACACCTGAACCTGCAAGGCGTGCCGCTGGAGCGTCAAGCCTTGCAGTTGCTGTTGACGCAGCAGGCTGCCTACGCCGTGGTCGACGAGGCACAACTCGGGCGGTTGTCGGTAGAGCCGGAGTTCGCCGAGCTGGTGGTGGTCGGCGATATCGGCCTGCCGCAACTGCTGCGAGTCGGTTCGCGCCGTGATTGGCCGGAGCTGGCCGGTATTGTGCAAAGTGCTTTGCGCGCGATTCCGGCCAAAGATCTGGAGCAACTGCACAACCAATGGCTGCAACCGAAATACCCGCGACTGTCGGAGTCGCCCGGCTTCTGGCAGAACCTCAGTCTGTTATTTGCGGTGATGCTGCTCAGTTGTGTCGCGATCGTGTTCTGGCAGCGCCGCCAACAGCACAGCCTGGAGCAGCGATTGCTGGCCGCCCGGGAAGACATCGCCTTGCGCGCGGCCAGCGAAGAAGCGCTGCGGTTGACGCAGTTCTCCATCGATCAAAGCACCGTCGGCATCCTCTGGGTCAACTGGGACAGCCATGTGCGCTACGCCAATCGCGCGGCGGAAAACATGCTCGGTTACCCCTCAGGCGGGTTGATCGAGCGTCCCCTGATCGACTTCGAGCCGGGGCTGCACATGGATCGCTGGCTCAATCTGTGGAAGCGCGCGCGGGCCAGCGAAGAAGGGCCGCTGAGTTTCGAAACCAGTTGCGTGCGCGCCGACGGCAGTGTTTTGCCCGCGGACGTGTCGCTGAGTTTCCTGCGCTTTCGCGACAGCGAATACCTGGTGGTTTACCTCACCGATGTCACCGAGCGCCGCCGGGCTCTGGCGGCGTTGCAGGAAAGCGAGGCGCGACTGCAAGGCATTGCGGCGAATGTGCCGGGGCTGGTGTTCCGTCTGGAGCGGGCGCCGGTGACCGGGCAGATCGACTTTGCCTATATCAGCGAGGGCAGCGAAAGTCTGGTCGGCTATGCCCCGGCCGCCATTGCCCATCGCGACATGGGCCTGCGCAGCCTGGTGCATCCCGACGATAAGGCGAGTTATCACTGCACTCAGGATCAGGCGCTGGACACCGACAGTGACTGGTCATGGCAGGGCCGGATCCTCACGCGCCAGGGCGAGCAGCGCTGGGCCGAGATCAAAGCGATCACCCGGCAACTGGAGGACGGCGCGTATGTCTGGGACGGTATCGTCTGGGACATCAGCGAGAGCAAGCGTATCGAGCTGGAACTGGCGGCCTCCCGCGAGCAACTGCGCGAACTGTCGGCGCACCTTGAAAGCGTGCGTGAAGAAGAGAAGGCGCGAATTGCCCGCGAGGTTCACGACGAATTGGGGCAGATGTTGACGGTGCTGAAACTGGAAACATCGATGTGCGAACTGGCCTACGCGCAACTCGATCCCGGTCTGAACGAACGGTTGAACAGCATGAAGCGCCTGATCGCCCAGTTATTTCAATTGGTGCGTGATGTGGCGACGGCGCTGCGACCACCGATTCTCGATGCCGGGATTGCGTCGGCAATCGAGTGGCAGGCGCGGCGCTTCGAGGCGCGTACGCAGATTCCGTGTCTGGTGCAGGTGCCGGACAATCTGCCGGCGCTCAGTGATGCCAAGGCGATTGGCCTGTTCCGGATCTTGCAGGAGGCGCTGACCAATGTGATGCGCCATGCCCAGGCGCATACTGTGGAACTGACGCTGGCACTGGAGGGCGACGAATTGTGCCTGACGGTCAGTGATGATGGCGTAGGATTTGCCCCCGCTGGCGGTCGGCCGACTTCGTTTGGTCTGGTGGGCATGCGCGAACGGGTGCTGATCATGGGCGGGAGGTTGACGCTGGAGAGTGAGCCGGGGGAGGGCACCAGTCTGGTGGTGCGGGTGCCGGTGAGTGAGGTTTGAAAATTTGTGGTGTTTGGGCTGACGCTATCGCGAGCAGGCTCGCTCCCACAGGGATTGGTGTGTACCTGAAATCTGGAGAAAAGATTTGATCCGTGTACTGGTAGCCGAAGACCACACCATTGTCCGCGAAGGCATCAAGCAATTGATTGGCCTGGCCAAGGATCTGCAAGTGGTGGGCGAGGCGAGCAATGGTGAGCAACTGCTCGAAACCCTGCGCAATGTGCCGTGCGAAGTGGTGCTGCTCGACATCTCCATGCCCGGGGTCAATGGCCTCGAAGCGATCCCGCGCATCCGTGCTCTGAACAATCCGCCAGCGATTCTGGTGCTGTCGATGCATGACGAAGCGCAGATGGCTGCTCGGGCGCTGAAGGTTGGCGCCGCCGGGTATGCGACCAAGGACAGTGATCCGGCGTTGTTGCTCACCGCCATTCGCAAGGTCGCGGCCGGTGGGCGTTACATTGATCCGGATCTGGCGGATCGCATGGTCTTTGAAGTCGGCCTGACCGATGCGCGGCCGCTGCATTCGTTGCTGTCGGAGCGCGAATTCTCGGTGTTCGAGCGCCTGGCCCAAGGCGCCAACGTCAACGACATCGCCCAGCAACTGGCCCTGAGCAGCAAAACCATCAGCACCCACAAGGCGCGGCTGATGCAAAAGCTCAACATCACCTCGCTGGCCGAACTGGTGAAATACGCGATGGAACACAAACTCCTCTGATCAGCACTGTTCCCCTGTGGGAGCGAGCCTGCTCGCGAATGCGGTGTATCAGTCACAGAATGAGTTGAATGACCCACCGCTTTCGCGAGCAAGCTCGCTCCCACAGGGTTCTTTGTTCAGCTCTCGATGTGCGCATATCCATTAACGACAGGCGCTTTTGCTTGTTCTTGCAGCCTGCAACTCAACCCTCGCCACTGCCTTATCCATTAGCGCCATCCTTGTAGGGCAATCCCTACCCCCAACCTTCCATCCGGCTGAGGCGATTCTCTCCTGCGCCCCGATTTGCGCGCCTGTCAGCAGCCACTAGGCTTAACCCACAAGCAGTCATCAACAACAAAGGTGTGGGTATGAGCCAGGTCGATACAAACGCAGGGGCCAGTGATGTACTGGTCAGCTTTCGTGGAGTGCAGAAGAGCTACGACGGCGAGAACCTGATCGTCAAAGACCTCAACCTGGACATCCGCAAAGGCGAATTTCTCACCCTGCTAGGGCCATCCGGTTCCGGCAAGACCACTAGCCTGATGATGCTCGCTGGCTTCGAAACACCGACCGCCGGCGAAATTCTGCTGGCCGGGCGTTCGATCAACAACGTGCCGCCGCACAAGCGCGACATCGGCATGGTGTTCCAGAACTACGCGCTGTTCCCGCACATGACCGTGGCGGAAAACCTCGCGTTTCCACTGACCGTCCGTGGCCTGAACAAAAGCGACGTCAGCGACCGCGTGAAAAAAGTCCTCAGCATGGTTCAGCTCGACGCGTTCGCCTCGCGTTATCCGGCGCAACTGTCCGGCGGTCAGCAACAGCGTGTGGCATTGGCCCGTGCGCTGGTGTTCGAACCGCAACTGGTGCTGATGGACGAGCCTCTTGGCGCCCTCGACAAGCAACTGCGTGAACACATGCAGATGGAAATCAAACACCTGCACCAGCGCCTCGGTGTGACCGTGGTCTATGTGACCCACGATCAGGGTGAAGCGCTGACCATGTCCGACCGCGTGGCGGTATTCCATCAAGGCGAAATCCAGCAGATCGCCCCGCCCCGCACCCTTTACGAAGAGCCAAAAAACACCTTCGTCGCCAACTTCATCGGCGAGAACAACCGCCTCAACGGCCGCCTGCTCAGTCAGAGCGGCGAGCGTTGCGTGGTCGAGTTGGGCCGTGGCGAAAAGGTCGAGGCGCTGGCGGTCAACGTCGGCCAGACCGGCGAACCGGTGACCCTGTCGATCCGTCCGGAGCGCGTCAGCCTCAACGGTTCGAGTGATCAATGCGTTAACCGCTTCTCAGGGAGGGTGGCGGAATTCATCTATCTGGGCGACCACGTCCGGGTGCGCCTGGAAGTCTGCGGCAAGACCGACTTCTTCGTGAAACAACCGATTGCCGAGCTCGATCCTGCGCTCGCCGTCGGTGACGTGGTACCGCTTGGCTGGCAGGTCGAGCACGTACGCGCGCTTGATCCGCTTTTAGAGGCGAACTGATCGCCCCGGCAATACCAACACCAACCCTGCACGTGGAGAGAACAATAAATGTTGAGATCCCTGAAGTTCACCGCCCTGACCCTGGGCCTGATGGGTGCGGCCAGCGCGATGGCCGCCGGCCCGGATTTGACCGTGGTGTCGTTTGGCGGGGCGAACAAGGCGGCGCAAGTCAAAGCCTTCTATGCACCGTGGGAAGCTGCGGGCAACGGCAAGATCGTCGCCGGCGAATACAACGGCGAAATGGCCAAGGTCAAAGCCATGGTCGACACCAAGAGCGTGTCGTGGGATCTGGTGGAAGTTGAATCGCCAGAGCTGTCCCGTGGCTGCGACGAAGACATGTTCGAACAACTCGACCCGGCACTGTTCGGCAAGACTGAAGACTACGTCAAAGGCGCGATTCAGCCGTGCGGCGTGGGCTTCTTCGTGTGGTCGACCGTACTGGCTTACAACGCCGACAAGCTGAAAACCGCGCCGACCAGTTGGGCGGATTTCTGGGACACCAAGAAATTCCCGGGCAAGCGTGGCCTGCGCAAAGGCGCCAAGTACACCCTCGAATTCGCGCTGATGGCCGACGGTGTGGCGCCGAAAGACGTCTACAAAGAGCTGGCGAGCAAGGGTGGCCAGGATCGTGCGTTCAAGAAGCTTGATGAGCTGAAGCCAAGCATTCAGTGGTGGGAAGCCGGCGCGCAACCGCCGCAATACCTCGCTTCCGGTGACGTAGTGATGAGCTCGGCCTACAACGGTCGCATCGCTGCCGTGCAGAAGGAATCCAACCTGAAAGTGGTGTGGAACGGCGGCATCTACGACTTCGACGCCTGGGCCATCCCGAAAGGTCTGGACGCCAAGCGCGCCGAAGCGGCGAAGAAATTCATCGCTTACTCAGTACAGCCGCAGCAGCAGAAAACCTACTCGGAAAACATCGCCTACGGCCCGGCCAATACCCAAGCCGTACCGCTGCTGGCCAAGGATGTTCTGAAAGACATGCCGACCACCCCGGAAAACATCGCCAACCAGGTGCAGATCGACGTCAGCTTCTGGGCTGACAACGGCGAGCAACTGGAGCAGCGCTTCAACTCCTGGGCTGCGAAATAACCGAGGGCTCGCTCTCCTGTGGGAGCGAGCTTGCTCGCGAAAGCGCCAGTACATTGAACATTGATGTCGACTGATGCGCCGCCTTCGCGAGCAAGCTCGCTCCCACATTTGGATCTGTGTGCATCAATCGATCGAGGTGGTTCACCACCTCTGTAACGATCAAAGATTTGCGGAGTACGTCATGGCCATCGCCGTTCCCCTGAACGAGGGCACCAGCCCCACCTTGAAGCAGAAGCTCAAGCGCGCCGAGCGGGTCAACCGCTGGAAGGCTCAAGCGCTGATTGCGCCGCTGGTGCTGTTTCTGTTGCTGGTGTTTCTGGTGCCGATCGTGGCGCTGCTCTACAAAAGCGTCGGCAACCCCGAAGTGGTCGGCGGCATGCCGCGCACCGTGGCGGCCATCGCCAGTTGGGACGGCCGTGGCCTGCCCGCTGAACCGGTCTACAAGGCTGCCGGCGAAGACCTCGCCGAAGCGCGCAAAAACCAGACGCTGGGCGATCTGTCCAAGCGCTTGAACATGGAGTTGGCCGGCTATCGCAGCCTGTTGACCAAAACCGCCCGGGCGCTGCCCTTCGCCAGCGAACCGGCCTCCTATAAAGAAGCACTGGAAGGCCTCGACGAGCGTTGGGGCGACCCGGCCTACTGGCAAGCGGTCAAACGCAACACCAGCAGCATCACGCCTTACTACTTGCTGGCGGCTGTGGATCATCGCATCGACGACCTCGGCGAAATCGCCCCGGCCACTCCGGATCAGGCGATCTACCTCGACATCTTCGCCCGCACCTTCTGGATGGGTCTGGTCATCACCGTGATCTGCCTGCTGCTGGCTTATCCGCTGGCGTACCTGCTGGCCAATCTGCCGTCGCGGCAAAGCAACCTACTGATGATCCTCGTGCTGCTGCCGTTCTGGACATCGATTCTGGTGCGCGTCGCCGCGTGGATCGTATTGCTGCAATCGGGCGGTCTGATCAACAGTGGGCTGATGGCCATGGGCATCATCGATAAACCGCTGGAACTGGTGTTCAACCGCACCGGCGTGTACATCTCGATGGTGCACATTCTGCTGCCGTTCATGATCCTGCCGATCTACAGCGTTATGAAAGGCATCTCGCCGACCTACATGCGCGCGGCGATTTCCCTCGGCTGCCACCCGTTCGCCAGTTTCTGGCGGGTGTACTTCCCGCAGACCTACGCCGGTGTTGGCGCCGGTTGCCTGTTGGTGTTCATCCTCGCTATCGGCTACTACATCACCCCGGCGCTGCTCGGCAGCCCGAACGATCAAATGGTCAGCTACTTCGTCGCTTTCTACACCAACACCAGCATCAACTGGGGCATGGCCACCGCGCTGGGCGGGCTGTTGCTGCTGGCGACCGTGGTGCTTTATCTGATTTACAGCTGGCTGGTCGGCGCCAGTCGCCTGCGCCTGAGCTAAGGGGAATTCGAAATGCTGAGTCCTTACATGTCGCCCATTGAACGGGTGTGGTTCTACAGCCTGCGGATCCTCTGCGGCCTGATTCTGTTGTTCCTGATTCTGCCGGTGCTGGTGATTATTCCGCTGTCATTTAACTCGGGGAGTTTTCTGGTCTATCCGCTGCAGGGTTTCTCGCTGCAGTGGTACCACGACTTCTTCGCCTCGGCGGAATGGATGCGGGCACTGAAGAACAGCATCATTGTTGCCCCAGCGGCGACGGTGCTGGCGATGATATTCGGTACGCTGGCGGCGATTGGTCTGACTCGCGGTGACTTCCCCGGCAAAGCGCTGGTGATGGCGCTGGTGATTTCGCCGATGGTGGTGCCGGTGGTGATCATCGGCGTGGCGAGTTATCTGTTCTTCGCGCCGTTGGGTTTGGGCAACAGCTTTTTCTCGCTGATTGTGGTGCATGCGGTGTTGGGTGTGCCGTTTGTGATCATCACCGTGTCGGCGACATTGCAGGGGTTTAACCACAACCTGGTGCGGGCGGCGGCGAGTCTCGGTGCATCGCCACTGACGGCGTTCCGCCGGGTGACCTTGCCGCTGATTGCGCCGGGGGTGATTTCCGGGGCGTTGTTTGCGTTTGCGACTTCGTTTGATGAGGTGGTGGTGACGTTGTTTCTTGCCGGGCCTGAGCAGGCGACGTTGCCACGGCAGATGTTCAGCGGGATTCGCGAGAACCTGAGTCCGACGATTGCCGCTGCTGCCACGTTGCTGATCGCCTTCTCCGTCATTTTGCTGCTGACCCTGGAATGGCTGCGCGGGCGTAGCGAAAAACTGCGTACGGCTCAGGTTTAAGGGCCAGATCAAAAGCTTACCCCCTCACCCCAGCCCTCTCCCCCAAGGGGGGCGAGGGGGAAAGGGAGCAGATATTCGTGCTTTTCAAGGCTGGAGCTCGACTCGGTATTTCAGGTCGATGTACTTCGAGAGTACAACTCGGTCAGTCCCCTCTCCCTCCGGGAGAGGGCTAGGGTGAGGGGCTCTTGATCTTCTAACCGATCAACCATTCACCACCTGAATAGCAGACAACCCCAAATCCCCAGCTAATCTTGTGCCCAGCTCCCACATCTATAAGAGGCTGCGTACGATGAGTCTGTCCCAGTTCAAAATCGCTCACAAACTGATCACCGGCGCCGCCGCCATCGAACAACTGGCCGCTGAGCTCACGCGCCTGGACATCGACAATCCACTGATCGTCACCGACGCCGCGCTGGTCAAATCCGGCACCGTCGAGCTGGCGCTGGTGCAACTCGGTGGGCGCGACTACGAGATTTTCGACCGCGTGCTGCCCGATCCGGAAATCGCCATCGTCGAAGACTGCATGCGCGTGTACCGCGAAGGCGGGCATGACGGCTTGATCGGTCTTGGTGGCGGCAGTGCCATCGACATCGCCAAAAGCGTCGCCGCCTACGCCGGTTACCACGGCGCGCTGGAAGATCTGTTCGGCGTCGATCAGGTGCCACGCAAAGGCCCGCCGCTGATCGCCATCCCGACCACCGCCGGCACTGGCTCTGAAGTGACCAATGTTGCGATCCTCTCGGACAAAGTCGCGCAGTTGAAGAAAGGCATCGTCAGCGACTTTCTATTACCGGACGTGGCGCTGGTCAGCCCGCAGATGACCCTGACCTGTCCGCGCAGCGTCACCGCCGCCAGTGGTGTCGACGCGTTGGTGCACGCCATCGAATCCTATCTGTCGGTGAATGCCTCGCCGATCACCGATTCGCTGGCCATCGGCGCCATCAAGCTGATCGCCAAAGCGTTGCCCAAGGCCTATGCCAACGGCGCCAACCTGCAGGCTCGCGAAGACATGGCCACCGCCAGCCTGATGGCCGGCATGGCGTTCGGCAATGCCGGGGTCGGCGCGGTGCATGCGCTGGCCTATCCACTGGGCGGGCGTTTCAATATTGCCCATGGCGTGAGCAATGCCTTGCTGCTGCCGTATGTCATGACCTGGAACAAGATGGCCTGCGTCGAACGCATGCAGGATATTGCCGAAGCCATGGGGGTGAAGACTGCTCATCTGAGTGCAGCCGAGGCGGCGGACAAAGCCGTGCAGGCGATGACCGATCTGTGCGCGGCCGTGGAAATCCCGGCCGGGCTGCGTAGTTTCGGCGTGCCGGAAGAGGCGATCCCGGCGATGGCCGTGGAAGCTGCGGGCATTGAGCGGCTGATGCGCAATAACCCGCGCAAACTCAGTGCTGTCGATATCGAGAAGATCTACCGCGCGGCGTATTGAGTCAGCGCTGGTCATCCGTCATGGCATAACCCAATCATCGCGGTCACGGTGCGCGCTTGGAAACTTGAGGTATACAATGCGCGCCATCGTGATTTAGCTCAGAAAAGGTGCGTCATGCAGCCCTTCGTAATTGCTCCGTCGATTCTCTCCGCCGACTTCGCCCGCCTCGGCGAGGAAGTAGACAACGTTCTCGCCGCTGGCGCCGACTTCGTCCACTTCGACGTCATGGACAACCACTACGTGCCAAACCTGACCATCGGTCCGATGGTCTGCGCGGCATTGCGCAAGTATGGCGTTACCGCGCCGATCGACGCGCACCTGATGGTCAGCCCGGTGGATCGCATTGTCGGCGACTTCATCGAAGCTGGCGCCACCTACATCACCTTCCACCCGGAAGCCACGCTGCACGTCGATCGCTCGCTGCAGCTGATCCGTGAAGGTGGCTGCAAATCCGGTCTGGTGTTCAACCCGGCGACCCCGCTGGACGTGCTCAAGTATGTGATCGACAAGGTCGACATGGTCTTGCTGATGAGCGTCAACCCGGGCTTCGGCGGGCAGAAATTCATTCCTGGCACCCTCGATAAACTGCGCGAAGCGAGGGCGATCATCGATGCCTCGGGCCGTGACATCCGCCTGGAAATCGATGGCGGCGTCAACGTCAACAACATCCGCGAAATCGCCGCTGCTGGCGCTGACACCTTTGTTGCCGGCTCGGCAATCTTCAATGCGCCGAACTATCAGGAAGTCATCGACAAGATGCGTTCCGAACTGGCGCTGGCTCGCCCATGAGCGGGTTTGAGCAGCTGTTCCCGGGGAAACTGCCACGGCTGGTGATGTTCGATCTGGATGGCACACTGATCGACTCGGTTCCGGACCTGGCAGCCGCGGTGGACACCATGCTGCTCTCTCTCGGCCGGCAACCGGCGGGCATCGATTCGGTGCGCGAGTGGGTTGGCAACGGCGCGCCAGTACTGGTGCGCCGTGCGTTGGCCGGTGGTATCGATCATTCGGCGGTGGATGACGTCGAAGCCGAGCACGCGCTGGAAGTATTCATGGACGCCTACGGCGCCAGCCATGAGCTGACCGTGGTCTATCCCGGCGTGCGCGACACTCTCAAGTGGCTGCACAAGCAAGGCGTGGCCATGGCGCTGATTACCAACAAACCGGAGCGCTTCGTCGCGCCGCTGCTGGATCAGATGAAGATCGGTCGCTACTTCAAGTGGATCATCGGTGGCGATACCCTGCCGCAGAAAAAGCCTGATCCGGCCGCGCTGTTTTTCGTGATGAAAATGGCCAACATCCCGGCCTCGCAATCGTTGTTCGTCGGCGACTCGCGCAGCGACGTGCTGGCGGCGAAAGCGGCGGGGGTCAAATGCGTGGCGCTGAGTTATGGCTACAACCACGGCAGGCCGATCGCCGAGGAATCCCCGGCGCTGGTGATCGACGATCTGCGCAAGCTAATTCCCGGTTGCCTCGGTTCGGCCGCTGAGATAACGTTGCCCGACGCTGCTCAATCCCATTCTGGAAACGCCATCGTGGTGGTCACTCGCAAACTCTGGATGAAAGTCATCAAGGCCCTGGCCCGCTGGCGTTGGCGCGCCTGACTTGTTCCTGGCCGGCCTGCCGGCGCGTTTGCATACCTGACTGATTTGCCCCTCACACCACGAGGCACCTTATGATCCGCGAAGAATTCCTGCGCTTGGCCGCTGACGGCTACAACCGCATTCCGTTGGCCTGCGAAACCCTGGCCGACTTCGACACCCCGCTGTCGATCTACCTGAAACTGGCCGACCAGCCCAACTCCTACCTGCTCGAATCGGTACAGGGCGGCGAGAAATGGGGCCGTTACTCGATCATCGGTCTGCCGTGCCGCACTGTGTTGCGGGTTCATGACCATCACGTCAGCATCACCGTTGATGGCGTCGAGACCGAAAGCCACGACGTTGAAGATCCGCTGGCCTTCGTCGAAACCTTCAAGGCGCGTTACAACGTGCCGACCATCGCCGGTCTGCCGCGTTTCAACGGTGGTCTGGTCGGTTACTTCGGTTACGACTGCGTGCGTTATGTCGAAAAGCGCCTGGGCAAGTGCCCGAACCCGGATCCACTGGGTGTACCGGATATTCTGCTGATGGTTTCCGACGCCGTCGTGGTGTTCGACAACCTCGCCGGCAAGATGCACGCGATCGTGCTGGCCGACCCTGCGCAGGCCGATGCTTTCGAACAAGGTCAGGCGCAGTTGCAGGCATTGCTGGAGAAACTGCGTCAGCCGATAACCCCGCGTCGTGGCCTGGATTTCAGCAAGCAACAAGCGGCTGATCCGGTGTTCCGTTCGAGTTTCACCCAGAACGATTACGAAAAAGCCGTCGACACCATCAAGGAATACATCCTTGCCGGCGACTGCATGCAGGTCGTGCCGTCGCAGCGCATGTCGATCGACTTCAAGGCTGCGCCGATCGATCTGTACCGCGCTTTGCGTTGCTTCAACCCGACGCCGTACATGTACTTTTTCAACTTCGGCGACTTCCACGTCGTTGGCAGTTCGCCGGAAGTGCTGGTGCGGGTCGAAGACAACCTGATCACCGTGCGCCCGATTGCCGGCACGCGCCCACGTGGCGCCACGGAAGAAGCGGATGTGGCGCTGGAAGAGGACTTGCTGTCAGACGACAAGGAGATCGCCGAACACTTGATGCTGATCGATCTGGGGCGTAACGACACTGGCCGGGTTTCGGAAATCGGCTCGGTGAAGCTCACCGAGAAGATGGTCATCGAGCGCTATTCCAACGTGATGCACATCGTCTCCAACGTCACCGGCCAGTTGAAAGCCGGGCTGACGGCAATGGACGCGCTGCGAGCGATTCTGCCGGCGGGCACCTTGTCGGGCGCGCCGAAGATTCGCGCGATGGAAATCATCGACGAACTGGAGCCGGTCAAGCGTGGCGTCTACGGTGGGGCGGTGGGTTACTTCGCCTGGAACGGCAACATGGACACCGCGATTGCGATTCGTACGGCGGTGATCAAGAACGGCGAACTGCACGTGCAGGCCGGCGGCGGCATCGTTGCCGACTCGGTGCCGGCACTGGAATGGGAAGAAACTCTGAACAAGCGCCGCGCGATGTTCCGCGCCGTGGCCCTGGCCGAGCAAACCCCGGAAGCCTGAGCCAACACAAAACCTTGTGGGAGCGAGCCTGCTCGCGAAGGCGTTGTGTCAGGAAACATTAAAGGCGACTGACACACCCTCTTCGCGAGCAGGCTCGCTCCCACCGTGGGCTTTGTGTTCGGCAATAAAAAGCGGCGCCTGTGAAGGCGCCGCTTTTTTATGCGTGGGATTTAGAAGTCGAGCACAACCCCGACATTAACGCCCTGCTGGGTAAAATCATCATCCTTGCGCAAGGAATAACCGCCGCGCAGCGCCAGATCCGCCGTGAGTTTGTGGCTGACGCCCAGGCTCAAACGGTTCAAATGACTCTGCGGCGTGTAGCCCTCAAGTTTGAAGTCGTTGGCCGGCAAGGTGTTGAGTGCGATGTTGACCTTCTGCACGTCGTCTTCGTACTCACGCTCGTGAGCGTACTCGCCGAATACCTGGGTTTGCGGGGTGATGTTGTACTTGCCCTGCAAGCCCAGCCCCAGGCGTTTCGAGTCACGAGTCTGATCATCGAAGGTCAGCGCCGTGGCGCGGTTGCTTTTCTCTGAGTAGCCGTCGACATCGACGCTGGCGTAGTCGGCGCTGACGAATGGCGACAGATGCCACTCGCTGCCCGGCTGGGCAATGTCGTAACCGACGCGGGCGCTGAAGGCCCAGAGGCTACCGTCGGTGTCGCCTTTTTCAGCACCTTCGCTGACGCCCAGATCAAATTTGCGCTTGAGGTTGTCGTAGTCGAGCTTGCCGCCGGTCAACGCTGCGTCAGCCCACCAGCGATTTTGCTGATATTGGGCAAATGCCGTGGCCATGTAGCTGTTGAGTTTGTAGTCGGAGTCGTTATGCCCAGCCTCCAGATTCTGCCGGTAGAAACCGCCTGCCACACCGACGCGCCAAGCTTCATTCAAGCGGTAGCTGCCGCCGACGTTGAGGTTGTAACCGCTGCCATCGGCGCTGGCGCCGCTGCTTTGGCTGTCGACATCAAGATGTTGGCCGCCTGCCGAAACAATGGCGCGCCATTGACCTACCGCTTGCCAGTTCTCCCAGTCCGCCTGCCATTGATTGCGCAGCTCATCCTGATGCGCACGCACGGTGGCGTGGGCCATTTCCGGTAGCAGCGTCAGCTCCCACGGCGCGGCGAGTAGGGAATAGGCGTAATCGGAGATCAGCTTTTGCCCGGCCTCGGTCGGGTGCACGCCGTCGTTGTAGATCAGCTTGCTCGGATCGGGTGTCGCGCTGTTGATGCCGTAACGGGCGTTTTCGGTGCAGCTATTGCCACTGAAGCAGGTCGCAGTGAGGTTCTGATCGGTTGCGAGGCCAAAACGTCCTGGATCGGCAAACACTTCCGACAACAGGACCGGAATGTTCAGCGGAATGATTTCAGCGTTGATGCCTTGCAGGCGAGTGACCAACTGGCTGTTGAACTGCGTGGCGAGCTGGCTGCTGAAGGCTTGCAGCGGTGTACCGTTGATGGCCGGGGTCAGGCCAACGTCAGGCAACAGCCAGACCATCACGTACTTGGCGCCGGCGGTTTGCAGGGTCTGCACGCTGTCGGCCAGTCGATCGGCGGCGGCGTTGGCTTGCGGCAGGCTGAGAATGCGACCTTGCAGGAAGTCGTTACCGCCGCCGGAAATGTAATACAGCGCATTCGGGTCGGCGCGGAAGCCGTTCGATGGCAGGTAACCGGCGCGGGTGCGTTCGCCGGTTGCGGATTGCGTGGTGATCGAGTCGAGGATCTGGTCGGTGCGATAACCGCCGACCGCCCAGTTGTTACCGTCCGGCTGGCCGTTTTCGGCGCGCACGGCGGAGCTGGAGGAGGCTGTCTGGTCTGGCGAAAAGCCAAGGCGTCCGCCGAGCAACTGCGTGGAATTCAATGAATACAGTTCACCGCTGCCATCCTGATACACCGGCCCGGTCCGGTTGGTGTAACGCTCGGTGGAGCCGGCCGGTCCGCCAGTGTCGGTGAAGGTTCCGGCGTCATTCAGACTGTCGCCGAAAACTATGAAATTCGAATAGGGATTGGGTGCAGCATTGGCCTGAGCACAAGCCAGTGCAAGCAGGCAGCCAGCCAGCGGTACAAACAACGTCTGTTTGATCATGAGCAAGTCCGTTTATTTATTATTGTGGGTGAACGAAACGACAGTACCAAAAACTCCCGGCGTTTTGCCATCGGTCGCGAATCCTCCCCCGGTTTTATCTGCCGCAGCCCCGGCCATATTGCACGCTCCGCCCAGCTAAGTTACTGTGCCGAAACGTATGAACGAGACCTTCCCCGTGTTGATCACCAGCAAACTTCTGGATCAAGTCATCAAGGCACACGCCCGCTGGCGTTGGCGCGCCTGAATCTTTTCTGCCGGCCCTGCCGGATCTGTATCGCTTTGCCTTCCTTGCCTGTTTGAAATGCCGCTGTGCCGACGCATCTTTCTGCGTCCGACATCGTGCAGCGCCCTGCGGGCAAGTGATCTGAAGGCTGTTTTCAAATCAGAATTCAAGAGGTTCGACACGCCATGTTGCTGATGATCGACAACTACGACTCCTTTACTTACAACGTTGTGCAATACCTCGGCGAGCTGGGTGCCGAAGTCAAAGTGGTGCGCAACGACGAGCTGACCATCGCCGAAATCGAAGCACTCAAGCCTGAGCGCATCGTGGTTTCCCCCGGCCCGTGCACGCCAACCGAAGCCGGCATCTCCATCGAAGCGATCAAGCACTTTGCCGGCAAGCTGCCGATCCTCGGCGTCTGCCTCGGCCACCAGTCCATCGGTCAGGCCTTTGGCGGCGACGTAGTGCGTGCGCGGCAGGTGATGCACGGTAAGACTAGTCCGGTATTCCACGAGGACAAGGGTGTTTTCCAAGGCCTCAATCATCCGCTGACCGTCACCCGTTACCACTCGCTGATCGTCAAGCATGCGACGTTGCCCGATTGCCTGGAGCTGACCGCATGGACGCAACACGATGACGGCAGCGTCGACGAAATCATGGGCCTGCGTCACAAGACCCTGAACATTGAGGGCGTACAGTTTCACCCCGAGTCGATCCTGACCGAGCAGGGCCATGAGCTGTTTGCCAACTTCCTCAAACAAACCGGCGGCACGCGCTAAGGACTTCCCATGAATATCAAGACAGCCCTGAGCCGTATCGTCGATCACCTCGACCTCAGCACCGATGAAATGCGCGACGTGATGCGCGAAATCATGACTGGCCAATGCAGCGACGCGCAGATCGGCGCGTTCATGATGGCCATGCGCATGAAGAGCGAGAGCATCGACGAAATCGTCGGCGCCGTGTCGGTGATGCGTGAGCTGGCCGATCAGGTAGAACTGAAGACCCTCGACGGCGTGGTCGATGTGGTCGGCACCGGCGGTGACGGCGCGAATATCTTCAACGTATCCACCGCCTCTTCGTTTGTCGTAGCGGCAGCCGGTTGCACCGTGGCCAAGCACGGCAACCGCGCGGTATCGGGCAAGAGCGGCAGCGCCGACTTGCTGGAAGCCGCCGGCATCTATCTGAACCTGACGCCGGTGCAAGTCGCGCGTTGCATCGACAACGTCGGCATCGGTTTCATGTTTGCCCAGACTCACCACAAAGCCATGAAGTACGCCGCCGGCCCGCGCCGCGATCTCGGCCTGCGTACGCTGTTCAACATGCTCGGCCCGCTTACGAATCCGGCCGGTGTGAAACATCAGGTGGTGGGCGTGTTCACTCAGGCATTGTGCCGGCCATTGGCCGAAGTCTTGCAGCGCCTGGGCAGCAAGCATGTACTGGTGGTGCATTCGAAGGACGGCCTGGACGAGTTCAGTCTTGCCGCGCCGACTTTTGTTGCCGAGTTGAAGAACAACGAAATCACCGAGTATTGGGTCGAGCCGGAAGATCTCGGCATGAAGAGCCAGAGTCTGCACGGTCTGTCGGTCGAAGGCCCGGAGGCGTCGCTGGCGCTGATCCGCGATGCCCTCGGCAAGCGCAAGACCGAAAACGGCCAGAAAGCCGCCGAAATGATTGTGCTCAACGCCGGTGCGGCGCTGTATGCCGCTGACGTGGCGAGTAGTTTGAAACAGGGTGTGGAGCTTGCGCACGACGCCCTGCACACCGGCCTCGCTCGAGAAAAACTCGAGGAGCTGGGTGCCTTTACCGCGGTATTCAAAGTGGAGAATGAGGGATGAGTGTACCGACGGTTCTGGAAAACATTCTGGCCCGCAAGGTTCAGGAAGTCGCCGAGCGTAGCGCCCGTGTGAGCCTGAGTGAGCTGGAAAGTCTGGCCAAGGCGGCCGATGCACCCCGTGGTTTTGCCCAAGCGTTGCTGGCGCAAGCCAAGAAGAAGCAGCCTGCAGTCATTGCCGAAATCAAAAAGGCCTCGCCGAGCAAAGGTGTAATCCGCGAGAACTTCATTCCGGCCGACATCGCCAAAAGCTACGAGAAGGGCGGGGCGACCTGTCTGTCCGTGCTGACCGACATCGATTACTTCCAGGGCGCCGATGCTTATCTGCAACAGGCCCGGGCCGCGTGCAAACTGCCGGTGATTCGCAAGGACTTCATGATCGATCCTTACCAGATCGTCGAAGCCCGCGCGCTGGGTGCTGACTGTGTGCTGCTGATCGTCTCCGCACTGGATGACGTGAAAATGGCCGAGCTGGCCGCTGTCGCCAAAGGCGTCGGTCTCGATGTGTTGGTCGAAGTGCACGACGGCGATGAGCTGGAACGTGCATTGAAAACCCTCGACACGCCGCTGGTCGGGGTCAACAACCGTAACCTGCACACCTTCGACGTCAGCCTGGAAACCACCCTCGACCTGCTGCCGCGCATTCCGCGCGATCGCCTGGTGATTACCGAGAGCGGTATTCTCAATCGTGCCGATGTCGAGTTGATGGAAATCAGCGAAGTGTATTCGTTCCTGGTGGGTGAAGCGTTCATGCGCGCCGAGAATCCTGGCACTGAATTGCAGCGTCTGTTCTTCCCGGAGCGCGGGACTTCCATCAGCGGTTCGACCCTCGACTGATTCGCTCTAGACCGAGTCGAGACCATCGCGAGCAGGCTCACTCCCACAGGGGAAATGCATTCCAATGTGGTAGCGAGCTTGCTCGCGAAGGGGCCATCGAAACCGCTAAAGATTTCCATGTTGCCGGAGCCTGTTATGTCGCTGCCAACCTCCCTGACCATCGACGCCGGTCTGCAAGCCGAACAAGACTTGCTGGCCTCGGTCTGCGCCGGTGATGCAGAATTCGGCCTTCTATTCTGGCAACCCAGCGATCGTGCGTTGGTCATGCCTCGCCGCCTCAATCGCCTCGCCACGTTCGACCACGCCTGCGAAGTCTCAGCCGCCGCTGGCTGGCCCGTCCTGCTACGCGAAACCGGTGGCGAACCCGTCCCGCAATCAGCGGCGACGATCAACATCGCCCTGGTCTATGCGCCACCACGCAGCGAAGGCGACCTGAACCGCATCGAAACCGGCTACCACCGTCTCTGCGATCCGATCTGTCAGTTGCTGGAGGAGTTGGGCGGCACGTCATCACTTGGCGAAATCGACGGTGCATTCTGCGACGGTCGCTTCAACGTCAATCTGGACGGTCGCAAAATGGTCGGCACGGCCCAGCGCTGGCGCCAGAGTCAGGGCGGGCAACGTCCGGTGGGCCTGGTGCACGGTGCGATGCTGATGGATAACGAGCGCGACTCGATGGTCGCGGCGGTCAATCGTTTCAATGAAGCGTGCGGCCTGGAGCAGCGGGTGCGGGCGGAGAGCCACATTGGCCTGCATGAAAAGTTCAACGCGCCCGGGGCTTTGGCGCGTCTCGATGAACTGTTTCGTTTGATGCTGGCGCAGATCTACAACGCCTGACTTTCGGGCTTAGCGCGTACCGAAGACCACCATGGTCTTGCCTTTCACATCGACTAGGTTGCGTTCCTCAAGATCCTTGAGCACGCGACCGACCATCTCCCGCGAACAACCGACAATCCGGCCGATTTCCTGACGGGTCACCTTGATCTGCATGCCGTCCGGGTGGGTCATCGCATCCGGTTGTTTGCACAGTTCCAGCAGGCAACGCGCCACTCGGCCGGTTACATCGAAGAACGCCAGATCGCCGACCTTGCGCGTGGTGTTGCGCAGACGTTGTGCGATTTGTCCGCTGAGTACGTAAAGAATGTCCGGATCCTGCTGCGACAATTCGCGGAACTTGGCGTAGCTGATTTCCGCTGTTTCGCATTCGACCTTGGCCCGCACCCAGGCGCTGCGTTGCTGTTCCTGTCCCGCTTGCTCGAACAGGCCCAGTTCGCCAAAGAAATCCCCGGCGTTGAGGTAAGCGATGATCATCTCCCGACCGTCGTCATCCTCGATCAGGATCGTCACAGAACCCTTGATGATGAAGTACAGCGTGTCCGAGCGATCGCCCGCACAGATGATGTTGCTCTTGGCCGCATGGCGACGGCGCTGGCAATGCATCAACAGCTTGTCGAGATTCTTGATTTTGGATGTGGGGGTAATAGCAACCATGGTTGTATCCCGAAAAGACTGCACGGTGATGTTTGATTTTTTATGAGGCGCTGAAGGCGGTCGCTACACGGGCTGGCATGGGCGCCAGCGAATTGGCGCCAGCTTAACAGACACTTCGTCGCAAATTCGAGAAATTACCTACAGCGCGGAGGCATCGTGTCCTAGGAACGTTGCTCGCTGTCCGGGCAAAGCCCTGTGCTAAGCTGGCGACCCTTTTTTTTACAGTGGAGTCTGGGCGATGAAGGCACGCATCCAATGGGCTGGCGAAGCCATGTTCCTCGGCGAATCCGGTAGCGGTCATGTCGTGGTGATGGACGGTCCGCCGGACGCCGGTGGTCGTAATCTGGGTGTTCGTCCGATGGAAATGCTTCTGCTGGGTGTCGGCGGTTGCAGCAACTTCGACGTGGTCAGCATCCTGAAGAAATCCCGTCAGGCCGTTGAAAGCTGCGAGGCCTTTCTCGACGCCGAGCGCGCGACCGAAGATCCGAAGGTGTTCACCAAGATCCACATGCATTTCGTGGTCAAGGGCCGTGGCTTGAAAGAAGCTCAGGTCAAGCGCGCCATTGAACTGTCCGCCGAGAAATACTGCTCCGCTTCGATCATGCTTGGCGCGGCAGGCGTGGCGATCACCCACGACTACGAAATCGTCGAACTCGGTTGAACCGACATTCAACTATCATAAACGCAGTGCAGACTCTGACGATCACTCGTTGAGGTCTGCATAATGCGCCACTTTTTTCAGGGCAGTGATCGGTCAGCCGACGGATCAGCCGCTTGAACAGATAACCAAAATCGCCATAGCGAAGAGGTGTTAACCGTCCTACGCAGGTGCGTCGTTCGCACTTGACGGGCATGCTTGATCACGCGGCCGGGCCGCATACATAGAGAGTTTTTAACGGTGAAAAGCAAACTCAAGCTCCACGGGTTCAATAACCTGACAAAGACCTTGAGCTTCAACATCTATGACATCTGCTACGCGCAAACCCCGCAAGACCAGCAGGCTTACGTCGAGTACATCAATCAAGAGTACAACGCGAAACGCCTGACGCAGATTCTCACAGAAGTTGTCGAGATCATTGGTGCCAACATCCTGAACATTGCCAGTCAGGACTATGAACCCCAGGGCGCCAGCGTCACGATTCTGATTTCTGAAGAGCCGGTAACTCCGACTGAAAGCCAGATCGAAGAGTCGCCGGGTCCGTTGCCCGAAATTATCCTGGCCCACCTCGACAAGAGTCACATTACGGTGCACACCTACCCGGAAATCCATCCGGACGACGGTATTGCAACTTTCCGTGTGGACATCGATGTGTCGACTTGTGGTGTCATTTCACCGCTCAAAGCGCTCAATTTCCTCATTCACCAGTTCGATTCGGACATCGTGACTGTAGATTACCGTGTGCGCGGCTTCACCCGTGACGTTGAAGGCAACAAGCACTTCATCGACCACGAGATCAATTCGATCCAGAACTACCTCTCTGAAGACACCCGCGACGCGTACCAGATGACTGACGTGAACGTGTACCAGGAAAACCTGTTCCACACCAAAATGCTGCTGAAGAACTTCGAACTGGACAACTACCTGTTCGGCGACGCCACCAGCAATCTGTCCTCCGAGCAGCGCGTTCAGGTGACCGACCGTGTGAAACACGAAATGCTCGAAATCTTCTACGCACGCAACATGCCGACCTAAGATTCCCGGGTACAAAAAAGGCGACTGTTTCAGGACAGTCGCCTTTTTTATTGCTGGAACAAAGCACCCTGTGGGGGCGAGCCTGCTCGCGATTCAGCACCTACACAGATCTCAGATTCGATAAGTGCTCTTGGTCATCACCTTGGCCAGAATACTCATCCCGAACTTCACCGGCGCCGGAAACCGAAAACCCCCAGCCTCCAGCGCACTTTCCGCATGATGTTCTTCATCTATGCGCATCTGCTCCAGAATTGCCCGGGACTTTTCGTCCTCGGCCGGCAATTGCTCCAGGTGTTCATTCAAGTGCTTGCACACCTGATGCTCGGTCGCCGCGACGAATCCAAGGCTGACCTTGTCGCTGATCAACCCGGCCACTGCGCCGATCCCGAACGACATCCCGTAAAACAGTGGATTCAAAACGCTGGTATGGCTGCCCAACTGATGAATACGCTGTTCGCACCAGACCAGATGATCAATCTCTTCTTCGGCGGCGTGCTCCATGGCCTCGCGCACCTGAGGCAGCTTGGCGGTCAACGCCTGCCCCTGATACAGCGCTTGGGCGCAGACTTCACCGGTATGGTTGATACGCATCAGGCCGGCGACGTGGCGGGTGTCTTCGTCGCTCATCTGCGTGTCCGGCTGCAAAATCGCCGGCGACGGACGGTACGGCTGGCCACTGAAGGGCAGCAGAGTACGCATTGCAGCATCGGCTTGCAGCAGAAGACGGTCAATCGGCGAGTAGTGACGTTGGGTAGTCATGCTGACCTCCGGGAAAAATCTCGGCGGCCAGTTTAACCGAATCGGCCGGGGAAGGTTTGCGTTGGGTCATTTGCTGCGCGGTCATGCTTTTTTGTGGGAGTGAGCTTGCTCGCGAAAGCGGAGTGTCAGGCAATGGAGGTTTTGAATCTGCCGACGCCTTCGCGAGCAAGCTCGCTCCCACAGTTTTTGTCGTGAATCAGCCCGGTGGCCAGTTCATCTGACGCTGACCGAGTACGTGCATATGAATGTGATAGACGGTCTGCCCACCTTTTTCATTGCAGTTCATCACCACGCGGAAACCTTCTTCGCAACCCAGTTCCAGTGCCAGACGCTGCGCAGTGAACAGGATGTGCCCGGCCAATGCCTTGTCATCTTCGGTCAGGTCATTGAGGGTGCGCACCGGTTTTTTCGGGATCACCAGGAAATGCACCGGTGCCTGAGGGGCGATGTCATGGAAGGCCAGAACCTGGTCGTCTTCGTAAATGATCTTGGCCGGGATTTCCCGGTTGATGATCTTGGTGAACAGAGTATCCACTGCTGTTTTCTCCGCTGTTTGGGCTGAATCGAGTGTACCGCGTTGAATCCGGTTTCTTCAGCGCGGGCAGTAAGCTTTATTGACCATACCGACGATGGTGCGATTGAGCCAGCGCGAGCCCAGTCGCGGCAAGAACGCGAACCAGCGGTTGCGTCGTCCGGGAATGATGATTGCGCGGTTCTTGTCGAGGGCGCGTACGGTGTACAGCGCAACTTCCTCTGGGCTCATCATTAACTTGCTGTCTTTGAGTTTGTCGCTGTTCAACTGCGCCGTGCGGAAAAATGCCGTGCGTGTCGGGCCGGGGCAGAGTACCGAGACCTTCACCGCACTTTGTTTCAGTTCAACCCGCAAGGCTTCGGAGAAGTGCAGCACATACGCCTTGCTGGCGTAGTAAGTGCTCATCCATGGGCCGGGATTGAAGGCGGCCACCGAGGCGACATTGAGAATCTGCCCGCCACCCTGCAGCGCCATGCTGTTGCCGATGGCGTGGCAGAGACGGGTGAGGGCAAGGATGTTCACTTCGATCAGATCCTGCTCGGTCATCCAGTCCTGTGCGAGAAACGGGCCGCAGGTGCCGATGCCGGCGCAATTGACCAGCAAGTCGATCTGTCGGTCACCTTCTTCCAGTTCCAGCAGGAAGCCGGACAGACGCAATGGCTCGCCCAGATCGCAGGCGCGGAACAGTACCTCGACGCCAAAACGCTGGGTCAATTCGATCGCAATGCTTTCGAGCTGATCACGCTGTCGGGCCACCAGAATCAGGCTGCGGCCACGCCGGGCCAGAGCTTCGGCCATGGCCAGGCCGATGCCGCTGGAGGCGCCGGTGATCAGTGCGTAACGGGTCATGCAATTCTCCATCGCAACAGCTCCGCGCCGGCGACGCGGGTGTCACGGCGGGGAGCGCTGTTCATTCTTTCGCAGAGTCTACAGGGGCCTGCGCCGCTTCGGCTGCCTCGTCGGCGGAATCCGCAGGCGTTTCGACCTCTACTTCGACTTCGTCAGTGGTCACCGAGCCACTTTCGTAGCTGCTTTCCAGATTGCTTTCATATTCCTGCTGGATGGCTGAGATGCCGCCGAGCATTCCACCGACAAAAATCAGTGCGAAGAACACGATCCACAGGGAGCACAGCACTTTCACGGCGGTGCTGTTTGGCGGCGGGGGAGGGCCGTAGCGATTGGCGCCGGTGTTGCCCGGTACGACCATGATCACCAGCGGGAAGAAGCTGCCCACGAACGGTACCAGGTTCAGCAGCCAGAGCCAGCCGGACCAGCCAATGTCGTGCAGACGCTGGACGCTGAACAGAATGCTGACAATCAGGAAGGCGATAAACAGGAAGAACGCGAAAATTCCGCCGATGATCAGGCCGGTGGTGGAGTCGCCGCTGACCAGACCCAGAGCCAGCAGGGCGAACACGCCGACAATGGGCAGGGTCACCAGACTCAGGACCATCGTCCATGCCAGAAAACGCAGGCGACCTATGCGGCCTTCGACGCTGAACGGCTTGAGCGTGGCGAACGCCGGAAGATTTTCCCCCACATTGGCGCGAGGCGGTGCATACGGGGAGTCCGGTTCTGCCACCACAGTGGAGTGTTCCTGGACGTCCGATAGATTCAGTTCGATTGCCGTCTCTGCTTCAATGCGTGCATCAATCCCGGTTTTGCTCAGAGCTTGTAGATAAGCCTGTGCATCGTTGTGGGACAGGTCGCGTTTGAGTGCTACGGCGCGGCCATTGAACAGGCGTTCGATGGCGGCCACTTCACTTTTGAAAAGATCAGCCAGATTGAGCTTGGCGGTAGTGATATCGACACCGGGCTGCAAAGCACCGTCGAATACGATCTTGTAACGGGGTTCGCTCATGGCCGAGGCATCCTTGTCGCGAATGGTTTGAAAGGTCGTCAGTGTAAGGCCAGTCTTGAGTCGACTGGCCCGGTTTTATTCGCGCGGCCAGCGTTTTGGCAATTGTGCTGCGTGTTCCTGGGCTTTCCGGTATTCAGCGTCCAGCCGTGCGATCAATTGATCTACGCTCGGTAGGTCATCGATCTGTCCGACGCCTTGTCCGGCCGACCACACAGTCTTCCAGGCTTTGGCTTCATCATTGATTGGCTTGAGCTTGTCACCGAAATTCACTTCGCCTTTGCCTTGCAGAGCGGCCATGTCGTAACCGGCCGCTTCCAGGCTCTGCCGCATAAAGCTCGCCGGCACTCCCGAGACCGCTGGAGTATGGATGATGTCGGACGCCTTGGCTGTCAGCAGCATCTCCTTGTAGGCGTCGGGCGCATGACTTTCCGTGGTGCCGATAAATCGCGTACCGAAGTAGGCCAGATCCGCGCCGAGCAGCTGTGCGGCGAGAATCTCATGCCCGTGGTTAAGACATCCTGCAAGCAGAAGGGTTTTATCGAAGAACTGACGGATCTCGGCAATCAGCGCAAACGGACTCCAGGTCCCGGCATGCCCCCCGGCGCCGGCCGCCACGGCGATCAAACCGTCGACACCCGCCTCGGCCGCTTTCTCGGCATGTCGGCGAGTGGTGACGTCATGGAAGACCAGGCCGCCATAACTGTGTACCGCGTCGACCAACTCCTTCACCGCGCCGAGGCTGGTGATGACGATCGGTACTTTGTGTTCGACGCAGATGTTCAGGTCTGCCTGCAAGCGCGGGTTGCTGTTGTGCACGATCAGGTTCACCGCGTACGGCGCCGGGTTGTCCAGTGTCGCCAGGCCCGCTTCGATCTGTTCCAGCCAGGCTTTGAATCCGCTGCTTTCGCGTTGGTTCAGCGCAGGAAAACTGCCGACCACGCCATTACGGCAGCAGGCGAGCACCAGCTCAGGGTTGGAAATCAGAAACATCGGCGCCGCCACTACAGGCAGACGCAGACGTTGTTCGAGCAAAGCGGGCAGCGACATTATGAACACCCCAAGGATCTGTACTTGTTGAAGTTAGAACGGCTTGACCACGACCAGAATTACGATAGCCAGCAATATCAGAACCGGCACTTCATTGAACCAGCGATAAAAGACATGGCTGCGGGTGTTTTCGCCACGGGCAAAACGTTTTACCTGCGCGCCGCACATGTGGTGGTAGCCGATCAGCAAGACGACCAGGGTCAGTTTGGCGTGAATCCAGCCGCCCATGCTGAAGATGCTCGGGTTGAGGTAAATCAGCCAGCCGCCGAAGATCAGCGTCGCAATCATCGCCGGACCCATGATGCCGCGATACAGCTTGCGCTCCATGACACTGAAGCGCTCTTTGCTGATCGTGTCTTCGCTTTGCGCGTGATACACGAACAGACGCGGCAAGTAGAACAGCCCGGCAAACCAGCAAACGATGCTGACAATGTGAAAAGCTTTGATCCATAGATAGAGCATTTTTAGTTATTCCAGGTTCACGGTAAGCCGGATAGTAGAGGCTTGAGCGTCCGCACGTCACCTTGACGGTTGTCGCAGGGCCGCGCGGCCCCTATTATCGACGGCTTTCCAGTGGGTTCTTTGAGGGCAGGTTATGGTCAAGGTCGGTATCGTCGGCGGCACGGGTTACACCGGTGTCGAACTGCTGCGTCTGTTGGCGCAGCATCCGCAGGCAGAAGTGGTAGTGATCACTTCCCGATCCGAGGCCGGTCTGGCCGTGGCTGACATGTACCCGAACCTGCGCGGACACTACGACGGCCTGGCCTTCAGCGTCCCAGACATCAAGACCCTCGGCGCTTGCGACGTAGTGTTCTTCGCTACACCGCACGGTGTGGCTCACGCATTGGCCGGTGAATTGCTCGCGGCGGGCACCAAGGTCATCGACCTGTCGGCAGACTTCCGTCTACAAGACGCTGAAGAGTGGGCCAAGTGGTACGGTCAGCCGCACGGCGCACCGGAGTTGCTGGATGAAGCGGTTTACGGTCTGCCGGAAGTCAATCGCGAGCAAATCAAGAAGGCTCGCCTGATCGCGGTACCGGGTTGCTACCCAACCGCTACGCAGCTGGGTTTCCTGCCATTGCTCGAGGCTGGTCTGGCGGATACTTCGCGCTTGATCGCCGACTGCAAATCCGGCGTCAGCGGTGCCGGTCGCGGTGCGGCTGTCGGCTCGCTGTACTCCGAAACGTCAGAAAGCATGAAGGCCTATGCGGTGAAAGGTCACCGTCACCTGCCGGAAATTCGCCAGGGCCTGCGTCGCGCAGCGGGCAAGGATGTCGGTCTGACATTCGTTCCGCACCTGACTCCGATGATCCGTGGCATTCACTCGACGCTCTACGCGACCGTGGTTGATCGCTCAGTGGATCTGCAGGCGCTGTTTGAAAAGCGCTATGCCAACGAACCGTTCGTCGATGTAATGCCGGCCGGCAGCCATCCGGAAACCCGTAGCGTGCGCGGTGCCAACGTGTGCCGTATCGCCGTTCATCGTCCGCAGGATGGCGATCTGGTGGTGGTGCTGTCGGTGATCGACAACCTGGTCAAAGGTGCGTCGGGTCAAGCGGTGCAGAACATGAACATCCTGTTCGGGCTGGACGAGCGTTTCGGTCTGTCCCACGCCGGTATGCTGCCGTAACACTTTAAGCAGCACAGCGAAAAGGCCCGTTCAGCGGGCCTTTTTGCATTCTGAACAGCTCGTCGGGTTTATTGATATACCGTAACAATAGTTGACCGATTTTCTCGGACAAGCGGATAATGCGCGTCATCACGCATTATGGCGGCGTAACGCCGGGAGATAGTCAGCATGAGCGTCGAATCCTTCACCCCCACGGCTTTGCAATTCACCCACGGTGCCGCGCACAAGGTGAAGAGCCTGGTCGATGAAGAGGGGAATGATCGCTTGAAGCTGCGCGTATTCGTTACGGGCGGCGGTTGTTCAGGGTTTCAATACGGTTTCACCTTCGATGAAGATGTGGCCGAGGACGACACCATCGTCGAGCGCGAAGGCGTGAGTCTGGTGGTGGATCCGATGAGCTTCCAGTATCTGGCCGGTGCTGAAGTGGACTACCAGGAAGGTCTGGAAGGTTCGCGTTTCGTGATCAAGAACCCGAACGCCACCACGACGTGTGGTTGCGGGTCTTCGTTCTCGATCTGATCGCTCCTCGCTCCAGATAACAAAACGCCGCAGAGCCTCACGGTTCTGCGGCGTTTTGCTGTGCTTAATCTTTAAGCAGGGTAGATAGCGCCAAGTATCCGCAGCCCGCGTGCGCCGGTGACGCTTGGGCGGTTGGCGGCGATGCCTTCTAGGCAGCAATGGGCCAGCCAGGCGAAGGCCATGGCTTCGACCCAGTCCGGGTCAACGCCGTGAGTGGCAGTGCTGGCGACTTTGGTGGTCGGCAGCAGCTCGGCCAGACGCTTCATCAGCGTGGCGTTGTGCGCGCCGCCGCCGCAGACCAACAGTTCCTGAGTATCGGTTTGAGCGTTTTGCAAAGATTCAATGATCGTCAACGCGGTCAGCTCAAGCAGCGTCGCTTGCACGTTCTCGGCAGCAAAGGTTGGCAGGTGCGAGAGATGTTGTTCCAGCCAGGGCAGGTTGAACACTTCTCGGCCGGTACTTTTCGGCCCCTTGGTGACGAAGAACGGATCGCTGAGGAGTGCGTTTAGCAGTGTCGGCTCGACTGAACCTGTTTTAGCCCAGTCGCCATTGCGATCATAGTTTTCGCCGCGCTGCTGGTGAATCCAGGCGTCCATCAGCACATTCCCGGGGCCGCAGTCGAAACCGGCTACAGGTTTGGTCGGCTCAATCAGACTCAGATTGCTGAAGCCGCCGACATTCAAGACGGCCTGGTTACCGGTACGCTCTTCAAATAACGCTTCATGAAATGCAGGTACCAGCGGAGCGCCTTGGCCTCCGGCCGCCACATCGCGACTGCGGAAATCGCTGACTACGGTGATACCGGTCAGTTCGGTCAGCAGAGCGGGGTTGCCGATCTGCACGGTGAAACCGCGTGCAGGCTCATGGCGAATGGTCTGGCCGTGGCTGCCTATCGCCCGAATGTCTTGCGGTTTGAGTCGCTGCTGATCGAGGAGGGTATGAATGCCCTGCGCCGCGAGTGTCACCCAGTTCTGCTGGGCAATTGCCGAGCGGGCGATTTCGTCAGGACCGCTGGCGCACAAGCCAAGCAGCTCGGCGCGCAGGGATTCAGGCATGGGGATGTAGTGGGTGGCGACCAGTTTGATCGCCGAAGTCTGTTCGATCAGGGCAATGTCCAGACCGTCGAGGCTGGTTCCGGACATCACGCCGATATACAGGGCCATGACTTAGCGCTTGCTCGAAGCCAGCATGGTGGCTTTCTCTTGATCCATGCGCGCCATCAGCGGCTGGCTCTGTGCAAGGAAGCGAGCGCGTTCGGCTTTGGCAATTGGATCAGCCATTGGCAGCTTCTGTCCCAGCGGATCGACGTGAACGCCGTTGACCTGGAACTCATAGTGCAAGTGCGGGCCGGTCGAGAGGCCGGTGGTGCCGATGTAGCCGATGACTTGGCCTTGCTTAACGGAGCCGCCAGTCTTCACGCCTTTGGCGAAGCCTTGCATGTGGCCGTACAGCGTGCGGTAGGTGTTGCCATGCTGGATGATCACCGTGTTGCCGTAGCCACCACGACGTCCGGCCAGCAACACTTTACCGTCACCGGCAGCCTTGATTGGCGTGCCGCGCGGCGCAGCGTAATCAACACCTTTGTGGGCGCGAATCTTGTTGAGGATCGGGTGCTTGCGGCCCATTGAGAACTTCGAACTGATGCGGGCGAAATCCACCGGAGTACGGATGAACGCCTTGCGCATGCTGTTGCCGTCAGCGGTGTAGTAGCTGCTGTTGCCTTGCTTGTTGGTGTAACGCACGGCGGTGTAGGTCTTGCCGCGGTTAGTAAAGCGAGCGGACAGGATAGGTCCGGTGCCGACGGCTTTGCCGTTGACCACTTTCTGCTCGTAGATCACATCGAATTCGTCACCCTGGCGGATGTCTTGAGCGAAATCGACGTCGTAGCCAAAGACGCTGGCCATATCCATGGTCAGACTATGGGAGAGACCGGCACGGGCTGCTGATTGTGAGAGCGAGCTATTGATTACGCCATGGACGTAAGCAGTTCGAACGGTTGGTTTTGCGGTAACCCGGTTGAAGGCATAACCCTTGTCATTCTTGGTCAGGGTAATGGTTTCGACGTCACTGACCTTGCTGTGCAAACTGGTCAGTTGGCCGTCAGGGGTCAATTCGAATTCGAGCTTCTGGCCATGCTTGAGTTGGCTGAACTGTTTGGCTTGTTTGTCGCTGGCCAGGACTTCGTGAACGGAGGCGGCAGGCAGGCCGACCTTTTCGAACAGGGTCGACAGGGTATCGCCCTTGGCAACAATGACCTCGCGATGGCCAGGCGCTTTTGGCTTTTCGGCGGCTGGCGCAGGTGCAGCCTCTGCGGTTTGCGGGGTGTTTTCGCTACTGTTTTCGATTTGAGCAAATGGCGAAGCTACGGGCTCATTTGTGGCTTGAGCTGCGTCAGCGGCGTCTTGATCTTGTGTCAGCTGTTCAGCAGGACTTTCCAGTTCAAGGCTCAGGGTCGTCTTTTTGGCTTCAACATCACTGGAAGGGAATACCAGGAGTGCCAGGCTGAGAAGGGCGGCGATTCCACTTGCGGCGAGCAGGTGGGTCTTCGGGTAAAGCGGAGGTGCTTTAGACGGTTCTGTGGTCATAAGTAATTTTGACTTTGAAAAAAGATGAATTGGAAAAGATGAATGACATGATGAAGATGAAATAACTGTATAAAATATAACCAAATCATCTCTGAAGCAAGTCTGCAGACGCCGCGTTTGTGGATTGGTGTCCGTGCGCCGGGCAAAACTTGTAATTGGTGCACGATCTTGTATGGTTGGTTCCCTTTGAATCTGAGCCTTGCGGGTCTGTTATGAAGTCGGTTGAAGAGCAGCTAGCGCTGATTAAACGTGGTGCGGAAGAACTATTGGTCGAGTCCGAGCTGATCGAGAAGCTCAAGCGCGGCCAACCGCTGCGTATCAAGGCTGGTTTCGATCCGACCGCTCCTGATCTGCATTTGGGTCACACAGTGCTTATTAATAAGCTGCGCCAGTTCCAGGAGCTGGGGCATCAGGTTATCTTCCTTATAGGTGACTTCACCGGAATGATCGGTGATCCGAGCGGCAAGAGTGCTACGCGTCCTCCGTTGACTCGCGAGCAGGTTCTGGAAAACGCCGAGACTTACAAGACGCAGGTGTTCAAGATTCTTGATCCGGCGAAAACCGAAGTTGCGTTCAACTCCACCTGGATGGACCAGATGGGGCCGGCGGACTTCATCCGCCTGACCTCTCAGTACACCGTGGCGCGCATGCTTGAGCGTGACGACTTCGATAAGCGCTACACCACCAATCAGCCAATCGCTATTCACGAGTTCCTCTATCCGCTGGTGCAGGGATACGATTCGGTTGCGCTTCGGGCGGATGTCGAGCTGGGTGGTACCGATCAGAAGTTCAACTTGCTGATGGGGCGTGAGTTGCAGCGTGGTTATGGTCAAGAGGCTCAATGCATTTTGACCATGCCGCTGCTCGAAGGTCTGGATGGCGTGAAGAAGATGTCCAAATCCTTGGGCAACTACGTCGGTATCCAGGAAGCGCCGGGCGTCATGTATAGCAAGCTGGTTTCGATTCCGGATGCATTGATGTGGCGTTACTTCGAGCTTCTCAGCTTTCGCTCGATGGATGAGATCAATGCACTGCGCGCTGATGTTGAGGCGGGTGCTAATCCGCGCGATGTCAAAATCAAACTGGCTGAAGAGATCGTTGCGCGCTTCCATGGCGAAGAGGCTGCTGCCAATGCCCATCGTGCGGCGGGTAACCGTATGAAAGATGGCGAGTTGCCGGATGATCTGCCAGAGATCGAGTTGGCCTCTACTGAGGATATGCCGATCGCTGCTGTCCTTAATAAGGCAGGGTTGGTGAAGAACTCGGCGGCAGCGCGTGATCTGTTGGCGTCTGGTGGTGTGCGCATCGATGGTGCAGTCGTTGATCGCTCCTTTATATATGTACTGGGCGCGACCCACGTTTGTCAGGCTGGCAAGAAGGCGTTTGCGCGTATCACACTGAAATCTGAGTGATTTCTGAAAATAAGTGTTGACGGCGAATTTCAGATGTCTATAATTCGCCCCACTTCCGGCGCAGTCGAAACGGAAAACTCCTTGAGATTCAATGAGTTATG
>NZ_FOCU01000013.1:0-259076 GCF_900110195.1 Pseudomonas sp. ok266 | reverse complement strand
AAATACCGAGTCGAACACAGATTCTGGACCAGATCAAAAGCCCCTCACCCCAGCCCTCTCCCGGAGGGAGAGGGGGCCGACTGAGGTGTCTGGCCAGCTACATCGACCTGAAAGACCGAGTTGATTCTGGATTCGGCAGTGCACGTTCAGGTCGGCGTATGACTCAAGCATCCCCCAATCAGTCCCCTCTCCCTCCGGGAGAGGGTTAGGGTGAGGGGCTTTTGATGTACAGCTATTTGCCGGGAGTAAGCGTCAGACGGGTCTTGCCGTAGACCCGGTCAAAGTTCTGCGGCTGCATCGGCAAGCCGATGTATTGCCCCTTCAGCCACGCATCGATGCCATTGAGGTAGTTCGGACTCACCGGATTACCCGACTGCCCCGTACCGTTCTGCCCCATCAGCGGTTCAGCCTGGCCGAAGTCGACGATGAAACGCATCGATGGCGCACGCGTCGTGGTGAAATCCTGACCCCAGGCGAACGCCGACGTGTTCAACGTGGTGTGATCGCCACCGGCCGCCAGTGGTCCGCGCACAGTCTGTCCATTGCTGTTCTTCCAGGCATAACTGTGCAGCTTGCCCCATTGCCAGGCGCGGTGATCGCCGCCCAACTGGCTCTCGCCAGCGCTGATCGCCGCCGCGAAGCTACGGGCAAGAATCACCGCTTTGTCTTCTTTCTGCGGCGTGCGCAGGTCATCCCAGAACGGACTGTCCTCACGTCCCAACAGATGGTCAGCCTGCGCCGCGTAAGACAGATCACCATTGGCGATAAACGCCTTCCACGCAGGACTCGATTCCGGACCGAGCTCATCGAGGAAGATCTGCTTCATGCTTTCTTGCAGGAACAGTTCGTAGATCGCCGCATCCGCCGAGGTCGGGCTGAGCTTGCCGTCGAACGCCATCAACCGCGTGAACGCTTCGCGCGCCTTGCTGCGATCCGCTTCCGGCAGGGCATCGATCGCCTGTTTCAGCGGCTGCTTCATGCCCGGTGCTTCGAAGACTTTCTTCAACTTGGCGGCGAAGGTGGTGGTCTGGTCGTACTGCATGGCGATCACGCTGCGGCTGTCGTGCTTGCCGCTGCCGGCCAGTTCCGCCAGACGTTCGCCACGTTCCGGCGCCGCCCAAGAGTTCGACAGTTGCATGCCGTAACCGTGAGGAATCACACGCTGGTTGGCGGTGCCGAGCCAACCTTGCGCCGGATCCTGATCGTACGGATGCAGCATCGGGTCGGCGTAACCGTCCCAGTCGTAGCGACCTTCCCAGCCCGGCGACGGCAGCAAGCCTTCGCCTTCGCGGCGGTTGGGGAAACGCCCGGTGACCTGCCAACCGATGTTGCTCGCATCGGCGAACACCAGATTCAGGGCGATGGCGCGGATCTCGCGGCTCGCGTCGGAAGCGCGTTCAACGGTTTGCGCGCGGGTCAGATCAAAAAACGCATCCAGCGACTTGTCGTCGGTGAAGCTCGGGGTCTGCAAGGCCAGGCCGAAACCGCTGCCTTGCGCGGCCGCCTGAGCACTGTTGAGCAATGCGCCGTGGCGGGTTTCGTACACCGCTTCGCGAATCGGCCGTTGGCCTTTGACGAAGTAGGTTTCGTTGCGCACGCCCAGCGGCTGCCATTTGCCGTTGACCTCGTAGGTCAGGCTGCTGCCCTGACGGCGAATTTTTTCCAGAAACAGATCCTGGTTGTCGCCGAGCACGCTGGTCATGCTCCACGCGACTTTGCCGTTGAAACCGCCGAGGACCATCGGCAGACCGGCAACGGTGACGCCGGCGGCCTGATATTTCGGTGCGCGGATCTGCACGAAACTCCACAGCGAAGGCGCGGCCAGCGGCCCATGGGCGTCACTGGCCAGCAGGCTCTTGCCGCTGCGGCTGCGTTGCGGGGCGATCGCCCAGTTGTTCGAAGACGGGGTGCCGAGCAGGTTCAGCGCCGACAGTTGCTGGCTGGCGTTGCTCAGTTCGGTCAGGCCGGGGATCTGCCCGTTGAGCTTGAGCCCTTGCAGCTTGTCGGCCTCGGCCAGTGGCAGGTTTTCGTCAGGCGCGGACGGCGTCAGCCAGGCGAGTTTGTCGGTGGTGACGGTTTGCGCCAGCACCAGCGAGGAAATCTCTTCCGGCAGATTGGCTGACTGGCTGAAATTCAGCAGGGCGAAAATCAGCGCCGAGTCTTCCGGCTTCCAATACTCAGGCTTGTAGCCGCTGGAGGCGAGGTCGCCCGGCAGCTTGTCGGCGTAGCGGAACAGGTAGGCGTTGACGCCTCGTGCATAGACTTCGAAGAAGCGCTTGAGGCGTGGCGACGAAGCCTTGTACAGCTCGCCAGCGCTTTTCTTCAGATTGACCGCGCGCATGTAGCGGTCGGCGTCGAGCATTGACGCGCCGGACATTTCCGCCAGACGGCCCTGCGCCAACAGGCGCAAGGTCACCATCTGGTTGATGCGATCGCTGGCGTGGACGTAACCGAGGCTGAACAGTGCGTCATGGAACGTGTTGCTCTCGATCAGCGGCATGCCCATGGCATTGCGACGTACCGACACGTTCTGCGCCAGACCCTTGAGCGGTTGCACGCCGGAGGTCGGCGGGAGGGTGTCCTGAGCATTCCAGGTCTGGCAACCGGACAGGCCCAAAACACCGGCCACTGCTGCGGCAACGCCGAACCGGGGAAGAAAATGTGTGAGGGCTGGCGAGGCCATGGCAAAGCTCCTGCGGGGGGTAGCGTCAGTAAAGGCGCTACGTTAGTGAGCAGGAGGTGGCCGCGCAAGCGGGGGCGGGGGTTATTTGCGTATTTCTGTCGAATGGAAAAGATCGCAGCCTGCGGCAGCTCCTGCATAAGCATGCATTCCCCTGTAGGAGCTGCCGAAGGCTGCGATCTTTTGCCGTTCAATCAAGCCTTCGGTGGATTGATTTTCTGCACCAACGCGTAGGCCTTCACCGTCGCCGGGCGATCCTTGATGTGGTTGAACCAGCGCTGCACATGCGCGAAGTCTTCAAGGTTCTGGCTTTGCCATTTGTGCGAGACGATCCACGGATAGATCGCCATGTCGGCAATGCTGTATTCGCTGCCGGCGACGAATTCGTTATCAGCCAGTTGCTTGTTCAATACGCCATACAACCGCGCGGTCTCGTCGATGTAGCGCTTGATCGCGTAGGGGATTTTCTCCGGGGCGAACTGGCTGAAGTGGTGATTCTGGCCGGCCATCGGCCCCAGTCCGCCCATTTGCCAGAACAGCCATTGCAGCGCCGTTTGCCGACCGCGCAGGTCTTGGGGCAGAAACTTCCCGGTCTTCTCCGCCAGATACAAAAGAATCGCCCCGGATTCGAACAGCGACAACGGTTCGCCGCCATCGGCCGGTTCATGATCGACGATGGCCGGGATGCGGTTGTTCGGGGCGATTTTCAGAAAGTGTGGCTGAAACTGCTCACCCTGACCGATGTTGATCGGGTGCACGTTGTACGGCAGGCCGGCTTCTTCGAGGAACAGAGAGATCTTGTGGCCGTTGGGGGTGGTCCAGTAATACAGGTCTATCATGGAGAACTCCAAAGCAGAAATGGACTTGCGTGCGGACAGCAAACGCCGGCGTCAGGTCGTCCCGTGTGCGTTCGATAGCTTGCTTAGTAGGAAGAGGTGATGCTGAACTGCGCAGAATTCAATGACTCTGCATGAGAAAAATCGCCATGGAGCTTCAGGCCAACGCTGCACTGATCATCATCGACCAGCAAAAAGGCATCCTGCAGCCGCGTTTGGGGCGAAGAAATAATCCTCAGGCGGAAGAGCGAATCCTTGATCTGCTGGGGCTGTGGCGGCGTAGCACAAGGCCGGTGATTCATGTGCAGCATCTTTCGCGTGAACCGGATTCGGTGTTTTGGCCGGAGCAGGAAGGCGTGGAGTTTCAGGAGAGGTTTTTGCCGCAGGACGGCGAATGGCTGATTCAGAAACAGGTGCCGGATGCGTTTTGTGCCACCGGGTTAGAGGCGCGGTTGCGAGATGCGGGGATCGGGCAATTGGTTATTGTCGGCGTGGCCACTAACAACTCCGTGGAATCGACGGCGCGCACGGCGGGGAATCTGGGGTTTGATGCGTGGGTGGCGGAGGATGCCTGTTTCACCTTCGACAAGGCCGATTATTTCGGCACATTGCGTACGGCGGAAGAGGTGCACGGAATGTCGCTGGGGAATTTGCAGGGGGAGTATGCGACGGTAGTCAGTTCTGCACAGATTCTGGTGGCCGGCTGAAAAACTTCACCGTATGTGCCGGCCCCTTCGCGAGCAAGCTCGCTCCCACAGGGGAACGCATTGCAACTGAAGAAACCCGCTCAGGCGACAACGATGTTGCATGTGCCGGCCTCATCGCGAGCAGGCTCACTCCTACAGGGATTGCATTCCAACTGGAGGAACTCGATTGACTGTGGGAGCGAGCTTGCTCGCGAAGGCGGCAGGTCAGGCGAAGAGGGTCTTCGCCCCGGGCATCACGCCCCGTGGCACTTCTTGAATTTCTTGCCGTTGCCGCATGGGCACGGGTCGTTGCGGCCGACGTCTTTCAGGGCGTTGCGCACCGGTTCCTGGTGGGCGTGGCCGCAGTTCGGGCCGTGCACGTGGCCGTGGTCATGTTCGTGATGATGGTCATGATCGTGATTGCAGTCAGGGCCATGGACATGAGGTTGCTGGGTCATCGGTGTTGCTCCGGAATTAAATCGGCGGGGATTATCACGCCATTGCGCTCAAGGTGCACGTAGTGGGCGATGAATAAACCGGTTTCCATCTCACCCTGCAAGCGATAGGGAATCTGTTGATTCGAGCTTTTCAGCATTTTCACCACATCTTTTACCCGGGGCCACAGGTTGGTGCGGATCGGCACTTTGAAGTAGGCACTGCGTTTTGGTCCGACCGTAAACCAGTGTTCATGCTCACCCTCGGCCAGCAGTATGTCGGCAAGATGAATACGGTATTCGAGGCCGCGCACGGTCAGGTCGCTATCGTTGGGGTTATCGACGCGAAAGTGCAGGATGAATTTCTGTTCAAGCAATTTGGCGCGCACCACTTCGACTTTCACCAGATGCACGGCGGGGTCGACGCTGTCATCGCTGAACCACGACGCGCAACCGCCGAGGTTCAGGATCAGCATCAAAAACAGAAAATGTAGTGTGCGCCAGCGACCGAGCATGGTTTTCTCCCTTTGCTGGCAGTCTAGCCGCTAAAAGATCGCAGTCTTCGGCAGCGCCTACAGGCGAAGCGCAAATCCTGTGCAGGAGCTGCCGCAGGCTGCGATCTTTTGATCTTAAGCGCCGAAATATCCCGCACAGCACTTCTTGAACTTCTGCCCACTGGCGCACGGGCAACTGTCATTGCGCCCCAGCTTCAACTGCACCGTCGGGTCGATGAAGTACCAGCGCCCGGCGTTCTGCACGAACGACGAACGCTCGCGATGGCTATGCTCGCCCTGACCGTCATGCCAGCGCGCGGTGAAGGTGACGAAAGCGTGTTCCGGCTGGCCACCGAAGACTTCCGAGCTCTCGACTTCAAGGCCGAGCCAGGTGCTCTGCGCACTCCAGTCGGTGATCGATTGGCGATTGAGGCCCGCTTGCTGGGCGGGCAGGGTGGTCGCCACCAGATAGTCGATCAGCCCCAGCACATAGGCGCTGTAGCGCGAACGCATCAGCGCTTCGGCGCACGGTGCCGGATGGCCGTCGTGATAATGGCCGCAGCAGGCCTCCAGCAGATTGCCGCTGCCGCACGGGCAAATGGCTGTACTCATTGCATTACCACCAGTATTTCCCGAAGTTTTCCGGATTGGCCCAGAACCGTGAGTTGAGCCAGTCGGGGACTTGTTTGTATTCAAGCAGATCATAGGTGAACAGGGTCAGCACTTGATCGTCGCGTTGAAAACGTTCACTGGCTTGCAGCGCCAGTGAATAGAAGTCGGTTTCCTGCCAGCCGCTGGCCGCCAGATCCGCCAGCACGGCGATGCGGCTGGCGTTGAGATTGCGAATCCCGCCCAACAGGTTCAGGCCATCGCGTTTGGGCAAATGTTCCAGGCAATCGACCACCAGCGCCAGATCGAAACGCTGTGCCGCCAGTTCGGCAGGCAATGCGCCCGGCGCCGCATGGGCGACGACGGTGTCTGGATGTGCCTCTTTAAAGGCGTTCAGGGCTGGAAATTCGCTGGCGCCGATCAGCAACAGCCGCGCCGGGGCGTAGCGATCCAGCAAAGCGGCTAACGCCTGTTGCGGCGTGCGGGAAGAAATGGCGACGTTCATCGAAGCTCCTCAATCAGACCGCCAAGACTAGCCTGCCTGACGGTGGCGGCAAAGCGCCCTGTTCCGCCCGTTTCGGGTAAATGTGCCGAAGTCCTGTGAACAGGCTCGCAAACAGCGGTGGCCTATTGCTGGCGGAGATTAAAACTCCGGTCTTTACTCCCTGAATCGGTTCTAAGCCGATCCCTCAGGAGAAAACCAGATGAGCATAGTTCGGACAGCATTACCTTTGATTCTGCTAACCAGTGTGTTGACTGGTTGCGCAGGTTTGCAGAAAACCGACTGGCCGACCTGTGCGGCGGTCGGTGGTGTCGTCGGTGCCGGTCTCGGCGCAACCGAAAGTTCGGCATGGGCCGGCTACGGTGCGTTGCTGGTCGGTGGCACGGCAGCGGCCTATTGCTGGGTTCACGGCGATGGCGACGAAGACGGCGATGGCGTGCCGGACAGTCGCGACAAGTGCCCGGGCACGCCTAAAGGCGTACAGGTCGACGCTGACGGTTGCCCTCCACCAGCGCCTGCACCCGTGGTCGAAGAAGCTGTAGTGGTCAAGGAAGAAACCATTGTTATCCGTGATGTGCACTTCCAGTTCGACAAAGCCACGCTGACCGGCCCTGACAAGCAAGTGCTCGACAAGGTCGCCACCCGCCTGAAACAGGAATCCTCGACGGCGCAACTGACTGTGACCGGTCACACCGACAGTGTGGGCAGCGATGCCTACAACAAGAAACTGTCGGATCGTCGTGCGCACTCGGTGGTGGAGTACCTGATCCAGCAGGGTGTGCCACGCGCCAGCTTCGTTTCGGTGTCCGGCATGGGTGAAAGCCAACCAGTGGCCGATAACAAAACCGCTGACGGTCGCGCACAAAACCGTCGTACCGAAATCAAAATCCAGCGTTAAGCCCCTCTCGCATCCGCGGCTTGTGCAGTCGCGGATGCGGGTCTTTACTCCTGTGTAACCGGTATGGGCCGGTGACACAGGAGCTTTCACAATGACTGTTTTCTCAAGGTCCGTCTTGCCGGTGCTGCTGCTAGGCAGCTTGCTCACCGGTTGCGCCACCCACAGCGATGGCACTGCACCCCTCAATCAACGTACGTGGCCGATCTGCAGCCTTATCGGCGGGCTGGTCGGTGGCGGTCTCGGCGCCATTGAAAGTGGCGGCTGGGCCGGCGGCGGCGCAGCGCTGGGGATTCTTACCGGCGGACTGATCTGTTACGCCCAGGACGGCGATGAAGACGGCGACGGTGTATTCGACCGCCGCGACCGTTGCCCGGACACCCCGGAAAATACCCCGGTCGATCACCGTGGTTGCCCGTTGCCGCAATACCCGGTCACGGAAAAAGTGCCGGAGCCTGCACCGCAAACTGAAGTCATCACCCTCAGCGATGCCGGCAACGTGCTGTTCGATTTCGACAAATCCGACCTGACCCCGGCGGCGAAAGCCCAGCTCGATACGCTGATGGACAAACTGCGCAATGCCGACGTGGTGAGCATCAAGGTCATTGGTCACACCGACAGCAAAGGTTCGGATGCGTACAACCAGGCCTTGTCGGAACGGCGTGCAAGCAGTGTCGCCACATATCTGCTGAGCCAGGGGCTGGCGCCCAACAAACTCACCAGTGAAGGGCGCGGTGAAAGCGAGCCGGTTGCCGATAACGCCACCGATGAAGGTCGTGCGCAGAACCGGCGTGTGGAGTTGCACATCAACCGTTAGGACGCGTCTGTAGGGCGCAGGCTAGAGCTGCCGGGCGACGATCAGCGTCGTTTCGGCAGCCATTTGGCAGACGATCGAAGTTTTTTCATTTTTCCCTCTGGCTTATCCCCCGCAGAAGCCGTTACTGTGCGCCCAAAGAATAATTCGCAACACGGGGGAGAGTATGAAAGTGTTCTGGGGGCTGGGGCGGTTGTTGACCCTGCTGTTCTGCTGCGTGGTACTGGCCAATCAGTTGGTGCCGTTCGTACATCCGTTGCATCTGCTGGTCAATCTGGCCGGCGGTCTGTTGTTGCTGATTCATCTATTCGAAGTGCTGCTGTGCAATCGCAGCCTCCAAGGTCGCCCGCACCCTTGGCGTGACCGTGGCCGCATCCTGCTGTTCGGCGTATTTCACCTGCAAACCATCCCGGCCCCGGCCGCTCCGGAGGCTTCTTCCCATGCGTAAACTCTGCTTGCTCGCTGCATTCATCAGTCCATTGGCCTGTGCCCAGGTGGTCAGTGTTGAGACCAACTCGCTGATGCGTTTGCCCAATACCGCCAGCACCTTGCAGCTGGAAAAACTCGAAGTGGCCGATTACGGCACGCTGTTGATTCCGGCGAACGTGACCGAGTTGAGTGTCGGTGAACTACGTCTTGGCCATGAAGCACGCATCGCGATCGTTCCGGGCGAGAACGCTTTGGACATGAAGGTCGTTCGCGCAGAGCTGAGCGACGGCAGCCAGATCACCGCGCGCGGGGCGCCGGGGACGTATGAAAAAGCTGCCCGTGCCGGACGTAATCTGAATCTGCAATTCAAGGCGTTGAACGCGCCGCAGCTGTTGGTCGATGCCCGTGGCGGCACCGGTGCGCCGGGCTTTGTCGGCCTTGACGGCGGTAACGGCGAAGACCCGGGCTGCACTTATGGTTCGGCCGGGCATGGTTTTGATGGCAGCAACGGCAGTGATGGCCAACCGGGCGCTCCGGGTGCGCTGGTGCGGCTGGAAGTGCCGCGCGAGTTTCCGGCTGAGCTGATCAAGGTCAATGTGGCGGGTGGCAACGGTGGCCCGGCGGGTGTTGGCGGCAAAGCAGGCAAGGGCGGCAAGTCCAAGGGCTGCCTGGTGTATCGCGCCGATGGTGGCAAGAACGGCAAGGCCGGGGCGGATGGCCAGCCTGGGCCGGTGGGGGCGGCGGGGGCTGTGACCGTGCAGCGCCTGTAAAGGCAGACCCTCACCCCAGCCCTCCCGAAACGTCGGACCGCCCGTAGGGAGAGGGGGCCGACCGAGGTGACTCAGGCTATCCATCGACCTGAAAAACCGTGTCGACTATGGATTCAAAGCTAATCCTTCAGGTCGGCGTAACTCTTCAATATCCCCCATTCAGTCCCCTCTCCCTACGGGCGGTCCGACGTTTCGGGAGGGTTAGGGTGAGGGGCTTTTGATCTCAGTCCCCAATTTCAGAATATCGGCCGAGCCGCGGCAATCGCCACCAGCACCAGCCCGACAATCAGATTAAGCCCCACCACCCGGCGAATTCGCCCCAGCACCGCCGCACCCGCCGGCCAGTCCTTCGCCTCCACCACCGTACGCAGTTCAGGCAACATCAACCCCTGAATGCGGATAAACAGCGCCGTCATCACCACATACAAGCCCATCATCACCTGCACATACTTCGGCGCGGTCTCAAACCCGACCTGCTGCAAATGCAACATGCCCACGCCGCTGATCGGCAACAGAATCACCGCGACCCAGACCCACCGAAAAAAACCTTGGAACACTTCCACCCACAAGGTGAGGCGGGCTGGGCCGTCGAGGGCCTTCACAGCAGCGGGGCGCAGGACCATCCAGGCGAAAAACATGCCGCCGACCCACACCAGGGCGGACAGCACATGCAGGGGGTAAACGAGGCTAAAAGGTGTCATTGGGGCACTCCGTTCTGCGCGGGATTAATTAGCGGGGTATGATAGCCGCCATCCGAAACCACTGAAAATTTATCCAGCGTTTTTTGCGCCCGACAATCCATGATCAGTACTGAACTCAAAACCACGATCCAGGGCGCCTATTCGCGTTTTCTAGAGGCCAAGAGCCTCAAACCGCGTTACGGCCAGCGCCTGATGATTGCTGAAATCGCCAAAGTCCTCGGGGATATCGACACCGACGACGAAGGCCGGCGCAGTGGCGACCCCGCGATTGTCGCGGTGGAAGCCGGCACCGGTACCGGCAAGACAGTGGCCTACAGCCTGGCCGCGATCCCCACCGCCAAACTGGCCGGCAAACGCTTGGTCATCGCCACTGCGACCGTGGCCCTGCAAGAGCAGATCGTCTACAAGGACTTGCCCGACCTGATGCGCAACAGCGGGCTGAACTTCAGCTTCGCTCTGGCCAAGGGCCGTGGCCGCTACATGTGCCTGTCCAAGCTCGACATGCTCTTGCAGGAAGGCCACGCACAAACCGCCACCGCGCAGCTGTTCGAAGAAGAAGGCTTCAAGATCGAGGTTGATGAGGCCAGTCAGAAGCTGTTCACCAGCATGATCGAAAAGCTCGCCGGCAATAAATGGGACGGCGACCGCGACAGCTGGCCGAATGCGCTGGAAGACGCTGACTGGGCGCGCCTGACCACCGATCACAGCCAGTGCACCAACCGCCATTGCCCGAACTTCGGCCAGTGCGCCTTCTACAAGGCTCGCGAAGGCATGGGCAAGGTCGACGTGATCGTCACCAACCACGACATGGTCCTGGCTGACCTGGCACTGGGCGGCGGCGCGGTGTTGCCGGATCCGCGCGACACCATTTACGTGTTCGACGAAGGCCATCACCTGCCGGACAAGGCCATCGGCCACTTCGCCCATTACACGCGCCTGCGTTCCACCGCCGACTGGCTGGAAACCACCGCGAAGAACCTGACCAAACTGCTGGCCCAGCATCCGCTGCCGGGCGATCTTGGCAAATTGATCGAACAAGTGCCGGAACTGGCGCGTGAGATCAAGGCTCAGCAACAGTTCATGTTCAGCGCCTGTGAGCAGGTTGCCGATTTCAAACCCGGCGAAGACGTCGAGGGGCGCGAACGGCCACGGCATCGCTTCGTCGCCGGGGTGATTCCCGAGCACATGCGCGAAATGGGCATCGAGCTGAAAAAAGGTTTTTCCCGTCTCAACGATCTGTTCACCCGTCTGACCGACCTGCTTAAGGAAGGCATGGACGGCGAGGTCAACATCGGCATCGCCAGCAATCAGGCTGAGGAATGGTATCCGCTGTTCGGCAGCCTGTTGTCGCGAGCCTCCGGCAACTGGGAGCTGTGGACTGCGTTCACCGCCGAAGACCCGGAAGACAGCCCGCCGATGGCGCGTTGGCTGACCCTGGCCGAAAGCGGTTCGCTGTTCGATATCGAGGTCAATGCCAGCCCGATCCTGGCGGCGGAAACCTTGCGCCGCAGCTTGTGGAACGTGGCTTACGGCTGCCTGGTGACCTCGGCGACCCTCACGGCGCTGGGCACTTTCGACCGCTTCCGCATGCGCGCCGGCCTGCCGAAAAAGGCCGTCACTGCTGTGGTGCCGAGCCCGTTCCATCATGCCGACGCCGGTGTGTTGCGGGTGCCGGACATGAAAGCCGATCCACGCGATGCCGCCGCACACACGGCAGCGATCATCCGTGAGTTGCCCGATCTAGTCGAAGGCTCGCGGGGCACCCTGGTGTTGTTCTCCTCGCGCAAACAGATGCAGGACGTGTTCGACGGTCTCGACCGCGACTGGCGCAAGCAAGTGTTCATTCAAGGCAACCTGTCGAAACAGGAAACCCTGAACAAGCACAAGGCACGGGTCGATGGCGGTGATTCCAGCGTGCTGTTCGGTCTGGCCAGTTTCGCCGAAGGTGTCGACTTGCCGGGTGCGTACTGTGAACACGTGGTAATCGCCAAGATCCCGTTCTCGGTCCCGGACGATCCGGTCGAAGCGGCGTTGTCGGAATGGATCGAGGCCCGTGGCGGCAATCCGTTCATGGAAATCTCCGTGCCCGACGCTTCGCTGAAGCTGGTTCAGGCTTGCGGGCGTCTGCTGCGCACCGAAGAAGACCGCGGCACCATCACCTTGCTCGATCGGCGCCTGGTCACCCAGCGCTATGGCAAGGCGATCCTCAATGCGTTGCCTCCTTTCCGTCGTGAAATATCCTGAGACAACGGTGGGCAGTTTTGCCCGCCGTGTTGTCTATCTCTCTGCCATCGCTTTTCCATTGGCCATTGTTGGTCGTTAGGGAGAACTCCGTTCTTATGATCCGCCGTTCGTTGCCTGCCGTATTTGCCTTGATCTTCGCTGCCCCGTTGCTGGCAGCGCCCGCCGGTCAGCAGACCCTGTTCAACTTTGTCCGTCCTGCCGACGTGGTGAAAATCGCCACTGAAAACGCTGATCTGCCGCAAGCCAACGCCGAGCAAACGCCTGAGGGCGAAGTGCTGCGCCGGGTGACGTTCAACCCGGTGGCGCGCCCGACCTTGCGGCTCACGCCGCAGACCGGCGCTTGGGACTGGTCGCAGTCGGGCATGATGACCCTGCGATTGCAGAGCGCAATGGACTGGGCGGTGACGGTCTACGTACAGATCCAGAGCAACGACGGCCGCACCCTGGTCAGCCGCGTCGACCTGCCGGCCGGGCCTGCGCAAACCCTGTTGGTGCCGCTGGTCGCGTCGACACCGCTGAGTCAAGGCATGAAAGCCGGGCCGCCGATGCCGATGACGGTCGATGGTCAACGGATACTGCTCGCCAGCAGCAGCGGTGAGATCGACCGCAGCCAAGTGGTCTCGGTGAGCCTGTCGATGGATCAGCCGAAAGTCGCGCAGAGTTTGCTGCTGGAGCGTTTCGGTGTGCAGGACGGCGAATCGGTCACCCAGGCCGTTTACGGCAATCTGGTCGACGCCTACGGGCAATCGACCCGCAGCAAGTGGCCGGAAAAGGTCAGCAACGATGAACAACTGAAATTCGCCGCCGCCAAGGAACAGCAACAACTGAAAATCTGGCTGGCCGAGCGTGAGAAGTCCTCGCTGGACAAATTTGGTGGCTGGAACAAAGGCCCGGCGTTCAAGGCCAGCGGTTTCTTCCGTACTGAAAAGCGTGATGGCCGCTGGTATCTGGTCACGCCTGAAGGTCATCCGTTTTACTCGCTGGGCGTGAACACCGTCAGCCCGCAGGTCAACCAGACCTACGTGGCCGGTCGTGAGTACATGTTTGAATCCCTGCCTAAACCTGATGAACCGTTGGCCAAGCATTTTGGCGAGGGTGACAACCGTGGCGGCAACGGTGTTGATCAGGGCCGGGGATACGGCAACGGGCGCTGGTACGACTTCTATGGCGCCAACCTGCAGCGCGTGTACGGTGAACCGTGCAAAGCCGACAGTGAGAGCAAGTCCGGAGTCGCCGAAGCGGCCAAGTCTGCCGCCGCTGAAACGGCCGCCGAGAAAGCCGCAGAACCTGTGTCTGTGGCTGCCGAGCCGAAGTCCGGCGTCGCTGAGGCAGCCAAAACTGAAACCGTACAAGCGACAGCGGAAAAGGCTGCTGAGCCGTGCAAGGCCACCATCGATGAGCAACAGTGGGCCAGCCACACGCTCGATCGCCTGCAAGCCTGGGGCTTCAACACGGTAGGTAACTGGAGTGCCGATTCGCTAAGTGATGCCGAGCGTGTGCCTTACACCTTGCCGCTGTCGATCGTCGGTGACTACACCAGCATCAGCACCGGCAGCGACTGGTGGGGTGGTATGCCGGATCCGTTTGATCCGCGTTTCGCCATGGCCACCGAGCGCGCTGTCGCCATCGCCGCCCGCGATCACCGCGACGATCCGTGGCTGATCGGCTACTACGCCGACAACGAACTGGCGTGGGCCGGTCCCGGCGATGATCCGAAATCCCGCTATGCGCTGGCTTATGGCACCCTGAAGATGACCACCGACGTACCGGCCAAACGTGCGTTCCTCAAGCAATTGCGCGACAAGTACCGCAATCAGGCGGGGCTGTCGAAGGCGTGGGGCATCGATCTGCCGGCGTGGGAATTGATGGAAGACCCGGGTTTCGTGCCACCGCTGCCGAATCCCGAGCATCCGGAAATCGAGGCGGACTTCAAATATTTCCAGAAAGTCTTCGCCGACACTTACTTCAAAACTATCTCCGACTCGCTGAAATGGCATGCGCCGAACCAGTTGCTGCTTGGCGGTCGCTTCGCCATCAGCACGCCGGAAGCCGTGGCGTCCTGCGCGCAGTATTGCGATGTACTGAGCTTCAACATGTACACGCTGAAACCGCAGGATGGTTATGACTTTGCCGCACTGGGCGCTTTGGACAAACCGGTAATGATCACCGAATTCAACTTTGGCTCAGCGGATCGTGGCCCGTTCTGGGGCGGCGTCACGCAACTGGCCAAGGAAGACGATCGCGGCCCGGCCTACGCCAACTTCCTCAAACAAGCGCTGAGTGAACCGTCGATTGTTGGCGTGCATTGGTTCCAGTATCTGGACCAACCGGTAACCGGCCGTCTGCTTGATGGTGAGAACGGCCACTTCGGTCTGGTGGGAGTGACTGATCTGCCGTATCAGGGTTTTGTCGAGTCAGTGCGCAAGAGCAATTTGCAGGCGATTGATCAGTTGGGCAAAGAGGCTGAGAAAGCGGCCGCCGCAGCGGGGCATGAGGCTGAGGGTGGCCGCAAAGGCGAGGCCGGTAAAGGGCCGGGAGCAGGGCATGCTGGTGGACATTCCGGCAATGGTCACTGAGTCCTGAGCCACCGCGTCATCGTTCTTCGTCTGAACGCCGCCCGGAGCAGGCTCGCTCCCACAGGAGATCTTCCGTGATACACAGATCCAGTGTGGGAGCGAGCCTGCTCGCGAAGGCGTCAGCCGCCTCAACAAAAATTCCGAAATAACCGTCTGGCCCGCAGCTGTTCCCAAATCCCTCGAGGGCTGGAACAATGCGGGCCACTTTGTAGAGCGTTTTCGCGGGGGAGTTGCGGGTGCAGATTCAGGGACATTACGAGCTTCAGTTCGAAGCGGTGCGCGAAGCTTTCGCCGCACTGTTCGACGATCCCCAGGAACGCGGCGCAGCCCTGTGCATCAAGGTCGGTGGAGAAACCGTTCTCGACCTCTGGTCCGGCACTGCCGACAAGGATGGCACTGAGGCCTGGCACAGCGACACCATCGCCAACCTGTTCTCCTGCACCAAAACCTTCACCGCCGTCACCGCGCTGCAACTGGTCGGCGAAGGCAAGTTGCAACTGGACGTTCCGGTCGCCCGCTACTGGCCGGAATTCGCCGCTGCCGGCAAAGAATCCATCACCCTGCGCCAATTGCTCTGCCACCAGGCCGGTCTGCCGGCCCTGCGCGAGCTGCTGGCGCCGGAAGCGCTCTACGACTGGCAAACCATGGTCGACGCCCTTGCGGCAGAAGCGCCATGGTGGACGCCGGGCACCGGTCACGGTTATGCCGCGATCACTTATGGCTGGCTGATCGGTGAATTGCTGCGCCGTGCTGACGGTCGTGGGCCGGGTGAATCGATCGTCGCTCGTGTCGCCAAACCGTTGGGTCTGGATTTTCACGTCGGTCTGGCTGACGAAGAATTCCACCGGGTGGCGCATATCGCTCGCGGCAAGGGCAATGCTGGTGATGCTGCCGCGCAACGTCTGCTGCAAGTGACCATGCGCGAACCGACTGCCATGACCACCCGTGCTTTTACCAATCCGCCGTCGGTGCTGACCAGCACCAACAAACCTGAGTGGCGACGCATGCAGCAACCGGCGGCCAATGGCCACGGGAATGCGCGCAGTCTGGCCGGTTTCTACGCTGGGTTGCTCGACGGCAGCCTGCTCGAAAGCGACATGCTCGAAGAGCTGACCCGCGAACACAGCCTCGGCGAAGACAAGACTTTGTTGACCCAGACCCGTTTCGGTCTGGGCTGCATGCTTGATCAACCGGATGTGCCCAACGCCACTTACGGCCTTGGCCCACGGGCGTTCGGCCATCCGGGCGCGGGCGGCTCCATCGGTTTTGCTGACCCCGAGCATGATGTCGCGTTTGGTTTTGTGACAAATACCCTTGGGCCGTACGTCTTGATGGATCCGCGCGCGCAAAAGCTCGCGCGGGTGCTTGCCACTTGTCTGTAAAGTTCCATTCGGGATTCCAGGGCCGGAACCTCGAACGTTTTTTCGTTTCAAAGCGACTGTTTATCCGGGCGAAAGTGCTCTGATTTTTCATTACTTCATTTTGTGGATTTTCAATGTCATCTAAAAAGACCCTCGCCCTGGCCCTGTGTGTAGCGATCACCGGTTGTGCACAGACCCCAAAAAACGATGCGGACGGCGGCAGTTGGTGGCCGTTCGGCTCTTCCGACAAGGTGGCGGCCAAAGAACCCGCGCCGGCGCCTTTGAAACCGGCTGCTACCGCACCGGTTGCCAAATCTGAAAGCAGCAGCCCATGGTACTGGCCGTTCGGTTCCGATGACGAAGCGGCCAAGGCCGACATGAAGGCTGAAGTCGCCCCCGAAGCAAAAAAACCGGTCACCGTGGCCAAAGCTGAAGCCGATGCAGGTGGCAAATGGTGGTGGCCGTTCGGCGGCAAGGATCAACCCACCACCAAAGCCGTGCCGATGCCGGATCCGAAAGTGACCCAAGCCTGGCTCGACGACTACGAGCCGCGCCTGCGTGAAGCGGTCAAGGACAGCAATCTGCAACTCGAACGCCGTGAAAACGTGCTGGTCGTGACCGCGCCGGTGGAAGGCTCGTTCAACCCGGATCGTCCAGCCATGTTGCTGCCGGTCACCCTCGGCCCGTTCACCCGCGTGGCGAAAATCCTCGAAGCCGACCCGAAAACCGCCGTGCTGGTCCTTGGGCACAGCGATACCACTGGCGCAGCGCCAGCCAACATCAAGCTGAGCCAGGAACGTGCCCAGGCTGTTGCCGCGATCTTCCGCCTCAGCGGCCTGCAGCGTGATCGCCTGATGCTGCGTGGCATGGGTTCCGAAGCACCGCGTGCGGCCAACGACAGTGTTGAAGGTCGTGCGTTGAATCGTCGTGTTGAACTGCTGGTGACCCCGCAGAACACCATGGTTGCCTTGCTGAGCAAGTACAACATGCCGGCACCGAAGCCAGTGACCCTGGTCGCGGCACAGGACGTCAAGCCAGTCGCCAAACCGGTCACTCCGGCTCCTGCCGCGAAAAAAGCCGCTGTACCGGCAACCAAAAAGGCTCCGGTAAAAAAAGCGGCTGCCAAGGCACCGGCCAAAAAAGCCCCGGCCAAGGCCCCAGCGAAAAAGACTGCTCCAGCCAAAGCCGCCGCGACCGACAAGAAAGTCGCCGCGACCGATACCACCAAGAAGTGATCCGCTAACGAAAAGGAATGCGCCATGACCCAGGCTCTGGCAGATATGCGTCGTGATTACACCCGGGATGGGCTGACCGAGGCGCAAGCCCCGGCTGAGCCATTTGCGTTGTTTCACCAGTGGTTTGCCGACGCGGTGAAAACCGAACAGCCACCGGTGGAAGCCAACGCTATGACCCTGGCCACGGTCGACAAGGATGGGCGACCGCATTGCCGCATTCTGCTGCTCAAGGGCCTGGACGAGCAGGGCTTCACCTTCTTCACCAACTACGACAGTGCCAAGGGTCAGCATCTGGCGGCCAACCCGTTCGCCGCCATGACTTTCTTCTGGCCAACCCTCGAACGCCAGGTGCGCATCGAAGGGCGGGTGGTGAAGGTCACGCCTGCGGAGTCGGATGCGTATTATCAGGTGCGTCCGCTGGGCAGCCGTCTCGGTGCCTGGGCATCACCACAGAGCCGGGTGATCAACGGGCGCGGTGAACTGGAAGATTTGCTCAAGGCCACCGAGCAGCGTTTCTCCGACACGCAACCCGACTGCCCGGAACACTGGGGCGGTTACCGCTTGCTGCCTGAGCGCATCGAATTCTGGCAGGGCCGTCCGAGCCGTCTGCACGATCGCCTCAACTACCGTGTGCAGGGCGCCGACTGGATTCTTGAACGTCTGGCACCTTAAGCAGTCTACCGAGCGGGATAGCCTGCCGCAGCGGCCTCCAGCCACTTCGGCAGATCCCGGCGCTTGATCTTCTGCATCTGAGCATTCGCTAACTGTTCGAGCATGAAGGCACGTTTTCCTTCATCCTTGCCCGCCAGTGACAGCGCCAGGTCGCGATCCATCCAGCGCTTGATCCGCACGTACAACCACCAATGGAAGTACAAACCAGCGGCAGTGGTGACGACGATGATGAAGTAATCCATGAAAATCCTTGGTGTCCGTGGCGCGGAATCGGTAATTTGGCGCTACTGTTGGGAAACCTTGCAGGCGTCTGTACCGCGCCTGAATGAAAGCCAATTTATCCGGGCGGCGTCGTGACAGGCGTCAAGCCACGGAGTTTAATGAATATATGTTCCTTTGGAGTTGATGCTATGCGTAAGTCTGTTCTGCTGGTTGCTTCCTTTTCCACGATGGCGATGTTGCTTACCGGCTGCCAATCGAGCCTGACCGGTGACTCCTACTCCCGTGACGAAGCGCGTCGTGTGCAGACGATTCGCATGGGTACCATCGAATCCCTGCGTCCGGTGAAAATCGAAGGCACCAAGACCCCGATCGGCGGCGCTGCAGGTGCAGTGGTCGGCGGCGTCGGCGGCAGCGCCATCGGCGGCGGCAAGGGCAGCATCGTTGCTGCGGTTATCGGTGCGGTGGCGGGCGGTCTGATCGGTTCGGCGACTGAAGAAGGCCTGACCCGTACCCAAGGTGTGGAAATCACCGTGCGTGAAGACGACGGCAGCATGCGTGCCTATGTGCAGCAGGTTCAGGAGAATGAAGTGTTCCGCGTTGGCGAGCGCGTGCGCATCTCCACCGTTGGCGGGACCAGCCGCGTTTCGCACTAAGCGGGATGTAGGGTTAAAAAAAAACCGATCAGGTGACTGGTCGGGTTTTTTTAATGCGTTTCAACGTCCATTGCACGTCAGTTGGAAGGTGAACTTCGGATCGAAGACATTCCTTCCCAGCAGTTTCTCCAGCGCGGCTAGCTGATCATTTGAAAGATCGTAACCCTCCCAGCCTTCCTGCTTACAAGACCAATTCATGATGGCAGCCAAGTTCTCGTCGCATCCGCTAGGCAGGTCTTCTTCAAAAACGAGAAACTCTGTTTTCCTATCGAATGCTTCAATCCTATAAATCATAAGATACCGTCACCAAACATCGCTGTAGTCAAAAGAGATCTGATAATCGTAAGTTTTGAAGACGATGCCATGTTGAAAATACGGCTGAATGATTGGAACCCATTCTTCGAAAACATTGAAACCGCCATTGTTTATGTTGTTTTCCACCGGTATTCCCAAGGCATTCAAAACGCCCTCATCATCGCCTAAATCCTTGGAATACTCTTCGCCTTCGCACAGATCAGTTTGCTTGTCGTACCACTCTAGCCTCAGTTTTAATCCCATCATCAACCTCACAAATATTTTTTTCTGATGCTTCTTTCATCTTTCGCATCTTCGCGTCGCTCCCCTGTAAAAGGGTCAAACGCGCCTAGGTGAGTTCCGTCACTTGCTCGGTAAACCTCCAACTCTCCGTGCATCGAGTCCCACTCGTAGATTTTTCTACCTTTCGCATCTTTCCACCGTTCCCGAAGTCCTCCGCCTCCTTGTATAGGATTCTTTTTCTGCACCTTTATCAGTCCGGGAAATGCAGTGATTTCCTCTGCTTTTGGAGGCCTATGATAACTATGCCCCGCGGACGGTAAGCCTTTACGTGATGATGTGCTGACTACGATGTATACCGGCCTAACACCCGAATTAGCCGGAAACACCAAAATGAAATCCCGATACTCTGGCGGATAAACCGGATTGACCAGAATTCCATCCGCCGCTCTCGTCGGCGGATACACCCAGATATGCGGCGCTTGCGGTGCAGCCTCCAACGCGGGAATACCAAGGATGTCGGAGCCATCCACAGCCGGCGTCCAGATCAGTTCCACACTTTCGCCCAAGTCAGCAATGAACTGGCTGCCACGCAACTTGAACTGCACGACATCAACCATTTCCCAATCGCGATTCTTGCCGGTGTAGAAGCCGTAGCCCTTCAGGCTGCCGTCGGCCTGCTGTTCGACCCTCAGCCGAACACGCGTTCGCGCCTGTTCAAGTCCGCGCAACTGCTCGTCGGTATACAGCGCACTGTCGCCAAGATTCGATGGCATAAACAACGCAACCAAACCAACCAAAGGCGCAACAGCCGCACTGGATACAGCGGCGGGCAGCGTCTCAAACACCGATCCCGCCAAAGCCAGACTGCCAAATCCAGCTGGAATAGCGGTTGCACCGATTTTCTTGAGAGGAACTGCGCCGCTTTCATCGGCCTCACGCGCGCCCAGCAGGATCAGGTCGCCGTAGTCCTTCAGACTGTCAGTCGGCACCATCCCCGCAGGGCTGGAGTAATCGATAATCGCATCCGGCAATTTGCAGGACTTGGCGAATACGCAGCCAGCCCGAACGGGCTCTGTCTTCTTAACCGCCACCTCACGGCTGCGCTCGAAAGCCTCCTGCCGTGCCAGCATGGTGTCGTAAGCGTTTTGTCTGGCATCACGTTCGGCCAGTTCCGTGGCCGTCATGTAGCGGTAAGTGACGTGGTGCCCGTCTCCTTGAGGTGGGTTGGGAACCCGGGGAATGTCCTTATTGCCAGCCACTGATCGTCCTTTCGTTCATCCGTCGACAGCCCTTCGCAAAGGGCTGCGCAACGTTAACGAAGCAGGAAAATGGTGGCTGTAGGACGCGTCTCTAAAGACGTGGGGATTGTTCGACGGATGCTGATCTGTAGATAGGCTGTTGTTCGAGACTCAGAGGACTGAGCCCGCAGGAAAAATTTGTTCAGCGCACTACAGTAATTTGTCGAGCACGAACTCTTTGAACCAAGGTGGCTGAGTATCTGATTTGATCTCAATCAGCTCGCCATCGGTGATCTCCGCAATCTGCGTGAGGCCTTCGCTACCTTCATCCGAGTTGTCGAAAATGTAGGCTCTGTTGGAGGTCAGGATGGCATCAGACAGAAGCTCCAAAGATCTCCAGTACCGTGCCTCTATCTTTTCAGGAGGAACGCTGTGCCCACCTTGTTTAACACGATACGCAACCCTGGCAATGTTGATCTGAGGGTCGGCGGTAGCGACGTAGTAAACATAAACCCGGTAACCGGAAGCATGAGCTTCGGCGAGCAGTTTGACCTTGTCAGAGGACGACATGACAGTTTCAAACGTAAAGCTGATTCGCTCTTTGATCAAAGATCTTCGTATGAAGTCGGAAAGGGCTGATGCGACGTACGAGTCGATTACAGTATTTGCGAAGCTAAGCCGTTCACCGTCGATTGTCAGGGAATCCAGCTTTGCCAATGAGTGAGGGGATTTCTTGAGTAGAGCGTGCTCACGAAAGAATTCAAAGATGTCTTCTTTGTGAGCTTCGATGCGATAGGAGGTGAAGTCAAAATACCCTGTATCTTTGATTGAACGTTCTATGTCATCAGGATTTATGTAGTTTCCCAGCAAATGTGCGGGAACCAGTCGATTGAAGGTGCTTTTTCCTGACCCGTTCGGGCCGGCGAATATCCGTATTCTCGGTGTGCTCAAGAATTAACCTGTTTCGAGGATTTGTTGATGTGCAGGCGGGTGCCGCTTTTCAGGTTTCCATAGGTACCGATTGTGCGCAAAACAACGGAACTCTTCTCTGTCACTTCAAATAGCTGACCATCTTTAGCAACGAGCACTGCAGCGCCATTGGCGAGCGCCATTTTGTAGGCGTTGCTGAATGCCTTCAGAGCGATGTCCGGAATCCGAGACTCCTGTATGGAAATCTGATCGTCCGTCATTGGGCGTTTTTCTGCTTTACGTGACATGGATGACTCCAGAATCGGTGCTGAGAAGGTGCGGCTGTCGATCAAACATATAGCACACTTGCGAGGTTCAGAGCCAAGCCCCTCTGGATAGAAGGGCCTCGACTTTTGTAGAAAAATGCGTCTCAAGCGTTTTGCAGAGTATTCCGGCGACTCGCCGCCGCCGTCACCGCATAACCAATCAACGCCGCCAGAATCGACCCGGTCAAAATTCCCATCCGGTCCATCCCGGCGTAATCACTCACACCCGGCTCAAACGCCAGTGAACCGACAAACAGGCTCATGGTGAAGCCGATGCCGCACAGGATCGCCACGCCCAGCACCTGACCCCAGTTGGCGCCTTGGGGCAGGGTGGCGATGCCAATCTTCACGGCCAGCCATGTCAGGCCGAAAACACCGACGGTCTTGCCCAGCAACAGGCCTACCGCAATGCCCATCGGCACATGGTGGGTGAAGCTTTCCACGGTGACGCCGCTCAGCGACAACCCGGCGTTGGCAAAGGCGAACAGCGGCAGGATGCCGTAAGCCACCCATGGGTGCAGCGCATGTTCGAGGGTCAGCAACGGCGACGGTTCGGCGTTTTTCGTGCGCAGCGGGATGCAGAAGGCCAGGGTTACGCCCGCCAGCGTGGCGTGGACACCGCTCTTGAGTACGCAAACCCAGAGGATCAGGCCGATGATCATGTACGGCCCAAGCTTGACCACCCCGAGCCGGTTCATCGCCACCAGCGCCGCGATGCACGCCGCCGCCAGACCCAGCGACAGGGTCGAGAGTTCGCCGGAATAGAAGATCGCGATGATTACGATGGCGCCGAGGTCATCGATGATTGCCAGGGTCATCAGGAACAGTTTCAGCGACACCGGTACGCGCTTGCCGAGCAGGGCCAGCACGCCGAGGGCGAAGGCGATGTCGGTCGCGGTCGGGATCGCCCAGCCGTCGAGGGCTGCCGGGTTGTCGCGATTGAGGAACCAGTAGATCAGCGCTGGCACCAGCATGCCACCGATCGCTGCGGCGCCGGGCAGGACGATCTGCGACGGTTTCGATAGCTGACCATCGAGGACTTCGCGCTTCACTTCCAGGCCGATGAGCAGGAAGAACATCGCCATCAGACCGTCATTGATCCACAGCAGCAGGGGTTTAGCGATTTTCAACGCACCGATCTGCGCCACCACCGGGGTGTCGAGCAGGCCGGTGTACAGCCACGACAGCGGCGAGTTGTTGATAATCAGGGCCAGGATGGCCGCGGCGATCAATAACAGACCGCTGGCAGCTTCCAACTGAAAGAAACGCGTGAAAGTGCTACGCAGAGGCAAGGTCGCTCTCCATCGATAAAGTCAAAAGGTGGGACACCCTAACCCGTACTGTTAGTTGTTAAAACAAAAGTTATATTCTTTTTTGTTATATGTCGTTACAAGGTGTCTGGCTCAAGCCATGCTGAGCCTAGCAGTTGCCTGACATATTGAGACTCAGCTGTATCTGTGCGCGCTATAGGATTTTTCCTAAGCTGATGAGTGAGCCTTTCTAACAGCTTCATCTCCTGCCGATTCAACGAGAACCATCACCATGAGCGACAACCGACAGTGGGCCCGCGAAGCCATCCGCATCATCGAGGCGGATTTTCAGCGCAGCGCCGACACCCACCTGATCCCTTTGCCGCTGCCGGGTTTTGCAGGCATCGAGTTGTACTTCAAGGATGAGTCGAGCCATCCGACCGGCAGCCTCAAGCATCGGCTGGCTCGTTCGCTGTTTCTCTATGCATTGTGTAACGGCTGGCTGAAACCTGGCGCGCCGGTGATCGAGGCGTCCAGCGGTTCGACGGCGATTTCCGAAGCGTATTTCGCGCGGATGCTCGGCCTGCCGTTTATTGCGGTGATGCCGGCGACCACGTCCAAAGAGAAGATCGCGCAGATCGCGTTCTACGGTGGCCAAAGTCATCTGGTGAAAGATCCGACGCAGATCTACGCCGAATCCGAGCGCCTGGCCCGCGAACATGGCAGCCACTTCATCGACCAGTTCACCTACGCCGAACGTGCCACTGACTGGCGCGCGAACAACAACATTGCCGAATCGATCTTCCAGCAGATGCGCTATGAGAAGCACCCGGAACCGAGCTGGCTGATTTCCAGCCCCGGCACCGGCGGCACCACCGCGACCCTGGGTCGTTATGTGCGCTATCGCCAGCATTGCACCCGCGTTTTGTGCGCCGATGCCGAGCGTTCGGTGTTCTTCGATTACTACCAAACGGGCGATGCGAGTTTGCGCCTGGACTGCGGTTCGCGCATTGAAGGCATTGGCCGGCCGCGCGTTGAGGCGTCGTTCCTGCCGAAGGTGATCGATGCAATGGTCAAAGTGCCGGATGCCTTGTCGCTGGCGGCCATGCATTATCTGGCGCAGCGTCTGGGACGGCATGTTGGCGGGTCGAGCGGGACCAATCTGATCGGTGCGTTGATGGCGGCGCAGCAGATGAAAGCGGCGGGAGAATCAGGGTCGATCGTGGCGATTCTGTGCGATGGCGGCGAGCGGTATGCCGACACCTATTACGATCAGGATTGGCTGAAGGCGCAGGGGTATGAGTTGAGTGGGTTGATCGAAGCGGTGGCGGCGAGTGCCGAGCGGGGTGAGGCGCTGCCGACTTCAGTACAGCGCGCCAATATCTAAAGAAACACAGAAACCAAATGTGGGAGCGAGCCTGCTCGCGAAGGCGTCATCTCATTCAACATCATCATTGACTGAAATAGCGCTTTCGCGAGCAGGCTCGCTCCCACAGGGTTTTGTGTTGAGTCAGCTAATGCTGATCAGGCTTCAAGGCCGAGGATGTCCCGCGCCACGGCTTCAGCAATGCGAATCCCGTCAACACCTGCCGACAGAATCCCGCCCGCATAACCCGCGCCTTCGCCCGCCGGGAACAAGCCCTTCACGTTCATGCTTTGCAGCGTTTCGTTACGGGTAATTCGCAGCGGCGAAGAGGTGCGCGTCTCGATCCCGGTCAACACCGCATCGTGCAGCGAGTAACCGCGAATCTGCTTCTCGAACGCCGGCAACGCTTCGCGGATCGCCTCAATGGCAAAATCCGGCAATGCCAAGGCCAGGTCACCCAGCGCCACGCCCGGTTTGTACGACGGCTCGACTTCGCCCAGTTCGGTCGAAGGAATGTCGTTGATGAAGTCGCCAACCAGTTGCGCCGGGGCTTTGTAATCGCTGCCGCCGAGAATAAAGGCGTGTGATTCCAGACGTTCCTGCAACTCGATCCCGGCCAGCGGGCCACCCGGGTAATCGACTTCCGGGGTGATGCCGACAACGATGCCGGAGTTGGCGTTGCGCTCGTTACGCGAATACTGGCTCATGCCGTTGGTGACCACGCGGTTCGGCTCGGAAGTCGCCGCGACCACGGTGCCGCCCGGGCACATGCAGAAGCTGTAGACCGAACGACCGTTCTTGGCGTGGTGCACCAGTTTGTAGTCGGCGGCCCCGAGTTTCGGGTGGCCGGCGTACTTGCCCAGGCGCGCACGGTCGATCAGCGATTGCGGGTGTTCGATACGGAAACCCACCGAGAACGGCTTGGCTTCCATGAACACGCCACGACTGTGGAGCATGCGGAAAGTGTCGCGGGCGCTGTGGCCGAGGGCCAGAACCACGTGTTTCGAATGCAGGGTTTCGCCGCTGGCCAGTTGCACGCCGACCAATTGGCCGTCTTCGATCAGCACGTCGGTGACGCGTTCCTGGAAGCGCACTTCGCCGCCCAGTTCGCGGATCTGCTCGCGCATGTTTTCAACCATGCCGGTCAGACGGAACGTACCGATGTGCGGCTTGCTGACGTAGAGGATTTCTTCCGGTGCACCGGCCTTGACGAACTCGTGCAGGACTTTGCGGCCGAGAAACTTCGGGTCCTTGATCTGGCTGTACAGCTTGCCGTCGGAGAACGTGCCCGCACCGCCTTCGCCAAACTGCACGTTGGATTCCGGGTTGAGCACGCTTTTACGCCACAGGCCCCAGGTGTCTTTGGTGCGCTGGCGGACTTCGGTGCCGCGTTCGAGGACGATCGGCTTGAAGCCCATTTGCGCCAGCAGCAGGCCGGCGAAGATCCCGCACGGGCCGAAACCGACAACGATCGGACGCTGGCTCAGGTCGCTCGGCGCCTGGCCGACGAATTTGTAGCTGACATCCGGCGCCACGTTGACGTTACGGTCATCGGCGAACTTGCCCAACACGTTGGCCTCGTCGCGTACGTTGAGGTCGATGGTGTAGATGAAGCACAGTTCGGAGGACTTTTTGCGCGCATCGTAGCTGCGCTTGAACAAGGTGAAATCGAGCAGATCATCGCTGGCGATGCCCAGACGTTGCACGATGGCAACGCGCAGGTCTTCTTCGGGATGGTCGATTGGCAGCTTGAGTTCAGTGATTCGTAACATGGCGAGGATCCGGGTTCGCGGGGCGCACAACTGCGCCAGGGCGTTTGAAGGCCGCGATTATAAGCCGCAAAGGCCGGATCCGGTGAGGCTAAAACGCTCAGTCGTTGCGCGATCCGCCGAAATACCCGCAACCGCGCTGCACCTGGCCGTCGATGCGCAGTTCGGCGCTCATGTGCTGCACGCTGCCGGTGCTGCTGTCGACGCAGCGCTGCGGCGCGACCCACAACTCGATGCGCTGGTTATTGGCTTCGCTGCTCAGATTGAAGCGGCCGTCGCCCAGTTGTTCTTCAACATAGGGCACCGCGAGTGGCGGCTGGCCTGCGCGGTCGATGACCATGCCTTTGCCGCTGACTTTGACGTTCCATTCCGGGCCATGGCCGGCCGCGCGCAGGATCAGTTGTTTGAAGTTGGGATCATCGCAAGCCGTGCCCGAGCGCTCGACGCGGTACAGCTGAGTCAGGTCGAGTCGATCGCCGGCAACTTTGCCGCGAATATCGGCAAACAGTTTGCCTTGCTCATCAGCCAGCGTTGCCGCTTCTTGCAGAATGCTGGTGCCACCAATGTCATTGACCACCAGTTGACGCTGCTCCTGGCACGGCTGGAACACCAGTTTGCCGTCGGCAGCGGTCAGTTGCCCCTGCATCCGCGTCTGCCCGACGTGCGAGGTACTTTCTCGCTGGCCATCGAGCAACTGGCAAGCGGCAAACAATGGCAGCAGGGCAATAACGACTAACGAACGGGCAACACGCATCTTCGGCTCTCCAGACAAGTGCCGCCACGTTACGCAGCCTGACCGTTCATCACAAGGGTTTAGCCCACGTGAAATGTCTGACCTGTCTGCAGGCCTTCCACACTCTTCGCGTAGGCCAGCGCCACATCCGCCGCAGGAACCGGCTTGTAACCACGGAAATACGGGGCGTAGCTGCCCATGGCTTCCAGCAGTACGGTCGGGCTGATCGAGTTCACTCGCAGGCCGCGTGGCAGTTCGATAGCGGCGGCGCGCACGAAGCTGTCGAGGGCGCCGTTGACCAGCGCTGCCGAGGCGCCGCTGCGGATCGGATCATGGCTGAGCACGCCGGTGGTAAAAGTGAAGGAGCCGCCGTCATTGGCGAATTCGCGGCCGATCAGCAGCAGATTGACCTGGCCCATCAGTTTGTCTTTAAGCCCGAGGGCGAAGCTGTCTTCAGTCATCTCGCCCAGTGGGGCGAAGGTCACGTTGCCGGCGGCGCACACCAGGGCATCGAACCTGCCAGTTTTTTCGAACAGTTTGCGGATCGATGCGCTGTCGCTGATATCCACCTGCAAGTCACCGCTGGTGCGGCCAATGCGGATGACTTCGTGGCGTTGCGACAGTTCTTTGTCCACCGCCGAACCAATGGTGCCGCCAGCGCCTATCAACAGAATCTTCATCGTGCCGTACCTCAAGTGATTGAACGAGGTTTCAGTCTAGAGTGGTTTTTTCTGTGGATAAGCGCGCTAATAGGCAACCTTTGGTTTTCAAATGGAAACAATCCATGAGCGAAATGGATGATCTGGCGGCGTTCGCAGTGTTGATCGAAGCGGGCAGTTTTACCCTGGCGGCGCAGCAGTTGGGCTGCAGCAAGGGTCAGTTGTCCAAACGCATCAGTCAGCTCGAAGCACAGTTTTCCGTGGTGCTGCTGCAACGCACCACCCGGCGCTTGAGCCTGACCGCCGCCGGCGCAGCATTGTTGCCGCAGGCCCAGGCGTTGGTCGTACAGGTGGAAAGGGCGCGTCAGGCCTTGGCGCGGTTGAAGGACGATATGGCCGGACCGGTGCGCATGACGGTGCCGGTGTCGCTGGGCGAAACCTTCTTCGATGGTCTGCTGTTGGAGTTCTCGCACACATACCCCGAGGTGCAGATCGAGCTGGAGTTGAATAACAGTTACCGCGATCTGTCTCGGGACGGCCTTGATCTGGCGATCCGCAGCGAAGTGGCCAACGACGAGCGACTGGTCGCCAAACCGTTACTGGCATGGCAGGAAATGACCTGCGCGAGCCCGGCTTACCTCGAACGCTTCGGTGAACCGTTGACGCCGCAGGCACTGGCCGAGCATCGGTGCTTACTCAACAGCCACTACAGCGGGCGTGAGGAATGGCTTTATCACCAGCAGCATGAATTGCTGCGGGTGCGGGTGTCGGGGCCGTTCGCCAGCAACCATTACAACTTGCTGAAGAAAGCCGCGCTTAGCGGCGCCGGTATCGCGCGACTGCCTTCCTACTTACTGCAAGCGGAATTGGCTGACGGCCGATTGCGCTGGCTCCTGCGCGATTTTCAGACCCGGCGCATGCCGATGTACCTGGTGCATCCGTATCAGGGCGGACTGCCGAAGCGCACGCAAGTACTCGCTGACTATCTGATCGGCTGGTTCAAACGCAGCGGTGAGGCGCTGGATCGCCTTCAGCGCTGACTTCATTCTCCTGTGGGAGCGAGACTGCTCGCGAAAGCGGTTTCACAGACACTTCATGTGTTGACTGAACTAACGCATTCGCGAGTAGGCTCGCTCCCACAAGGATTTTGTTTATTTTGCGAAATGGCGGGCGATCAGATGATCAATCGACAACTTGCCCGGCCCCGTCGCCATCAGGTACAGCAACACCGCCGCCCAGGTGCCGTGGGTCGGATAGGCATCGGGATACACAAACAGTTGAATGGTCAGGGTCATCCCCAACAGGGCCAACGCCGAAAAACGCGTAGCGAAGCCGATCAGAATCAGCAGCGGAAAAAAGTGCTCGGCGAACGCGGCCATGTGCGCGGCAATCTCTGGCGACAATAACGGCACGTGGTATTCGCTCTTGAACAACGGAATCGTCGAGTCGGCCAGACGTGGCCAGCCGAATTGAAAAGTGCCGTCAATCAAGTCAATGGCCAAACCTTCAACCTTGGTCTGTCCTGATTTCCAGAACACCGCGGCAATCGAGAAACGCGCAATGAACGCGATCAGGCTGTGGGGGATTTTTTCCAGCAGCGCAATGGCGCGGGTGATGAGCGTTTTCATGGCAGTTCCTTGTTATTCAAGTGGGTAATGGCGTTGTGCGCGATCAGCAAGCCGAGGGTTTGCGCGAGGTCGAACTCAGGGCTGTTTTCCGCCGCTTTCAGCAGTGGCTGGCCATCGATCAGGTTGCGGATAAACGTACTGGCGCCGGGGTCAACGGCAAACACTTCGACGTCCAGGCCATTGCGCAATACCAGCGCGTGTTGCCTTTGGTTGATGTCGATGCCCTCCAGTGTCGCGTCGTGTTGATGTGCGCCCCAGATCGCCACCACGGCATAGGTTGAGTCGAGCAGGTGCAGGGAGGGATGAAGGTCGAGGCGCAGCTCACTCAGCGTTTGCGCATCAGTCAGGGCTGCCGTGATTTCTTCTGGCCGGACGGGCAGGGCGTCGGCGGCGTGATAGGCGAGGGTGCGCAGGTGCTCAAGGCGCGCCACGTCGGCCAGATAAGGCACGCTGCCGGCGGGTTCAAACGCTGCAATGAAGTCCGCAAATTGTTCGCCGTAGCAGCTCATCAACCGACTTTGCGGCGGTTGCTGTTGTACGAAAACGGCCGCCATGGCGCGGAAGAATTCTTCGCCCACCAATTGCACAACCACCGGATAGCTGTCGCCCAACGCATTGCTCAGCGAGCCCTGCACGTTGTTGCGATACACCGCGAAACGGCTCGCCGGATCAGCGCCGTTGGCACTGCACAGACCTTCGGGGCAGGGCAGCCGCGTGTCGATGAGCGCAGCCGCGAAAGCGCGTTGATTGCTCATGTGCGGCCTCCGGCCTCGCGCAAAAGCGCATCAGCCTGTTGCGCCTCGACCAGCAGCACTGCGAACGCCGGCACTTGATTGTCGCGCTCGATCAGAGTCGCCACCGGGCCGGTGCGCTGCAGTACTTGCCGGTACAAATTCCAGACGGCTTGATCGATCGGCGCGCCGTGATCATCGATCAGCAAACGATCGCCGAGGCTGTCGCTATCTTCGGCAAACCCGGCCAGATGAATCTCGCCAACCCTGTGCAGGGGCAGGGTATCGAGATACGCCAACGGATCACGCTGATGGTTCACGCAGGAAACGTAGACATTGTTGACGTCGAGCAACAGGCCACAGCCACTGCGGCGGATGACCTCTGCGATGAAGTCTGCCTCATCGATCGTCGAGCGCTCGAACGCCAGATAGGTTGCCGGATTCTCCAGCAGCATGGGTCGTTGCAGGGTGTTCTGCACCTGATCGATATGCTCGCAGACGCGGTTCAGCGTCGGCTTGTCATAGGCCAGTGGCAGCAGATCATTGAGAAACACCGGGCCGTGGCTCGACCAGGCCAGATGTTCGGAAAAGGATTGCGGTTGATAGCGCCGAATCAGTTCGGCGAGGCGCTTGAGGTGCTGTTCATCCAGCGGCCCTTCAGCACCGATGGACAAGCCGACACCGTGCAGCGACAGCGGATACTGCTCGCGGATCAAACCGAGAAAATGATGAAACGGACCGCCGGCCACCATGTAGTTTTCAGCGTGGACTTCGAAGAAGCCGATGTCCGGTGATGAGCCGAGCACTTCACGAAAGTGCCCGGTCTTGAGTCCCAGCCCGGCACGGGGCGGGAGCCCGGTGAGGGCTGCCTGAGTGCGGGGTTGGGCATGGTCATTGAGGGTGAGCATGATCGTCACTCAGGCAGTTCGCGGATCAGGACTTGGCTTTGAACGCTTCCATCTGACCGAAACCGGTCGGCGAGGTCTTGCTCTCGGTGGTGGCGCAGGTGCCTTTCGGAACCAGTTTCCAGGCGTTGGCCTGGTAGTCCATTTTCGACGTGCCGGCACAAGTGGTGCCTGCGCCTGCGGCGCAATCGTTGTGACCTTTCATGGCCACGCCGAAGCATTTTTCCATGTCGGCGTCAGCGGCGTGGACGGTCGATACAGCAGCCATGCTCAGGGCAGAACCGAGGGCCAGAACCAGGGCAGTGGCGGACAGGGTGCGAGTGGTAGCAGTCATGATGTTTCTCCAGTCTTGTTCAGGGTTTTTACAAGCGGTTTGTGCTTGCTTACCCCACTAGAGAACGCTCACTGCGATGCGTTACAGCAACGCTCAAATCTTTTTCAAAAGAACACACGCACATCGCCGGTGGAAGCAGAGGTAACCCAAGGAATTGAATAATGGTTATCGTAAATGGTTATTAAAAACTGTCATTTATGACAGTTGGCAGGGTTTTCCGACTGAGTATATTGGGCTTGTGGCGGTACACATCAGGGAGAAAGACCATGAATTTGTCCGAATTGAAAAAGCTCGTGCAAGCCAGGATCGACGAGAAGGCCAATATCATCCTGGATGAAAAGGTTGTTAATGACGGCGCTGCATTTGGTGAACTGCAGATCTATTTTTGCCTGCGTCGCATTCTGAATAAAAAAGCCACTCTTGAAGATTTTGGTGTCTTGCACGCGGTGAGTGATTTGCTGCAGGCGACGGGCGTTATTTCTGCGAATCAGACGCTGGGCTCAAGAGTTGCCCCCTGATTCGGGATGTTTCCTCGCGGCAGGAACCTTCAATGAAAAGTGAGGTGTTGGAAATGGACGATTTAGAGCAACGTGTGAGAAAGTTTGTCGCTGATCATTTGGAAATCAATGAGCATCAAGTCAAAAATGAAAGCAGCTTCGTCGGTGATCTGGGGTTGGACGACGGGGACAAGTTTTATTTGATGATGGTGATTGAGAATGAGTTTGATATGGAGATCCCGGAGTATAAATCCATGGCTTTTACAACGGTGCAGGACGTGATCAATTATCTACGCGAAGAAAACGTCAATGATCAGTAAAACACGGCAGCCTGTTATGCCTGTTGTGAACCGCCAAAGTCCGGTCCCCAAAGGGAGGAATGCCAAGCACAAAAAAAACGGCCCGAAGGCCGTTTTTTGTTGGCTGAAACACATCAACCGCCGAGGTACGCCTCGCGTACTTTCGGGTCGGTCAGCAGCGCTTCACCGGTGCCTTGCATGACCACGCGGCCGTTTTCCAGAACGTAGGCGCGGTCAGCGATTTTCAGCGCCTGGTTGGCGTTCTGCTCGACCAGGAACACCGTCACACCATCCTTGCGCAGCATTTCGATGATGTCGAAAATCTGCTGGATGATGATCGGTGCCAGGCCCAGCGATGGCTCATCGAGCAGCAGCAGTTTCGGCTTGCTCATCAGCGCACGGCCGATGGCGAGCATTTGCTGTTCGCCGCCGGACATGGTGCCGCCGCGCTGGTTGAAGCGTTCTTTCAGGCGCGGGAACAGGCCGAGGACCTTGTCCATTTGTTCCTGATAGTCGCCCTTGTCGGTGAAGAAGCCGCCCATGGAGAGGTTTTCTTCAACGGTCAGACGGGCGAATACCCGACGACCTTCCGGCACCACCGCGATGCTCTTGCGCATGATCTGCGACGAGTCCTGGCCGACCAGTTCCTCACCCATGTAGCGGATGCTGCCGCTATGCGCTTGCGGCGAACCGCAGAGCGTCATCAGCAGCGTGGACTTGCCGGCACCGTTGGCGCCGATCAGGGTCACGATCTCGCCCTGACGGACTTCGACGTTGACGCTGTGCAGGGCCTGGATCTTGCCGTAGAAGGTGGAAACGTTTTCGAACTGCAGCATTTACGCTTCCCCCAGGTAGGCTTTGATCACTTCAGGATTGTCGCGGATCTGTTCCGGTGTGCCGTCGGCCAGAGGCGTGCCCTGGTTGATCACGACGATGTGGTCGGAAATGCTCATGACCAGTTTCATGTCGTGTTCGATCAACAGCACGGTGACGTTGTGCTCTTCACGCAGCACGCCGATCAGCGCCTTGAGGTCTTCGGTTTCCTTCGGGTTCAGACCGGCCGCCGGTTCGTCGAGCATAAGGATCCGTGGACGGGTCATCATGCAGCGAGCGATTTCCAGACGCCGTTGCTGACCGTAGGCCAGGGTGCCGGCGGTACGGTTGGCGAACTCTTTGAGGTTGACCTTTTCCAGCCAGTACTCGGCAAATTCCATGGCCTCGCGCTCGCTTTTGCGGAACGCCGGGGTCTTGAACAGACCGGCCAGGAAGTTGGTGTTCAGGTGACGGTGCTGGGCGATCAACAAGTTTTCGACCGCGGTCATGTCCTTGAACAAGCGCACGTTCTGGAAGGTGCGCACCACGCCTTTGAGGGCGATCTTGTGGCCCGGCAGGCCTTGGATCGGCTCGCCGTCCAGCAGGATGCTGCCGCCGGTGGGCTGATAGAAACCGGTCAGGCAGTTGAACACAGTGGTCTTGCCCGCGCCGTTCGGCCCGATCAATGCAACCACTTGTTTTTCTTTGACGGTCAGGGCCACACCGTTGACCGCCAGCAAGCCGCCGAAGCGCATGCTCAGGTTTTCGACTTTAAGGATCTCGCGGCTCATTTGCGCAACTCCATGTGTGGGCGTTGCATCGGCAGCAGACCTTGTGGACGCCAGATCATCATCAACACCATCAGGGCACCGAACATCAACATGCGGTACTCACTGAACTCACGCATCATTTCCGGCAACAGGATCATCACCACGGCCGCGAGAATCACGCCCAGTTGCGAGCCCATGCCACCCAGCACGACGATGGCGAGGATGATCGCCGACTCGATGAAGGTGAAGGATTCCGGAGTGACCAGACCCTGACGGGCAGCAAAGAAGCTACCGGCGAAACCGGCAAACGCAGCACCGAGGGTGAACGCGGAAAGTTTGATGATCGTCGGGTTGAGACCGAGCGCGCGGCAAGCAATTTCGTCTTCACGCAGCGCTTCCCACGCACGGCCGATCGGCATGCGCAGCAGGCGGTTGATGACGAACAGCGCCGCCAGCGCCAGCAACAGCGCAACCAGGTAGAGGAAAATCACCTTGTTGATCGAGTTGTATTGCAGGCCGAAATACTCGTGGAAGGTTTGCATGCCTTCCGCAGCTTTGCGTTCGAAGGTCAGACCGAAGAACGTCGGTTTCTCGATGTTACTGATGCCGTTCGGACCGCCGGTGATGTCGGTCAGGTTACGCAGGAACAGACGGATGATCTCGCCGAAGCCGAGGGTTACGATCGCCAGGTAGTCACCGCGCAAACGCAACACCGGGAAGCCCAGCAGGAAACCGAACGTCGCCGCCATCAGGCCGGCAATCGGCAGGCAGATCCAGAAGCTCAGGCCGTAGTAGTGCGACAGCAGCGCGTAGCTGTAGGCGCCGACGGCGTAGAAGCCGACGTAACCGAGGTCGAGTAGACCGGCCAGACCGACGACGATGTTCAGGCCGAGGCCGAGCATCACGTAGATCAGGATCAGCGTCGCGATGTCCACCGCGCCACGCGAGCCGAAGAACGGCCACACCAGCGCCACCAGAATCAGCGCAATGATGAAATAGCGCTGGGTGGTCGGCAGGGTCAGGAAGTTGCTGGCCTTGGCCGGAATCAGCGGCAAGCCCGGCGAGGATCGCCAGGCCTTGCTGATCTGCTGATTGAACAGCACGCGCAGGAACATCAGTACCGAGCAGATGGCGATGGTCGCCAGCACGGCCGGGCTGGTGTTGTGCACTTCCAGGTTGATGCCGACGATGGTCAGTTTCAAACCGAGTACCGGGTAGGCCACGGCCCACACCAGCAAAGCGCTGAACAGCGCCTGTTTAAGATTCCTAGTCATACTTTCTCAACCTCCGGACGGCCCAGAATGCCGGTCGGACGGAACAACAGCACCAGAACCAACAAGCCGAAAGCCACGACGTCCTTGTACTGGTCGCCGAAGATATCGGCACCAAAGGCTTCCGCCACCCCAAGCACCAGCCCGCCGAGCATGGCGCCGGGGATGCTGCCTATACCGCCCAGTACCGCTGCGGTGAAGGCTTTGAGGCCGACGAGGAAACCGGCGTTCGGGTTGATTACGCCGTACTGCATGCTCAGCAGCACAGCCGCAACGGCCGCCAGCGCGGCACCGATGACGAAGGTCAGGGCAATGATGTTGTTGGTGTTGATGCCGAGCAGGTTGGCCATCTTGATGTCTTCGGCGCAGGCGCGGCAGGCGCGACCCAGGCGAGAGCGGGAGATGAACAGGGTCAGGCCGAGCATGGCGATCAGGGTCACCACGAACACCACGATCTGCATGTAGGAAATCAGCACTTCTTGTGCGCCACCTGGGCCGAAGGCAATGTTGCCCGGAATCAGGTTGGGGATAGCTTTGTCCTTGGAGTCTTGCGCCAGCAGAACGGTGTTCTGCAGGAAGATCGACATACCGATCGCGGAAATCAGCGGGATCAGACGGTTGCTGCCGCGCAACGGGCGGTAGGCAATGCGTTCGATGCTGTAACCGTAGGAACTGGTGACGACGATGCTGGCGATAAACGCTGCGGTCATCAACAGCGGGACACTGTCGAGTCCCATCATGGTCAGCCCGGCGATGGCGATGAACGCCACGTAGGAACCGATCATGTACACCTCGCCGTGGGCGAAGTTGATCATTCCAATGATGCCGTAAACCATCGTGTAGCCGATGGCGATCAGGGCATACATGCTGCCAACGTTCAGGCCGTTAACCAGCTGTTGGAAGAAGTGATAGATGTCAGGCATTACAGCGCTCCTAAAAACCTGATACGCATTTCACTGGTGGAGTCATTTTCCCGCCCGGCCCCGTGGATCTTTATCCACTTCGAATCCGGGTTTTGCCAGCGAACCGCTGATGACGGTTTTGAGATTTTCAGGTGGGGAGACTGGCGGATCACGCCAGCGCGGCCCAATACATTCGTAAAACAAAGCCCACGGCACGCCGTGGGCTTTATTGGCAGTCAGTCAGGCAGCGCCTTACTGAGGCGACACTTCGGTTTTCGGCTTGCCGTTGTGCCACTCGTAGACCACGAATTTGAAGTCTTTCAAGTCGCCCTTGGCGTCGAAACTCAGGTCGCCAGTAGGCGTCTTGAAGGTGCCGGCGTGAATGGCTTCAGCCACTTTCGCCGCGTCTTCGGACTTGGCTGCCTTGATGCCTTCGGCAATCACTTCAACCGCCGAGTAGGAAGGGAACACGAACGGGCCGCTCGGGTCTTCTTTCTTCGCCTTGAAAGCATCGGCCAGGGCAATGTTGGCTGGATCCTGGTCGAAGGATTTCGGCAGGGTCACCAGCAGGCCTTCGGCCGCGTCTTTGGCGATCTGGGTGATCGAGTCGTTACCCACGCCTTCCGGACCCATGAACTTGGCTTTCAGGCCTTTTTCCTGGGCTTGACGCAGGATCAGACCCAGCTCCGGGTGGTAGCCGCCGTAGTAAACGAAGTCGACGTTGGCTTGTTTGAGTTTGGCGATGATCGCCGAGAAGTCTTTGTCGCCGGCGTTGACGCCTTCGAACACGGCAACCTTGGTGCCTTTCTTCTCGAGGGTCGATTTCACGGCGGTGGCGATGCCTTCACCGTACTGCTGTTTGTCGTGCAGCACGCCAACGATTTTCGGTTTGACGTGATCTGCAATGTAGTTACCGGCGGCAGGGCCCTGGGCGCTGTCGAGACCGATGGTGCGGAAGATCATTTTGTAACCACGGGCGGTGATGTCCGGGCTGGTAGCAGCCGGGGTGATCATGATCACGCCTTCGTCTTCGTAGATGTCCGAAGCCGGTTGAGTGGAGCTGGAGCACAGGTGACCAACCACGAACTTGACGCCGTCGTTGACGACCTTGTTCGCGACCGCTACCGCTTGTTTCGGATCGCAGGCATCGTCGTATTCAACGGCTTCGAGCTTCTTGCCGTCGACGCCGCCCTTGGCGTTGATTTGCTCGATGGCCATTTTCGCGCCACTGAACTGCATGTCGCCGTACTGGGCTACAGGACCGGTTTTAGGACCGGCGATACCGATTTTGATGGTGTCAGCTGCGAACGAATGGCTGGCAACCCCGGCCAGAACCATAGCGGCAAACAGTTTGGAAATCTGCTTAGTAGCCTTAGTCATAGTGCTCCACTCTTACTGTTGTAATTTTTTTGAGTTCTGGCGCCGTAGCAGCAGAACCGGGTCAGATATCTTTGCGATACCCTCCGGAAATGCCCCCGGCAACTGTACCGGTACAGTGTAGAGCGCCGGTTGTCAGCCTGGGAAGCGGGCGCCGAGGGGCAAAACTTCGGGGTGTCGCATTTTTGAATGAAAAAGACAGAATTGCGGCGGGGCGTTCGTGGGCATATATCCCAATCAGCAGCATTCCCTGGCGTTCCTGCTCTTTTCGTTCGGTGCAGCCATTTGCAACCGGGTTTTGCTGACGGACCACCGACGTTATTATTCGCGTCGATTTCTTTTCCGGACAGCACCCATGAATCAAGAACCTAGCACCCTCTATGCCAAGCTGCTTGGTGAAACCGCATCTATTACCTGGAAAGAGTTGGAGCCGTTCTTCGCCAAGGGTGCCCTATTGTGGGTCGACCCTGCGCTGGATTTGATCGCCGCTGCCGAGGCCGTGGCGTCGGATGATGGCGAGAAAGTGGCTGCCTGGCTGGCCGAAGACAAGGTCGCCAAGCTCTCTGAAACGCGGGCGCTGGATCTTTTCGAGCGTGATCCGTCGTTGTGGGCGGTGGTGGTTTCGCCGTGGATTATGATCCAGGAAAGGGCAGGTACTTCTGCTGCTGCACCTTGATGGTGCGACCGGTCATCAGCGAAAAGTGTGTAGCGGAGTAGCGTGATGGCACGTTGCCGTAGAGAAACGCCACAGGCGCGGGCGGGCTCACGGTGACGTAAACGTAACGGGAACAGTTTAGTAAGCAGCCTAACGGCTGCTTAATTGTTTCTGGATCTTGGAAAGGCCGAAATCTTCAGGGAATCGGCTGACCCCTTCGCGAGCAAGCTCGCTCCCACAGGGGAACGCATTCCAAATGTGGGAGCGAGCTTGCTCGCGAAGGGGGCGACTCGGTCGTGGATCAGACCGTGAATGATTTGCCGGTATGGTTATTGAGGGAAATAACCTTGGTCTTGCCAATCCGGTGACGGTAAATCTCGCGCAGGTACTTGATCGACTTCTTCACGCAATCACGCGACAAACGAATGTCGTTGATCGAGACAAACTTCTCTTTGTCGTTGATCAACTCGCGGTACTTCTTCTCGTACATCGGTTTTATCGCGTACCAGTTAGTGTCGAGGATCTTCGCCGGGTTCTCGAATTCGTTGAGCAGGTCGTCGATGCGGTCTTCGTCGAACTCTTCGTTGATGATGAAATCGAGGATCGAGTTGTCCAGGGTCTCGTCGAAACGGTACGGGTTCTTCGCGAAGCAGCGCTTGATGAACGCCACGATCAAGGTCAGGAAGTCATCCGACAGGCACGGGCTCTTCGCGATCAACGTGGTCAGCGAGAGGTTGGCCGAGGCGCCGATCACCAGCGCGTAACGCTTGAGCGTGGTGTTGGGGAACAGGCTGTTGAGGTGAGTCTTCAACCGGTTCAGGTCCATGTACGACAGCTTGTAGTCTTTCGGCAACGAGACAATCGAGACCACCGACGAGCAGTTCTTGAAGAAGTGCAGGTCGTGCAGCGCGGCAGCGTCGTAGCCGGAATTCTTGTACTGCTCCAGCGAAGCGCGATAACGCTTGGACTCGATCGGCAACAGACTGATGCCTTCAATCGCCTGGGTCACTTTGTTGAAGTGCGGCAGGTCGATCGAGCGGAAGAACAGGTCGTCAATGTTCAGGCGCTGCGGCTCTTTGTCGAACACCTTGAACTTGTCGCTGCTCGGCGGCGGGGTTTCCGGCACCACCGATTCGGCGTAGGCAATTGCCACCGGGCCAGCCAGACTCATGAACAGGTCGTTGGCGTCGAGGCGAATGGTTTCGCCGATGTCGATGCCGGCGCGGCGGAAGTAGTTCTGGTCGTAGTCCGTGGTGACGGCCTGCGCTGTCAGAATGTTGAAGATCTGCTGCGAGATGTACTGGTTGGCGTGCTTCTCCATCGCATTGACATCAATGTTCTGGATGTTGCCGTCATCGCTTTCTTCGGCGTAACGCATGATGTCGTTGGAGATCAGCATCATCGCGTTCCAAGGGCGGATACGGCCCATGACGCTGGCTTCGCTGCTGTCTTCATTGGCGAAGTTGTAGGAGAAATCCCATTCTTCCGAAAGGTATTTGCACAGCAGGCGACCGGCGTTGATGTGCAGCGCCTCGGACATTTCGCTGCGGTGATCGGAAATATTCGGTAGCACGCAGATGCCGCTGGTGAAGATCGGTTCGAACACGAACGAATGCCCGCTCTTGCCGTCATGCTCATCCATCGGCTTGGTGTCGAACGTCTTGTTCATGTACGAGTGCTGCTGCGCCAGGCCGAATTCCGAGGCCATGCCGGAACCGGTACCGCCGCCGGCACTGAAGATCGAGAAATACAGGCGCGACTGGTTGGCCTTGATGCCGCAGCTGTCGATCAGGTACGAATGGATCATTTTCCAGTCAGGGCTGGAGAAACGCTGGGTGTCCTTGTTGAGGATGATCTTCGCCAGATACTGGCCGAGGATCGGCGCGTTACCGGCGCCACCGGCGTGGACTTCGGACAAGTCCATGATCTTCATTTTGCTGTAGTCGCGCAGGAAGCCGCTTTTCTCGCCCTTGCGCGAGAAACGGATGCGCCCGGCGATGTCCTTGTCGAGGTCGCCGAGCATCACCAGCGGTTCGACCAGGAACACCGGTTTGGTCGATTTGTTCGGGCCGATGCGCAGGTTGTTCTTGATCCACTGGGCCGGGCTGTAGCCCTTGTCGGCCAGTCGGCGATCTGCCGCGCGGTCTTCGTTGTTGAATTCGTTGAGGTAGAACTTGCGCGCGTTGTACACCAGCTCCGCGACATCGAGCGCGATGTTGGAGCCGCAGCGACCGAGGCCGATCAGACACACCGACGGGAATTCCTGATCGTTGTGCTGTTCGTTATCGCCTTCCAGGTGCGGCGGGCGCGGGAACACCAGATCACGCAAACCGTCGAGATTGTCGAGGATGCGGTCGGTATTGGTTTCGGTGAAGTACAGGTATTGCTGAGTCGACAGCGGGCGCGACGGCAGCAATGGCTTCGACGGTGACGGGCTGTTGGCGGCGGGGCTCAAAGTCAGATCGGATACCGCAGTGGCGGGATTGTTTTTAGAAGTCATTGTGCGCCATATACCTGGACTGGGTTGGCTCGCGGGCTTTTGCCTGCGAACCTCACGGAATAAGATCTCGCGTCTTTGTGCGCGAATTGAGCCCGAGCATCAGGTTTTTGGCCTGACTGTCGCTGGGGGGAATCCTTTCCTGATCGTTGATGAATCGGCCATTATTCGGCGATCTTTAATCGAAAAGAGGCAAAATGATGTCAACGCTACCTTCGTTGGGGTTCGCCGGAATCGGTCTGATGGGCCTGCCCATGTGCCGGCGTTTGTTGGCGGCGGGTTATCCGCTGACCGTGTGGAACCGCAACCCGGTCAAGTGCGCGCCATTGGTCGAGGCCGGCGCGCGACAGGTAGCGAGCCCCGCTGAACTGTGCGAACACGCCGACGTGGTGATGCTGTGTCTGGCCGACACGGCGGTGGTTCGCCAGGTGGTTTTTGGTGCTGAAGGTATCGCCGAAGGCGCGAAAAACGGCCAGTTGCTGGTGGACTTTTCCAGCCTTGAGCCGACCGCCACGCGCGAGATGGCCACAGAACTGGCGGAGAAAACCGGCATGGCCTGGCTGGATTCACCGGTGTCCGGCGGCGTGGTCGGTGCCGAGGTGGGCAGTCTGGCAATCATGGTCGGTGGTAACGCTGCGGATCTTGAGCGGGTGCGCTCGGTGTTGCTCAATCTCGGTCAGCGCGTCACGCACATGGGCGGAATTGGCGCAGGGCAGGTGACCAAGGCCTGCAATCAGATGATCGTCGCCTGCAATGCTTTGGTCATCGCTGAAGTGGTGGCACTTGCCGAACAGGCTGGAGTCGACGCGAGCCTGATCGCTGAAGCGCTGGCCGGCGGTTTTGCCGATTCGAAACCGCTGCAGATCCTCGCCCCGCAAATGGCTGACAGCCGTTTCGAACCGATCAAATGGCACGTGCGCACATTGCTCAAGGATCTCGACACCGCCGTCAAATTCTCCCGCGAACAGGGTTCGGCGACGCCGATCAGCGGATTGGCCGCACAACTGATGCGCCTGCATGGGGCGCAAGGCTATTTGGCGCAGGATCCAGCGACACTGGTGCAAATGTACCGCGCGCCAGAATCAGCGGATTGACCGTGTGTGAATGCTTGCGCTGATTGATTTCTTCCAGCACCGGGCGCAACTCGTCCAGCGGCACGGGGCGACTGAGCAGGTAACCCTGGATGAAATCGCAGCCCGAGCGTTCAAGGAATTCGTACTGCTCCAGACTTTCGACGCCTTCGGTCACCACCTGCAAGTGCAGAGTGTGGGCCATGACGATGATCGCCTGGACGATCTCCATGTCGGCGGTCGCCGTGGGAATGTCGAGGATAAACGAGCGGTCGATTTTCAGGGTGTTGAGCGGCAGGCGTTTGAGGTAGGCCAGCGAGGAATAACCGGTGCCGAAATCGTCGATCGACAGTGAGACGCCAAGCGCGCGGATCTGTCTCAGCAATACCAGGGTGTTGGCAATGTTGCCCATCAACGCGTTTTCGGTGACTTCCAGTTCCAGCCGTCCCGGCGCCACCCCGGCGGTGCGTAATGCGCTTTCGATTTCCGTGGCCAGTTCTTCCCGGGCGAGGTTGAGTGGTGAGCAGTTCCAGGCAATTTTCAGTTCTTCGCAACCATGCCGCGAGAGTTCGCCCAGATCCTTGCAGGCCCGGCGCAGCACCCAATTATCCAGCTCGGCAATCAGACCGTTATTTTCAGCGATGGAGATAAAGCGATCCGGGGTCAGCAACCCGTGCAGTGGATGCTGCCAGCGGATCAGTGCTTCAAGCTTGGTGACGCGGCCGGTTTTCAGTTCGAAGATTGGTTGGTAATACAGCGTCAGGCCGTTTTCTTCGCGCAAGGCGTGGCGCAATTCTTCTTCCAGTTGCAGCTCGAAGCTGGCGCGGGTCTTGAGGTTGGAACTGAAAAAATGCAGGCCGTTGCGCCCTGCGCCTTTGGATTGATACAGCGCCAGATCCGCGTGTTTGAGCAATTCTTCGCAGGTGCTGCCATCCTCCGGAAACAGACTGATGCCGATGCTGGTGGTCATCACCATGCGGCGTCCGGCCAGTTCGATCGGCTCCTTCATCTTGAGCATGATGCGCTGGGCCATGTTGCGGGCTTCTTCGCGGTCACGCAGATTGATGAGGATGCAGAACTCGTCGCCGCCGAAACGCGCGACCACGTCTTCATGGCTGCGCACCGAGCCTTTGATGTGCTGGGCGATGACTTTGAGCAGTTCGTCACCGGCGTCATGGCCGAGGCTGTCGTTGATCCGCTTGAAGTGGTCGATGTCGAGAAACATCACCGCGAGCATGCCGCCTTCGCTGGTTTTCTGGCTGAGTTTCTCGGCGAAGATCTGGTTGAAACCGCGCCGGTTGATCAGGTTGGTCAGTGCGTCGTAGTTGGCCGCTTGTTGCAGCGACATGCGCGCCTGATCGAGCTGGCTGAGCAGGGCGTTGACGCGGCGCAGGTCCTCTTCTTTGTTCTGCAGTTTCTTGTCGGCCAGCGCCGCACTGATCGCACTGCCAAGGATCAGCAGGATGATCAGCGCCACGGTCAGGCCCAGTTGCAGATGCCCGTTATCGCCGCCGCTCGCTATCAGGCCTCCCTCGGGAAGAACCAGATCCAGCGCAGCCATGCCGGTGAAATGCATGCTGATGATGCCGGCGCCGAGAATCAGCGCAGCGCCGTACTTGAGCAAATGATGCGCCACGCCGCTGCCTTCGCTCAGATAGCGGGCCACCCACAGCGCGGCGAAACTGGCGCCGATGGCGATCGCCACAGACAGCGCGAACAGTCCTGGCTGATAGTAGGCGGTGGCGCTCGACTTCATCGCCGCCATGCCAACGTAATGCATGCCGGCGATGCCCAGGCCGATGACAAACGCGGTTTTCAAGCAATGCAACGCACTCGGCTGCGCTTCGCTCAAAGTTTGCATGGCCAGCCAAGAGGCGAGCAGGGCGATCAGCAACGAGAAAAGGGTGATGCCAAGGTCGTACTGAATGTCGATCGGTGTCTGGAAAGCCAGCATGCCGATAAAATGCATGGCCCAGATGCCGCCAGCCAGGCAGGTCGCACCGATCCAGCGCCAGCTCCGCCGCGATCCCGGATCTTCGGCATTTACAACGCGCTCAGCCATATCCAGGGTGGCGAAACTGGCTGCGCAGGCGACCAGATACGCAACCATCACCAGGAGAGGGTTGTGACTGCAATCGAGGATGACCTGCCCGCTCTCCGGCAGCTCGGCAACAAACTGCAAACCAAGCCACTCCATAGCATGCCCCGTCTCTGAAGTCGTCCCGAGTGCGCGTTGAACGCAGTTGAATGTCAGGAGTATAGAGGCCGATTTCGGCGTGCAAGCGGTAGTGGCACATTGGCGCTAATGATTTTGGCATTAGCGTCATAGCGATTGGCGCTAAAAGCTTAAGCGATCTGTTCGAAAGGGATTTGCGCCCAATCGGGTTGCAGGGGCGGCAAGCCGAAACGCGCGCGGGCCTTATCGCAATCGACATTCTGCTCGCCGTTTTCCCATGACGACTCGAATTCGCGGCAGGGGCTGGAGCGCAGTTCATAAATCGAGCACTTCACCTCGCTGCCGACTTCACCGACCAACGCCGTGCAACGCGGCGATTTGCAGTCGGTGCCGTTCATCGCCACCCGGCTGGGGCTGATCTGTGTGACCAGTTCATCAGGCACCGTGCCGCCGGAAGATGCGCACTCACCCCAAAAGAAAGACACGCGAAAATGGGAACAGCAGGCACCGCAATTCAGACACGGACTGACTTCAGACATGGGCGAGGGTATCAAAGGGATTGATCGGGAGATCCGGACGGATCCGGCGGCCATTCTAGGCTTTGCCGCAGACTTGGGAAGGGGGGCAGGAAACTATTTTTTTGTGGCAAGGTTTTGCTGCAAAAGCCCCGGTTTTCGGGGGATTTCAGGCTTATCAAGGGCTTACGTTTCGTTACAGTGCCATGGGTCGATATCAGGCAGACGAATGATCACAGACAGCCTTTGCGCGGCTGACTAGATTGCAGGTTCCGGGCTCGGATGCGGTGGCAGTGAAGCCCTATAACAATAAAGAGACGGACCCATGCAGAACTCGACCCAAGCGGCGAATGCCTGGCGCATTCTGTTCCTGCTGTTCCTCGCCAACCTGTTCAACTTTTTCGACCGCACCATTCCGGCGATCATCATCGAGCCGATCCGAATGGAATGGCACCTCAGTGACTTTCAACTGGGCATCGTCGGAACCGCATTCACCATTGTTTACGCGATTGCCGGTCTGCCGCTGGGGCGGATGGCCGATACCGGTTCGCGCAGCAAGCTGATGGGCTGGGGCCTGGCAACGTGGAGTGCGCTGACGGCAGTCAACGGCTTGGTCGGCAGTTTCTGGAGCTTCCTGATCGTGCGCATGGGCATCGGCATCGGTGAAGCCAGTTATGCGCCGGCGGCCAACTCGCTGATCGGTGATTTGTTTCCTGCCCATCGTCGGGCGCGGGCGATGGGCATTTTCATGCTCGGTTTGCCGTTAGGGCTGTTGCTGGCATTCTTCACCATCGGGGCGATGGTCAAGGCATTCGACAGCTGGCGTGCGCCGTTCTTTATTGCCGCAGTACCAGGGCTGATCCTGGCGATTTTCATGTTCTTCATCAAAGAGCCGAAGCGCGGGGCGGCGGAAACCGTGCAGGTTTCGCAAGAAAAGGTCGACAAGCCGATCCGGCGGATTCTCGCAGTGCCGACCTTTCTCTGGCTGGTGATGGCCGGGTTGTGCTTCAACTTTGCCACGTATGCCTGTAACTCGTTTCTGGTGCCGATGCTGCAACGCTATTTCCTCATGCCGTTGCAGGAAGCGGCGGTGGCCACCGGAGTTATCGTTGGCGTGACCGGGCTGGTCGGCTTGACCCTGGGCGGCTGGATTGCCGACAAGATTCACCAGCGTGTGGCCAACGGGCGGCTGCTGTTTGCGGCGTTCAGTCTGATTATCTCGACCTTGTGCACGGCGTGGGCGCTGCATTCCGGGCGGATCGAGATTGGCGTGTTTGTCGCGGTGTTCAGTGTCGGCTGGCTGTTCGCCTACAACTTCTACACCTGCGTTTATACGGCGATTCAGGACGTGGTCGAACCGCGCCTGCGAGCGACGGCGATGGCGTTGTTCTTCGCCGGGTTGTATCTGCTGGGCGGCGGTCTTGGACCGGTGGTGGTAGGGGGCTTGTCGGATCATTTCGCGCATACCGCGATGCTGGCGGCTGGGGCGGAGCAGATGACCGAAGCGTTTAAGGCAGTCGGGCTGCATGATGCGATGTACCTGATTCCGGTGGCGCTGTTTTTGACCATGGTGTTTCTGTTTCTGGCGGCGCGGTGTTTTGTGCGCGATGCGCAGCGGATGAAGGAGGGGTTGGTTGCGGTGGTTGAGCCGCAAGTGGCTGCGGCGACTGCATAACCGCTATCGCGAGCAGGCTCACTCCTACAGGGGAACGCATTCCAACTGTAGGAGTGAGCCTGCTCGCGATAGAGCCATCAGCATCAACTAATAAATAACAGGCAAACAAAAAGGCCCGCATCACTGCAGGCCTTGTTGTTTTCAGCGCTGGAGCAGGGCGGTTTAGCCCGCCACCAACACCCGAATCGCTTCCAGGCGCAACGCCGCTTTACCCAGCATCGCCAGACCCTGCTCACGTTGGGTGCGCAGCGCATCCAGTTCGCTGTCACGTACGGTCGGGTTGACCGCTTGCAACGCGGTCAGGCGCGCCAGTTCTTCGTCGGTGTCGGCGGCCAGACGGCGGCGGGCCTCGGCCACGCGCTCGGCGTGACGCGGGGCGATCTTGTCTTCACCGGCGTTGATCCGTGGCGTCAACTGATCGCGCTGGGCCTGGATGAACTTGTTGGCGCTGGCACGCGGCACGCTTTCCAGCTGGTCGTTCAGGGTTTCGAACGAGACGCGAGCCGACAGGTCGTTGCCGTTGGCGTCGAGCAGGCAGCGCAGGGCGGCCGGCGGCAGGTAACGACCCAGTTGCAGCGAACGCGGCGCGACCACTTCGCTGACGTAGAGCAGTTCCAGCAGCACGGTGCCCGGTTTCAACGCCTTGTTCTTGATCAACGCGACAGCGGTGTTGCCCATCGAACCGGACAGCACCAGATCCATGCCGCCCTGCACCATCGGGTGTTCCCAAGTGATGAACTGCATGTCTTCGCGCGACAGCGCCTGGTTGCGGTCGTAGGTGATGGTCACGCCTTCGTCGTCGCCCAGCGGGAAACTGGCGTCGAGCATTTTTTCGCTCGGCTTGAGGATCAGGGCGTTTTCCGAATGGTCTTCGCTGTCGATGCCGAACGCGTCGAACAGGGTTTCCATGTAGATCGGCAGGGCAAACTGATCGTCTTGCTCAAGGATGGCCTCGACCAGCGCTTCACCTTCGCCCGCACCGCCGGAGTTCAGCTCCAGCAGACGGTCGCGACCGGTGTGCAGTTCGGCTTCGAGACGCTCGCGCTCGGTGCGTGCTTCGTCAATCAGCGCTTGCCACTCGCTGTCGTCGGCTTCTTCGAGTAGCGGCAGCAGGCGCGGGCCGAACTGGTGCTGCAAGGCGTTGCCGGTCGGGCAGGTGTTGAGGAACGCGTTGAGCGCTTCGTGGTACCACTGGAACAGGCGCTCTTGCGGGCTGGTTTCCAGGTACGGCACGTGCAGTTCGATGATGTGTTTCTGGCCGATCCGGTCGAGACGACCGATACGCTGCTCAAGCAAATCCGGGTGCGACGGCAGATCGAACAGCACCAAGTGGTGCGCGAACTGGAAGTTACGACCTTCACTGCCGATTTCCGAGCAGATCAGCACTTGTGCGCCGAACTCTTCGTCGGCGAAGTAGGCGGCGGCGCGGTCACGCTCAAGGATGTTCATGCCTTCGTGGAACACCGTGGCCGGGATGCCGGAACGCACGCGCAAGGCGTCTTCCAGATCCATCGCGGTTTCGGCGTGGGCGCAGATCACCAGCACTTTGGTGCGCTTGAGCATTTTCAGCTGATCGATCAGCCATTCGACGCGCGGGTCGAATTTCCACCAGCGTTCTTCTTCGCTGGCGTCCGGCTGGGCCTGGAAGCTGACCTCCGGGTACAGCTCGGCGTGTTCGCCCAGCGGCAGTTCGAGGTATTCGTCCGGGCATGGCAGCGGGTACGGGTGCAGTTTGCGCTCCGGGAAACCCTGCACGGCGGCGCGGGTATTACGGAACAGCACGCGGCCGGTGCCGTGGCGATCGAGCAGTTCACGCACGAGGCGTGCGCTGGCTTCGGTGTCGCCATCGTTGACCGCGGTCAGCAGGGCTTCGCCTTCGTTGCCGAGGAAACCCTGAATGGTTTTGTGCGCTTTGGCCGAGAGACGGCCCTTGTCGAGCAGTTCCTGAACGGCTTCGGCCACCGGGCGATAGTTCTCGCTCTCGGCGCGGAAGGCAGCCAGGTCATGGAAACGGTTCGGGTCAAGCAGGCGCAGACGGGCGAAGTGGCTGTCCTGGCCGAGTTGTTCCGGGGTGGCGGTGAGCAGCAGCACGCCCGGAATGACTTCGGCGAGTTGCTCGACCAGCGAATATTCCGCGCTGGCTTTCTCTTCGTGCCAGACCAGGTGGTGGGCTTCGTCGACCACCAGCAAATCCCAACCGGCCGCGAACAGTGCGTCCTGGGCCTTCTCGTCGTCGACCAGCCATTCCAGCGCAACCAGCGCCAGTTGGGTGTCTTCGAACGGGTTGGTGGCATCGCTTTCGATGAAACGCTCTTCGTCGAACAGCGCAACTTGCAGGTTGAAGCGGCGGCGCATTTCAACCAGCCACTGGTGCTGGAGGTTTTCCGGGACGAGGATCAGCACGCGGTTGGCGCGGCCCGAGAGCAGTTGGCGATGGATCACCAGACCGGCTTCGATGGTTTTACCCAGACCCACTTCGTCCGCCAGCAATACGCGCGGCGCGATACGGTCGGCGACCTCGCGAGCAATGTGCAATTGGTGCGCGATTGGCTGAGCGCGAACGCCACCCAGGCCCCAAAGCGACGATTGCAGTTGGCGGCTGGTGTGTTCGAGGGTGTTGTAACGCAGCGAGAACCACGCCAGCGGATCGATCTGGCCGGCGAACAGACGGTCGCTGGCCAGACGGAACTGAATGAAGTTCGACAGCTGGGTTTCCGGCAGGGTGACGGCTTCGTTCTGCCCGTTGAGACCGTGATAGACCATCAGCCCGTCGACGTCGTCGACTTGCTGCACGGTCATTTTCCAGCCTTCGAAGTGGGTGATGCTGTCACCCGGCGAGAACCGCACGCGGGTCAGGGGCGCATTCCGTAGCGCGTACTGGCGGGTTTCGCCAGTGGCCGGGTAAAGCACGGTCAACAAGCGGCCGTCCTGTGCCAGAACGGTGCCTAAACCAAGCTCTGCTTCGCTGTCACTGATCCAGCGTTGCCCCGGTTGATACTGCTGCGCCATGCTGCCTGACTCCCACCTTGAAAAAGCGGGCTATCTTAACGGAATGCAGGCTTCAGGGCCAAAGATTACTGGCGTAGGCGCTGCCGTAGGCTGCGATCTTTTGATCTTTGAGAACCCTTGAGGTTTGAGCTGTCTGATGAAGATCGCAGCCTTCGGCAGCTCCTGCACGTGCCAAGTGCGTCACAGATTTTCGACCAGTGGCTCAAGGCGCCTTTGCCGCAGCCGATAGCCTGCAGACAGGAGACCCTTTATATGTTGCCACCGATGCTCCCTCTGAGCGCTGTGCCGATCACTTCCCAGCAGGATCCGATCCGCCAGCGGCCGGACATTCCTCCGGTGGTGCCGGTGCAGGAAAGCTCCAACGAAAGCACGATCGATCTGCAAAAGCGCGATCCGGAAGAGGATCGTCTGCTGGCGCGTGAAGAACAACGCCGTCAGCAGGAGCGTGATCGACGCCGTCGCGAAGCCGACGAAGACCCGGAAGAACACCTGGCGGTGCCCGGTACCGAACTGAATGCCGACAATACCGTGCCGGTGGTGCCGCTGATGGAAGATCAGCCGCGTCAGGGCTTGTGGGTCGATATCGAGATTTGAGTCGCTGTACCGCGTGGGGCGCGCCGGCTGGTCAGCGCGTGTCTGAGGCTGCATTATTGGCGCAGTCCTGCCGGTGATGTGGCAGTTGTGATTCTTTCAAGTGATGTACTGACGCCATGAGCCAAGACGACAAACTGATTGACCTCAGCACTGAGCGCGCCAAGCGTGTGCATGACATTAAAGAGAAGCGCCTGAACGAGGTGCGCCAAGCGTTCGAGCAGGCTATGCCGCTGGGAAAAGCCAAGAAAAAGTCGAAAAACAAGCCGAAAAAGCGTTGATCTCCCCCTGCATCCGTTGATGCAGGTCATTTAATCTCCCTCCTTTATCCCCCTTCGTTGCTGGTATTGATCCCGGTCAATTTGTGCGCCTGTGTGTTTGGTAACTTAGTCCCATCGCAGCAGAGCAGGGGCCAGGAGGCCAGTCATGTTTTTCGATAACGTGGTGTTTGCCGGGGTCCTGACTGTAGGGCTGATGGTTCTGTTTTTTGCAGGGTTTGGATTTTTTATCTGGAAGGATGCGAATAAGCGCAAGAAGTGATTCTTCTGGATTGATGAGCACGCAAGGCATTTTGGGGCGACTTCGGTTGCCCCTTTTTTTTTGTGTCTTGGCGGCCTTTGGGCCGACCATGTTCTTGGGGTTTTGGGTGAATATCCGTTTTTGCGGGTGTTGCTGATTACGGTTCCGCCCTTACGGCGGGTCACCTTTTTCAAACGCCAAAAAGGTAACCCAAAAGGCTTGCTCCTGCGTTCGGCCCTCGCAGGCTCGGGTTCCTTCGCTCCGGGATCGATCCGGGCGCAGCGTCTACGGTTTGCTTCGCTGCACCTCCTTCCGCTGTGTTTGGCTTCGCCAAACGTTCGCTGCGCTCCCACGCCCGGATCAATCCCTCCACTCAGCCTTCCGACGTCGCCCGTGGATCAAGATCAAGAGCAGGCGAGCTGACACTCGGCCTATTGAGTGGTGAAAAGCGGGTGTTCGGCTTTGGGTTTTTGGTGCTCTTGCCACTCACCCCAGCCCTCTCCCTAGGGAGAGAGAGCCGATGGTGGGCCTGTGAAAATTTGCGTTCAACTCGGACTTTCACGTCGGCGTAACTCTACCAAACACCTCGGTCAGTCCCCTCTCCCTCCGGGAGAGGGCTAGGGTGAGGGGTTGTGATCTGGCTTGTGATCTGGCTTGTGATCTGGCTTGTGATCTGGCTTTGGTTTTTGATCTTTTGCCCCATCGGCAGGCCGAGCGTAGGTGTTCATCCGGGGGTAGGCGCGTAGCGCCGTGCGGCGTAGCCGCATACATCGAGAGGAGGTGCAGCGAAGCAAACCGTAGGCGATGCCCCCGGATGGACACCGTAGCGAGGGAACACTGAGCCTCAGCGAAGTGCCGTACGCCAGGGGCAAAGCCTTTTGGTTCCTTTTTGGCGTTTAAAAAAGGGACTCGCTGTAAGAGCGAAACCGCCAGCGGCAGCACCCGCAGCAACGGATATGCCCCCAATCCCAATCCCAATCCCAATCCCAAAACCCCAAACACAAAAAAAGGCGCGATCCTCTCGAATCGCGCCTTTCTCAAGTACCGCTATCTATCAACTACCCAGCGCCTTCGACGCCAGCCAGAACAACCCGGCCGACAGCGCAACCGTCGCCGGCAGGGTCAACACCCAAGCCAACAGAATGGTACGCACCGTGCCACCCTGCAGGCCGCTCTTGTTGGCGACCATGGTGCCCGCCACGCCCGAAGACAGAACGTGAGTGGTCGACACCGGCAGGCTGAAAATATTGGCCATACCGATCAAGCTGGCAGTAGTGATCTGCGCCGACATGCCCTGGGAATAGGTCATGCCCTGCTTGCCGATCTTCTCACCGATGGTCAGCACCACGCGTTTCCAGCCAACCATGGTGCCCAGGCCCAGAGCCAGTGCGACCGCCAGAATCACCCAGAACGGGGCGTATTCGGTGGTGGTGGTCAGGTCTTTGCGCAGCTTGTCGAGGTCAGCCTTTTCACGGGCTTCCAGGCCAGGCAGCTTGCCAACCTTCTTCGCGGTGTCGTCCAGGCAGAGCAGGTAACGACGCACTTCGATGCGGCTGTCGGACGACAGCGAATGGTAGTCCGCTACGCCTTTAAGCGTGTGCAGCAGGGCGCTGATGGTCGGTTCGGTCTGCTGCGGGTTGCAGCGGAATTTCTCCGGCAGGTCGCCTTCCACGCTCTTGCCCAAGGCCAGGAATTCACCCAGCGAATCGGCGTTGCGCTGGTAGAACTGGCTCAGGTGCAGGGTCGCGTCGCGAGTGCGTTCGATCTGATAGGTGGTGCTGTTCAGGTCGAGAACGAACTGCGCAGGCACGATACCGATCAGCACCAGCATGATCAGGCCGATGCCTTTCTGGCCATCGTTGGAGCCGTGCACGAAGCTCACGGCCATCGCCGAGATCACCAGAACCAGACGGTTCCAGAACGGTGGATGCTTCTTGTCGTCGATCTTGCGGCGTTGTTCCGGTGTCTTGTGCATCTTCGACAGCGGACGCCACCACTTCAGGCCGATCAGGATCAGCGCGGCGATCAGGAAGCCGGCCATTGGCGAGAACACCAGCGAGGCGCCGATGTCGATCGCTTTTTGCCAGTTCACGCCGTCGGCCAACGGAATGTCGTTGATCAGGGCGTTGGCCAGGCCGACACCGAGGATCGAGCCGATCAGGGTGTGCGAGCTGGAAGCCGGGATACCGAAGTACCAGGTGCCCAGGTTCCAGGCGATTGCCGCGGCGAGCAACGAGAACACCATCGCCAGGCCATGGCCGGTGTTCACATTGATCAGCAGCTCAACCGGCAGCAAATGGACAATGGCATACGCCACGCCAACGCCGCCCAGCAGCACGCCGAGGAAATTGAACACACCGGAGAAGAAGACCGCCAGGTGGGGCGGCATGGCTTTGGTGTAGATAACAGTGGCTACCGCGTTAGCGGTGTCATGAAATCCATTGATGAACTCGAAGGCGAGGACAAACGTCAGGGCGAGCAAGAGGCTCACAAGCACCCAAGCATCCAGTCCGCTGAATAAATCGATCATGAAGGTTTTCTGACCCGGTCGTAAGGGGGCGCGATTATGCCAGAAAAGACTGGGAATCGATCCCCTCCCTGCTCATCGGTTACACACTTCTTCGATTTAATTTGTTGCAACGCATGAAAACCAAGCGTGCTGCAGGGTTTTTCAAGTGCTTGATTTGCTTGATAAAAATCTTGTTTTGCAAGCGAATTTACCGATGCGCAGACGTCTCAAACGCTTGTCTGAAATATCTGTGAAACCTGTAGGACGCCCGTTCTCAGTCAGTCAGACCGGATGATGGCCGCTGCCCGCGGGTAGCGGGCGCGCAAGGCATCGTCGTTCCACCGCGCTTGTAACCGGTGTGGACGCAAACCTTCAGAGGATCCGAAAAACGTCGCTCAAGGCTCTTCGGCTTTGAGTTCCTTTTCGATCTTTTCGATTTCTTGCTTGAAGACCTGATCCTGAACGGTAGGGCGTTTACGCCATGCTTTGCGTTCCGGTTCGGGCTGAGCGGCGTAGGTGGTGACTTCCCCGCCGTAAACTTCCTTGTAACGTTGTTCCTGGCGCTCAAGTTCCGCGCGCAGTTCGTCTTTCGTCACAGTGCTACCTGTATGAGTTGAGTTAAGTGTCTGGTGAAACGCACTGCAACGAATCGGTTGAACGGAGCCACCGCGAGTTCAACGCCCGGACAGGCATTGGTGTAAACGGTGGGGCGATCAAGACTTCCGTGTTACAGGCGGCTACGGCACCAGATAAAAACTGACGCAGCATCAGTTTCCTGTTTCAGCGAGCGCAGGCGTTGCATGAGTGATTCGCGTCAGGCGCTGGCCGGGCTGTTGGCGATGGACATCGCCGCAGCGGGTGACGACCTCAGCGATTAAAAACGAGGTGCCACTGAGCTGCATTATAGCGGTCGATTCAGGAATGACTATCTTTGCCAAGTTAAAAACGGTTCCGGATGTGTGATTGTTTTGTGACTCGCAACTTTTGTTACTAGTTGAAGTGCGTGTTGGCCCTTATTGGGTGGGTGATCTGTTTTTGGCGCCATTTAGTCGGACAACTAAAGCTGTGATTCTGATAATCGCAAAGTTTGGCTTGCCCTATAAATAGCTAGACGCCATCCCAACAGCTGATTGCGATTATCGGTCGACGGTTCGATAATCGCCCAATCTTGCAGCCCGACGCTTGTGCATTTGTCGGCGAGCCGCTTGTATAGCCCATTGATCCGTGCCGGATAAAAGGACAAGAAATGAACGATCAAATGCGCAACTCCTTCACCTCTGTGGCGCCGCCGATCGTCGCCTCGCCGGCCAAACGTATCCAGGCGCTGACCGGTGATCCGGACTTCATGACTTCGCTGGCTCGTGGTCTGGCGGTGGTGCAGGCGTTTCAGGAGCGCAAGCGCCATCTGACTATCGCCCAAATCAGCCACCGCACCGAGATTCCCCGCGCCGCCGTGCGTCGTTGCCTGCATACGCTGATCAAACTCGGCTACGCCACCACGGACGGTCGCACCTATTCCTTGCTGCCCAAAGTGCTGACACTTGGCCACGCCTATCTGTCGTCGACGCCGTTGGCAGTGTCCGCTCAGCCGTACCTCGACCGCATGAGCGAACAACTGCACGAAGCCTGCAACATGGCCACGCTGGAGGGCGACGACATTCTCTACATCGCGCGCTCGGCGACCACTCAGCGGCTGATTTCGGTGGACCTGTCGGTGGGCGGTCGCCTGCCAGCGTATTGCACGTCGATGGGGCGGATTCTGCTGGCAGCACTTGATGACACCTCGCTGCGTGAATACCTCGATCACGCCGAATTGGTCGCCAAGACCAGCCGCACGATTCACACCCCCGACGCGTTGCTCGAATGCCTGCAGGAAGTGCGGCAGCAAGGCTGGTGCATCGTCGATCAGGAACTGGAACAAGGCCTGCGTTCGATTGCCGTGCCGGTCTACGACGCTTCCGGCCAGGTGGTGGCAGCGCTCAACGTCAGCACCCACGCCGGTCGCGTCAGTCGTACCGAGCTGGAGCAGCGCTTCCTGCCGGGCCTGCTCAGCGCCAGTCGCGACCTCAGTGCGCAGTTGTTTGCCTGATGAAGTGTTCGATAAACGCACAGTGTTGCGTTTATCGAATTGACGCTAAAACCCTCGGATCATTAATGTCGCGGCAGCGTCATCCGGCGCTGATGTGAATGAGCCCGCCGGACTGCCGACTCCCATAATAATGACAAGAGGCAACTCACCATGCGCATGCTCTCCGACTGTCTCCGCCCCATCCGCTGTTGCCGGGTTCACCGCAACGCCTGATCCAGACCTTCTATTCTTGTGACCGTGCCGCTCTCTGGCCGGCCGCCGTTCGACTGCGTTTTTTGCGTGGAATAAAAATAATGAACCAGCCTCAGTCCGCTGTGGGTAACTGCCTCGACGTGCAGACCTTCATCAATGCCCAACCGATCTCGCGCTATCAGTGGCGCGTGGTGATTCTGTGTTTCCTGATTGTCTTTCTCGATGGCCTCGACACCGCCGCGATGGGGTTTATTGCCCCGGCGCTGTCGCAGGATTGGGGCATCGACCGGGCCAGCCTTGGCCCGGTGATGAGTGCCGCGCTGATTGGCATGGTCTTCGGTGCACTCGGCTCTGGCCCTTTGGCTGACCGCTTCGGGCGCAAAGTGGTACTCGTTGGCGCGGTGGTTCTGTTCGGTGCCTTCAGCCTGGCGTCGGCGTACAGCAGCAACGTTGAACAGCTGCTGGTGCTGCGCTTCCTGACCGGTCTGGGACTGGGGGCGGGGATGCCGAACGCCACCACACTGCTCTCGGAATACACCCCGGAGCGCAAGAAATCGCTGCTGGTAACCAGCATGTTCTGCGGTTTCAACCTCGGCATGGCCGGTGGCGGGTTTATTTCCGCCAAGCTGATTCCGGCGTTCGGCTGGCACAGTCTGCTGCTGATCGGCGGGATCCTGCCGTTGATCCTCGCTGTGGTGCTGCTGTTCTGGTTGCCGGAGTCGGCGCGTTATCTGGTGGTGCGCAATCGTGGCACGGACAAAGTGCGCAAGACCCTGGCGCCGATCGACCCGGTCACCGTCGCTCAGGCCTCGAGCTTCAGCGTACCGGAACAGAAAACCGTCAAGGCGCGCAACGTGTTCGCGGTGATCTTCTCCGGCACTTACAGCACCGGCACCTTGCTGCTGTGGCTAACCTACTTCATGGGGCTGGTGATTGTTTATCTGCTGACCAGTTGGTTGCCGACGCTGATGCGTGACAGCGGTGCGAGCATGGAGCAAGCCGCATTTATTGGCGCGTTGTTCCAGTTCGGCGGGGTGTTGAGCGCGGTCGCTGTGGGATGGGCGATGGACCGCTTCAATCCGCACAAGGTCATCGGCATTTTCTACCTGTTGGCCGGGGTGTTTGCCTACGCGGTCGGGCAGAGCCTGGGCAACATTACCTTGCTGGCGACCTTGGTGCTGGTGGCGGGGATGTGCGTGAACGGCGCGCAATCGGCGATGCCGTCGCTGGCGGCGCGGTTTTATCCGACCCAAGGGCGGGCGACCGGGGTCTCGTGGATGCTGGGCATCGGCCGCTTTGGCGCGATTCTCGGGGCGTGGATGGGCGCAACGTTGCTGGGCTTGGGCTGGAATTTCGAGCAGGTGTTGACGGCGTTGGTGATTCCGGCGGCGTTGGCCACCACGGCGGTGGTGATCAAAGGCATGGTCAGTCATGCGGATGCGACCTGAGTTTCATGCGTAGGAATGTTCGTCGAATGTTCCGGCCCCTTCGCGAGCAGGCTCGCTCCCACATTTTGAAATGCATTCCAATGTGGGAGCGAGCCTGCTCGCGAATGAGGTGATAGTTAGGAGAGCAACAATCTGTTCGATAAACGAACACTCAGTCGATTATCGGATTGTTTGGCCATTTCCCCAGGCTTAATCTGCAGTGACTCCGGCGCTGAACCTCGCGCCTTTTTATCACTGGCGATTCATTACAAAAACAGGAGCCCGCTCCATGGCTGAGATCCTTTCGCTGCACGACGCGGTGAAGCAATTCGTCAACGACGGTGACACCGTCGCACTCGAAGGCTTCACTCACCTGATCCCTACGGCAGCGGGTCATGAAATCATTCGTCAGGGCAAGAAAGATCTGACGCTGGTGCGGATGACACCTGACCTGATCTACGACCAACTGATCGGCGCCGGTTGCGCACGCAAACTGATTTTCTCCTGGGGCGGCAACCCGGGCGTCGGTTCGCTGCACCGCCTGCGTGACGCGGTCGAGAAGCAATGGCCGCATGCTCTCGAAATCGAAGAGCACAGCCATGCCGACCTGGCCAATGCCTACGTCGCTGGCGCATCCGGCCTGCCGTTCGCGGTGCTGCGTGCCTATGCCGGTTCCGACCTACCTAAGGTCAATCCACTGATCAAAACCGTGACCTGCCCGTTCACCGGTGAAGTGCTGGCGGCGGTGCCGTCGGTGCGCCCGGACGTGACCGTGATCCACGCCCAGAAAGCCGACCGTCAGGGCAACGTGCTGCTGTGGGGCATCCTCGGTGTACAGAAAGAAGCGGCACTGGCGGCCAAACGCTGCATCGTCACCGTGGAAGAGATTGTCGACAACCTCAACGCGCCGATGAATGCCTGCGTGCTGCCGACCTGGGCCTTGAGCGCAGTCTGCCACGTACCCGGCGGCGCGCACCCGTCCTACGCCCACGGTTACACCGAGCGCGACAATCGTTTCTATCAGGCGTGGGACCCGATTGCCCGTGACCGTGAAACGTTTACTGCGTGGATCAACGAATACATCCATGGCTGCGCTGACTTCAGCGCGTTCCAGGCCAAGTTGGCCGCTGCTTCGGAGGCCAAGTAATGACTTACACCACCAATGAAATGATGACCGTCGCGGCGGCCCGTCGCCTGAAGAACGGCTCGGTGTGCTTCGTCGGTATCGGCCTGCCGTCGAAAGCCGCCAACCTCGCGCGCCTGACTTCTTCGCCGGACGTGGTGCTGATCTATGAATCGGGTCCGATTGGCGCCAAGCCGAGCGTGTTGCCGCTGTCCATTGGTGACGGCGAACTCGCTGAAACCGCTGACACCGTCGTACCGACCGGTGAGATTTTTCGCTATTGGTTGCAGGGCGGACGCATTGACGTTGGTTTCCTCGGTGCTGCGCAGGTCGACCGTTTCGGCAACATCAACACCACCGTGGTTGGCGATTACTTCTCGCCGAAAGTGCGTCTGCCGGGTGCCGGTGGCGCGCCGGAAATTGCCGGTTCGGCGAAAAGCGTATTGATCATCCTTAAACAGTCGGCGCGCTCGTTTGTCGACAAGCTCGACTTCATCACCTCGGTTGGTCACGGCGAAGGCGGCGACTCGCGCAAACGTCTGGGCCTGCCGGGCGCCGGGCCTGTCGGGATCATCACCGACCTGTGCATCATGGAGCCGGAAGAAGGCACCCACGAATTCGTGGTCACCGCGCTGCACCCGGGCGTGACCCGCGAGCAAGTGGTCGCGGCCACCGGTTGGGCGATTCGTTTTGCCGAGCATGTTGAAAACACCGCTGAACCGACTGAAGTCGAACTGACCGCGCTGCGCGATCTCGAAGCGCGTACTGCCGCCGCCCACGGCCAGGCACCGGGAGAAGCATGATGCGTGACGTTTATATCTGCGACGCGATTCGCACCCCGATCGGCCGTTTCGGCGGCGGTTTGTCCGCCGTCCGCGCCGATGACCTGGCCGCTGTGCCGATCAAGGCCCTGATGGAACGCAATCCATCGGTGGACTGGAATGCCATCGACGAAGTCTTCCTCGGTTGCGCCAACCAGGCCGGCGAAGACAACCGCAACGTTGCGCGTATGGCCCTGCTGCTGGCGGGCCTGCCGGAAAGCGTACCGGGCGTGACGCTCAATCGTCTTTGCGCTTCGGGCATGGACGCGATCGGCACCGCATTCCGCGCAATCGCCAGCGGCGAGATGGAGTTGGCAATTGCCGGCGGTGTCGAGTCGATGTCCCGCGCGCCGTTCGTGATGGGCAAGGCGGACGCGGCGTTTTCGCGCAACATGAAGCTGGAAGACACCACCATCGGCTGGCGTTTCATCAACCCGTTGATGAAGGCGCAGTATGGCGTCGATGCGATGCCACAGACCGCTGACAACGTCGCCGACGACTATAAAGTGTCGCGCGCCGATCAGGACGCTTTTGCCCTGCGCAGCCAGCAACGCACTGCTGTCGCGCAGGCTGCTGGTTACTTCGCCGAAGAAATTGTTGAAGTACGGATTGCCCACAAGAAGGGCGAAACCGTAGTCAGCCAGGACGAACATCCTCGTGCCGATACCACGATCGAAGCACTGACCAAGCTGAAGCCAGTCAACGGCCCGGACAAAACCGTCACCGCCGGCAATGCTTCCGGGGTCAACGACGGTGCTGCGGCACTGATTCTGGCTTCCGCCGACGCGGTGAAAAAACATGGCCTGACCGCCCGCGCCAAAGTGCTCGGCATGGCCAGCGCTGGTGTCGCACCTCGGGTGATGGGCATCGGCCCGGTGCCGGCGGTGCGCAAATTGATCGAGCGCCTGGGCGTCGCGGTCAGCGATTTCGACGTTATCGAACTCAACGAAGCGTTTGCCAGCCAGGGTTTGGCGGTGCTGCGCGAACTGGGTCTTGCCGATGACGCTGCGCAGGTCAACCCGAACGGCGGGGCGATTGCCCTTGGTCACCCGTTGGGCATGAGCGGTGCGCGTCTGGTGCTGACCGCACTGCATCAGTTGGAAAAGACCGGTGGCAAGAAAGGTCTGGCGACCATGTGTGTCGGTGTCGGCCAAGGTCTGGCCCTGGCCATCGAACGCGTCTGACGCAAGCCGTGACGAAATAGAACAGAGGAAAGCGACATGTCTGACAAGCCTGGTTACCGTCGTCCGCAGGAAGGCACTCAGCCTGAGTACCTGCACCCGACGTATCAATCCACCAACCTGCGCTCGCCGTCCAAGCCGTTGGTGTTTCTGCCGCACTCGCTGTCGGAAATCACCGGGCCGACCATCGGCGCCGAGCGCGTGGGCGACACCGATAACGACCTGACCGCCCAGCATGCAGGCGAGCCGCAGGGCGAACGCATCATCATTCACGGCCGCGTGCTCGACGAAAACGGTCTGCCGGTGCCGGGGATTCTGGTGGAGATCTGGCAGGCCAACGCTGCCGGCCGCTATAACCACAAGCGCGACCTGCACGACGCGCCGCTGGACCCGAACTTCACCGGTACCGGCCGCACCGTCACCGACGCCGATGGCTGGTATCAGTTCCAGACCATCAAGCCCGGCGCCTACCCTTGGGGTAACCACCACAACGCCTGGCGCCCGGCGCATATCCACTTCTCGCTGTTCGGGCCGAGCATCCTCACGCGTCTGGTCACGCAAATGTATTTCCCGGGCGATCCGCTGCTGGCCTACGACCCGATCTACAACTGCGTGCCGGACACCTCGGCCAAGGAACGCCTGATCGCCAGTTTCGATCTGGAAAAAACCATTCCGTCCTACGCCCTCGGTTATCGCTGGGACATCGTGCTGCGCGGGCGTGAAGCCACGCCGATGGAGAAATAAGATGACGCTGACTGCGACCACGTCCCACACCGTCGGGCCGTACTACCACATCGGCCTGACCTGGCTGAACCGCGAAGACCTCGCCAATGAACAAACCCTCGGCGAGCGCGTGGCGATCACCGGGCAGGTAGTGGACGGTAATGGCGATGTCGTCAACGACGCCATGCTCGAAGTCTGGCAGGCCAACGCTGCCGGCAAATACGACCACCCGGAAGACGAGCAGGACAAACCGCTCGATCCGCACTTTGAAGGTTTTGGCCGGGTGCCGGTGGACGCTGAAGGGCGCTTCCGTTTCACCACGATCAAACCGGGCACGGTTGAGGGCCTGAAAGGTTCGACCCAGGCGCCGCATCTGGTGGTGCTGGTGTTTGCCCGCGGGTTGGTGAAGCACTTGCTGACGCGGATCTACTTTGAGGGCGAGCCGGCCAACGTTGATGATCCATTGCTGGAATGTGTGCCGGCTGAACGTCGTAGTACGTTGCTGGCCAAGCAGGATGCCTCGGGTGTTTACCAGTGGAATGTGATTCTGCAGGGCACCGACGCCGAGACCGTGTTCTTCGATTATTAAAATCAAAAGATCACCGCCTGCGGCAGCTTCTACATGATCGTTCCCACGCTCTGCGTGGGAATGCCGCCATGGACGCTCCGCGTCCACCGTGACGCGGAGCGTCACCGGATGCGTTACCACGCGGAGCGTGGGAACGATCGATGTAGGATGTGGAACGGGACTGTTGCAAAGTATGTCTAGACTCTCACTGTCCCTATCGAGTGAAAAACAATGACAACGACCACCTCCCATTACACCGGCGAAGAGCGCAGCAAGCGCATCTTTGCCATTGTCGGCGCCTCGTCCGGCAACCTCGTCGAATGGTTCGACTTCTACGTCTACGCGTTCTGCGCGATTTATTTCGCCCCGGCGTTCTTCCCCTCCGACAACCCGACGGTGCAACTGGTCAATACCGCTGGCGTGTTCGCCGCCGGCTTCCTGATGCGCCCGATTGGTGGCTGGATTTTCGGCCGGGTCGCCGACAAGCACGGGCGCAAGAATTCGATGCTCATCTCGATTCTGATGATGTGCTTCGGCTCGTTGCTGATCGCCTGCTTGCCAACCTATAAGGACATCGGCGTCTGGGCACCGGTCCTGCTGTTGTTCGCGCGCTTGCTGCAAGGACTGTCGGTCGGCGGCGAGTACGGCACCACCGCCACCTACATGAGCGAAGTTGCCCTCAAGGGCCAGCGCGGATTTTTCGCCTCGTTCCAGTACGTGACGCTGATCGGCGGGCAATTGCTGGCCGTGTCGCTGGTAGTAGTGCTGCAGCAATTTCTCACTGAAGACGATCTACGTGCCTACGGCTGGCGGATTCCGTTTGTGGTCGGTGCGGTGGCGGCGCTGATTTCGCTGTTCCTGCGTCGCAGCTTGAAAGAAACCACCAACAAGGAAACCCGCGCGCACAAAGACGCTGGCAGCATCAGCGCACTGTTCCGCGATCACAAAGCCGCGTTCATCACCGTGCTCGGTTACACCGCCGGTGGTTCGCTGATTTTCTACACCTTCACTACCTACATGCAGAAGTACCTGGTCAACACCGCCGGCATGCACGCCAAGACCGCGAGCTACATCATGACCGGTGCGCTGTTCCTGTATATGTGCATGCAGCCGCTGTTCGGCATGCTTGCCGACAAGATCGGCCGACGTAACTCGATGCTCTGGTTCGGCGCGCTCGGTACGCTGTTCACCGTGCCGATTCTGTTGAGCCTGAAAAGCGTCAGCAGTCCGTTCCTCGCGTTTGTATTGATCACCGTGGCGCTGGCGATTGTCAGTTTCTACACCTCGATCAGCGGCCTGGTAAAAGCCGAAATGTTCCCGCCGGAAGTCCGCGCCCTCGGCGTCGGTCTCGCCTATGCGGTGGCGAACGCGATCTTCGGCGGTTCGGCGGAATTCGTCGCCCTGAGCCTGAAGAACATCGGTATGGAAAACTCCTTCTACTGGTACGTTACGGCCATGATGGCGATCGCCTTCCTGTTCAGTCTGCGCTTGCCGAAACAGGCGGCGTATTTGCACCACGATCTCTAACCCGAAGCGCGCGGGCCGTGATGGCCCGCGCCGGCAAGGACTTTTATGACTCAGCGACCGGGCAATCAATTGTTCGATGCCTATTTCACTGCCCGCGATATGCGTGAGGTGTTCTGCGATCAGGGCCGCGTGCAGGCCATGCTCGACTTCGAAGCCGCGTTGGCCCGGGCCGAGGCGCGGGTCGGGTTGATTCCAGCTTCCGCTGTGGCACCGATTGCGGCGGCATGCAGCGCTGGTCTGTATGACTTCGCGGCGCTGGGCGAGGCGATCGCCACGGCCGGCAATTCGGCGATTCCGCTGGTCAAGGCATTGGGCAAGCAGATTGCTGCCCGCGACGCTGAAGCCGAACGTTATGTGCATTTGGGCGCGACCAGTCAGGACGTGATGGATTCCGGGCTGGTGTTGCAATTGCGTCAGGCGCTTGAGTTGATCGAGAACGATCTCGCGCAACTCGCTGATTCCCTCGCGATCCAGGCGCAACGTCATGCGGCGACGCCGTTGGCCGGGCGCACGTGGCTGCAACATGCGACACCGGTAACCCTCGGCATGAAAATCGCCGGGTGGCTGGGCGCTGTGACTCGCAGCCGTCAGCGCTTGCGTGAACTCAAGCCGCGTTTGCTGGTGCTGCAATTCGGTGGCGCTTCCGGAACCCTCGCCGCGTTGGGCGAACAGGCCTTGCCGATTGCCGAAGCGCTGGCTGAAGAACTGCAACTGACCTTGCCGGAACAGCCGTGGCACACCCAGCGTGATCGCGTGGTCGAGTTCGGCGCGGTGCTGGGTTTGATCGCCGGCAGCCTGGGCAAATTCGGCCGCGACATCAGCCTGTTGATGCAGACTGAAGCGGCTGAGGTGTTCGAGCCATCGGCACCGGGCAAGGGCGGTTCGTCAACCATGCCACACAAGCGCAATCCGATCGGCGCGGCGGTGTTGATCGGCGCAGCGACGCGGGTGCCGGGTCTGGTCTCGACGCTGTTCAGTGCCATGCCGCAGGAGCACGAACGCAGCCTCGGTCTGTGGCATGCCGAATGGGAAACGTTGCCGGAAATCTGCTGCCTCGTTTCCGGTTCGCTGCAACAGGCGCGATTGCTTGCCGACGGTCTGGAAGTCGACGCCGCACGCATGGCCCGCAACCTCGAATTGACTCAGGGGCTGGTGTTGGCCGAAGCCGTCAGCATCGTCCTTGCCCAGCGTGTCGGCCGCGACGCCGCGCATCACCTGCTCGAACAATGCTGCAAACGCGCGCTGGCCGAGCAGCGCCATTTACGCGCCGTGCTCGGTGACGAACCGCAAGTCACCGCCGAGTTGAGCAGCGCTGAACTCGATCAACTTTTGAACCCCGCCCATTACCTCGGCCAGGCGAAAACCTGGGTCGAGCGCGCGGTGGCCGAACACAACGCATTGTCTGACTGAAAGGAGAGGGCTGTGGCTTTCGTTCAACTCGCCGATGGCGAACTGCATTATCAAATCGAGGGCCCGGTCGATGCGCCGGTGCTGGTGCTCTCCAACTCGCTAGGCACTGATCTGCACATGTGGGACGCGCAGATGCCGGCCTTCACCGAGCATTTTCGCGTGCTGCGTTTCGATACCCGTGGCCATGGCCAATCGCTGGTGACACCGGGGCCTTACAGCATTGAGCAACTCGGTCACGACGTGCTCGGCTTGCTGGATGCGCTGCACATCGAGCGTGCGCATTTCTGCGGGCTGTCGATGGGAGGCCTGATCGGTCAGTGGCTGGGGATCAATGCCGGGCATCGGCTGCATAAGCTGATCGTCTGCAACACCGCGGCAAAGATCGGCGATCCGTCGGTGTGGAATCCACGCATCGAAACCGTGCTGCGTGACGGTGCGGCAGCGATGGTGGCCCTGCGTGATGCTTCGATTGCCCGCTGGTTTACCCCGGACTTTTCGGCGGCGCATCCGGCAGCGGCCAAGCAGATTACCGACATGCTCGCGGCGACGTCGCCGCAAGGTTATGCGGCTAACTGCGCAGCGGTGCGTGATGCCGATTTCCGTGAGCAACTGGCGTCGATCAACGTGCCGTTGCTGGTGATCGCCGGCACTGAAGATGCGGTGACGCCGCCGGCCGGTGGGCATTTCATTGAGGAGCATGTACGCGGCGCCGAATACGCCGAGTTCTATGCGGCGCATCTGTCAAACGTGCAGGCTGGCGCGGACTTCAGTGATCGTGTGTTAGCGTTTTTGCAGGCTAAGTGAGGAAGTTTTTGTGGACGAGAAACAACGTTACGACGACGGCATGCAAGTGCGCCGCGCGGTGCTGGGCGATGCCCATGTCGATCGCAGCCTGACCACGCTGACCGAGTTCAACTCGGAGTTTCAGGAGATGATCACCCGCCATGCCTGGGGCGATATCTGGACGCGTCCAGGCTTGCCACGGCACACGCGCAGTTTGATCACTATCGCCATGCTGATCGGCATGAACCGCGAGGGCGAACTGAAACTGCACCTGCGTGCGGCAGCCAATAACGGCGTGAGCCGGGGTGAGATCAAGGAAGTGATCATGCAGAGCGCGATTTACTGCGGGATTCCGGCGGCGAATGCCACTTTCCATCTGGCGGAGTCGGTGTGGGACGAGCTGGGTGTTGAATCCAGGGATTGATGGCGCCAGAAATTACGCCTTCGCGAGCAAGCTCGCTCCCACATTTGGAATGCGTTCCCCTGTAGGAGTGAGCCTGCTCGCGATAGCGATAGTGGCCTCGACAAATCAGACGGTGGCAACAATAAATATCCGCTTGAACGCAAACAACGTATGCCCATCCCCCTCCTGCGGATAATGCTTATGCACCCGCATCAGGTAGTGATAGATAAACCGCGTCTGTTCCGCTGAATCCAGCGCCTGCATCACCGGCCGCAGCGCCGAGACCTTCACCCAGTCATAAATTGGCGATTTGCCGTCAACCACCTGCAACTGCTCGGTCTCCCAGATATCCAGCGACGTGGTCATGGGCGCGAGCAAACGGTAGTAATCCTCCAGTGCCAACAACGGCCGCGCGGCCATGCGCTGGCGCAGTTCAGGTGTGCCCATTGGCGTGCCGCCGGGGCCGCCATTTTCGAGAGTGTCGAGCATCAGCCGATACCACAGCGAATCGCGCCAGTCGGGCATGTGCGCCGCCAGACAGCCGCCCGGGTTGAGATAACCCAGCAGGTGCGGCAACAGCGTTTCATGGCCATCGATAAAGTGCAGCACGGCGGCGGCGAGCAGTAGATCTGCCGGTTGCTCCGGTTGCCAATCGAGCAGATCGCAGTGTTTCCACGATGCCCTGAGCGGCAGACAGCGCGCTTCTGCGAGCATCTGTGCCGAGCTGTCGATCCCCTGCAACTGCGCGCGCGGCCAGCGTTTGGCCAACAACTGCGTGGCAATGCCGGTGCCGCAGCCCAGGTCGTAAATGCGTTGAGGATTTGGCAGGTCAACACGGTCGAGCAACTCATTGACCGGGCGTTGCCTGAGACGGGAAAACTGCTGGTACGCCTTGGCGTCCCAGTCGGGTGTTGCAAGACGAGAGATCATTGAGGTGGTCCTCCAGTGATCGATGGTGTCTTCCGATGACAACCTGGCTCCCAGCTTGAGGACCGACTACGACGACGGAAGCGGAAAGGTGAAGCACCTGACTCCTTCAGGTTTTGTCACTTTATCTGTCGGCCGGCAAAGTGCCACTTCTCCCGACAAGTGGCGCAGATTCAAATGTAGGAGTGAGCCTGCTCGCGATAGCAGTGTGTCAGTCACCTTAAATGTCACTGACACACCGCTATCGCGAGCAGGCTCACTCCTACAGTTTGAAAGCGGTGTTTAGAGGAGGCTGATCGGGTAGCTAACGATGAGGCGGTTCTCGTCGAACTCGTTATTGCTGAAGTCCCGGCGCATGGTCGAGTTGCGCCATCTGACGTTCAGATCCTTCAGCGCGCCGCTCTGCACGGTGTAGCCCAGTTCCGATTCGCGGCCCCATTCCTTGCCGTCGGTGATCGTCCCGGTGTGCACGTTGTCGCCGCTGATATAGCGGTTCATCAGGGTCAGGCCGGGGATGCCCAGCGCGACGAAGTTGTAGTCATGGCGTACTTGCCAGGAACGTTCCTGCGCGTTGTCGTAGCTGGCGTTGTAGCTGTCGTTGGCCAACGTGCCGCCGCTGGTGCCGTTGACGCGCATCCACGCGCTGTCGCCGGTGAGTTTCTGCAGGCCGACGTAGAAGGTGTTGCCGCCGTACTTCGCCGAGAACATCCCCGACCAGGTTTTGTTGTCGAGGTCGCCGGCGCGGGCGCTGCCATCGTCCTTGCCGTAGAAGAAGCCGAGGTTGGCGCCCAGCGTCCAGTCGCCCAGCGGCTGGCTGTGGATCAGATTGACGTATTGCTGGCTGTAGATGTCCTTGAGTTCGGCGTTCCACAGGCCGATCTGTGTGCGGTTTTCGTTGAAAACGTATTCACCGCCCTGAAAGTTGAAGCGATCAGAGGTGAACGCCGCTTTGCCGGTCATCGACATGTCGCTCATGCTGCTGTCATCGCGCGGGCTATTGGCGCGGAACTGGCCGCCGTAGAGGGTCAGGCCGTCGATTTCTTTGGACGTGATCTGCCCGCCACGGAAGGTCTGTGGCAATGAGCGGCCATCGTCCGAACGCAGGATCGGCAGCACCGGCATCCACTCGCCGACCTTCACTTCGGTCTGCGAAAGCTTGGCTTTGAAAGCGACGTTGGTGCGGCCGAAGTTGTCCGCCGGACGACCGTCATGGTCCAGCGGCAACAACTGGGTGCCGCCCGTGCCTTTGCCGCCATCAAGCTTTACCGAATACAGGCCCAGCACGTCCATGCCGAAGCCGATGGTGCCTTGGGTGAAGCCGGACTTGGCGTCGAGGATGAAGCTCTGCGTCCACTCTTCACCCTTGCCCTGAGCCTTGGTCGGGTTGGTGAAGTTACGGTTGATGTAGAAGTTGCGCAGGTTGAGGTTGACCTTGGCGCCCTCGATGAAACCGGCTTCTTCAGCCGCTGCGGGCAGCGCCGCGCCGGCCAGGGCCAGGGCGATCAGGCCGGGAATTGCGTAAGGCGCAGGGGAGGTTGTCATGGGCTCGGGTCTCTCTTGTTTTTTTTAAGGCGAACAGGTGCGCTGACACCGGTTTTCGGGGTGCAGACATGAAAAGTGTTCAGAGGTGAAACGACGGCAATCAGCCGGACGGGGCAGGGCGCGGGAGCATGGTGTCGAACCTGTTGTTATTGGTTTTGTGGAGCGAATGGTGCGGGGGGCGGATGTTTTGATTCAATTGGTAAAAGCGGGTTTTGGGCGATTATCGAACGCAAGATTCAGTTGGGTTTTATGGTGTCTGTGAGGGCCTCTTCGCGAGCAGGCTCGCTCCCACATTTGGAATGCGTTCCCCTGTGGGAGCGAGCTTGCTCGCGAATGGGCCAGCCCAGACAACACACCTTTCTGCCAGGCAACAAAAAGCCCACCAATCGGTGGGCTCCTTGTATTCAGCCGATGATCAGAACAACTTCATCTTCGGTGCTTCTTCTTTCAGCGGTTCGTTCTGCGCGGTTTGCGCATTCCAGCCACCGCCCAAGGCCTTGTACAGGTTGACTGCACTGGTCAGCTGCGCGAGGCGGTCGGTGATCAGCGCTTGTTGCGCGCTGAACAGCTGACGCTGGGCATCGAGGAACGTCAGGTTGCTGTCGACGCCGATGCGGTAGCGACGTTCGGCCAGGCGGTAGTAATCCTGGTTGGCCGCGACGAAGTCACGCTGCGCTTGCAACTGCTCGGTGTAGGTCTGGCGGGCGGCGAGGCCGTCGGCGACTTCCTGGAAGGCCGTTTGAATGGACTTCTCGTAGTTCGCCACGCCAATGTCCTTCTGGATCTTGGCGTAGTCGAGGCTGGCGCGCAGGCTGCCTGCGTTGAAGATCGGCAGGTTGATCTGCGGCTGGAACAACCACGTTCCCGAACCACCCTTGAACAGGCCGGACAGGTCCGGACTCAGGCTGCCCGCGTTGGCGGTCAGGCTGATGCTCGGGAAGAACGCGGCACGGGCTGCGCCAATGTTGGCGTTGGCCGCTTTCAGGTTGTACTCGGCTTGCAGAATGTCCGGACGACGTTGCAGCAGATCCGAAGGCAGACCGGCCGGGACGTCGCTGAGCAGGTCATCGGACAGCGGTTTGGCCGTTTGCAGATTAGCCGGGATACCAGTGCCGAGCAGCAGGGTCAGACTGTTTTCGTCCTGCGCCACCTGGCGGGTGTAACGCGCCAGTTGTGCACGAGCGTTCTCGACCGAGGTGCGCGACTGGGCCAGGTCCAGTGCCGAAGCCACACCGACTTCGTTGCTGCGGCTGGTCAGCTTGTAGCTTTCTTCGAAGGCACCGAGGGTGTCCTGGGTCAGCTTGAGCAGTTCCTTGTCCGCTTGCCAGGTCAGGTAAGCATTGGCGACGCTGGCGACCAGACTGATCTGGGTGCTGCGGCGTGCTTCTTCGGTGGCGAAGTATTGTTGCAGCGCTTGTTCGCTCAGGCTGCGAACGCGACCGAACAGGTCGAGTTCGTAGGCGCTGATGCCGACAGTGGCGGAGTAGGAGCTGGTGATGCTCGACTCGCCGGTCTGCGAGGCACGGGCCGGAACCCGCTGACGGCTGCCGCTGGCATTGGCCGATACCGCCGGGAACAGGTCGGCGCGCTGTATGCGGTATTGAGCCGCATAGGCGTCGATGTTCAGCGCCGCGACGCGCAGGTCGCGGTTGTTTTCCAGGGACACCTGGATCAGCTGTTGCAGAGCCGGGTCGTGGAAAAACTGCTTCCAGCCTTGCTCGGCAGCGGCTTGCGCCGGAGCCTGGGCCGGCGAATAGGCCGGCCCCTGCGGGTACTGACCTGCGACCGGAGCCTCAGGCTGCTGATAATCAGGTATCAGCGAGCAACCGCTCAGCACGAAGGCGGCGACTGCGATGGAGAGTAGCGACTTGCTCATTGGCCAGCCTCTTTAGGAGTTTCAGTCGTTTCATCCTCGTCAGCGATCTTACGCTGGCCGATGGACGAAACCGTAACGAAGAACAGTGGGACCCAGAAGATCGCCAGGATCGTGGCCGTGAGCATACCGCCAATCACGCCGGTACCGATCGCATGTTGACTGCCTGAACCTGCGCCAGTGGAAATCGCCAACGGTACAACACCGAGGACGAAGGCCAGCGAGGTCATGATGATCGGTCGCAGACGCATGCGGCAGGCCTCGATTGCCGCATCACGCAGGCTGCGTCCCTGTTCATGCAGTTCCTTGGCGAACTCGACGATCAGAATGGCGTTTTTAGCCGCCAGACCGATGGTCGTCAACAGCCCCACCTGGAAGTACACGTCGTTGGACAGCCCACGCAGGCTGGTGGCCAGCAGCGCACCGATGATCCCCAGCGGCACCACGAGCATAACCGCGATCGGAATCGACCAGCTCTCGTACAGCGCCGCCAGACACAGGAACACCATCAGCAGCGACAGGGCGTACAGCGCCGGTGCTTGCGAACCCGACAGACGTTCCTCATAGGACAGACCGGTCCAGGAGATACCGACACCGGCCGGCAGCTTCTTGGCAATCGCTTCGACTTCGGCCATCGCTTCACCGGTGGAATAACCCGGCGCCGGAGAGCCGAGCACTTCCATCGCTTCTACGCCGTTGTAACGGGCCAGCTTCGGCGAACCGTAGATCCACTCGCCTTTGGCGAAGGCGGAGAACGGCACCATGCTCCCGGCGTTGTTGCGCACGTACCATTTCTTCAGGTCTTCAGGGCTCATGCGAGCACCGGCCTGACCTTGTACGTAAACCTTCTTCACACGACCACGATCGATGAAGTCGTTGACGTAGCTACTACCGAAGGAGATCGACAGCGTGCTGTTGATGTCGGTGAGGCTCAAGCCAAGGGCCTGGGCTTTCTCGTCGTCGATTTCCAGGTGGTATTGCGGTTCATCGTTGAGGCCGTTCGGACGCACCTGATAGAGCACCTTGCTCTGAGCGGCGAGGCCGAGGAACTGGTTACGTGCTTCCATCAGCTTGTCGTGACCGATACCGGCGCGGTCTTGCAGGAACACGTCGAAACCGGTGGCGTTACCCAACTCCAGTACCGCAGGCGGGGCGAAAGCGAACACCATGGCATCGCGGAAAGTGAAGAAGTGTTGCTGGGCACGTTGGGCCAGGGCAAACACGCTGTTGTCCGCGTTACGCTCATCCCACGGCTTGAGCATGATGAACGCCAGGCCAGAGCTCTGACCGCGACCGGCGAAGTTGAAGCCGTTTACGGTGAACACCGAGGACACTGCGCCTGCTTCTTTATCCAGCAGGTAGCTGCGCATTTCGTCGATCACCACCTGAGTACGCTCGGCACTCGAACCGGCCGGGGTCTGGACTTGGGCGAACAGTACGCCCTGGTCTTCTTCCGGCAGGAACGCGGTTGGAATCCGGGTGAACAGCCAGATCATGCCGACCACGATCAGCAGATAGGCCAGCAGGTACGGTGCTTTGCGCGACAGCATGTTGCCGACACCGCGCTCGTAGCTCTGCACACCGCGATCGAAATTGCGGTTGAACCAGCCAAAGAAACCTTTTTTCGGCGTGCCGTGCTCACCTTTCGGAATCGCCTTGAGCATGGTCGCGCAAAGGGCCGGGGTGAAGATCAGCGCCACCATCACCGACAGGGCCATGGCCGAGACGATGGTGATCGAGAACTGCTTGTAGATCACACCGGTGGAGCCGCTGAAGAACGCCATCGGCAGCAGTACCGCCGACAGCACCAGCGCAATACCGACCAGTGCGCCCTGGATCTGGCCCATGGACTTTTTGGTCGCTTCCTTCGGTGACAAGCCTTCTTCGCTCATCACCCGCTCGACGTTTTCCACCACGACGATGGCGTCGTCCACCAGCAAACCGATGGCCAGCACCATACCGAACATGGTCAGGGTGTTGATGCTGAAACCGAAGGCCGCGAGGATGCCGAACGTACCGAGCAATACCACCGGCACCGTCATCGTGGTGATGACCGTGGCGCGGAAGTTCTGCAGGAACAGGAACATCACCAGGAACACCAGCACGATCGCTTCGACCAGGGTTTCAACCACACCTTTGATCGACTCGGTCACCACCGGAGTGGTGTCGTACGGGAATACCACTTCCATGCCTTGCGGGAAGAACGGCTTGAGGTCGTCAATCGTCTTGCGCAGCGCCTTGGCGGTGTCGAGGGCGTTGGCACCGTTGGCCAGTTTTACCGCCAGACCAGAAGCCGGGCTGCCGTTGAACTGCGCAGAAATGCTGGAGTTTTCACCGCCCAGACCAACGTCAGCGACGTCGCCGACACGCACTTGCGAGCCGTCCTGGTTGACCTTCAGCAGAATCGCCTTGAACTGCTCGGCCGTCTGCAGACGCGTTTTGCCGATGATCGTGGCGTTCAGTTGCTGGCCTGGCAGCGCCGGCAAACCGCCGAGCTGACCGGACGACACCTGGACGTTCTGCGCCGAGATCGCGGTGCTGACATCGCCCGGGGTCAGGTTGTACTTGTTCAACTTGGCCGGGTCGAGCCAGATGCGCATCGCGTACTGGGCACCGAAGACCTGGAAGTCACCGACACCGGCAGTCCGCGAGATCGGGTCCTGCATGTTCGACACGATGTAGTTGGACAAGTCGTCCTTGGTCATGCTGCCGTCACGCGAGACCACGCCGATGACCAAGAGAAAGTTTTTCACTGCCTTGGTCACGCGGATACCTTGTTGCTGCACTTCCTGCGGCAACAGCGGGGTGGCAAGGTTCAGCTTGTTCTGAACCTGTACCTGCGCGGTGTCGGAGTTGGTGCCTTGCTCGAAGGTCGCGGTGATGGTCATGCTGCCGTCGGAGTTACTTTCCGAGGACACATAACGCAGGTTGTCGATACCGTTGAGCTGCTGCTCGATCACCTGGACCACGGTGTCCTGCACGGTTTGCGCCGAAGCGCCCGGGTAGGTCACGGAGATCGCAATGGCCGGCGGCGCAATGCTCGGGTACTGGTTGATCGGCAATTTCAGGATCGAAAGTGCCCCGACCAACATGATCACCAGGGCAATTACCCAGGCGAAAATCGGACGGTCGATGAAGAATTTTGACATGGATTACTCCCCTTTGCCGCCGGCGGCTTTGTCAGCTGCCTGAGCGGGTGCCGGGTTCTTTTTGCCAACGTTGGTCGCTTCGGTCGGATTGACCTGAACACCTGGGCGCACGTATTGCAGCCCTTCGGTGATCAGACGATCGCCAGCCTTCAGGCCATCTTCGATCAGCCACTGGCTGCCGACGGTGCGGCTGGCCTTGAGCTGACGCAGCTCGACCTTGTTGTCGGCGCCGACGACCAGTGCGGTCGGGGTGCCTTTGAGGTCACGGGTCACGCCTTGTTGCGGCGCCAGAATGGCCGCAGCGTTGACACCGGCCTGCAACTGGGCGCGGACGAACATGCCCGGCAGCAGGGTGTGATCCGGGTTCGGGAACACCGCACGCAGAGTCACCGAACCGGTAGTCGGGTCGACCGTGACTTCGGAGAATTCCAGCTTACCGTCGAGCTTGTACTGGCTGCCGTCTTCCAGGGTCAGTTTGACCGCTGCCGAGTTTTCGCCGGACTTCTGCAGACGACCGCTTTCCAGCTCGCGGCGCAATTCCAGCAGTTCAACCGAGGACTGGGTGACGTCGACGTAGATCGGGTCCAGTTGCTGAATCGTCGCCATTGCGTCGGTCTGGCCATTGCTGACCAGTGCACCTTCGGTCACCGAAGAACGGCCGATACGACCGGAGATCGGCGCGTACACCTTGGTGTAACGCACGTTGATCTGCGCGCTCTGCAGCGACGCTTCCGATTCCATGCGGTTGGACACGGCGGTGTCGTATTCCTGGCGGCTCACGGCCTGCTCATCGACCAGTTGCTTGTAGCGGTCAGAGATCGACTTGGTCGAACGCAGGTTGGCTTCGGCGCTTTTCAGGGTCGCTTCATAGACCGACGGATCGATCTGATACAGCTGCTGGCCGGCTTTGACATCGCCGCCTTCCTTGAACAGACGCTTGAGAATGATGCCGTTGACCTGTGGACGCACTTCAGCGATGCGGAACGCACTGGTGCGGCCCGGCAGTTCAGACGTGAGGGTAAAGGCTTGTGGTTGCAGGGTGACGACGCCGACCTGAGGCGGTGGAGCGGCCGGTGCCGCTTCTTCCTTTTTACATCCGCTGAGCAGCGATGCCAGGGCGACGGCAGTGACCAGAGCGGTAACAGCTGGCTTGAATTGCATGAAGATCCTCGGGTCAGGCGCGCGAAAAGCGCACAAGAAGTGTGGAAGGGTAAAAATTGGGTACCGGGTGGATAAGTAGCTTGCTAAGGAATATACTTACGTTCATGGTTGTTTGTAAACACCTTTGCCACGTACCCACCCTGTTACAAAACTCGTCGCAAGGTTTGAAATTGTAGGCCGGGGAGCAGATCCGTGAGAGATCGCCCCCTCTTTATTCAGCGGATATTCAGCCATCCCTGAAACATCCTGTTTGAGGTTTTACTGTCATGGTCCGTCGTACCAAAGAGGAAGCTCAAGAAACCCGTAGCCAGATCCTGGAAGCGGCGGAGAAAGCCTTTTATGAAAGGGGTGTCGCTCGTACGACGCTGGCCGATATCGCGACAATGGCCGGGGTCACACGCGGTGCTATTTACTGGCATTTCAGTAACAAGGCCGATCTGGTCCAGGCCATGCTGGATTCGCTGCGTGAGCCGCTGGATGAATTGGCCAGGGCCAGCGAAAGTGAAGATGAACTTGATCCGTTGGGCTGCATGCGCCAACTGCTGATTCATTTGTTTCATCAAGTTGCGCTGGACCCGAAAACCCGGCGGATCAACGAAATTCTGTTTCATAAGTGCGAGTTCACCGATGAAATGTGCGATTTGCGCCAGCAGCGCCGGGACGTCAGTCTCGATTGCAACGAGCGCATCGCTCTGACGTTGCGTAATGCGGTCAATCGCGGCCAGTTGCCAGAAGATCTCGACACCGTCCGCGCGGCCATCAGTATTCACAGCTATATCGATGGCCTTCTGTATGGATGGCTTCTGGCGCCGGACAGCTTTGAGTTGCATGCCGAGGCCGAGCGTTGGGTCGATACAGGGTTGGACATGCTGCGCCTGAGCCCCAGCCTGCGCAAATGAAACAAAATGCGTAATTGACACCGCTTATGTCAATTGGCCTGCCTTTATATAGCTTCGCAGCGGGGGGAGTTTAAACGTAGCGAGCTACGCATTTTGTAGGGAATTTGTGTCTTCTGTGTGAATGAGTGTGAGCCGCTTGCCCTCACCCTAACCCTCTCCCAGAGGTAGAGGGGACTGACCGAGGTGTTCTTGCGAGATACGCCGACCTGAGATATCAGGTCGAACTCCAGATTTGAAAAGCACAAATATCGGCTCCCTCTCCCTAGGGAGAGGGCTGGGGTGAGGGGCTGCGTACTAAAAAGCGCAATCAATCTTCCGGCGAACACAAAAAAAGCCCCCAACTCTCACAAGTCGGGGGCTTTCGCGTTTCTGGGTGATGCCTTACAGCGCCGGATAGTCGATATAACCGACCGGGCCTTTCGCGTAGAACAACTCCGGACGCGCATCATTCAACGGCGCATCCGCCTTCAAACGAGCCGGCAGATCCGGGTTGGCAATGAACGGCACACCAAATGCCACGGCATCAGCCTTGCCGCTGGCCAGCCACTCATTAGCGCTGTCCTTGGTGAAGCGTTCGTTGGCGATGTAAGGGCCGCCGAACGCTTCTTTCAATTGCGGGCCGAGGCTGTCGGCGCCTTCTTTCTCACGGGAGCAGATGAACGCGATGCCGCGCTTGCCCAGTTCACGTGCGACGTAGGTGAAGGTTTCCGCCAGGTTGTCATCGCCCATGTCATGGGAGTCAGCGCGCGGTGCCAAGTGCACACCAACGCGACCAGCGCCCCAGACTTCGATCGCCGCATCTGTCACTTCCAGCAGCAGACGTGCACGGTTTTCCAGTGAGCCACCGTAGTTGTCGGTGCGCTGGTTGGTGCTGCTTTGCAGGAACTGGTCGAGCAGGTAACCGTTGGCGCCGTGGATTTCCACGCCGTCGAAACCGGCGGCTTTGGCGTTCTCGGCACCGGTGCGGTAAGCGTCGACGATGTCGGCGATTTCAGCGGTTTCCAGTGCACGCGGGGTTGGGTAGTCGGCCAGTGGGCGCACCAGGCTGACGTGACCTTTAGGCTGGATCGCGCTCGGTGCCACCGGCGCTTCACCGTTGAGGTACGACTCGTGGGAGATACGGCCCACGTGCCACAGCTGCAGGAAGATCTTGCCGCCAGCAGCGTGAATCGCTTTGGTCACGTTGGCCCAGCCACGCACTTGATCGTTGGACCAGATGCCCGGGGTGTCAGGATAGCCGACGCCCATTGGCGTTACCGAAGTGGCTTCGCTGAGGATCAGGCCAGCGGACGCGCGTTGTACGTAGTATTCAGCCATCAGCGCGTTCGGTACGCGGCCTTCGTCGGCGCGGCAGCGGGTCAGTGGGGCCATGATGATGCGGTTGGCCAACTCGACGTCGCCGAGTTTGATCGGATCAAAAATAGTTGCCATGTCTACAACCCTCGTAAGTGAAAATTAATCAGTTGGTAGCAGGGGCCAGATCGGCATTGCCGTTCTGGCGGAAAGTAATCAGGGTCACCAGCAAGGCGAGCACTGCCAGTGCGGCGGCTGCGAGCGGCACACTGGTCAGGCCGTAGCCGTGGGCGATGACGCTGCCGCCGACCCAGGCGCCGAGGGCGTTGCCGACGTTGAAGGCACCGATGTTCAGGGTCGAAACCAGGTTCGGTGCGGCTTTGCCGAAGGTCACCACGTTGACTTGCAGCGCCGGCACGGCGGCGAAACACGCGGTGGCCCAGAGGAACAGAGTGATTTCAGTCGGGATCAGCGCAACGCTGGTCCAGGTCAGCACGGTGGAAACCACGGCCATGGCGATGAACACGCCGATCAGCGTGGCGGCCATGCCCTTGTCGGCGAGTTTGCCGCCGATGATGTTGCCGACGGTCAGGCCCAGGCCGATCAGCATCAGCGTCCAGGTCACGCCACGGGGCGACACACCGGTGACTTCGCCGAGCAGCGGGGCGACGTAGGTGAACAGAGTGAAGACGGATGCGGCGAAGAGTGCAGTCATGCTCAGCGACAGCCAGATCCCGGCACCTTTGAGGGCGGCGAGTTCGGCGCGCATGTCGAGTTTTTCTTCGTCACGCTTGGCCGGCAGGAAGCGGATCAGGCCGATCAGTGCGATCACGCCGATGACGGTCACCGCCCAGAAGGTCGAGCGCCAGCCGTATTGCTGACCCAGCGCAGTGCCCAGCGGCACACCGAGGACGTTGGCCAGGGTCAGACCGGTGAACATCAACGCCACCGCCGACGCTCGCTTGTTGGCCGGCACCAGATTGGCCGCCACCACCGAACCGATGCCGAAGAACGCACCGTGGCACAGCGCGGTGATCACACGGGCAAACATCAGCACGTTGTAATCACTGGCAATCGCACACAGCAGGTTGCCGACAATAAAAATGCCCATCAACGCCACCAGCGCCGCTTTACGCGGCAGTTTGGCGGTGGCCATGGCCATGAACGGCGCACCGATGGCCACGCCGAGGGCGTATCCGGTCACCAGCCAACCGGCGCCGGGGATCGACACGCCGAGGTCGGCCGCCACATTGGGCAGCAGGCCCATGATGACGAATTCGGTGGTGCCGATGGCGAAGGCGCTCAAGGCGAGGATGAGTAGCGAGAGGGGCATGCAGGTTTCCTTGTCGGCTGGCTGACGTTAAGGGTCAGAGCTCTTTACTGAGGGTGCTGAGGAACGCCTGGATCACGTCCTCGTTACGTTTGAAAAAGTGCCATTGCCCGGCCTTCTGGCTGCTGATCAGGCCGGCGCGTTGCAACGTTGCGAGGTGTGCCGAAACAGTCGACTGCGACAGGCCGCAGCGCTGATCGATCTGCCCGGCGCAGATGCCGTATTCGTGGTTGTGCAACTGTTCCGGAAATTCGTTCTTCGGGTCTTTCAGCCAGTTGAGGATGTCTCGCCGTACTGGGTGCGCCAGGGCTTTTATTATTTCGTCGAGGTCGAGGTTCATGGCAGGGTGCTCACAATGTGTACAACGCTATATCGCGATGTGGCGAAATATAAATCGTTAGATCGCGATACACCAATATGATTTTGATCTGACGTCAGCATAAATTGGTATATCGCGTTATAACGATACGATGGTGTATGGATTGCTGGTCGCAGTGCTAAGCTGCGCCCATGAACTATCTCGCACATTTACACCTCGGTGGCCAGCGCCCCGGGCAACTGCTCGGCAGTCTGTATGGCGATTTCGTCAAAGGTCGGCTGCAAGGGCAGTTTGCGCCGGAGGTCGAGGCGGCCATTCAACTGCATCGGCGGATTGACGTGTTTACCGATCGTCATCCGTTGGTGGACGTTGCGTTGGGGCGGTTTTCCGATACGAGGCGGCGTTATGCCGGGATCGTCCTCGACGTGTTTTTCGATCATTGCCTGGCCCGGGACTGGCGGTTGTATGCCGATCAGCCGCTGGAGGTTTTCACCGCTGATGTGTATCGGGTGCTGACCCGCGAACGGCAACTGCCCGAGCGATTGGCGAAGATCGCCCCGCACATGGTCGCCAATGACTGGTTGGGTTCGTATCAGGAATTTGAAGTGCTGGAGCAGGTGTTGCGCGGGATCTCGCGGCGGCTGAGCCGGCCGGAAGAGCTGGCGGGGGCGATGGAGGAATTGCGGCGGTTGTATGAGCCGCTGAGTGACGACTTCCGCTTGTTCTACCCACAACTCCAGGACTTCGCACAAAACCCGTCAATGACATAAAACCAATGTGGGAGCGAGCTTGCTCGCGAAGGCGTCGTGTCAGCCAACATCAACTTTGAATGACATACCGCTTTCGCGAGCAAGCTCGCTCCCACAGGGGTGTGTATTTCAGGCAGCGATCAATTCGCCTGCGCGACGCGGTTCGGCCGGTTTCGCCACCTCACCAAACAACGCCTTCTGCACCGCCTGCTGTGCCTCGAATGCCAACGCCGCACGCTCACGCCCCTGACAGGCAATCGGCTTGAGCAGATGCACTTCAACATCGCCGCAATCATTGCTGAACAGGCGCATCAGGTGCGATAGCAGATCATCGTCACCAATAAACGGCGCCAGCGCATCGATCTCGCCATCACGCAGATAACGGATCGCCACCGGTTGCAGCATCACCTCGGAATCAATCGCCGCCGCCAGCAAGCGACCATGAAAGGTACGCAGCGAGCGCCCATCGGTGGTGGTGCCTTCCGGGAACATCAGCAAGGCGTGATCGGTTTGCAGGTGACGGGTCATCTGCTTGCGGATCAACTGGCTGTCGCCCGAGCCGCGACGGATGAACAGGCTGCCAGCCTTCGCCGCCAGCCAACCAGCCACCGGCCAGGTACGCACTTCAGCCTTGGACAGAAACGACAGCGGCGTGAGCATGCCGAGCAGCGGAATGTCGGTCCACGACACATGATTGCTGACCCACAGCATCGGCTGTTTCGGCAGCTCACCGTGAACCGTCACGCGAAAGGGCAGGGCATTGCTCAGGCGCGCCATGAAGAAGCGCGACCAGCGCTGACGCCGTTCCATCGAATGCGCCAGGCCAATCCGTTCAAACACGCCAAAGACAGTGGCCATGGTCAAGCCCAGCGCCACCACCAGCAGCACCCGCGCGATCCGCGCGTACACGCGCAGCCGGCTCATCACACGGCCGCCTTGAAGTGCTTGGCGTAGCGCGGGCAGAGTTCGTCGCGCTTGAGCAGGATGAACACGTCGGCGACCTGGAAGTCTTCGTCCCAGCACGGCTCGCCGCAGATCTTCGCGCCCAGGCGCATGTAGGCCTTGAGCAGCGGCGGCATTTCGGCGATCACGTTGGAAGGAATATCCAGCGTCGGCAGCGGATTTTTCGGCTCGGCGCGCAGGTGTTCGGTGCACAGATAACGTTCACGCAAACGCTGCATGATCGCGTGGGCCTGAATGCCGCCGTCCTGCATCGGAATGCTCGCGCAACCCATCAAGTAGCTGTAACCGCCCTGATTCAATACTTCGGCCAATTCGCCCCACAACACCGCAATGGTGCCGCCGTTGCGATAGGCCGGGTCGACGCAGGTGCGACCGATTTCGAGGATCGGGCCTTGCAGATGCGTCAGGCCGTGCAGGCTGAATTCTTCTTCGCTGTAAAACTTGCCGAGGCTGCTGGCAGCGGTGTGATCGAGCAGACGCGTGGTCGCGACCAAACGGCCGGTGTTCAAGTCACGCACGCCGATGTGGCTGCAGTGAACATCATAATCATCCATGTCCAGACCCAGTTCCGCGCCTTTCAGTTTGGCGTTGAACTCGCCGCTGAAGACGTTGAAGCGCAAGGCCTGGGCTTGCTGCAAGGCCTCGGCGCCGATCAGGCGTTCGGCTTGCAGGCGGCGTTCATTGCCGGTGTCGCTGATGCGGGCGATCTGAGTCATGTGAATCTCCGTACGGGCCTTTAACCCGTCGTGGGTTGCAGCCGATCGACTTTCTTTATGCAGCCGTGTTGTGCAAAGTCAGGCTATGTAGCCCCGGTGTCATCGCCATGAACGTTCGGTGATGCTTATATGACAGCCCACAAGGAGCCTCTTATGCCCTGGCCAGATCTGCTGCACCGCCGTGAACGATTGCCCGCCGTTGCTGACCTGGCCGAGGGTTTTGCGACGTTGTTGCAGCAACTGGGCAACGTCACCCCATTCGAATTGGCGGTCGCGGGCGGGCGGCGGATGGCGACGCCGGGGCTGGCGTTTCTGGTCGGTTATCAGGCGGCATTGCGCATGTTGTGGCCGAGTGCACCGCTGAGCCTCGGTGCGTTGTGTGCGACCGAACAGCGCAGTTTGCGTCCGGCGGACATGCAGACCCGGCTGACGGATTTACGTCTGAGCGGACGCAAGGATTTTGTCACCGCCGGCGATGCGGCGGACTGGTTGCTGATCGCCGCGCGCAGTGAAGAATCCGGTGAATCGCCGCGCCTGAGTCTGGCGGTGGTGTATCCCGGCGAACCCGGCGTGACCGTGGAGAAGCTGCCGGCGCTGCCGTTGATGCCTGACATCAGCCATGGTCGGCTGCAGCTTGATAACGCGTTGTGCGAGTTGTTGGCCGGCGATGGTTGGGACGCTTACGTCAAACCGTTTCGTACGTTGGAAGATGTTTATGTACTCAGCGCGATGACCGCGTGGCTGTTTGGCGTCGGCCAGGACAGTGACTGGCCGCAGGCGCTGCAATTGCGCTTGCTGGCGCTGTTGGCCGGGTGTGCGGAGGCGAGTCGGCAACCGCCGAACAATCCCGCCGGGCATGTGTTGTTGGCTGGGTTGTTTGCGCAGTTTGAGGCGCTGGAGGGGGAAGTGAGTCAAGCGTTGGCTGACGGTCCGGCAGAGTGGGCGCAGATGTGGCAACGCGATCAAGGCGTGATGCAGTTGGCGGCGGGGGCTCGGGCCAAGCGTCTGGCCAAGGCTTTGGCGCAGGCTTGACTGGCCTCTTCGCGAGCAAGCTCGCTCCCACAGTTTGATGGCATTCCAACTGAAGGAACTCGGTCAACTGTGGGAGCGAGCTTGCTCGCGAAGGCGGCCTCAACATCCCCACACATCTGTCATAAACCCCGGCTAGTCTCAGCAGGTTCATTCCCAGAGCCCTCCCAATGCGCAAAGGCCTGTCGCTGTTTCTGCTGCTGATCAGCTTCACCGTTCACGCCGAACAATGGCCGGGTGAAGCATGGCCAATCGGCACGACGATCACCGATACCGGAGCGCTGGAGAATTACGCCTTCCCACCCCGCGATGACAACACCCGCCAAGGCATCCGCACCGACGCACTGCTGATCATCCGCGACGGCCAGATCATCTACGAACGCTACGCCGGCCCGACCGCCGAACAAACCCCGCACCTGACCTGGTCGATCAGCAAAAGCCTGATGGCCACCGTCCTCGGTGTGGCGTACGGCGAAGGCCTGTTCAAACTCGAAGCCCCGGCCGTGCAGTTTTACCCGCCGCTGGAACAACACCCGGCCATCAAAATCGCCGACCTGCTGCACTGGGCCTCCGGTATCGACTGGCAGGAAGATTACGAATACGCGCCACTGAAATCCTCGGTGGTGGCGATGCTCTACACCCGCGGCCGTCGCGACATGGCCGCGTTCACCGCCGATCACGATGCTTACGCCGAACCGGGGCAGGCCTTCCGTTATTCCAGCGGCGACAGCAACCTGCTCGCGGCGGCGTTGAAAAATATCGTCGGCCCGCAGCGTTATCCGGATTATCCGTGGACGGCGTTGTTCGAACCGTTGGGCATCCGCCACGCCGTGTGGGAGACCGATGCCAACGGCACGTTTGTCGCTTCCTCTTATGCCTACCTGACCGCGCGGGATCTGGCGCGGGTCGGTTTGCTGATGGCTTGTGACGGGCGCTGGCATGATCGGCAGTTATTGCCCAAGGAGTGGGTGGCGTTCAGCCGCACTCCCTTCGCCGGTTACAAAGCCCATCAGGACGAAGCCGTGCCCGGCGGCCAATGGTGGCTCAATCGTCCAGCCGATGGCGCTGAATCGCCATGGCCCGCTGCACCGCCCGACACGTTTGCCGCCCTAGGGCATTGGGGCCAGGCGCTCTACGTGATCCCCAGTGAAAAACTGCTGATCGTGCGTTACGCCGATGACCGCGACGGCAGCTACAGCCATAACGAACTGCTCAAACACGTGCTGAAGGCGGTGCGGCCATGAAGCGCTTATTCCTGTTAATGCTGGTCCTGCTGCTCGGCTGGATCGTCTACGAGCGCGAAAACCTGTGGGCCTTCCCCGACATCATCAGCGCCTACACCGCCAAGGAATACTGTTCCTGTCGTTATGTGATGAATAACGATGCCGAGTATTGCCGTGGCTATGTAAAACAATGGCTGCCGACCAGCGCATTCACCGATGACAGCACCAACAAAACCATCACGGTCAGCGGCATGGGCCGCAGTAATCGCGCCCAGTGGTTGAGCGAACGGCAAGGCTGTCGCCTTAATCCCTGAAAACACCCGATGGTTTTTTGTGGGAGCGAGCCTGCTCGCGAATGCAATAGCAGGCGCACCTTCTCTGTTGAGACAGATGACGTCTTCGCGAGCAGGCTCGCTCCCACCGGGTGTGATCTTCAGTTTGCAATAACGGTCTGGGCGGTTAAGGTTCGTGCAGGTTTATCGGCCCTACGAGTGTTCAATGTTCAACCGCTCTCTCTGTGCAACCCTGTCCAGTCTGCTGCTCGCCAGCGTCGCATTGCCGGCGCAGGCCAATTGGTATCTGGACGGCGAGTCGTCGCGGCTGTCGTTTGTCAGCACGAAAAACACCCATATTTCCGAAGTGCAACGCTTTCTGGTGCTGCACGGCAAGGTCGACCCCAACGGTCGCGCCGAAGTCGAAGTCGAGATGGATTCGATCAACAGTGGCATCCCGCTGCGTGACGAGCGCATGCGCAAGGAGCTGTTCCAGATCGAGCAATTCCCCGAAGCGACCATCACCACCCAGATCGACCTGCGCCCAATCAACGATCTGGCCCCCGGTGCGCAGCTGGAATTGCGTCTGCCGCTGACCGTCAACCTGCACGGCAAGCAACACGAATACCCCGCTGAGCTGCTGGCGACGCGCCTCGATGACCGGCGTTTTCAAGTGGTCACCCTGGAGCCGCTGGTGATCAACGCCGAGGATTTCGATCTCGTGCCGGGGCTGGAAAGCCTGCGCAAACTTGCCGACCTGTCGGCCATCAGTCTGTCGGTACCGGTGGGTGCGGTGCTGATTTTCACGGCGCGCTGACATGCGCGGTGCGGTGTTTCCGTGGCGCGATGGCAACCGCTTCGAACTGTTGATCGATGGCCCGCAATTCTTCCCGCGCATGCTTGAGCAGATTGCTGGCGCGCAGGAGCAGATCGAACTCGAGTTGTATCTGGTCGAGGCCGGCGCCTGTGCCGAAACCATCGTGCAAGCGCTGGTGCTGGCCGCCGAGCGTGGCGTGCGCGTGCGTTGCCTGTTCGATGATTACGGCAGCCTCGCCTTTACGCTCAACCTGCGCCAGCGCCTGACGCACGCCGGGGTCGAACTGCGTTTCTACAATCGGCTGAACTGGCGGCGCTGGGTCGGCAATTTCTATCGTGATCATCGCAAGTTGCTGCTGGTCGATCAGCGTCTGGCGGTGGTTGGCGGCACCGGTGTCACCGATGAGTTCTGGACGCCGGGCCATGACACCAGCGAATGGCACGAAGTGATGGTCGAGATCAGCGGCCCGCTGGTGATCGACTGGCAATTGCTGTTTGATCGTCAGTGGATCGCCAATCGCTATCGCCGCGCCTGGCGCCCGGCCGCGCATTTCGGCTTGCCACGGTTACCACGGGTGCCGGACAAGGGCGAGGGCATGGGCCGCGTGGCGTATGCCGACGCCCGCCAGCACCGCGATATTCTGCAGTCGCTGTTCCGCGCTTTGAACAGTGGGCAAAAACGCATCTGGATGGCCACACCGTATTTCCTGCCGACCTGGAAAATCCGCCGCTCCCTGCGTAAGGCAGCGGCGCGCGGAGTCGATGTGCGGCTACTGCTGACCGGGCCGCGCACCGATCACCCGTCGGTGCGTTACGCCGGGCATCGCTACTACCCGCGACTGCTCAAGGCTGGCGTGCAGATCTTCGAATATCAGCCGTGCTTTCTGCATTTGAAAATGGTGCTGGTGGATGATTGGGTGAGCATTGGCTCGTGCAATTTCGATCACTGGAACTTGCGTTTCAATCTGGAGGCGAATCTGGAGGCGCTGGACCCGTCGTTGACGGCAGCGGTGCAGGCGAGTTTTCTGAAGGACTTCGGGCTGAGTCAGCAGGTGAGTCTGGAAGAATGGCAGCGCCGGCCGTTGTGGCGGCGGGTGAAGCAGCGGGTGTGGGGCTGGGTGGATCGGGTGGTGGTCAACATTCTCGACCGCCGCGGATAACCGCTCACCTGATGATCGTTCCCACGCTCTGCGTGGGAATGCAGCCCGTGACGCTCCGCGTCACTGGACGCGGAGCGTCCCTTGAGGCATTCCCACGCGGAGCGTGGGAACGATCAGCCGAGCAAAAACCGGTTACAGCAATTCAAAGCTCTGCTGCGTCACGCCCTGGGAATCCAGGCCGATCTGCACGTTGAACTTGCCAGGCTCCGCCGCGTACTTGAGCTGGGCGTTGTAGAACTTCAGGTCATCCTCGCTGATGGTGAAGTGCACGACTTTCTGTTCGCCGGCCTTGAGCATGATTTTCTGGAAGTTCTTCAGTTCTTTCACCGGGCGGATCATCGAGCCGGTGACGTCCTGAATGTACAACTGCACCACGGTTTCGCCGTCACGCTTGCCGGTGTTCTTGACCATGACGCTGGCGTCGAGTTTGCCGGTGGCGTTCAGGGTGGTCGACGACAGCGCCATGTCGCTGAGGGCGAATTGGGTGTAGCTCAGGCCATAACCGAACGGGAACAGCGGCCCGGTCGTGTCATCGAAATACTGCGAGGTGTAGTTGCCCGGTTTGCCCGGCGTGAACGGCCGGCCAATGCTCAGGTGGTTGTAGTAGGTCGGGATCTGGCCCACGGAGCGCGGGAAGGTCACCGGCAGTTTGCCCGACGGGTTGTAGTCGCCGAACAGCACGTCGGCGATGGCGTTGCCGCCCTCGGTGCCGCTGAACCAGGTTTCCAGAATCGCGTCAGCCGACTGGTTCTCTTCGAGAAGGGTCAGTGGGCGGCCGTTCATCAGCACCAGTACCAGCGGTTTGCCGGTGGCTTTCAGCGCGCGGATCAGCTCACGCTGGTTTTCCGGAATGTTCAGGTCGGTACGGCTGGAGGATTCGTGGGACATGCCACGGGATTCACCGACTGCCGCGACGATCACGTCAGCGTCCTTGGCGGCTTTCACCGCTTCGTCGATCAGCACGTTGGCCGGACGCGGATCGTCGACCACTTCCGGCGCATCGAAGTTGAGGAAGTTCAGGTAGTCGAGGACCTTCTTGTCGCTGGTGATGTTGGCGCCACGGGCGTAGATCAGGTTCGCCTTGTCACCGATCACCGAGCTCATGCCATCGAACAGGGTCACCGATTGCGCAGGCTTACCCGCTGCGGCCCAGCTGCCCATCATGTCGATCGGTGCTTTGGCCAACGGACCGACCAGTGCGACTTTCGCGTCTTTCTTCAGCGGCAGGGTTTCGTTCTGGTTCTTCAACAAAACCAAGCTGCGACGCGCCACTTCACGGGCCTCGGCACGGTGCAGACGGCTTTCGGCGTAGGTGTCGGCCGGATCGTCTTCAGCCTTGCCAATGCGCAGGTACGGGTCTTTGAACAGGCCCATGTCGTACTTGGCCGCGAGCACTTCACGCACGGCGTTGTCGATGTCTTTCTGTTCGATCTCGCCGGACTTGAGCAGCCCCGGCAGTTCTTTGCCGTACAGGGTGTCGTTCATGCTCATGTCGATACCGGCCTTGATCGCCAGCTTCGCCGCTTCACGACCGTCGCGGGCGACGCCGTGCTTGATCAGTTCAAAAATCGCGCCGTGGTCGCTGACCGCCAAGCCCTTGAAGCCCCAGTCTTTGCGCAGCAGATCATTCATCAGCCAGGTGTTGGCCGTGGCCGGAATGCCGTTGATCGAGTTCAACGCGACCATCACACCGCCGGCGCCGGCATCAATCGCGGCGCGGTACGGCGGCAGGTAATCCTGGTACATCTTCACCGGGCTCATGTCGACGGTGTTGTAGTCGCGACCGCCCTCGACCGCGCCGTACAGGGCGAAGTGCTTGACGCTGGCCATGATGCTGTCGGCCGCGCTCGGGGTGGCGCCCTGATAGGCGCGCACCATGACGCCGGCAATGCGTGAAGTCAGGTAGGTGTCTTCACCGAAGCCTTCGGAGCTGCGGCCCCAGCGCGGGTCGCGAGAGATGTCGACCATCGGCGCGAAGGTGATGTCGAGACTGTCGGCGGCGGCTTCCTTGGCGGCAACGCGCCCGGACTGACCGATGGCGTCCATGTCCCAGCTCGAAGCGAGGGCCAGTGGAATCGGGAAAATCGTACGGTGACCGTGGATCACGTCGTACGCGAAAAACATCGGAATCTTCAGGCGACTGCGCATGGCAGCATCCTGCATCGGCCGGTTTTCCGGACGGGTGATCGAGTTGAACGTGCCGCCGATGTTGCCGGCGGCGATTTCTTTACGGATCAGCTCTCGGGGCATTTCCGGGCCGATGCTGATCAGGCGCAACTGGCCGATCTTCTCGTCGAGGGTCATTTGCTTCATCAGGTTGCTGATGAACGCGTCCTTGTTTTCCAGGGGTACCGGGGTCGTGGCGGCCAATACTTGATGACTGGCCAGGCTGACGAACAGACCCAGCAAACACAGCTTCTTCATGAATAGTTTTCTCAAGGGCCCAAGCGGCAATGCAACGCCGGCCAGCCAAAATTTAGGGAGCGACTATTGTTGTTCGGGTACAGGCTCAAAGAAACAGAGCCAAAAAACGGCAGCCGACACTTGGCCGCATGATCACGCAGGGCACTTTTTAGCCCATTGCCCCGTCGTAATCCAGCGACGCGGTCGATTATGCCCCAACAGCCCGCTGAGAATGTTTCGCGCTCGGTTTTTATAATGATATGTGCCAAGGAGCATCACTGCGATGAATGTAAGCCCAACCAATCGCTCGCGTTTGCAGGTCGCCACACTGCTGGTGCTGGCCACGCTGTTGACCGCGTGCGGCATCAACAATATCCCGACCCTCGACGAACAGGCCAAAGCTGCGTGGGGCCAGGTGCAGAACCAGTACCAGCGCCGCGCCGACCTGATCCCCAACCTGGTGGAAACGGTGAAGGGTTATGCCAAGCATGAAGAGGAAACCCTCACGGCAGTGATTGAAGCGCGGGCGAAAGCGACCTCGATTCAGGTCGACGCCAGCACCCTCGACAATCCCGAGAAACTTAAGCAATTCCAGCAGGCGCAGGATCAACTGACCGGTGCATTGAGCCGCTTGATGGTGGTCTCAGAGCGCTATCCGGACCTGAAGGCCAACCAGAACTTCCTCGCCCTGCAATCGCAGCTGGAAGGCACGGAAAACCGCATTGCCGTGGCTCGCCGCGATTTCATTCTGGCGGTGCAGAAATACAACACCGAGATTCGCACCTTCCCCGGTCGCCTCTGGCACAGCGTGATGTACAGCGATCTGCCGATCCGCGAAACCTTCGAAGCCACCACGCCCGGCGCGGAAAAGGCCCCGGAAGTGAAATTCTGATTCGAGGTTGTCCATGCGTGTGTTGAAAATGGGCCTGGTGCTGATGCTGTGGCTGTTCGCCGTCAGCGCCCGGGCCGAGTTGATGTTCCCGGCGCTGAGCGGGCGGGTGGTGGACGAAGCGCAGATGCTCGAGCCGTCGGTGCGCACGCAACTGACCCAGCAGTTGCAGGCCCACGAACAGGCGACCGGCGAGCAGTTGGTCGTGGTCACGCTGCCGGATCTGCAAGGCACGACCATCGAGGACTTTGGCGTTCAACTCGGGCGTCATTGGGCGATTGGTCAAAAGGACAAGAACAACGGCGCGCTGCTGATCGTTGCCCGTGACGAGCGCAAACTGCGCATCGAAGTCGGTTATGGCCTGGAGGATCGGCTGACCGATGCGCAGACTTCAGTGATCATCCATCAAGTCATCACGCCCGCGTTCAAGAGCGGCAATTTCAGCAAAGGCATCAGCGACGGCGTGGCGGCGATGCTGGTGGTACTGGGTGGCAATCCGCTCGATGAACCGTCGACGGTGTATGAATCCACCGGTGATCCGTCCGATGATTTCATCTCGCGGCATCCGGCATTGTTTGTGTTTTTGGTGATGTTGTTCATCCTGACGGTGTTTGTCTGCCAGATGCTCGGTATCCTGCCTGCCGGCCGGGGCGGCTCTGGAGGAGGGGGCGGCTTCGGCGGTGGTGGCGGATTTGGCGGCGGCGGTGGAGGTGGAGGCTTCAGCGGCGGCGGGGGCAGTTTCGGCGGCGGTGGTTCGTCCGGCGGCTGGTGATATCAGAAGAATAATGAGCAGGCACTTTTCAACATGGCACTACTGACCGAACACGAACAACGCAAAGTCGCCGAGGCGATTGCCCGGGTCGAGCGCGACACCGACGCCGAACTGGTGACGGTGCTAGCCGCGCGCGCCGATGACTACGCGTACATCCCGCTGCTGTGGGCGAGCCTGTTGGCACTGGTGGTGCCGGGCGTCGTGCACTATCTGACCGGCTGGCTGACCCTGCGCAGTCTGCTGCTGGTGCAGTGGGGGGCGTTTATCGTGCTATGTCTGCTGTTTCGTTTGCCGAAAATCACCACTCATTTGGTCCCGCGTCGTGTACGGCACTGGCGCGCGTCGAACTTGGCGCGGCGGCAGTTTCTCGAGCAGAACCTGCATCACACGGTGGGCAGCACGGGAGTGCTGATTTTTGTGTGTGAAGCTGAGCGTTATGTGGAGATTCTGGTGGATGAGGGGATTTCCAAGCGGCTGGATAACAAGAGTTGGGATGCGATTGTCGCGGCGTTTACCGAGCAGGTCAGGCAGGGGCGCACGCTGGAGGGATTTGTGACGTGTATCGAGGCGTGTGGGGAATTGCTGAAAGTGCATGTGCCGGTGACGCAGGTGAGGAATGAGTTGCCGAATCGGTTGGTGGTGTTGGCCTGATAGCCTAAAAGCCAAAGCCCCTCACCCCAGCCCTCTCCCGGAGGGAGAGGGGGCCGACCGAGGTGTTCGGCGCTCGACATCGACCTGAAAAACCGTGTCGATTATGGGTTCAAGGCAAATCGTTCAAGTCGGTGTATCTCGTCAATATCCCCCAATCAGTCCCCTCTCCCTCCGGGAGAGGGCTAGGGTGAGGGTGCTTCTAACAACCGTTGGGTAAATAAGAGCGTGTCCCCAACCCCCATCCCCCCTAAAATACCCGCCATTCCCGATTCCGCCCGTCCGAGGCCGCTTTTTCATGTCCGTTACTGCCCCGTCCATCAAGCCTGCGCCCGATCACCACGCCCAGTTCATCGAGCTGCTGCAAGCCAGCCTCGAACAGAACGGCTTCATCAAACTGGTGCTGGCCAAATACGTCGGCGAAGAAGTGGATCTGCAGCGAGTCATCATCAAACCGGTGACGGTCAAGGCGCAGCCGAATCTGTCGTTCGTCTATCGCTACAAAACCCGCGACATCACCAAAAACCTGCCCTTGGCTGACGGCGTGGCGGCGATTGTCGAGCTGTTGCCGGTCTCTTTCAAAAATGCGCATTTACTCGCAGTCACTGATGAAGCCCAGCTCGAATACAGCAAAAAGGGCAAGAGCTCGCTGTTCAAGAGCAAACCTCAGCAATTGCGCGAAGCACCGTCCGCTGAGCACAACCGCGAGAAAAACCGCTTCCTCGAGTTGAGCCGACCGTTCCTCAAGGATCTGGGCGTAACCAATGCGCAACATGAGCTGATCCCGGCGATGTCACGCAAGTGGAAGCAGATCAACAAGTTCATCGAAGTGTTCAGCCATGCCCTGACCTCGTCGCCGCTGGCGCTGGACAAACCGGTGCGGGTGGCAGATTTCGGTTCGGGCAAGGGCTATCTGACGTTCGCCATTCACGATTACCTGCGCAACACCTTGAAGGCCGAGGGCGAGGTCACCGGCGTCGAGTTGCGTGAGGAAATGGTCAACCTGTGCAACGCCGCTGCTGCGAAACTCGATCACCCGGGGCTGGTGTTCAAGTGCGGTGACGTGCGCAGCGTGGCGCCGAGCGAGCTGGACGTGATGATCGCCCTGCATGCCTGCGACATCGCTACCGATTACGCGATCCACACCGGCATCCGTTCCGGCGCGTCGATCATCATGTGCTCGCCGTGCTGCCACAAACAGATCCGCCTGCAGATCCAGAGCCCAGCGTTGCTCAAGCCGATGCTGCAATATGGTTTGCACCTGGGGCAGCAGGCGGAAATGGTCACCGACAGCTTGCGCGCGCTGTTCCTTGAAGCCTGCGGTTACGAGACCAAGGTGTTCGAGTTCATCTCGCTGGAACACACCAACAAGAACAAAATGATTCTGGCGGTGAAGCGCGCCGAACCGGTGGACCCGGCGCAGTTGTTGGTGAAGATCGAAGAGTTGAAGGCCTTCTACAACATCAGCGAGCACTGCCTGGAAACCCTGCTGCGCGCTGACGGCTACCTCGCCTGACACAAAACCCTGTGGGAGCGAGCTTGCTCGCGAAGGGGCCATAACAGCCAACATCATCGTTGACTGTCAATCCGCCTTCGCGAGCAGGCTCGCTCCCACATGGGGTTTGATGGCGGTCTTGCGACCGAGCATGACAGTCGCAATCACGCCACACGCAAACACCCAGGTAATCGGCTCGACATGTTCACCAAAGAACAGCGCCGAAAACGCGATGGTGAAGAAAATCTGCAATAACTGGATCTGACTGACCCGGGCGATCCCGCCCATGGCCAGCCCTGCGTACCACGCGAAAAATCCGAGAAACTGCGAAAACAGCGCCACATACCCGAACGCCCACCAGGCCTTGGCCGACACCGCGCCCTGATGTTGCAGGGCCAGATACAGCACCGGCCCGATCAACAACGGCGTCGACAGCACCAGCGCCCAGCAGATCACCTGCCAGCCGCCCATCTCCTTGGCTAATCGACCGCCCTCGGCGTAACCCAAACCACCGACCGCAATCGCGCCGAGCATCAACAGATCACCCGCCTGAATACTGCCGGCACCGGTGTATAGCGCATAACCGAGCACCAACGCACTGCCCAACGCCGCGCAGGCCCAGAAGGCCTTTGACGGACGTTCGTGGGACAACCACGCGGCGTACAGCGCCACGCACAAAGGTTGCAGCCCGTTGACCAGCGCACCGTGGGACGCCGGCAATGTCTGCATGGCCCACGCCGACAACACCGGAAAACCCAGAATCACCCCGGCGATCACCAGGCTCAGGCCTTTGACTTGCTGCCACGTCGGCCATTTCTCGCGCCGCCACAAAAGCAGCAGCGCCGCCGGAATTGCCGCGAACAACGCGCGGCCCAAACCGTTGAGCAATGGATGCAGTTCCTGCACCACGATGCGGGTGAAGGGCAGGGTAAGGCTGAAGATCACCACGCCGAGCAGGCCGAGGGCCATGCCGGTGTTTTCGCGCGAGGACATGATGAGGGACCAGAATCGTAGGGCATTGGAAGGTGTCGTCATCTAGCCATAATCTGCGAATTTCGGGGTGTTACAGCTAGGCACGGACTTAGGCGTACAGTTTCAGGGCCCCTTCGCGAGCAAGCTCGCTCCCACAGGAGAATGCATTCCAAATGTGGGAGCGAGCTTGCTCGCGAAGAACGATGACACGGTCTGAGGTAGTAGCCGGTTGTTACCCGAGCCTCCGGATAAGGTCTACCTTGAATACTCCCAAGCATGTCCTCCAGAGGAGTCCTCCCCATGGCCGCGAAAAAGATCCTGATGCTGGTCGGCGATTACGTCGAAGACTACGAAGTGATGGTGCCGTTCCAGGCCCTGCAAATGGTTGGTCACACCGTCCACGCCGTGTGCCCGGACAAGGTTGCCGGTAAAACCGTGCGCACTGCGATCCATGACTTTGAAGGCGATCAGACCTACAGCGAAAAGCCCGGTCACCTGTTCGCGCTCAACTTCGATTTCGCCAAGGTCAGCGAGGCCGATTACGACGCGCTGCTGATCCCCGGTGGTCGTGCCCCGGAATACTTGCGCCTCAACGAAAAAGTCCTCGATCTGGTGCGCGCCTTCGACAAGGCCGGCAAACCGATTGCCGCCGTCTGTCACGGCGCGCAATTGCTTGCGGCGGCGGGTGTACTTGAAGGCCGCGAATGCAGCGCCTATCCGGCCTGCGCGCCGGAAGTGCGACTGGCGGGCGGTACGTACATCGATATCCCGGTGACGGACGGCCACGTTCAAGGCAATCTGGCCACAGCCCCGGCATGGCCGGCGCATCCGAACTGGCTGGCCGGTTTCCTCGGCTTGCTCGGCACCAAAATCACCCTGTAACGAGGATCCGCCGATGTGCGAGCTCTACGTCAAGGCTGACCCGATTCTCTACGAATCACGCTCGCGTTCGCTGCGCATCTGCGGTGTGGTGACGACGTTGCGCCTGGAGAATCAGTTCTGGGACATCCTTAGCGAAATCGCCGAGGTCGACGGTATGACCACCAACCAGCTGATCGCCAAGCTGTATGAAGAGGTGATGGATTATCGCGGCGAAGTTGTGAATTTTGCCTCGTTCCTGCGGGTGAGTTGTACGCGCTATCTGAGTCAGCGGCGGGTGAATGTGCCGGAGTTGTCGGTGGTGCGGGCGGTGGTGAAATAGCCGGCACCGAGCTGCCTCATTCGCGAGCAGGCTCGCTCCCACTTTCGAGCGCGTTCTGCAACTGGAATGCGCTCAAATGTGGGAGCGAGCTTGCTCGCGAAAGGGCCGGTTCAAGCGACAGATATTCAGGACTGGTCTTTACTCTGAAGCGCCAAACCTCTCAATCGCCAAGGAGAAACGCGCATGTCCGGATGGTACGAAATCAGTAAAAGCAGCAACGGCCAGTTCAGGTTCGTGCTGAAAGCGGCGAATGCCGAAACGATTCTGACCAGCGAGCTGTACACCACTCGCGCTGCGGCCGACGGCGGCATCGCTTCGGTGCAAACCAACAGCCCGCTGGATGAGCGCTATGAGAAGAAGTCGACGAAGGACGGCCATCCGTACTTCAACCTGAAAGCGGCCAATCATCAGATTATCGGCAGCAGTGAATCGTATTCGTCGGAGGCGGCGTGCGATAAAGGCATTGCCAGTGTGAAGGCGAACGGACCGAGCAAAGTGATCAAGGACAAGACCTTGCCGGTGCTCTGACCTCACTTTCAAATCCACCAAAACCCCTGTGGGAGCGAGCTTGCTCGCGAAAGCGGTCGTTTACTCAACATCAATGTTGACTGAACTGACGCCTTCGCGAGCAAGCTCGCTCCCACAGGTATTTGTATATTGCAGTGAGATCAGCGCAGGGTTTTCAGGATTGCTTGCAACTGAGTCTGGCCCGCTTCACTCAGCGGAAACACCGGCAAGCGCGGATCGCCCACCTCCAGCCCGGTCTGCCGCAACCCTGCCTTGATCGTCGCCGGCAAGCCACCCTTGAGGATGAAATCCAGCAGCGGCAACTGGCGGTAAAACAAATCCCGCGCGCGATCCAGATCACCGGCCATGGCGGCCTCGTACAAGTCCAGATTCAACTGCGGGATCAAGTTCGGCGCCGCCGTGCACCAGCCTTTCGCCCCGGCCGCAAACGCTTCCAGTGCCAGCGGATTGCAGCCGTTGTAGAACGGCACCTGACCTTCGCCGAGCAATTGCAGTTTGTGCATGCGCTGAATATCGCCGGTGCTCTCCTTGACCATAGCCACGTTTTCCACGCCTTTGACGATGCGCAAAATCAGCTCCACCGACATGTCAGTGCCGCTGGTGGCCGGGTTGTTGTAGAGCATGATCGGCACGCCGATGCGCTCGCCAATAGCGCGGTAGTGAGCGAAGATTTCCGCCTCGGTGAGCTTCCAGTACGAAGCCGGCAGCACCATCACCACATCGGCACCGTGGCCTTCGGCGAAACGTGCGCGGCGCACGGCTTTGGCGGTGGTCAGGTCAGAAACGCTGACGATGGTTGGCACCCGTTTGGCGACGTGCTTGATGCTGAACTCGGCAACCTGATCCCACTCCGCATCGCTCAGGTAAGCGCCTTCGCCAGTGCTGCCCAACGGCGCGATGGCGTGGACGCCGCTGTCGATCAGGCGATCGATCGATTGACCGAGCGCTGGCAGGTCCAGCCCTTCGCCGTTGGCGCCGAACGGGGTGATGGTGTAGCCGATGATGCCGTGAATAGTGGACATGGGAATCTCTCCGTAACAGATTTCAGTTCAGGCAATCGGCGTGTTGGCGCAGGTTCTGCCGGGCGTAATAGTTGAAGGCGGCGGCGTGGCGTTTCGGCTTGGCGATCCAGTCATGGGCTTCGCGACCCAGTTCGGGAATGATCGGCTTGATCGTACCGGCCGCCATCGCCAGCAGTTGCAGTTTTGCCGCGCGCTCGATCAGTTGGGCGATGACACAGGCCTCTTCAATCGTTGTGCCGGTCGACAGTTGACCGTGGTGCGAAAGCACAATCGCGCGTTTGTCGCCCAGCGCGCCGGCAATCAGCTCACCTTCTTCATTGCCCACCGGCACACCCGGCCAGCCTTCAAGAAACGCGCAGTCGTCGTACAGCGGGCACAGGTCCATGTGGGAAATCTGCAACGGCACCTCCAGCATCGACAGCGCCGCGACGTGGGTCGGGTGGGTGTGGATGATGCAGTTCACATCGGGGCGGGCGCGGTACACCCAGCTGTGGAAACGGTTGGCCGGGTTGGCCATGCCGTGACCTTCGAGGACTTCCAGATCCTCGTTGACCAGCAGCAGATTACTCGCGGTGATTTCGTCGAAACCCAGCCCCAGTTGCTGCGTGTAATAGGTGCCGGGCTGAGGCCCACGGGCGGTAATTTGTCCGGCCAGACCGGAGTCGTGACCGTTCTCGAAGAGGATCCGGCAGGTCAGGGCCAGCTTTTGCCGGTCCGTCCACGTATTATCCGCCAGGCTTTTTTGCATCTGGGTCAGCGCTTGCTTGACCAGTTGGTCTTTGGGTAGTGCTAATGTCTTGGCCATGTCTGTGCCCTTTGGGTGATTGCAAATGACACGAAAGAGGCTATATGACACAAAGTGTCATTGGCAAGCACGAATCGTCGCTTCCTCCATGGAATAACTGTTTCGCATGTCTATCCGTTTGAAATTATTGAGAAAAAAACTTGGTGTAACCCTTGAGGCACTGGCCGAGAAATCCGGCATGACCAAGAGTTATCTGTCCAAAGTCGAACGTGGGCTGAACACGCCGTCGATTGCTGCCGCGTTGAAACTGGCGAAAGCGCTGAATGTGAAAGTCGAGGAATTGTTCTCCGAAGACAACGTCAGCCTCGACAGCTACAGCCTGGTGCGCAGCCATGAGCGCCAGTCACTGGCGGCGAATGACCAGAGTCCCGGGTACGCCGTGTTGGCCCATCAGGTCAGCGAGCGCAGTCTGCTGCCGTTCATCATCTACCCGCCGAGCGAGTTCACTGACAAAACGTTCAAAGAGCATTTGGGCGAAGAGTTTCTATTCGTCCACGAAGGGCAGGTCGAAGTGGATTTCATGAACGAAAAGGTGCTGCTGGAACGCGGTGATGCGCTGCACTTCAATGCACAGAAACCGCACCGGATCCGCTCGGTGGGGGAGGTGCAGGCGCAGTTGCTGGTGGTGGTGCACAGCACCGAGGAATGAGGTGTCAGCTAAAAGCTTCGCGAGCAAGCTCGCTCCCACAGTAGTCCGCGTTCCAATGTGGGAGCGAGCTTGCTCGCGAAGGCGTCGGCGCGGTCTACATCAAACCTCGACCGGCACCGACAACTTCGGATTGCCGAGCGCATGGCTCTTGGCATCAAAAAACCGCAACTCCACACCCGTGCCCTCAAACACCTGCGCGTAATGCCGCTTCTGATGCTGAACAAACGCCGCACTGCGCGGATAAATCGAGATCGCCACCACCTTCGGTTTCGCCAGGCGCAACGCCCGCACGATGTGCGCATCCTGCTCGCCTAACGCATGACCAAAAATGCACAAGCCGTCGCCATGCCCCAACAACTGCTGATAACAGAACGACAGATAATCCGAGCTGCGAATGGTCTTGAGTTTGTCCGCACTCGGCCCTTCGGTGACGAACAGCGGCACGTCATCCAGCGTCTTGATCGTGTTGTTGATGGCGAAGTTGCCGAGCAACGTGCCCTCGGTTGAGGTCAGCTTGCGCGCGGTGCCGTCCTGATTGCGCACCAGATGCAGACCACCGTGCAGGTACAACAGACGCGGTTTGTCGGTAGCCGTTTCGCTCAGATCAAAACTCGCATTGGCGCCGTTGAACAGATCGTCGATGGCGTCGCTTTGGTGTTGCAGCGCCCAGTAGTTGAGCAGGTCGTAATTGGTGGTGAACACGGTGCGATAGCGCGCCAGTTCTTCGTTCAACGTCGCCAGCGTCGAAGGCTTCACCAGTCGCCACGGAATGTGTACGGCGTGCACGGTGTTGATCAGCGCTTCCTTGATCGCGTAGTAGCGATTGCGCGGTGCCGCCGAGCTGACGGCCAAGGCCTTGTTGACCCGGCTGGTGGTTTTCAGTGCGCCGAGTACCTGCTCGAAACTGCGCGTTTGCATGGCGTCGAACACCGCCAGTTCCGACGGGCTGAGTGGTTTCTCCTCGACGGTCCGGGCGTTTTCGAACAGCGAGTCATAGCCGAAATCGTCCCACACCGCACGACTGGCGCCATTGCCCACCAGCAAACCGTTGAACTCGGTCGCGGCGCGCAGGGTGTTCCAGTCTTCAAGGCTGGCGTCGACATCCAGAAAATCGGTCATTGCGTAGGCGGTCTCAAAACAAAGGGGCTGATGGGCGGCGACTTTATCACGAGCGGGCATTGAGCCAGATCAACATCGCTCGTGACCGATCGGTCGATCCTGTGTGCATCCGCCGGATCGGCGCAGTCGATTCGGCCTCAGTCAGGAGATGCACGATGAGCAGCACCTTTTTCATTCCGGCGGTCAACATCATGGGCAGCGGCTGCCTCGACGAGGCCATGGTCGCGATCCGCAACTACGGTTTTCGCAAGGCGCTGATCGTCACTGACACAGGTCTGGCCAAGGCCGGCGTGGCGACCATGATCGCTGAAAAGCTGGCGATGCAGGACATCGACTCGGTGATTTTCGACGGCGCCAAACCGAACCCGAGCATCGCCAATGTCGAGTCGGGTCTGGGCTTGCTCAAGGAAAGTCGCTGCGATTTCGTCGTGTCGCTGGGCGGCGGTTCGCCGCACGACTGCGCCAAAGGCATTGCCCTGTGCGCGACCAATGGCGGGCAGATCCGCGATTACGAAGGCGTCGACCAATCGAGCAAGCCGCAACTGCCGCTGATCGCGATCAATACCACCGCCGGCACCGCCAGCGAAATGACCCGCTTCTGCATCATTACCGACGAATCGCGCCACGTGAAAATGGCCATCGTCGACCGTAACGTCACGCCGCTGCTGTCGGTCAACGACCCTGCGTTGATGCTCGCCATGCCCAAAGGCCTGACCGCCGCCACTGGCATGGACGCGCTGACTCACGCCATCGAGGCTTATGTCTCGACCGCCGCCAACCCGATCACCGACGCCTGCGCGCTGAAAGCCATGACCCTGATCAGCAACAACCTGCGCCTGGCCGTGCGCGACGGCGGTGATCTCGCCGCGCGGGAAAACATGGCTTACGCGCAGTTCCTCGCCGGCATGGCCTTCAACAATGCCTCGCTCGGTTACGTGCATGCGATGGCGCATCAGTTGGGCGGTTTCTACGACTTGCCTCATGGCGTGTGTAACGCCGTGCTGCTGCCCCACGTGCAGACCTTCAATGCGCTGGTGTGTGCCGAGCGGCTGACCGATGTGGCCCACGCCATGGGTGCGGATATTCGCGGTTTCAGTGCCGAAGAGGGCGCGCAGGCGGCGATCAATGCGATCCGCTGCCTGGCCAGGGATGTCGAAATTCCCGGTGGCTTGCGTGAACTCGGCGCCAAGCTCAGTGATATTCCGCTGCTCGCCACCAATGCCCTGAAAGACGCCTGCGGTTTGACCAATCCTCGGGCGGCGGATCAGCGCCAGATCGAGGAGATTTTTCGCAACGCGTTTTGATGGGCGCGGCAGGGTTAATTCTTGAAGGTCAGGTTTTGCCCTTGCCCTTGCCTTTAGCGATCACCGTAAACGTACGAACACGGACCCAGTCGGACAAATTCCCGTTGATGTTGTGAATGGCAGATATCCGGTGCGGTCCGGGAGGTAAGGGTTTTGTAATCTGTTTACTCCATTGCTTGAGGGAGTCGACGTCGGCTTTGGCAATCATCTCGCCGGTGTCCAGATCGATAATGCTAACGAAGCCTTCAGCTTTTGTGACATTTCCGGAAAAGACCGGAACAGCGCTTACCTGTGCTCCCTCTTTTGGTTCGACAATTACCGGGACGTCGATTGCTGGCTGCAGTAGCACGGTATACCTGCGCTCCTCACTCCAGTCTGACTTGATGCCTTCCCATGTCTGGTGGGCGCGAACCCCGTGCTGACCCGTCGACTGGGCACCGCTGATGCTGAACGCCCATCGTCCATTTGCGCTGACCTGTCCTGCACCGAGTGAATGCGTATTTTCAATGTTCCAGACCTGCACCAGAGCACCCGGTATACCGCTGCCGAGAAACAGTGTTGCAACTCCCGTTTTCTGGCCCTCTTCGGGGTACGTGATGGTTGGGGGCGGGACAGGTTGCGTATTGGGCTTGTCGGGAGTGCTCATTGTTCTTCTCGTTTCAGGCTGAACTTGAATCGAGAGGCTGGCATGACCGGTTGCGTTTTGAACCTGTAAGAACTACCAGTTTTTTAGCCTTTTTTACTTGATCAGTAATTTCGTTTTCTTCTAAAAAACTGTCATTTCTGTCAGTTGTCTGGTGTGGCTGCTTCGGATCGAATGCTCTGACAGCGGGGTCGACTCCGATCCTTCGAGGAGCACACGAACATGCCGAAAGCCAATGCACATAAAGCACGATCAGCCGGTGAGCTGGATCACACCTTTGCCCATTCGGGCCTGCAAACACTGCGGTTTCCAGCCGCGCGCAAAACCATCGGGAAAAGTGTCGCAGTGCTGCCTTCGGGACACATCATGGTCAGTACAACCGTCATCGATGCATCGGGAGCCTCGCATTACGGCCTGACGCGATTGCTCGCGGATGGTCATCTCGATACCAGCTTCGGCGATGACGGGTACCTTCGCGGTCAGTTTGTCAGGGGGCGATTGTCACAAGGCGGGAACCTGGCCGTCGGTGAGAGCGGCGTATTCTGGTTGTGCGCAGTGCTTGCAGATGCAGCAGGCAAGCTTGAGCAAATCATCGCTCGATTCAAACCGGACGGTACGCTCGATCCCGAATTTGGTGATGGACAGACAGGCTACCGAGTCGTGCCGATGCGTATTCCCGTGCTGAACAATGCCACGGGCGGCCGCTTGATATTGGCGCACTCCACTCCAGCGAAAGCGCTGCCGGACAGATTGCTTTTCGTCACCTCTCAAGGGGGCAGCGGGTTATTGACGCGTTTTTTTCTGGATGGCAAGGATGACCCGGAGTTTGCAGGCAAAGGCTGGATTCACCTGACGCTTTCCGGTGTGGCGATCACGTTGCACGGGGTTACGCAGTTGGACGATGGGCAGATTCTGGTTCATGGCAAGACAGAAGTGACCAACCAGGGTTTGGTCATGGCTTACGAGCGTTCCGGGCAGGTTGCCACGTCGTTCGGCAAGGACGGCACGCTGCTGCTGAATCTGCACAATGCCGGCGCACCGCTCGAAAGCTCGGTGAATCGCATCGTTGGGCAATCGGCGCAGCGCTTGTTGTTGATGGGATCGGCCGTCGAGTCGTCCGCCGGGGAAAAGCGTCAGCATGGCTTCATCAGCGGGATCACCCGCGACGGTGAGTTTGATCCAGCATTCAACGGCGGTGCGCCAGTCATTACTGCCGCAACGCGGCCACTGGATCTGAAAAGCTGGAGCGCAGGATTCGCGCTGAATGACTTCCCCGGTCCGCGAATCGTCACGGTCGGGCAGACCTCGGACGGCGAACGACGCTTACTCACCGGAGGCTTTTTGGTCGATGGTGCCGTGGATCCTGCATTTGATGTCGAAGGCGCCGCCGGTATCGAGTGGATTGCGCAGGACGCCTGTCTGCAGGAGTCGTCAGTGTTGGTACTGGGGCAGAGAAATGAAGCCGCTCATCTGGTGCGATTGTTGACGGTAGCGGACTGACGGGGAGGGCTGACAAGCCTTCGCTGAAGGGGCTGGCCTCTTCGCGAGCAAGCTCGCTCCCACAGTTGATCGCATTTCCCAGTTGAAATGCATTCCCCTGTGGGAGCGAGCCTGCTCGCGAAGACTGACTTCCAGACGCAGAAAAATCATGGATTCATGACATCAGTTAACAGCCAGTCCGTTCCTCTCAAGCATCCGAATCACCCCCCCCCCGCGATCACCAACATCGCCCCGCCACCCGCGCCGCCGTCAACTGCTTCTCGCTACCAAACGGGACATGCGCTTTGGTCTACTGATGATTCGGTTGAAAGGGCCGATACAGCAGGGGATAGTGCGCGGCTGAAAAAGTAATCAAGGAGCGGGAAGTGACAATGAAGTCTGGCTGGATCGGATGTGCGGCATTGTGCGGGTGGTTGCTGGCGGAGCAGGCATTGGCCGATTGCACGCCGGCGCCAAAGGCGCATGAGATGGATTTTTCCGTCTGTAAGGACTGGCCGGCGTATCCCGGACTGACGCTTACCGCCGCCGCCAATTTCTCGCCCGATCCGGTGTATGGCGAGTCAGAGACTATAGGGCTTTACGATCTGCGTTTGGCCTTGGTGGCGAGCGCAGACTCACAGCCGTTAGCGAGCTTTTATCAGCCATCCGCATTCTCTGTTGATGCCATCGCGCTGGACGAACTGAAATTCGATACCGCCCGCTATAAGCTCGCACCGCAATTGCAGGCCTTTGGCGTGCGAGTACGGTTCAAAGGCTCTTCGCGCGTGAATCCTGTGGATGAAGCCTGGTTGTCGCTCTATGTGAAAGACGGCAACGCATTGCGTCCTGTCATGGATCGGCTGGTGGTTTATGAATATGGCGGGGAGTGGGATGGCAATTGTGCGGGAGAGCGCTACGAGACTACGCGAACCGTGGCTCTGGCCAAGACCAGCAGCCATGGCTATGCCGATCTGATGATCAAAACGATCCGTAGTTCGACCGTTGGCGAGGGCGAGGGCGAGGGCGAGGCGTGTGTATCCAATACCGTCACGCAAAAACCGGTCTTGACGACACTTCGCTATGACGGCAAAAACTACGTAGTGCCTGAAGATTTCAAAGGCCTCTAAGACCGATGACTTTTACTCAAGGAAGAACAATGATTTCGCTTAACACACTGCTTGGCGTTTTCATCGCAACAGGTCTTTTGACCATCACCGCTGAAGTCCAGGCTGCCTGCGAAGTGAAAAAATTCGATGGCCATTCCCTTTCACGCTGCAAAGCGTGGCCGGCGTTCAACGATCAGTCGATTGCGGCGAAATCTTCATTTCTCTCGGATTCGGGCGACGATGAAATGGGGGTGTTCGATCTGGAATTGGCGCTCGTCAGTTCGACAAGCGGCAAGAGTCTCGCCACCTATGCCAAACCCGGTGCCTACAATTCCGATGCCATCAGTTTCGACGATCTGACCATCGATACGGCCCGTTACCGATTGGCTGCTGATGTCCGTGCGTTCGGTTTGCGTTCGAGATTCGCCAGCCACGGCTCCAGAGCCAATCCTTACGCAAAAACCGATCTGGCGTTGTATGTGCGCGAAGGCAACAAATTGCGCCCTGTGCTGGAAGGCTTGGTGATTCGCAAGGAGTTCGGCGAAGGGACGGATGAGTGTGGAACCGAGGACACGCAAATTCGCAGAACTATCGATATCGCACCGACGACTCACCATGGTTTCGCCGATCTGATCGTCAGCTCGAGTGGTTCAGTTTACAAATCCTTCCTGTCGGGCAAGGAGTGCATCTCGAAAACGATCGAGATGAAGAAAACTCGCGTCACCCTGACCTACGACGGCCAACAATACATCGTCCCCGAAGACCTCAGAGGCTACTGATCCGATGCTCACCGGCCTCAATCACCTGACCCTCGCGGTCAGCGATGTGCAGCGCAGCCTGGCGTTCTACCGCGATGTGTTGCAGCTGCGCGTCGACGCGACGTGGGACGCCGGTGCCTACCTGTCGCTGCCGGGACTGTGGTTGTGTCTGTCGCTTGATCCGCTGCGCAAAGCCGATGCGTGCAGCGATTACACCCATTACGCTTTCAGCCTCAATGCAGCCGATTTCTCAACGTTCGTAGCAAAGCTAAAAGCGGCGAACGTGCGGGAATGGCGGGATAACCGCAGCGAAGGTGCGTCGTTCTACTTTCTCGATCCCGATGGCCACAAGCTCGAAGCCCATGTCGGCGATCTCGCTTCACGGCTGTCGGCGTGTCGGCAAAAACCGTACTCCGGCATGCGTTTTTACGACGAGTCATGATCAGACACATTTGTCTGTTATAGACTGGCGGCCACGTGTTCTGGCGCTGCAGGTTTTCCATGACTCCATCGTTGCTAATGGCCGTGCTGGCCTCGGGTTTCATTTACGGCATTACGCCAGGGCCGGGTGTGCTAGCGGTGTTCGGCATCGGTGCAGCCCACGGGCGGCGGGCCGGGGCGGGGTTTCTTTGCGGGCATCTGCTCGGCGATGTGGTCTGGTGCAGCACCGCGCTGATCGCGATTGTCGGCGCCCGCGAGATCGGCAGCACCGCGTTTGATGTGCTCGGTGTGCTCAGCGGTGTGTACCTGTTCTGGCTCGGCTGGCGCGCGGTGCGCGCCCAGCGTCGCAGCGGTGACGCGCCGCAGGGCGCGGCGCGCAATCCGTTCTGGCACGGCATTCTGTTTGGTTTGACCAATCCCAAGGCCTATCCGGTGGCGGTCGCAACGTTCACCGCGCTGCTGTCGAGCCGTGCCGAACTGCTCAACTGGTCGATGCTACCGGCGCTGATTGCGCTGAGTTTCCTCGGTGGCTTGCTGGCCTACGCTATTCTCATCGGCGTGGTCGGCGCGCAGCGGGTACGCACGCTGTATCAGCGCCACGAACTGTTGATCACCCGGCTGTGCGGCGTGATGTTTATCGGTTTCGCCATCAACGCGCTGATGCATGCGCTGCCGGGGCTGATGCCGAACAAGGCTTGAAAGTGAGTGCAGGGAGGCGCAATCACGAGGTCAGGGATGGTTGATCAGTGCTGCATTACCCGGACACCCACGCTGAACCATGGAAAGCCGAAATTCCGCGCCGCTGGCGAGTTTTATCGATCTGTTGCTGGACGCCGTTTGCGCGGTCGACAAGCAGGGGCGCTTTGTTTTCGTCAGTGCCGCCTGCGAGCGTGTTTTCGGCTATTCGCCTGAAGAGTTGATCGGCCGGCAAATGATTGAGCTGGTGCACCCGGCGGATCGTCAGCGCACTCTCGCGGCTGCCAGCGAGATCATGGGCGGCGAACCCAAGCTCAACTTCGAAAACCGTTACTTGCGCAAGGATGGCAGCGTCGTGCATATCCTCTGGTCAGCGCGCTGGTCGGAAGTCGATCAACTGCGCATCGCGGTGGCGCGCGACATCACCGAACGCAAACAGGCTGAATCGCGCCAGGCAGCGCTGTACGCGATTTCCGAAGCGGCCCATGCGGCCGAAGATCTGCTGGCGCTGTTCAAGCGCATCCACCTGATCATCGGCGAGTGGTTGCCGGCGATGAATTTCTCGGTGGCGCTGTACGACGAGCACTGCGCGCAACTGAATTTCCCCTATCACGTCGACGACCACGAATTGCAGCCCGAGCAACCGGGTACGGTCACTGGACGCCTTTGCGCGGAAGTTATCCGTAGCGGCCAGCCGATTCTTCTGACGCCGGACAGTGAAGATTCCTCTGCCGATTTCGCCGAGCTGGTGGCGGGGCAGAACGCGCCTTGCTGGCTCGGCGTGCCTTTGAACTCGAAGAACGGCACCATCGGCGCCTTGATCGTCAAAAGCCTGCCCGGCGGCGAGCGCTACACCGAGCAAGACAAGGAACTGTTGCAATACGTCTGCGCCCAAGTCGCCACCGCCATCGAGCGCCAGCAACTGCACGCTCGCCTGCGACGCATGGCCCAATACGATCAACTGACGCAACTGCCCAACCGTGAATTGCTGCGTGATCGCCTGAAAGCCGCGTTGGCCGGCGCTCGCGAGCAATCCGGGCATATGGCCTTGTTATATGTCGACCTGGATCGCTTCAAACAGGTCAACGACACCTTCGGTCACGCGGTCGGCGACATGCTCCTGCAAACCGTGGCCAACCGCCTAAAAGGCTGCGTGCGGGAAACCGACACCGTGGCCAGAATTGGCGGCGATGAATTTGTCGTGCTGCTGCACAGCGTGCAGGTTTCGGAAGATGCTGACGGCGTGGCGGAAAAAATCCGACAGGTACTGGTACAACCAATGCGCCTCGATGGCCACAACCTGCACATCGAACCCAGCATTGGGGTCGCCCGCTATCCAGAGCACGGCAGGGAGGAGCAGCAACTGTTTCGCCATGCCGATCAGGCGATGTACGCCGCCAAACGCTTGAACCATCACGCGCTCAATGGCTGAAAAAGCGACGCCGTTCGTCGCAGCGACTGCAATTTTTCTAAACCTTTGCCGGTCAGAAAATTCTCAATCTAGGCGGGCACCTGCTCGCCACGATCATTACCAAGAGGTAGAGAATCATGCCTAATTCAAGAAACTCGAACTCGGGAAACTTCGCCAACGATCGAACGAAGGCCTCTGAAGCAGGTCGCAAAGGTGGGAAAACCACCACAACGACTGTCGACAAAGAGCCAAAACCAGACATGGGCCGCAAGCCCGCTCAGAAATCGAAGTAGTCGGTGAAGGTAGTTTTGATTGAGAGGCGGGGGCGTAAGCTCCCGCTTGAATTTCGCTAGGAAGGAGGGCGCGACCATGAGCCGGATGGCCACCCGTGTACGCATTATGAGTTTTGCATCGCTTTTGGGTCTGTTTGCCAGCAGTGCTTTTGCCCAGTCGCCCGCCGATTTCATCAACGATGCCTCGGCCAAAGGCATGGCCGACATCGAGGCCAGTCGTCTGGCCCACAGCAAGGCCGAATCGAAAGAGGTCAAGGACTACACCATCGTCGTCATCAACGACCGCACGACTGCCAACCAGCATCTGGCGAAAATCGCCAAGAAGCTCGATCTGCCTGTCGCGCCTCGTGAAGAACTGGCCGACAAGGCTAAAGAATTGATGCCGCAAGTGACCGACGGCGCCTCCTTCGATCAGGCGTACGCCGCCAGTCAGGTCAAAGCCACCGAAGAGGCCATCGAGCAGATTCAGCAGGAAGCGCAGACCACCGACGTGCCGGAGATCAAGGCGTTTGCCGACGAGACCTTGCCGAAGCTGCAAAGCCATCTGGAGATGGCCCGCCAGTTACAGGCCAGCCGCTAACTGCAAAAGATCGCAGCCTTCGGCAGTTCCTGCACCCGTTTCTGTAGGAGCTGCCGAAGGCTGCGATCTTTTGATTTTAAACCCTCAGCACTCATTCAAATCCTGCTTCGACTTACTCTTCTCACCCAGCCCCTCAAGGTTAAACACCTCACCCTCGCCCAACGAGCGGTAGTGCCTGCGCAACGCCTCCAACTGTTTCAGATCCAGCGCCTCCAGCCCAAGCATCGCGTTCTGCGCCTCTTTGGTCACCAACAACAACTCATCGATCTTCAAATGCAGAATGTCGGTATCGCGGTTCTGCGTGTTCTGGATCAGGAACACCATCAGGAAGGTGATGATGGTGGTTGAGGTGTTGATGATCAGTTGCCAGGTGTCGTTGTAGTCAAAGATCGGCCCGCTCAGTCCCCACAGCCCGATCAGGATCAATGCGCCCATAAAGGTCTTTGGACTGCCCGCCCACAAAGCGAGCTTCTGGGAAATCTTTGCGAATTTCATGGCCGTTTTCCTTATTGGGAAGAGTCTTGAAATTCAGACATCTGCGGCTGGTGGAAAATTCTAATTACAAATCCGCCCACGTCACTGGACGTTGGTAGGGCAGGCAGACGCGCCAGATAGCGGTATCGTGACCAACCGCTGGAATGCCCCCGACAGGAGAACGCAATGAGTTGGTCCGCCAAACAATACGTCGCTTTCGAAGATGAACGCACCCGCCCGGCCCGCGATTTGCTGGCGGCGATTCCCACGCCTGAAGCGAGGACAGTGGTCGATATCGGTTGTGGCCCCGGTAACTCGACGGAGCTGCTGGTGCAGCGTTTTTCCGGGGCGAAGGTCAGCGGGCTGGACAGCTCGGCAGACATGATCGACGCGGCTCGCAAGCGCTTGCCCCAGTTGCAGTTCGAGGTGGCCGAGATTGATCAATGGGCGGATGCAGGCCCCTACGATGTGATCTTCGCCAATGCCGTGCTGCAGTGGGTGCCGGATCACGCTTCATTGCTGCCGACATTGGCCCGCAAGTTGTCGGCGGGCGGCAGCCTGGCGATCCAGATGCCGGATAACCTCAATGAGCCCTCCCACCGTTTGATGCGTGAAGTCGCCGCGAATGGTCCGTGGGCGAGCAAGCTCAGCGGCGCTGCGGGGCAGCGTACCGACATGGCGAGCGCCAGTGATTATTTCTCGATGCTGCGGCCACACTGCGCGCGGGTCGATGTGTGGCGCACCACCTATCACCATCAGCTGTCAGGTGGGGCGGCGGGGGTGGTGGAGTGGTTCAAGGGCAGCGGGTTGATTCCGTTTTTGAGTCCGCTGACCGAGGCGGAAAAGGCGCAGTACCTGGAGCAGTATCTGGCGGAGGTTGAGAAGGCTTATCCGGCATTGGCGGATGGCTCGGTGTTGTTGCCATTTCCACGGTTATTCATTGTCGCGACTCGCTGAAATGAGCTGGACGTGTTGTTCGGCTGGAGATTTCGGGTGCGTTTTCGGACGGGCCCCTCACCCCAGCCCTCTCCCGAGGGAGAGGGAGCCGACCGGTGTTGTATTCGAAACCGGAGTTCGGCTCGATATTTCAGGTCGGCGTAACCCTAGAGAACAACTCGGTCAGTCCCCTCTCCCTTTGGGAGAGGGTTAGGGTGAGGGCTTCTGCACCGCCACCAACATCATCATCGGCCGCTCCCGCTCTTCCGCCAGCGCCGGTTGCGCCGCCACTTCAGCTTCGCTCGGCCCCCATTCATTGACATGACGAATCGAAAACCCTGCGTCGATCAACGAATTGAGCAATGTCCCGACCGTACGATGCTGCTTGATCACTCCCTCAGCCAACCAGTTCGTAACCCGCTCCCCCTCCAACTGATAGCTGTCCAGCGGCCAACGCTTGTTGCCTTCACTATCCACCAGCCAACCCGGATTACGCGGTGCCATAAAGATCGGGTGCTCAATGGAAAACACAAAGTGCGAACCCGGTTTCAGCGCTGTGTACAGGCGCGCAAACAGCCCCGGCAGATCTTTGATGTAATGCAGCGCCAGCGAGCTGTAAGCCAGATCGAAACTGCAAGCGGGCAGGTCGAGCTGTTCCAGGTCGGCGCGCTCATAGCGAATATTCGCCGCCGTCGGGGTCGCACGTGCGCGCTCCAGCATCTTCTCCGAGACATCAAGTCCCAAGACACTGGCGGCGCCATTCTCAAGCGCCCAGCGACTGAACCAGCCATAACCGCAGCCCAGATCCACCACGTTCAGGCCGTGCATGGAGGGCAACAGCGCCTTGAGCGCTGGCCACTCCGGCGCCGCGTCGAGGCCGCCGATGGAACGGTTCATCTGGCTGTAGCCTTGAAAGAATTCGGGATCGTCGTAAATGTTTTGCGTCATGGTGAATGGCTCTTTTGAGTTCGGTCGTCAACGGCAAAGTGGCCGCGATTGGAATCCCTCGAAAGTGATGGCGCGTATTCGTCGATGGCCGCGCAGGGGGAGGGTGGTGGGTGATGAGGAAATGCTAGTCGGTTGGGCGGGAGGTGAAAACCGGTGGAGTGTTGTGGGTCTGTAATGTCGGGGAAATCGCTATGTTTTATCGCCGCGTAAACATCTTCCGAGCGAAGTGTTTAAAGGCGTGCGGTGTTACGTCCTGAAGCCTACAAATCCTTGCGCCGTTGCCTACCGCTACGCCAGAATCCGCCGGCTTGTGCGCCTTTGGGGCAGTCGGTAACTTGGTTCGCGTCACTGATTTCCAGTGATCGGGTTTAGCAGCCACGCGTTTCCACCAAATCGTACAAGCGTCATTTAGCCAGGTTCTCCTGTGCTTAATGGTGGCTGTGCGCATGGCACCCTCGGGTGCGCCGGGATTTTGGTGGATTCGCCCGGTCTGCTAACTTGCGTACAGCCGCCACCCTTTCGTGTAGCAGCGGAATGGTCGTAGCCCTATTTTGGAATACACCACATGTTCAAAGTAACGCCCAATCCGCCGGAAACCGATCCGGCATCCCCCTACGAATCACCCAACTCAAAGAAATTCCACGAAGCCGCCGAACGCGCCCTCGACCACTATCTAAGCCCCACGGCCAGAATCATGGGTTCCACCCACGAACCCGAACCGATGTACCTCGCCAATCCTGCCTACGACACCGAATCCTTGCTGGCCAACGCCAGCGAAACACTCGGCTCGGCCACCACCATGCTCAACAACTTCGCCGCGTTGCTCGACACCTCACACCGCAAGACTGCACTCGGCATCGCGCAGGTCGTCATGTTGGGGGAATTGGCGGTGAATCAGGCACTGGATAAGGTCGTGCCGGCGGGGTAATCACAAAATCGTCGAGGTGTAGCAGACACAAAAAAACCGGCTCTAAAGGCCGGTTTTTTGTAATTGCGGCTACAGACATTCACGATTCAAGGCGCCAACATCCGCAACGCCGCCGAAGTCAAAAACGCCGAACGATTCTTCTCCTCCGGATGATGGTGAACGTGAAGATCAATGCGCTCAAGCAGGTAGCCCGGCAGCGTAATACTCACTTCTTGCGGACTCCCGAGGCACCGACCGACATCCGCGTCCACCAACGCCCAAACGCAGCCTGCGTATTTCGGATTGGAAAAGTGAGTTCCAAGTTTGCCTGCGACCGGAATGACTGCACCACTTTCGGCCAGAATCTCGATGTGGGCCTCTATGGCAGCTTTTGCCATCTTAACGGCATTCTCTTGATCCTCTCCTGCAGAAAAACATCCCGGCAGATCCGGCACCTCAACACCCCAGACACATTCACCGTCACTGGCAGAGATTGCGATTGGATAGAGCATCTAGATCAAACCCTTGAGCACGCAGCGCTTCTTATCGTTAGAGAGATCAAAGGGTAAAGGGGGATGGCGAATCTGCAATCAACGGTGTGTTTCTGAATGGTTCTGCAACGGGCTAAACGGTTAAAAACCGGAGTAGACAGTGAGGAACGGGAAATACCAGAATGAAAAAGCCCGGCACTTTGCCGGGTTTTTTTTAAAAATCAGTAAAGTAATCACGCCTGCTTTTCACGCGCTGCCAGCATCACTTCATTCTGTTTTTTGGTCGCTTCGGTCAGCACTTCACTGTAAACGCGCTTTTTTTCTTCCGATTTTGCATTCCGAATGAAGTCTGCGAATGGACTCGTGGACTCCTTTGTGGATCCGAATTTCATGAGGTTACTCCGTCATTGATCCCAAGCATGGCCATCAGGTCGTGTCTCGTATGCTTCTCGGGGATATGGTAGTCGATCTTGTCGACGCCAGCCTTGTAAAGGCGTCCAGAATTATCAATGTGCTTCACGAGCAGATCGACATGAATGTCCTTGCCAAACTCTAGCTTAAGGGTGTTTACCACGTCACGCGCTGCAAAGTATTGGTCGACGAAATGCTCCGGTCGAATCCTGCGTCCTTCGGCTTCCTCACGGGCTCTGACAAAGGACCACGCAAGTCTAGGATCTTGATAGACGTAGAGAATTTGCACAAATCTCCCTTTGTCTAGGCAGCGCTGCACATTTTTCCTTGCGATCTCTATATTGGAAAGCGTCCCGTCCAGCAGGAAAGACTGTTTTCGCTCCAAGGCAAGGTCAATCAGCTTTCCGACGAGAATTGAAACGGCTCCTTGGAAAAGCCAGGCATTGCCACCTTGATAGGCTTCAAATTCGTTTCTGAGCTCGTCTGGGTCGATTCGCAGGATGGGGGTATCGGAGAAGAGGTTCAGCAGGGCTAATGATGCCTCTGTTTTACCTGCGCCCGGCGAACCTGCCATGAATACCGAAACAGGCTCTTTTTCGGGAGGATAGGTTGTCTGATCGGTTAGCCGCTTACCGATAGCTTTCTTGTTTGATCGAGCAAACTTGATTGCACCATCCCAGATGGTCTGCTCCTCTTCCGTCATTCCCTGCCTTTTATCTTCATGCACTGAGCGCGCAACCTCTTAGAGTGAGCAGTGATTTGCCGTGTGCTCCAGATTCTCTTCTCTGTACCGAGCACCACATGTAGTCATTCCCTTGAACAGACTGCACTTGTTGTCATTAGAGAAACCGAAGCGTAGAGGGGACTGGCGAATCTGCAATCAACGGAGTGTTTCTAAAAGGTTCCGTACTGCCCAAGTGGCCAACCTCAAATCCCAGGCACAAAAAAACCGGCCATCAAGGCCGGTTTTTTCTGTTCCTGCATCCCCCGTCAAAAATCACAACGTGAGACCAATATTCGAGTGGAGCGGGTAGAGGGAATCGAACCCTCGTCGGAAGCTTGGGAAGCTACTGTTCTACCATTAAACTATACCCGCTCAGAGCGGCTGACTTTGTACCAGACTCGGCCACGGATTTGAAGTTTTTCTTTTACTCATGAACGCTTTGAATCACTGAAAACGGTCAATCGCGGGCGAGCACTGCGGTGAGAAAAGCAAAATCCCAGCCCGGCAGCCTCGCTCGCGACGACACCCTTTCAAATAGCCAATGCATGTTGATCCTGAACAAACGAGTAACGCGTTCGGCTAGCCTGCTGCGCCGGTTTCAGAAAGCCAAGCAAGGCGTTCTGGCTATCGCGACACGCGGCCTTGTGTTCCATGTCGAGAAAATGCCCGGTGGCCTGCAGCGTGGTGAACGTGCTCTGCGCCACGTGGTTGCCAAACAGGCGTGCATCTTCGGCAGCGGTGTATTCGTCCCATTCGCCGTTTAGAAACAGCACTGGCACGTTGATCTTTTTCGCTGCGTTCAGATAGCACTGCCGATCGCTGTGCAGCACGTCGCTGATGTGGAAGTGCATCTGCCCGTATTCGTGCTCGGCGAGGCTGCTGACGTGGCGATAGTTGAAGCGTTTGAACAACGACGGCAGGTGTTTGCCGATGGTGTTGTTGACCAGATGGCCGACGCGGTCGCCGTCGCGCTGGCCGAGGTAGTCGACGCCGCGTTCGAGGTAGTCGAGCATGTGCGCGTTGATTACTGGCGAGAACGAGCTGATCACCGCCCGTTCGATGCGCCGTGGCTGGTGGGCGAGGGCGACCAGGGTCGCGGCGCCGCCCCAGGAGAACGACAGCACGTGTTCGGCGGCGAAGTGGTCGATCAGCTCGAGCAGAATCTGCCCTTCGACGTCCTTCGTCAGATGTTTCTCGTGGCGGTTGTGGGCTTTTGACCGGCCCGCGTAGGGCTGGTCGTAGCAGACCACGTTGAATTGCGGGTGCAGGTTTTTCACAGTCTGTGCAAACGACGCAGTCGTGGCCATCGAGCCGTTGACCAGGATGATGGTCTTTTCTGCGGCGTCTGCGCGATAGAACTCCGTGTAAACCCGATACTGACCCTGTATATCCAGCACAGCGATTTCTGGCCTCATGTCATAAGACTCCTGGCAAGCAAGCGGGTATGCGCGCAAATAGAGATTGCACGAGCTTTGTGACAGGTAGGCATACGCCTGGAATTTGCTTGGCCCATGTCGATCCATGACTGCGGTCGACGGGTATTGTTATTGGCGGGCAGTCTGCCGGCTGAGGCGGAGCCTTGAAGGCTCTCTACCGGCAAAAAGTTTCTTGGATGTCTGTTGTGACTCATCGGTCACAATCTGGCCGACGTCCTGATTCAAGCAGGGGAGTAGGGATCGCGCAAGTGCCGTTGGTAAATTGTTCGACAACTTCTGCTGAGCGGTCGCGGGCTTAGAACAAATGGATCTCTTCGGTGCGCAAAGCGCGGTACTCGCCCGGTTTTAGCGCGTTATCGAGGTGCAGAAGCCCCATGGATTCGCGGTGCAGGCGCAGGACTTTGTTGTTGAAGAAACCAAACATGCGCTTCACCTGATGGTAGCGGCCCTCGACGATGCTCAGCCGCGCCGAGCGTGGGCCGAGCAGCTCCAGGTGCGCCGGCTGCGTGGTCAGGTCTTCGAAGGCGAAGTAGATCCCCTCGGCAAAAGTACTCGCATAGTGCGCGCCAATCTCCTGCTCGGTCTCGACGTAGTAGACCTTTGGCAGTTTGGTCTGCGGCTGGGTCAAGCGGCGCGACCACGCGCCGTCGTTGGTGATCAGCATCAGGCCGGTGGTGTTGAAGTCCAGGCGTCCGGCGATGTGCAGGTCGTCCTTGTCCGGCTCATCGATCAGGTCTAGCACCGTCGGATGCTGCGGGTCACGCGTGGCGCTGACGCAGCCCGGTGGCTTGTGCAGCATGAAGTAGCGCGCCGCTTTGCCGCTTTGCAGGACTTCGTTATCGACTTCGACACGGCTGAATTCCAGCACTTCGCTGTGCGGATCGCTGACGACTTTTCCGTCAATCCGCACGCGCTTTTCCACCAGCAACAGACGAACCTGCTGACGGTTGTAGCGGGGCAGGTTGCTGAGGAAACGGTCGACACGCATGTTCAGAGTTCAGTAAATGAAGGGGCGCGCATCTTACGGGATCGGCCGCTTGGCCGCTTGCAGTTGCGCCTCGACTTGCGCGCAACGCGGGCACAGGCAGGATTGGTTGCGCAGTTCTGGCGGCAGCGCTTCAAGCACGGCCGGATCGATGCTCACGCCATAGCACCAGCATTCGCGGTCGGCGGTGCGCGGGTCGGCCAGACTGCAGTCGTTGCGGGCGCCGCAGGCCGGGCAATGGTCGGGTTTAACGTCGGAATCAGGCATAAGTCGAGTGAGGCATTTCCACGCAGGTGCGGTTGCGGCCGGTTTGTTTGGCTCGGTACATCGCATGATCGGCCCGCGACAGCAGGCTGTGCAAGGTGTCATCGCGTTGCAGGGTGGTGGCGCCGATGCTCACCGTCAGATTGAGGCTGTGGCCGTCGTATGCATATTCGTGTTGTTCGACGTGTTGGCGGATCTTTTCGGCAATTTTCTGACCGGTATCGCCGTCGGTGTCCTTCAGTAAAACGATAAATTCCTCACCACCCCAGCGGCAGACAATGTCGGCATGGCGCAGGCAACTTTGCAGATCGCGGGCGAAACCGATCAGCACCTGATCGCCGGCCATGTGCCCGTAGGTGTCGTTCAACACTTTGAAGTGATCGAGGTCGAGCAGCAACGCGGTTAAAGGTTTGGTCTCGCGTCGGGCTTCGTGCAGGGCCTGCGCGGCGAGAATATCGAAGCCTCGGCGGTTGGGCAGCTCGGTGAGGCTGTCGAGTATGGCCTGCGCCTGGATTTTGCTTTGGTAGCGCTTGATCACGCGGTTGAGCAGCGCCAGCACAATCAGCGTCACCAGCAGGCAGATCAGTAGATTCAGATACAGCGACTGGCGGATCTCACTCAGCGCGCCGTCTTCGCGTTTATCGACAAACAGATACCAGTTCAACTCAGGAATAAACCGCACGTTGAGAAAGTGCCCCTGGCCGTGGGCGGAGTATTCGTAGCTGCCGCTGTGCGGTTTCGGCAACTGGCTGACCAGGCTTTTCATGCTCTCCAGTTCACTCAGGCTCTGACCGATGTGCGCGCTTTCAGGCCCGCCTTCGGCGCCGGTCAGGACCAACCGGCCAAAGGTGTCGACGAAGTAAACGCTGCGTTGATAGCGCTGTTGATACTTGTCGATCAGCTTGATCACCGCGTCCACGGTCAGACCGACCCCGGCCGCGCCGATGAAGCGGTTGTGGTAGTCGTAAACCTTGTAGTTGATGAAGAAGGTCAGGTTGTCCTTGTTGGCCAGATCCGGGTCGACGTTGATCTCGTACGGATCCTTCATGTCGCGCACGCGGAAGTACCAGGCGTCGCGCGGTTCATCGACCTTGACCTGCTTGAGCACGCCTTTGGCGTGGTAGTAGGTGTGGGTGCTGTTGGAGACGAAGAAGGCCGTGTAGGCGCCGTAATGGGTCATGACCTCGTCGAGGTAGCGGGTCATCTGCTCGGGGTTTTGTTCGCCGTTGACGACCCAGTCGCGCATGAAGGTGTCGCGGGACATCATCGAGGAAATCAGGATCGGCCGGACCAGATCTTTCTGGATTTCCGAGTACACCGTATCGGAGGTCAGCGGCAGTTCAGTGTTGACGATGTTGTCGCGGATCGACTCGCGGGAGGCGTAGTAGCTGAGCAACGACGTGGCGAGGAAACCGGCGCCGAGCAGGGCGATCAGCGTCAGGACCAGCGAGCGTTGCGAGTACAGGGGAGAACGAAGCGGCATGGCGGTTCCGTTGGCAGTGGCCCGATGGCATGCATTCTAGTGGGATGGCCGGGAAAAGCCTGCGGGATTTATGCCTGAAATGGCGGGGGATATGACGTAGAGGGTGTGTCAGAAGGATAGCTCCCTCACCCCAGCCCTCTCCCGGAGGGAGAGGGAGCTAGATTGTGGTGATTTCAAAAAGTGTGTTCGACTCGGTATCACCGAATGGCAACCACCTGACAAACACCCCGGTCAGTCCCCTCTCCCGGAGGGAGAGGGAGCTAGATTGTGGTGATTTCAAAAATTGTATTCGGCTCGGTATCACCGAATGACAACCACCTGACAAACACCCCGGTCAGTCCCCTCTCCCTCCGGGAGAGGGCTAGGGTGAGGGTTGGTTTCTGGACCAGCTCCGAGTTTCAAGATGCGCCCGCCATCCCACTCCCGGAGGGAGAGGGAGCTAGATTGTGGTGATTTCAAAAATTGTATTCGGCTCGGTATCACCGAATGACAACCACCTGACAAACACCCCGGTCAGTCCCCTCTCCCTCCGGGAGAGGGCTAGGCTGAGGGCTGGTTTCTGGATCAGTTCCAAGTTTCAAGATGCGCCCGCCATCCCACTCCCGGAGGGAGAGGGAGCTAGATTGTGGTGATTTCAAAAAGTGTGTTCGGCTCGGTATCACCGAATGACAACCACCTGACAAACACCTCGGTCAGTCCCCTCTCCCTCCGGGAGAGGGCTAGGGTGAGGGCTGGTTTCTGGATCAGTTCCGAGTCTCAAGATACGCCCGCCATCCCCCCAAATGGCTGATGTCCAGCGCACCCTCCAGACCATACGGCTCGCAGATAAACCCGCTCTCCCAACGTCCGTTCGCCAGTTGCACTTTGCCCAGTCCCAGCGGCGCCGGAATCCCGGTGAGGAACGAACCCAACTCACTGCTCGGCAATTCCCACACCTCCACCGCAATCGCCACGCCGCCATCCTTGACCCGCACCATCCCCGGCCGCAATGGCGGGCCGCCGGCCAACGCATACAGTTGATAGTCCGGCGAACTCAATGTCGTTTCCAACAAGCGCCCACCTCGCTGAGTCAGTTGCCAATTCAACGCCAACCCTTGCAGATGCGCGCCACACACCACAATGCGTGCGCGATCATGACGTGCAACGTTCGCCGGTGTCGGCAGGTCGGAATCCAGCTGACGCTGCAGCGCATCGGCCACGCTCAGCAGGTATTGATCGGTGAACGCCCGGCCAAACAGCGTCACGCCCCACGGCAAACCGTTGGCCATGAACGCGCTCGGCACGGCGACGGCGGCGTAGTCGAGCAGGTTCATGAAGTTGGTGTAGTAACCCAGTTCGGAGTTGCGCAGCACCGGTTCGGCGTGCAGTTCGGCCAGCGTCACCGCACGGCCGATGGTCGGGCTCAGCACGCAGTCGAGGCCTTCGAGGGCCTGATCGCACAGGGCTTTCAGGGCTTGTAGCCGATACTGCGCACGGAAGGTCTGCACGCCGCTCACCGCCGGGGCTTTCGCCAGCACGGCTCGAATCACCGGTAACACCGCTTCGGGATTCTGCTCCATCAACTCACCCGCCACGCTATAGCGCTCGGCAACCCACGGCCCTTCGTAAAGCAGGCGCGCAGCTTCAAGGAAGGGCGACAGGTCCAGTTCGACCGCTTCGCCACCCAAGGCTTTGAGGCGGTCGATGGCATCGCCGAACAACAACGGGCCTTCGACGCAGCCGAAAAACTCAAGGTCTTGCGCGCGCGGCACACCGAAACGAAACGCCCGTGGCGCACCAAACGCCGAGCCGTCATTCCACGATGGATTGCGGCGGCTGTATTCGTCGCGCGGATCTAGTCTGGCGGTCAGCGCCAGCAACTGACTGGCCTCACGCGCTGTGGCGGTGAACGTGGTCACGCAATCCAGCGTGCGGCAAGCCGGCAGCACGCCGGCCGTGGAGATCAACCCTTTACTCGCCTTCAACCCGACCAGATTGTTCAGCGCCGCCGGCACCCGACCGGAGCCTGCGGTGTCGGTGCCCAAGGCAAAACTCGCCACGCCCAATGCCACCGCCAGCGACGAACCGGCGCTGGAACCGCCGGACGGATATTCCGTCAGCACACTGTTCGGGCATGCGCCATAAGGCGAGCGGCTGCCATTGAGGCCCGTGGCAAATTGATCGAGATTGGTCTTGCCCAGTGGAATCGCGCCCAAGGCGATCAACTGCTCGACGATGGTCGCCGAGCGCTCCGGCACATAAGCAAAGTCCGGACACGCGGCGGTGGTCGCAATCCCCGCCAGATCAACGTTGTCTTTGATCGCAAACGGCACGCCGTACAGCGGCAGGTTGTCGAGGTCACGACCGTCGAGGGCGGCAAGATACGGCTCCAGTTCGGCGACGCTGAGCAGGTGGATGAACAGGTGATAATCCGGGTTCAGCGCGGCGGCTTTTTCCCGTAGTTTCAGCAGCAGTTGACGCGGTGTGGTGTCGCCATTGCGATAGGCCTGGCGCAGAACATCGAGTTGCAGATTCATGAGTAGATCCTTATCCAATTGGCTTCAGTCGAGTGCCAGCACCACGACGCGTTGTCCGGCGCGCACCGCCGAACCGGGCTGCACGCGGATCTCGCGCACTACCCCGGCCAGCGGCGCGAGTACCGGGATCTCCATCTTCATCGACTCGAGAATCACCAGCACATCGCCCGCTTCAACACGGCTGCCGGCCTCGACCTGCACCTGCCAGAGATTGCCGGCAATGTGGCTGTCGACGCTGTGTTCTCCGTCGGCCAGTGGCGCATCCTCGGTCGATTCCGGCACGGCTTCTTCGCTGTCGAAATGCGCCTGACCGCTGGCGATCCAGCGTTCGCGTTCGGCGTTGAAGGCACCCTGTTGCTGGGCACGAAAGGCACTGATGCCTTCGGCTTCGCGATTGAGAAAAGCCTGATAATCGGCAAGGTTGAGCTGGCTGTGTTCGATGTTGAGATCGAAACGCCCCAGCGGAAAATCGCGGCGGATGCGCAGCAGTTCTTCGGCGCTGACCGGGTAGAAACGAATCTGATCGAAGAAGCGCAGCAGCCACGGTTTGCCATCGAACGCAGCGACTTCGCGGTAGCGATTCCACATCTGCAAGGTGCGCCCGACAAACTGATAACCGCCGGGGCCTTCCATGCCGTACACACACATGTAGGCGCCGCCGATGCCCACCGAGTTTTCAGCGGTCCAGGTGCGTGCCGGGTTGTATTTGGTCGTCACCAAACGATGGCGCGGATCCAGCGGCGTGGCGACTGGCGCTCCGAGGTAAACATCGCCAAGACCCATTACCAGATAGCTGGCATCGAACACCGTGCGCTGTACTTCGTCGAGATTCGGCAGGTCGTTGATGCGCCGGATGAACTCCAGATTGCTCGGGCACCACGGCGCGTCCTTACGCACGGTGGTCATGTATTTCTCGATGGCCAACTGGCAAGCCGGGTCGTCCCACGACAGCGGCAAATGCACGATGCGCGACGGCACTTGCAGGTCGTTGGCGGCGCACACCGCGTCCCACTCGCCAGCGATGATGCCGAGCAGATCGGCCAGCGGCAGTTGCTCGGGCTGGTAGTGGATTTGCAGCGAGCGAATGCCGGGGGTGAGGTCGATCACGCCGTGCAGGGTTTTGTTTTCCAGTGCCTGCATCAGGGCGTGGGCGCGGAAGCGCAGAACCAGATTGAGTTCCGGCTCGCCGATTTCCAGCAACAGATGAGTATCCCCGGAGACTCGTGCAACAAGCCGGCGATCCCCCTGACCCAAATCCAGCACTACAGGTGACATCAAACCCTGTGGGAGCGAGCTTGCTCGCGAATGCGGTGTGTCAGACACATCAATGTTGACTGACACGGCCTTTTCGCGAGCAAGCTCGCTCCCACAGGGGAGATCCCATTTCAAGGCGAGATCGCGGGCGTCAGTGAGGCCGACAGGAATGAACTGGATTTTATCGCCCGCCTTGAGCTGCCCAAGCTGGCAAAGATCCGCTTCGATCACCGTCACCGGGCACACGAATCCGCCAAGGCTCGGGCCATCCGGGCCGAGGATCACCGGCATATCCCCGGTGAAATCCACCGCGCCAATGGCATACGGATTGTCGTGAATGTTCGACGGATGCAACCCCGCCTCGCCACCGTCGGCCCGCACCCATTCCGGCTTCGGCCCGATCAGCCGGACACCGGTGCGGCTGGAGTTGAAATGCACTTCCCACTGAGTTTGAAAAAAAGTGCTGATGTAGTTTTCAGTGAAGTATTCCGGTGCCGCGTGCGGGCCGTAGATCACGCGGATCTGCCGCACCGCCGGCAACGCGGTGATGTGCTGTTCGGTCAGTTGCTGACCAGCACTGCGGTCCTTCAGCGCAGCGATATGCAACACATCCCCGGCACGCAACGCCCGACCACCGTGCCCACCAAACTGACCCAGAGTGAAAGTACTTTTGCTGCCCAGGTAATCCGGCACCTGCAAGCCACCGCGCAGACACAGATAACTGCGTGCCCCGGCGCCGCTGATACTGCCCAGATGCAACGTCGCGCCAGCGGGGATCAGCAACGTGGTGTTCATCGGCACGCTTTCCCCCTCAAGCGTCAGGCCAATCGGCGCCCCCGTCACCGCGACCACCGCCGCACAATTGAAGCGCAGCAAAGGTCCGCTCATGGTGATTTCCAGCGCCGCCGCGCCTTCAGCATTGCCGAGCAAGCGATTGCCCAGACGCAATGCACGGCTGTCCATCGGCCCCGATGGCGGCACGCCGACCGCCCAGTAACCGAGGCGGCCGGGATAGTCCTGCACACTGGTTTGCGTGCCGGCGCTGAGCACTTCGAAAGTGTTGGCGCGATAGATCAGACCTTCCAGACAACGGGTCCACGGCTCACCGCTGGCGAATGGCGTGTCGAGCAAAATCTGCCGCAGGTAATCACGGTTGGTTTCCACACCGTACAACAGACTTTCGCCCAGCGTTTTATGCAGCTCGGCGCGCGCCTGTTCGCGAGTCGGCGCCCAGGTGATGACCTTGGCGATCATCGGGTCGAAGTACGGCGGGATCTCGCAACCGGCCTCGACCCAGGTATCGATGCGCAGTTGAATGCCGTTGGCCGGCGGAAACTCCACCTCCGTCAGCAGGCCCGGGCTCGGCTGGAAATCGCGCCCCGGATCTTCCGCATACAACCGCGCCTGAATCGCATGGCCCTCGGGTTGCAAACCACATATGAGTTCGCTCAACGGCGGCAGATCACCGGCCGCTAACTCGACCATCCAGCGCACGAGATCGACGCCCCAGACTTGTTCAGTGACGCCGTGCTCGACCTGCAAACGCGTGTTCACTTCGAGAAAGTAAAAGCGCTGCGCCTCGCTGTCGAAGACGAATTCCACGGTTCCGGCGCTGCGGTAGTTCACCGCTTTCGCCAGCTTGATCGCCGCTGCGCACAGCTCTTCGGCCATTCCGTCCGGCAGGTTCGGCGCCGGGGTTTCTTCGAGGACTTTCTGATTGCGCCGCTGCACCGAGCAGTCGCGCACGCCGAGGGCGATGACTTCACCGCGACCGTCACCGAACACCTGCACTTCCAGATGCCGGGCGCGCTGAATGTACTTCTCGATGAACACGCCAGCGTCGCTAAAGTTGTTCTGGCCGAGACGTTTTACCGCTTCGAAGGATTCGCTCAATTCGCTGGCGCTGCGGCACACGCGCATGCCGATGCCGCCACCGCCGGCGGTGCTTTTCAGCATCACCGGGTAGCCGACCTGTTCGCCGGCAATCAGCGCGGCGTCGAGGCTGTCGAGCAGTTCGGTGCCTTCGAGCATGGGCACGCCGTGCTGTTTGGCCAGCGCACGGGCGGTGTGCTTGAGGCCGAATACGCGCAGTTGTTCTGGCGTCGGGCCGATGAAAGCGATGTTGTGCGCTGCGCAGGCTTCGGCGAACGCGGCGTTCTCCGAGAGAAACCCGTAACCGGGATGGATCGCCGTGGCGCCGCTTTGCTTGGCGATGGCGAGAATTTTGTCGACCGCCAGATACGTGCCGGCAGCGGCGCCTTCACCGAGGCTGTGCGCTTCATCGGCGTGCAGAATGTGCAGGCTGGCGGCGTCGGCTTCGGAATACACGGCCACGCCTTTGACCTGCAGTGAAGCGAGGGTGCGCAGGATGCGGCAGGCGATGGCGCCACGGTTGGCGATGAGGACTTTTTCGAACATGGCATAACCCCTGAAGGGGAAGCGGGCCGTCCCGCCGTTTTTCGACAGACATCCGGGCCGTCCCGGATGAAAAAACACTTCAGATCACCACCGATCCCTTGTAGGAGTGAGCCTGCTCGCGATAGCGTCGGATCAGTCAAAACTGATGTGTCTGACACACCGCTATCGCGAGCAGGCTCACTCCTACAATTGGGTCTGTGGTGGTTTCACTTTTTCAGGCACTGCCCGGAACGCGCCTGGCACAGTGCAAACAACCAACGGCGTAAACGGCGGATAGTCAGTTCCATACCAGTAGCTCCGCAGGTGTCGGGTTATAGGCGTTGCACGGGTTGTTCAACTGCGGGCAGTTGGAAATCAGCACGATCACGTCCATCTCCGCGCGTAAATCGACGTACTTGCCCGGCGCCGAAATCCCGTCCTCGAAGGTCAGCCCGCCATCCGCCGTCACCGGCACATTCATGAAGAAATTGATGTTCGGCCCGATGTCGCTTTTGCCCAGTCGCCCATCATGGGCACAAGCGCGCAGGTAGTTGTCGCGGCAGCTGTGCATGTAGCGTTTTTCCAGGGCGTAGCGCACGGTGTTGCTCTCTTGTGCACAGGCACCGCCGAGGGTGTCGTGGCGTCCGCAAGTGTCGGCGACGATGGTCAGCATCGCGTGGCCGAGGTTGGAATACAGCACGCTGCCGGTGCTCAGGTAGACGCTGTTCTGCCGACGCAAGGTGCGCTGCACGTCGTAGCGTTCCTTGGGATTGGCGAGGCTGTAGAACAACGTATCGACGGCTTGATTGCCCTCCAGGTCGAGGATGCGCAGGGTCTGACCAGCCATGACCTCCATCAGCCAGGGTTCACCGGCCGGGATCGTGGCGCGGTACACCGCTGTGTCGGGTTGGTGTTGCGAAGTGGCGATAGCAACTGACATGGCAGCGATCCTCAGGCGAACAAACGGTCGGTATTGATAAAGCCGCGCTCATTTTCCGGGCGCGAGGTGCGGCAGTGTTCGGCGACGCTGGCGTCGGCGTTCATCCAGCTCAGCTTCAGTGGTTTCGGTGCGTATTCCGGCGCCGGATCCATCGGGTGCTGCAGCGCAGTGAGCACCACCAGTGTGTCCATCGGCGCGTACAGTTCGATGTAATCGCCGGCCTTGGAATTGCCTTCGACGAAGTGGAAACGCCCGGCCTCGTCGACGTTGACGCGACTGAACAGATTGAGCGTCATCAACAGGTCGGAGAGGCCCAGGCCCCACTTGCCGAGTTCCACCAGCAGGTTGTCGGTACCGTTGCGGAAGAAGCCGTTGCGCAGTTCCTGATAGCGGCCCTGACCGTACTTCTGCGCGACTTCTTCGGCGCAGAGCACGCCGCCGAGGCTGTCGCTCCAGCCGCAGGTGTCGGTGGTGATTGCAGCCAGCACGCGGCCCATGTCCGAGTACAGGCAATGGCCGCTGGTGAGCTTGGCGGTGTGTTGGCATTTGAGGCTGTCGGGCAGGTTCAGCCGTTCGGTTTTTTCATTGGCGTTGAGCAGGGTCAGGCTGACGTTGGCGCCGCCGCGCAGGTCGGTCAGGCGCAGCAATTGACCGCGCTTCAACACGAAAGAGCGATGGCCGCCGCCGGGAAGCATTTCTTCGGCGAAAGGTGGGAACAGTTGGGTCGAATCAGTCATCGGCTTATTCATCGAAGCAGTCCTCTCAAGCGGTGCGAAGGGCACCTGCCAGTGGCAACGGCAGGGCGTCGACGGCGGCGCGTTGGGCGCGGCGGTCGCTGTTCAAAGGGATGTCGTAGGTGATGCGCGCGCCATAGGCGCCGGGGGCGTGCGGGTCGATGCGAACCTTGTCGAACACCAGCAGACGCGTGCCGAGGCTGAAGCCTTCGGACAGGTCATGGGTGACCATGAACACCGTCAGTTTGGTTTCGCGCCACAGCTCCAGCAGCAAGGCGTGCATGTCTTTGCGGATGCCCGGATCGAGCGCGCCGAACGGTTCGTCGAGCAGCAGCACGCGCGGTTTCATGATCAGTGCCTGGGCAATCGCCAGCCGTTGCTGCATGCCGCCGGACAGCTGCGCCGGGTACTTGTCCAGCGCATGGCCGAGGCCAACTTTATTCAGCAATGCTGCCGCTTGTTCGCGAGCTTCACGTTTGGCGCTGCCGAACAGCCGACCGAGCAATGGCGCACGCGGCAGTTCGAGGCCGAGGGCGACGTTGTCGAGCACGCTCAAATGCGGGAACACCGAGTAGCGCTGGAACACCACGCCACGGCTGGCATCCGGCTCGCTGGCGAGCGCTTGGCCGTCGAGCAGAATCTCGCCGCGACTCGCCGTTTCCTGGCCGAGCAGCAGACGCAGGAAGGTCGATTTGCCGCAACCGGACGCGCCGACCAAGGTGCAGAATTCACCTTCGTTGACGCTCAGGTTCAAGCCTTCCAGCACCACCTGATCGGCGTATTGCTGCCAGACGTTTTTCACGGTGATGAAGCTCATTTGGCCGCCCCCTCATACCAAGGGAATGCGCGACGGGTCAGGTATTTCAGGCCCCAATCCATCAGCCAGGCGAGGAGGGTGATCCACACCACATACGGCAGGATCACGTCCATCGCCAGATAACGCCGGACCAGAAAAATCCGGTAGCCGAGGCCGTCGGTGGAGGCGATCGCTTCGGCGGCAATCAGGAACAACCACGCCGAACCGAGCATCAGCCGCAGCGAGATCAGCAAGCGTGGCAGCAGTTGCGGCAGCACTACGCGCAGCATCAGTGTCCAGGTCGAGGCACCGAGGGTCTGCGCTTTGATCAGCAGTTCGACGGGGATTTCCCGCGCACGCTGTTCAAGGTCGCGAGCGAGCGCCGGGGTGATGCCGATCACGATCAGCATGACCTTCGACAACTCGCCCAGACCGAACACGATGAACAGAATGGGCAGGATCGCCAGCGGTGGCACCATCGACAGCACCGTCAGCAGCGGCGACAACGGCGCACCGAACAGCGGCAGCGTGCCGGCGGCGATGCCCAGGCACAGCCCGGCCAGCGCGGCGATGCCGAGGCCGATGGCCAGACGCCGCAGACTCGACGCGGTGTCCTGCCACAACAGGTAGTCACCGGTGCGGCTGTCGGCATTGAAGGCCAAGCGTTTGACCGCGTCGGTCATCTGTACGGCGCTCGGCAGCAGTTTGTCGTTGGGGTTGTCCGCCAGGCGCTCGGCCGAGCCCATGAAGTAGGCGAACAGCAGCAGAGCGAACGGCAGGATCACCAGCAACAGGCGACTCGGGCGATCCGGGTGGCGATTGATCAGGCGCATGGCCAAATCCTCCGTGGCTTACAGCTTGGCGTCGGCGGCCATCTGCACGTAGGTCGGATCGAAACGCAGCTTGAGGTTGCCGGTGTCGCCACTGGTCACGCCGTTGGCGAAGGCCATGCCGACCGCGCTGGTATCTTTCGCGCCTTCGCCGAGCAAGCCGTGCTGGAAGGAGAACTCGGCGACCTTGCGCATGGTTTCCGGCAGTTGTTTGCTGTTGGCGAAACTCAGCGCTTCGCTCGGGGTGGCGAACAGTTTGGTGGTGTCGAGTTGCGCCTGGAATCCGGCCAGATCGGTGCCCGAGGCCTTGGCCATGTGCTCCAGCGCAGTCTTGCTCGCGGCGTTCTTGGCGTTCATCAGTTCTACCACTTCGAACCACGCGCCGGTCAGTGCTTTGCCCAGCGCCGGGTTGTCTTTGAGCGTGGCGCTGTTGACCACCATCATGTCCATGATCTCGCCGGGAATCTGGCTGGAGTTGAACACTTCGGTCACCCCCGGTTTGGCCTTGATGTCCGAGAGCATCGGGTTCCAGGTAGTGACGGCGTTGACCTGTTCGGTGTTGAAAGCGGCGGAGATATCGGCGTCGGAAGTGTTGACCACTTTCAGGTCTTTTTCGGTCAGATCGACCGAGTCCAGCGCGCGAGCCAGCAGGTAGTGCGAGACCGACAGTTCGACCAGATTGACGTCCATGCCCTTGAGGTCGGCGACTTTTTTGCCGTCGCCCTTGAGGACGATGCCGTCGTTGCCGTTTGAGAAATCGCTGACGATCAGCGCGGTGCTGTCGACACCGCCGGCGGCCGGAATGGTCAGCGCATCCATGTTGGTCATGGTGCAACCGTCGAACTGGCCGGCGGTGTACTGGTTGATCGATTCGACGTAGTCGTTGAGCTGCACGACGTCGATCTTGATCCCGTATTTCTTCGCCCATTTGTCGACGATGCCCTGGCTGCCGGCGTATTCCCATGGCATCCAGCCAGCGTAAATCGTCCAGCAGACGCTGAAATGGTCTTTCTGTGCGGCGAAGGATTGGCTGCTGATGAGCGCGGCGAAGGCGGCGGCGAGCAGGGCGGGCAAACGTAGTCGGGTCATGGTGGATTCTCCAGTTGATCAAGGGCGGACAGGAAGGCAACGCGGCACCGCGAACGGTGGCTTGTCTCCCGGGCTTTTGTCCCGCCGTGTAACCTCAACTGGAGGTCGCCAACTCTCGGACCAGCCACTCGCGATTGCGAGCCGGAACCCTAGTCAGCCATTGCAAATTGTGGTGCCGCGAACCTGTGATGACTCCTGCACGGGTTTGCTAAAGCGAGACGCGTGCCAAGTCGCGTCAGGCGCTCTGGCACGGGCGCGCGGGTTGCCTAGGGTTGGTGGCGAGGCTGCTGAGGCGCTTTGAGTTGGTGCGCGGCTGCACCGTGATGCAGCGTCTTTGCCGCTGATCCGATGGTTTTGGCGTGTTGGCACTCGGCATGGGTTTGCCAGTCAAAACAGATGTCAGCCGGTCTGTGCCGACTGCTGTCGCGGGTCTTTCAGGAGGCCGCCATGCTTATTCAAAAAACATTGCGAAGGGTGCTGCTGGGAGCGGTGCTCGGTTTGGGTCTGTCCGGTTGTTACTACTACGCCGGACCCTACGATGCTTATCCGTCTACCTACTACTATCCCGGCTATTACTCACCTTATTCCTACGGTGGTTATTACGCTCCGCGCTACTACGGCGGCGCGCGTTATTACCACGGTGGCTACGGCTATCGAGGCGGTTACGGACGGGGTTATCACGGCGGCGGATATCACGGTGGCCACCATTGATCAGCGGCTGAATGACAGCGTTTTCCAAATGAACAGGATTTCATCAATCACTTGTTTCAACTTGTTGCAGGAACGCACCAGATGCCGAAAACGCTGTCTGATTTTTCGACAGTCACCGATTAAATGACTGTCGCCTGCCAGCGTCGCTGGTGTGGCCAACCCGCGGTCCAGGAGGCCGCCATGTATAGACGAATTCTTCTACTTGCTGCGATGATGTTTTCCGTTGCCGGTTGCGTCCCGTACTCCTACGCGGACTCGTATTACAGCTCAGAGGTCTACACATCACCCGCACCGGCCTACTACAACTCTGGCGGCACGTATTACAACGGTGGCAGCAGGTATTACGCGCAGCCTCGCTACTACCAGCCAGCCCCGCGGTATTACCAGCAACCGCGCTATTACCAATCGGCGCCGCGTTACTACCAGCCGGCTCCACGTTATTACGAAAGCCGTCGCTGGCACGACAACGATCGCGGGCGTTGGGATGGCCATCGTCGCGGCGGTTGGGATAACGATCACCGCGGTCGCGGTAACTACGACCGACACAGTGGACGCGGCGATCACAATGAGCGTGGTAACCGCTGGTAGATCCACGCAAATGAAAGCGGCGCAATTAGCGCCGCTTTTTTATGCCCGTCGAAAAGCCGTCCCATAGCCATCTCCTAGGGCATTCCCAGACGCTTCCTACAGTTTCATTTCCTTGCATTTGTTAGCGTCTGTTCGTGCCGATCAAGGTGAGCAAAACTCAGTTCAACAGCGGCGAATAAAAGGACGATGCCGCTATGAAGCTTCTTGTGATTCACCAAAACTTTCCGGGCCAGTTCCGTCATGTGGTGCTGGCGGCGATTGACAGGCGTTATGAGGTTTTGGCGATAGGTCGGGATACGGCGCCGGGTATCGCTGGGGTGAAAATATATCGATACCGCGCTGCCAGCCGAGCACCGGGCGGTATTCACCCCTACCTGACCCGTTACGAACAAGCGGTGACTGATGGACAGAAGGTTTCTGAAATTCTGAGCCGGCTGAAACATTCGGGTTATCGGCCGGACGTGATTCTCGCTCATCCCGGATGGGGGGAAACGCTGTTCGTCAAGGATGTCTATCCTGACGCGCCGCTTATTCACTATTGCGAATATTACTATCGGGCGCAGGGCGCAGATTCCGGGTTCGACCCTGAATTCCCGCGAGCCACAAGAGAGTCATCAAGGCTGCGAGTGCTCAATTCGCTGCATCTTTTGAATCTTGAGCAATGTGACATTGCCATTGCGCCCACGCGGTGGCAGCGCAGTCTGTTTCCTGCAGCTTATCAGTCGGCCATTCGGGTTATTCACGAGGGCGTCATTCAAAGTTCCAGTTTGGCGAAAACTGGGGCCGTCAGGTTGCCCAATGGCGTCGAACTGAGAATCGGGCAGCCGATCGTTACTTATGTCGCGAGGAATCTTGAGCCTTATCGCGGGTTTCACAGTTTTATGCGAGCGATCCCGCATATTCAGGCTGAGTGTCCCGATGCGCAGATAATCATAGTAGGCGGTGATGACGTCAGTTATGGGGGTAAGCCGGTTGGCTATGCAAATTGGCGCAGCAGGATGGAGGCAGAGGTAAGTTTCGATCATTCCACCGTTCATTTCACAGGGAAGCTTCCTTACCAGACTTACCGGGCAGTTCTGGACTGTTCAAAGGTTCATGTTTATTTGACGTATCCGTTTGTTATGTCGTGGTCGTTACTGGAGGCAATGGCGGCTGGGTGTGTGGTAGTAGCGTCGGATACGGCTCCGGTAAGGGAGGTGATCATCGATGGTCACAATGGAATGCTGGTGGATTTCTTCGATCATCACGGTATCGCCAAACGTATTGCCAAGGTTCTTGATTCCGTTGATGAGTACGACTGCCTTCGTAGCGCTGCGAAGTTGACGGCGAGCAGATTTGATGTGGCGTACGGCACGAAACACTACTTTGACGTATTTGAAAGCGCGATGTTCGGGCATCTCAAGAAACAGCCTGCTCGTCAGTTTGACAGGGAGATTTGAAGTGCTCCGGATGTCGCGTAAGCCATGGGTTAAATGGTTTAAGAAGTTGTTGAAATGCGGCTTGTTTGTTTATGCCTGTTATTGCGTGGTGGATTTTTATATCCGTGAAGAACAAGTCGCCGAGGCGATGGCAATCTATTACGCGGATCAGGAGGCCTGTCAAAAGAAGCTGGCGAGCATGAAGCAGGTGCCCATACTGGGCGGCAGCTATGTGGATAAGACTCTGGTGCCGGAGTTTTATGTAGGTATGCCTGAACTGGCGAATAAGAAAGCGTGTCTGGCCAATACACTCAAGGGGCATTTCTGGTGGACCGGGACGGAGATACGGTCGTACCACGATCAGAGTGTAAAGCCGATTCCTGAAAGTTGGCGTCTTTATAAACTGAACGCTGGGCTTTATACAAAAAAAGAGACTACCGAGCCCCATGAGCGGGGCTATCGACACGTCAACTGGCCGGATGAGTTGATTGTGAAGTTGACTAATTATCCGGGGTTAGAGATTTGGCTGGATGCTCCGCCGCCGCATTTCAAGAATGTGGATTCCGTCAGAACGTTTGTCATTACTGGCTGGCCGCGGCGTGATGGCACCCCTCGGTTGATAGGCTGTGACGGTTTGATTCGCCCGGCTTCCGAGGAACAACTGACTGACGAGAAATTGGCAAGGTTCAGCAGATCAGAATTGGAAAATCTGGATTTTGGCAAGTTGAACTTTTTCTGCACTGTCAATCTGGATAGCTTTGACTTTGCTGGGGGGCACGGCAGCGTAGACCTAGGTCTATCGTCATTACGCGAAACACCTGAGATGCTCAAGTTTCTCAGTGATTATCTTTCACGCTCAGTTATTACAAGGAAGTAACGATGACTTATGTTTTTAGCGATATTGAAAAAACAGCGATCTTTAACGCAGCCAATATTTGCAAAGGTATGAGGCTTCTCTCAAAAAAAATTGAGTACGAGGCACTGGGAATAGCAGGGGCTAGCTGCGCTCCCCTGTATCAAAAACTATTCGATATTATTGGCGGAAGAGTTTCTGAGGTTATCGTTGTCGATAATGAAGCGGGAAAAATTCTGAAAAGCGCCAGGCTCTGGCTTGCCGTGGCCATTGATGCCAACGGTGGAAACGGTGCCTACTCCGCCCTGATTCGCGGCTACACCTCGCGGCAAGGTGAACTGAGATTGAATAAAATCTTCAGTGAAAACCTGATGCAGCTGTCATCGAATCAGGTCGCCGCCAATTTCATCAATACCTTGATCGACGGATCCCTCGCGGGTCGGCTGGCACCCTGGACGGTTCCATCCATCAGCCAGATTGCAGAGATTGATGCCAGTGCGATCGGCAAGGCACTGTTTAGTGAGGCTTGCGGAGAGAAGGATACCGCCGTGAGCCATAACGCCGGCTGGTCAGGGACAGTCGGATTCAGCCTGTTGGGTGGAGCGCCGCCCTATGAAACCTGGAGATTGATCTCTGCGGGTGATGCGCAAGGGGAAGATGGCGGCCCGCCGACTCAAACAAAAGCCAACAGGCTCGATGACTATAAAAATATTCTGTTCGCCATCGATTCCTACAGTGTCGGCCTGCGAGCGGCGATCAGCAATTTCGGCGTCAATCCATTGCAAAGTCTGCTTTCCGTCGTGCCAGAGCAAATCAATATCGCGCTCGCCAGTGGCAGCCTCAATCCGCTGATTCAGCATGTCGTTAGAGGCACGCCAGTTTCCGCCGTGGTCGACCTGATATTGCGCTATGGCCAGAACGAATTCCTGGACATGTTCAAGCGCACCTACGACGGCGATTCAGCAGCGCCATCTACCACCGATGCAACCTTCGCCACCAACGCTTACGCATTCTTCTCGGCATTTTCACCGGAGCAGTCCCAAAGCATCGTCACCCGGTCAATAGGTGAATACGGAAACGCCAATTCATGGGCAAAACTGGCTGGCGAGTCGACACCCATCGGCCTGGCGTTGCGCAATTCCCTGAAGCAACTCAGTGAAATCGTCATCGAGCGCGATGACGGTTACCCCGGACGCGGACTGGAACTCTACGATCCGCTGACCGGCGAAGGTTTCATCACCGCGCAATGGCTTGCCGATCGTGCGCAGATGTTGGCCCGGTTGATTGCCCGAACCCAGGGCTCGTTTGGAGAACACTCGCTGCAGAAGTTTTCCTACTCCGATCTCGCCTCAGCCAAACAGGCGCCGATGACCACCGGTGTGTTGAATCCGCTGGTCATGTTCGGCGATGACGGTGCGCGGTCTTTCGCGGGCGGTGCGAACACTGATCATCTGTATGGCGGCGCGGGCAATGACACGATCAACGGACTGGCAGGTCACGATGTCATCGAGGGTGGACGCGGCAACGACTTGCTTGGCGGAGGCGACGGCAATGATGCGTTGCACGGAATGGCCGGTGATGATGTTCTGGTCGGAGGAAAGGGTAACGACTCTTTGAGCGGTGGCGAAGGCAGCGACCGCTATGAGTTTTCCAGCGGTGATGGCATCGATGAGATCTTCGACGCCAACGCCAATGGGCAGCTGTGGATCAACGGCGCGGCGATTCCTTCACTCAAACGTCGCGCCCCTTTGAGCAGTATCTGGTCGACCGAGGATCAGGCCATCACCCTGACCCTCATCGAAGAACTCACTGAACCCACCCTCAACATCAAATATGGCCTGAACGACCTCGTCGTGATCAAGAACTTCCGCCCCGGGATGCTTGGCATCCGACTTCCTGAACACCAAGACCATACGGTCTCTGCTCCCGATCTGGTTCTCCAGGGCGACTGGAAAGCGAAAGATATCGACCCCAATGTTCCCGGTGATCAGTTCTCATACGATGAGCTGGGCAACGCCTTGCTATTGCCCAACGTAAAACAGAGAAACAAGGCCGATGTGCTCTACGGCTCTGCAAAAGACGACATCATTCTAGGACTTGGTGGATCAGACCGATTGTTCGGCAAGGACGGAAACGATCAGTTGTTTGGGGATAAACAGACGACGCTCGAAAAAGCCATGGCCGCTGGTGACTCTAAAGGGAAAGCCGCTCGAGGCGATTGGCTTGATGGCGGGGCAGGTCACGATTTGCTCATCGGTACGGCATCCCAGGACGTGCTTCTGGGCGGTAACGATCGGGATACGCTGATTGGAGGTGCGGGAGATGACGTTTTATCAGGGGATGAAACGACGGGCGCGCTGGAGCAGAAATGGGGATTCAAACGCGTCGACGTTCTTATAGACGGTGGTGTCACCAGTCACCGAACTGTCTTTTCAAAGGCCTCCTTTAACAGTTCGACGCAGGGAGATAACGATGTTCTCTACGGCCAGGGCGGTCGCGATGTTCTCAATGGCGGATGGGGCGACGATCTGCTTGATGGCGGAACTGAAGATGATCTTCTTGGAGGGGATGGCGGGAATGACACGCTGGCCGGAGGAAGTGGTAACGACACATTAATGGGAGACAACCTCGATTGGGGCGGTGGCCTGCAAAGCAAACACCATGGCAACGATGTATTGGACGGTGGCATTGGCGATGATTGGCTCGCTGGTAACGGTGGAGCCGATGCGATTTATGGTGGCTCAGGTAATGACACTCTCCACGGGGATGACGATGTACTGAGCGGCGTTGCCGGTGACGCCGCCCACTTTTTTGGAAATGACCTGCTGGACGGTGGTGCGGGAGACGACACACTCTGGGGCGGCGGGGCGAATGATCTGCTGTTCGGAGGTGAAGGTAACGACGTGCTGGCTGGGGATTATGCTGAGCACCCGATTCGTTATCACGGTAATGATTTACTTGATGGCGGAACGGGCGATGACACACTTCATGGAATGGGTGGTTCCGATACCCTGATCGGTGGGGCAGGATCTGACGCGATGGATGGCGATGTGTCCAACCTGCAGCCAGGTGGAATCAACAATGATTACCTTCAAGGCGATGAAGGAAACGATACCCTTTTGGGCGGCTTGGGCGCCGACACGCTTTATGGCGGCGCTGATGATGACATTTTATCCGGCGACTACGCGCAGACAGCCGAAGCCGAACATGGCGCAGATTATCTGGACGGTGGTTCAGGCAACGATACCTTGCTCGGCGGTGGTGGCAACGACACGTTATTGGGCGGGGAGGGTGTAGACCACCTTCGTGGCGATTCCGGCAATAACGTTTTTGATGGCGGGGCCGGTAACGACGTGCTGGAAGGCCATGACGGTGCTGATGTTTACTATTTCGGGGTGGGTGATGGTCTTGACGTTATTACCGATTCAGGTGGCAGCAATGTCATCAAGTTCGGTGCCGGGTTCTCTGCGGAAAGTTTGAAAGCCGACATCATTGATGTTTCCGTAGGCCGGGTATTGCGGCTGTTCAATGGCGCGGGCGACGCGATACTCATCAAGAGTCACGAGCAGTGGAAGGATTCCACATTCAGTTTCAGCGATGGCGTTGTACTTGGTTATGAGGATGTCCTGCGCAAAACATTGCCGCCGATAAAGGTGCCCGAGTCACCTGTACCGGAAGTTGTAACCGCCACAGGAATCCAGCAAAGCAAAGTTGATGACCCGGTTCTGCCAGACGATGTAACCATCGCGGCGCAACGCCCTGTGGCATCTGATCACTCCGTTGACTGGACTGAAAAATTCCTCGCGCAAATCAAATCCAGACGCTCCGCCCGCAAACACGCCACAGGTTTCACCTTGAGTGATCAAGGCGTCTGGGTTCGCAGTCATATCACGACTAGCGACACCGGTTACATCACTCACACCGAGCTGAGCGATGACAGCGTAGAAGCGGGAACACTGTCTGAAACGCCGTCATGGATGAAGGTTGATGCAGGGCATGCCGTGGTCAGTGAAAGGCAGTCGAAAACCACAACTCGTGTCGAACATAAACAGGTGAAAGCCGATGGGACGATAGCCTCTTCACGTCAAGCGCCTCGCTATTATCGATCCGGCTCGGCCACCGGCTTTTCATTCAATACGGGAGATGTATTGGTTGAAGACCGTAAGGAATCCGGCGCGCTTGAGGGCTGGTACATCTATCCGGCAGCAAGCTTCGATTCGGGGGAAACGGTGCCCAAGGCGTTTCGCTGGGATGTCACAACTGAAACGATCAAACGCAAAATCGTCCCAGGCGACGATGCCGGCGGGCGAGTCAACGTCGAAGTGGAAAACGTTTTCCACGGCGGCGCGGGAGACGATCTGATTGTCGCCTATGCAGGCTCCCCACTTGACTACGGCACTGTCGGCGACAGAACACCGGGCGCGTTTTTATCCGCAGGTGCAGGTGACGATACCTTGCTGGGCTCCGAGGGCGCCGACTATCTGGTCAGTGGGGCAGGGGATAATTGGCTTTACGGTGAAGACGGTGCCGATACCTACATCGTGCAAGCGCACGCCGCAGCAACTACCACGATTGCGGATGTGCCGAACCCTGTTTTCCACCGAGCAGAAGTTGGCGCAGCGGGGTGGAAAGACGAGTACGGATTGATCGATCAGGACACTGTCGTCCTTCCAGCAGATGCGCAGTGCGATGCACTGCAATTGAGCTGGGGTGCTGCGCTGATAGAAACCACACATGTCGAACTGGAACCCAACCCAGGTCGCGGGGCACACCGCAATCCGCCAAGAGCGAAAATGCTCCATCCGACACTCGATATCAATTGGGGTGGGATACAGAAAGTTCGCATCGTCTTGCCCCTCAATGGTGAACTCGAGGGGGCCGGGATTGAGCTCTTGAATTTCGCCGATGGGTCGGTCGTGAGTTTGAAACAACTCTTGGAGTCAAGTCAGCTAGGCCCTGCGCCCGAGACTTTTCATACGGGTGTAACCGTTAACAATTCAACGCGTTTTACGTCTCTGCGAGACGGACGGGCGCTGCCGTTAGTCGGTGGTCGAGGCAACGACACGATAAGCGGCGCGGGGGAAATCCGAGGCATGGAAGGGGATGACGTGCTCACGGGCAGCCCCGGTGATGATCTGCTGTTGGGTGGGCCGGGCAATGACACGCTAACCGGCGGCGCCGGAAATGATATCTACCGATACGATGGCCTCGGCAGGGACGTGATCATCAATCGCGGAGACGGCCTTGACGGGATCGACTTTTCCGAACGCAGGCTGACGATCGACAACTTGAAGTTTCACCGTGAGCGCGATGATCTGGTGATCGTGGTGGATTACGGCATGGCACCGAAAATCCGGGTTTCCAATCATTTTGCCGCAGGCGAAAGCGCTATCGGCTTCATAAGAGTCAGCGAAGGAACAGCGACTCAAGACTACAGCGCGATGCAGATTGCTGAACGTCTGCATCCTCTTCCGCCATTGAGGGATGTCGAAGACATTTTGATAAAGGGCGACGAAGAAGCGCAGCGGGCGATGACGGAGATCATTCAGTTTTACGAGCTGAATGTCTGAGTCTTATGGCGACCGATTGAGGCAGCTCGCGATGGGGATCCAGTCGTCATCGCGAGCATCGCGTCAGTTCAATACTGCGTCAGATCCGCCAACGGATGTCGGCCCTCCCAAACCTTGTGAAAGTGCGCCTCGACCACTGCATCCGGCACGTGATTGACGTCCGGCCAATGCCAGTGCGGCTTCTGATCCTTGTCGATCAACCGCGCGCGAACCCCTTCGCTGAATTCCGGATGCCGGCAGCAATTGAGACTCAGGGTGTATTCCATCTGAAAGACTTCGGCCAGCGACATATGGCGGGCGCGGATGATCTGTTCCCAGACCAGATGCGCGGTCAGTGGCGAGCCTTCGCTCATGGTTTTCGCTGCCCGCGCGATCAACGGATCGATGCTGTCGCGTTGCAGGCTGATGGCTTTCCACGCACAGGTCACGTCGCTGACGTCGAGCAGTTCGTCGATCTGCTGACGACGTGGCAACCACTGTGCCTCGGGCATCTGCGCCACGGCTTCCTGCTGCAGGGCCTTGAGCAGACTGTTGAGCTGCATGTCGGTCTGTTCCTGCCAATTCAGTTGCAGCAGGCCTTCGATCAGTTGCGGTTGTTGTTCGTCAAGCAGGAAGCGATCAGCCAGATCCAGATCGATCGCATCACGACTGTTCATGTGCGCACCGGTCAGGCCCAGAAACAAACCTAGTTTGCCCGGCAGCCGCGCGAGAAACCAACTGGCGCCGACGTCCGGATACAGACCAATAGTGATTTCCGGCATGGCCAAACGGCTGCTCGGTGTGACGATCCGCGTACTCGCGCCTTGCAACAGGCCCATGCCGCCGCCGAGCACATAGCCATGGCCCCAACAGATCAACGGTTTCGGATAGGTGTGCAGGCTGTAATCCAGGCGATATTCCGCGCTGAAAAACTGCGCAGCCAGCGGCGGGACTTCGCCGGGATGGGCGCGACAGGCCTCGACCAGGCTGCGCACCTCGCCGCCGGCGCAGAAGGCTTTGGCGCCGTTACCGCGCAGCAGCACACAGACGATTTGTGGATCCTTGGCCCAGGCGTTCAACTTGTCGCTGAGGGCGTTGATCATTGGCAGAGACAGCGCGTTCAGCGATTTTTCAGCATCCAGGCTGGCGATACCGATGCGGGCGCCGTCGGTGCCGGTGAGTTCTTCGACGTGCAGATTCATCGTGACCTCGATCGGGAATTTGAACGATCAGTATGATCGTTGTGTGGGAAAGTGCCGGATCTGCATCAGATCAATTGACAAGCGTGGTCGGCTTTCCTAGGGTTCGCCCCATTGTTTTTGCCGGGTATGACCATGACTGCTGACGACCGTATCAAACTCGAACCGAGCTGGAAGGAGGCACTGCGTGCTGAGTTCGACCAGCCTTACATGGCAGAGTTGCGCCAGTTTCTGCAGCAGGAGCGGGCGGCCGGCAAGGAAATCTATCCGCCGGGACCGATGATTTTCAACGCGCTGAACTCGACGCCGCTGGATAAAGTGAAGGTGGTGATCCTCGGCCAGGACCCGTATCACGGCCCGGGCCAGGCCCACGGCTTGTGCTTCTCGGTGCAACCGGGCGTGCCGGCGCCGCCGTCGCTGGTCAACATCTATAAAGAGTTGAAGCGCGACCTGAACATCGATATTCCCAATCACGGCTACCTGCAGAGCTGGGCCGATCAGGGCGTGTTGATGATCAACACCACCATGACCGTCGAGCGCGCCAACGCCAATGCGCATAAAGACAAGGGCTGGCAGTTTTTCACCGACCGGATCATTGAACTGGTCAGCGAGCGCCAGCCGCATCTGGTGTTCATGCTTTGGGGCGCCCATGCGCAGAGCAAGCAGAAGCTGATCGATGCGACCAAGCATCTGGTGCTGACGTCGGTGCATCCGTCGCCGCTGTCGGCGTATCGCGGGTTTTTGGGGTGTGGGCATTTCAGCCGGACCAACAAGTTTCTCGAGCAGAATGGCGAGACGCCGATCGAGTGGCGTTTGCCGCCGATTTGATCGATTGGCTGAGCGGGCCCCTTCGCGAGCAAGCTCGCTCCCACATTGGTTTTGCGGCGTTCACATGACCAATGTGGGAGCGAGCTTGCTCGCGAAGAAGGCAACTCGGTCTTGCAGACTTACTCGGGATTACGATTCCAGTACTTGAACAACGGCTCCGCCAGAAACAGCACAAACAGCAACCGCATCACCTGCATCGCCGTCACCAACGGCACCGACAATTGCAGCGTCTCCGCCGTCAGACTCATCTCGGCAATCCCGCCGGGCATCATGCCCAGCGTCAGCGAACGCAGATCCAGATGGGTCAAAGCACTCAACCCCAACGCCGCCAGTGTCGCAATCAACATGGTCAACGCCGTGCCGATCAATGTCCGCCCCATGAATGAAGGTGCACGGCGGAAAAACTGCCGATTGAAGTGACAACCCAGACCGCTGCCAATCAACCACTGACCAATCTGACTGCCGCCATTGGGCAAACCAATGTGTAAATCCCAGCCAATGCTCACCGCCGCACTCACCAGCAACGGTCCGAACAGCCACGGATTGGGTTGGCGCAAACGCTGCCAGAGCCAGGCGAGCAGACCGCCCGCCGGAAACAGAATCGCCAGCCAGCGCCAATCGACGCTGCCAGCGTGAGAAATCGGGTTGCCATCGCCGAGCAGGTACTTGAACGCCGCCGGCACACACAGCACCACCACCAGCACCCGCAAACTCTGCCCTGCCGCAACATGACTGAGCATCGCGCCGTTACGGGCGCCGAGGTTGACCATCTCCCCGGAACCGCCGGGCATGCTCGAGAAAAACGCCGTGGCGCGATCCTCGCCGGTGCGGCGCATCAGCCAGACGCCGACCACCGCCGACAAACTGGTGACCAGCGCACCGAAGAAGATCAATCCGAAATGACTGAGCACCTGCTCCATCACCACCGGGGTGAAGTGCAGGCCAATCCCGATGCCGACGATCCACTGACCGCACTTGCGGCCGCCAGGGATTTCCGTCAGTTGCCACGGGGTCAGGCAGCGCACGAGGATGATCGCCAGCAACGAGCCGACCATCCACGGCAGTGGCCAGCCGATCTGGCTGGCGAGGTAACCGCCAAGCAGACCGACCAGCGGGGTTCCCCACCAGGATTTCAGTGAAGCGCGATCAAACATCGGCAATGGCGCGACGCGCGACCGAACGTTTGCGCCAGATGCGGATGATCGGCATCAGCAGCATGATCGCCGTCAGCACCCAGACACCGAGGGTGATCGGGCTCGACCAGAGGATTTCCAGCGCACCGTTGGAGATCGACAGGGCGCGACGCAGGTTCTGCTCCATCAACTCACCGAGGATGAAGCCCAACAGCAGCGGCGACAGCGGGAAGTCCAGCTTGCGCAGGATGTAACCGAAGATGCCGATACCGATCATCAGGAACAGGTCGAACGTAGTGGCGTGCACCGCGTAGACGCCGATCCCGGTGATGATCGCGATCACTGGCACCAGTGCCCAGTTCGGCACGGCAAGGATGCGGGTGAAGATGCGGATCATCGGGATGTTGAGGATCACCAGCATGATGTTGGCGATGAACAACGAGGCGATCAGGCCCCAGACGATGTCCGGTTGCTGCTGGAACAGCAGCGGACCCGGGGTAATGTTGTACAGCGACAGGGCGCCGATCATCACCGCCGTGGTGCCCGAGCCGGGTACGCCGAGGGTCAGCATCGGCACCAGCGCACCGCAGGCTGCGCCGCCGATCGCGGTTTCCGGCGCGGCGAGGCCACGGGGGTCACCTTCACCGAACTTGCCGCTGGCGCCGGCCAGACGTTTTTCGGTCATATAGGCCACGGCACTGGCGAGGGTCGCGCCGGCACCCGGCAACACGCCCATGATGAAACCCAGCACGCCGCAACGGACGTTGACCACGAATACCGAGGCCGCTTCCTTGAAGTTGAACATCATCCGGCCGGTGGCTTTCACCGCTTCCTGGCCGTGGTGGGTTTTTTCCAGCAGCAGGAGAATTTCGCTGATCGAGAACAGACCCAGCACCAACACGACGAACTGAATGCCGTCGGTCAGGTGAATGTTGTCGCCGGTGAAGCGGTACACACCGCTGTTGGCATCGATGCCGACCGTTGACAGGAACAGACCGATCAACGCGGCAATGAATGTTTTCAGCGGACGGTCACCGGCCATGCCGCCGAGACAGACGATCGCAAACACCATCAGCACAAAATATTCCGCGGGGCCAAAAGCAATCGCCCATTTCGCCAGCAACGGTGCGAAGAGGACCATGCCGCAGGTGGCAATGAACGCGCCTATGAACGAACTCCACGCCGACAGCGACAGCGCCACACCGGCAAGGCCTTTGCGGGCCATCGGGTAACCGTCGAGGGTGGTCATCACGGTGGAGGCTTCGCCTGGAATGTTCAGCAGGATCGAACTGATCCGGCCGCCGTATTCGCAGCCCAGATACACCGCTGCCAGCAGGATCAGCGCCGACTCCGGTGGCAGGCCGAGGGCAAATGCGATGGGGATCAGCAATGCTACGCCGTTGATCGGGCCCAGGCCCGGCAACAGGCCGACGACGGTGCCGATCAGTGTGCCGCACAGCGCGGTCACCAGGTTGTACGGGCTCAGCGCGACGCCGAAACCCTGACCCAAATAGCCAAGAGTATCCATATCAGTTCTCCAGAACGCTGAGCAGGCCGAGAGGCAGCGGAACGTCCATCACACGGTCGAACAGCAGGTAAAGACCGATCGCCATCAGGCTGATGATCACCACACTCGGTAGCCAGCGGCCGCCGTACAGGCGAGCCATCGGAACGCCGGTGATGATGCTGGCGATGATGAAACCCAGGGGTTCGAACGTGCCGGCGAATACCAGCAGCAGGACGACGCAAGCGGCGATCTTGATCAGGGTTTCGCGATCCAGTGGCGGCTCGTCATCGCTGTGTTTGATCGGTGCCGGGCGGAACACCATGTACAGCAGCGCCGCGCCCATCAGGCCGAGCATCAGCAGAGGGAAGGCGCGCGGGCCCACCGGTTCGTAGGAAAAAGCCGCTTGGTACGGCCACGCCATCAGTGCCAGGCCGGCACAGACCAGCAACAGCACTGAGGCGAAAATGCGTTGAATAAGCATGGGAGCTCCTGTGCTGCGTCCCCATCACCGGGAACGCAGCCGCTAGACAGAGGCGATCACTGGATCAGGCCGAACTCTTTGGCCAGCACTTTGTAGTCCGCCACCTGCTTCTTCACGTAGGTGTCCAGTTCCGGGCCGGTCATGGCGAACGGGAACAGTTCACGCTGATCGCGCAGCTTGGCGAAATCCTCGGAGGCCAGCAGTTTGTCGAACGCGTCTTTCCACCAGGCGTAGTCTTCATCGCTGACTTTTGGCCCGAGGTAGAAGCCGCGTACCACTGGCCAGACAATGTCATAGCCTTGCTCGCGAGCGGTCGGGATGTCTTTCATCTCCGGCTCGTCGAGACGTTTGTCGGCGAACACCGCGAGCAGGCGCATGTCACCGCTCTGGATGTGCGGCATGGAGTCGGAGATGTCGGTGCTGCCGACCTGGATGTGCCCGCCGAGCAGGGCCGTGGCGATTTCGCCGCCACCTTCGAGCGCCACGTAACGCAGGTCACGCGGGTTGATCCCGGCAGCCTTGGCGATCAGTGCAGTTTGCATCCAGTCCTGGCTGCCGACGGTGCCGCCGGAGCCGATCACCACGGAGCTTGGATCTTTCTTCAGTGCCTGAACGAGATCGTCGAGGGTCTTGTAGGGCGAATCGCTCTTCACCGCGATGGCGCCGTAGCTGGTGCCAACCGCTGCCAGCCAGCGCACGTTGGTCTCATCGAAGCGACCGAACTTGCCCTGAGCCAGGTTCAACAGCGAACCGCTCGACCACGCCACCAGCGTGCCGGCATCCGCCGGACGTTGCGCGACCACGGCGTTGTACGCCACCGCGCCGACACCGCCGGGCATGTAGGTCACGCGCATCGGTTTGGTCAGCAGTTTCTGGTTGACCAAGGCGCTCTGCGCCAGTTTGCAGGTCAGGTCGAAACCACCGCCGGGGGAGGCCGGGGCGATACATTCCGGACGTTTCGGTTCGGCCATCAGTTGGCCGGCAAACAGGATGCAACTGGCGGCCAGTGCAACTTTACGCAGTGACAGGTTCATTCGATTCTCCACGGGCATTGTTGTTATTCGACGTGTTTTTCACTTACGGGCATTTACCAAAGTGCAACGCTATAGCTCACCAGCAAACGCACTTCGTCTGCATCGCGAGCCGAGTAGTTGGAGCGGTAAGTGGCATTACGCAAACGCACGGCGACATCCTTCAAGGCGCCGCTTTGTACTACATATTTGATCTCGGTGTTGCGTTCCCACTCTTTGCCTTCTTCACCGTTCTTGAGCTTGATGTTGTCACCGCTCAAGTAGCGGCTCATGAAGCTCAGGCCTGGAATGCCGAGTTTGGCGAAGTCGAAGTCGTAGCGAGCCTGCCAGGAGCGTTCTTCAGCTCCGGCGAAGTCGTTGATCTGCACGAAGTTGACCAGGTACGGGTCGCTGCCATCGACATAAGGGAAGGCGCTGTCGCCAGACATGTGCTGATAACCGGCGCTGAACTTGTGGCCGCTCAGCGCATAGCTGACCAGACCGTTGAGCGAGCGGTTGTCGATCTCGCCGCCACGGGCTGCGCCCTGATCATCACTGACGGCGAAACGCAGGTCAGTGGCAAACGTGCCGGGACCCATAGGTCGCGAGGCAACGAGGCCGAAGAAGTGCTGGTTGTAGACTTCGTCGAGTTGGGCGAAGTGGTAACTGCCGGTGATCTTGTCGGTGAACTTGTAGTCCACGCCGCCAAAATCGAAGTGCTTGCCAGCGGCGGTGCCGGCAAAACGGCTGTTCTTGTTGTTGAGGGCGATGTCCTCGAAATCGGTGCTGTCGCGATCCTTGGCTTTCTCCAGGCGGCCGCCGGTGAAGGTCAGGTTCTTGATCTCTTTGGAGGTCAGCAAGCCGCCTTCAAAGGTCTGCGGCAGGATGCGCCCGTCGTTCGGTTTGAGGATCGGCAGTTCAGGAATCAGGCTGCCGATTTTCAGCTCGGTGGCGGAAATTTTCACTTTGCCGGTCAGGCCGACTTTGGAGTATTCATCCGCCGCGCGTCCGTCATCATGGGTCGGCAGCAGGCCGGTACCGGTGCGGTCCGGGCTTGAATCAAGTTTTACCCCGAGCATGCCCAGCGCATCGACACCGAACCCGACGGTGCCGTCGGTGTAACCCGATTGCAGATTGAGCATGAATCCCTGAGCCCATTCGTCACGCTTGGACTGTTGAGCACTGGTGCCATCGCGAAAGTCGCGATTGAAATACATGTTGCGGGTTTCGAACGTGGCGCTGCTGTCGTCAATGAAGTCGGCAAAACTCAACGGCGAAAAACCGGCAAGGGCGGCGGCACTGGCGAGGGCGGTGTGACTGAAACGGGAAGGGCGAACAGGCGTGGAGGCCTGAGGCTGCATGGACGGCATGCGGGTGTACTCCGTTTATTGTTCTTATTGGTCGAAAACGCTTCAAGGCGTTTTTCTTTACGCTGTGTGGCATCAGCGACGGCAGTTCGGACTGTCCGTGGGCCGACTCTAACCGGCTAACCTTTCACTAACCTTTCAGCTGACTTTCAAGGTTTTCGGGCTTCACAGCGGCGGTTGCGGCTGTAAACTCCGCGGCAAAGCGTGGCGTTGGCCATTCCTGAACGAGGTAAAAATCCATGCGTGTTCTGCTCGTCGAAGACCATCTGCAACTGGCCGAAAGCGTTGCACAGGCGCTCAAGAGCACCGGTCTGACCGTGGATGTGTTGCACGATGGCGTGGCTGCCGATCTGGCATTGGGCAGCGAGGAATACGCCGTAGCGATCCTCGATGTCGGCCTGCCGCGCATGGACGGTTTCGAGGTGCTCGCGCGTTTGCGCGCACGCGGCAAGAATCTGCCGGTGTTGATGCTGACGGCGCGCAGCGATGTGAAGGATCGCGTCCATGGCCTCAATCTGGGCGCCGACGATTACCTCGCCAAGCCTTTCGAGCTGACTGAGCTGGAAGCACGCGTCAAAGCCTTGCTGCGCCGCAGTGTCCTCGGTGGTGAACGCCAGCAGCGCTGCGGTGTGCTGGCCTACGACCTCGACACCCGGCGCTTCACTCTCGGCGAAGAGTTGCTGACCCTGACGTCCCGCGAACAAGCGGTGCTGGAAGCGCTGATCGCCCGGCCGGGACGGGTGATGAGCAAGGAGCAACTGGCGTCCCAGGTATTCGGCCTCGACGAAGAGGCCAGCCCCGATGCTATCGAAATCTACGTGCACCGCTTGCGCAAGAAACTCGACGGCCAACCGGTGGCGATCGTGACGTTCCGTGGTCTGGGTTATCTGCTGGAAAGCCGCGATGCATAAGCCCAGCAGCCTGCGCTGGCGTTTGCTGTGGAACCTCGCATTGCTGCTGGTGGTGCTGATGCTCGCCAGCGGTTTGAGCGCGTACTGGAATGGTCGCGAAGCCGCCGACACCGCGTATGACCGCACGTTGCTGGCCTCGGCGCGGACCATCGCTGCGGGCCTGTCGCAGCGTGACGGCACACTGAGCGCCGATGTGCCCTACGTCGCACTCGATACCTTCGCTTACGACAGCGCCGGGCGGATTTACTATCAGGTCAACGATATCCATCAGAAGCTGATTTCCGGCTACGAAAACCTCCCCGGCCCGCCACCGGGGACGCCGCGAACGGACAGTTATCCCGCGTTGGCGCGCTTCTACAACGCCACCTACAACGGTCAGAACGTACGCGTGGTCAGTCTGCTCAAGGCGGTGACGGAGCCGAACATGAATGGCATGGCGGAAATCCGCGTGGCCGAAACCGACGAAGCGCGGGTGAGCATGGCGCGCAGTCTGGCCGCCGATACCTTGCTGCGTTTGGGCATGTTGGCGATTGGCGCGTTGTTGCTGGTCTGGTTCGCGGTCAGTGCGGCACTGCGCCCATTGGAGCGCTTGCGCACGGCGGTGGAAGAGCGTCAGCCCGACGACTTGCGCCCGCTGCCATTGGTTGAAGTGCAACATGAACTGTGGCCGCTGGTGCGCGGGCTTAACCACTTCACCGAGCGCTTGCGTGGCCAGTTTGAGCGACAGGCGCAGTTCATTGCCGATGCCGCCCATGAGTTGCGTACGCCTTTGGCAGCGCTGAAGGCGCGGCTTGAGCTGGGCCTGCGTTCCAATGATGCCGAGGTCTGGCGTTCGACGCTGGAGTCCTCCGCACAAAGCACTGATCGCCTGACGCATCTGGCCAATCAGTTGCTGTCGCTGGCGCGGGTCGAAAACGGCGCCCGTGCGATTGCCGAGGGCGGCGCGCAGTTGCTCGATCTGAGTCAGTTGGCCCGAGAACTGGGCATGGCCATGGCGCCACTGGCGCACAAGCGCGGGGTGGCCCTGGCGCTCGAGGCGGACGAACCGGTGTGGCTGCGCGGTGAACCGACGTTGTTGAATGAGTTGCTGAGCAATCTGGTGGACAACGCTTTGGCGCACACGCCATCGGGCGGCAACGTGATTTTGCGGGTGACGGCGCCGGCGGTGCTGGAGGTTGAAGATGACGGCCCGGGGATTCCGCTGGAAGAGCGCGATCGGGTGTTCGAGCGCTTCTATCGGCGCAATCAGCAGGTGGCGGGTTCAGGCTTGGGCCTGGCGATTGTTGGCGAGATCTGCCGGGCGCATCTGGCGCAGATCACCTTGCATGATGGCGAGCAGGCGGGGTTGAAGGTGCGGGTCAGTTTTATCGCCGGCTGATTGTGGTGGTTTGCTGGCCCCTTCGCGAGCAAGCTCGCTCCCACTCTGGAATGCACTCCAATGTGGGAGCGAGCTTGCTCGCGAAGGTCGCGCCTCGGTTCCGGATCAATAAAACATCGTCCGCGACTCTTCCAGATCTTCACACAGCGCTTTGTTTTCCGGATCAATCCCAAGCTTTCTGAACGCCGGCACGCTCAGTGGATCAATCCGCGCAAACGGGTGGTCAGTGCCCTTGTGGCAATACAGGCTCGCCACCTGCACCAGATCGACATAGTCAATAGCAGTCGAGTCGCGCTTGAAGTCCTGATAGCGCCCCGGCAACTCCACCAATCGTTCCGGAAACTCCCACACGCGCAGCAACTTGTCGCCGAGCAACGGGTGAATATGGTCGATCACATGGTTGAGGCTGACCGGATCCGACAGCAGCTCATAATGATCTTCGGCGTAAGTCAGAATCGGCAGTACCCCGATCTGATGCACCAGCCCGCCAAGGGCTGCCTGATCGGGCTTGAGTTGCGTGTAGCGGCGGCACAACGCGTAACTGACCCCGGCAATTTCCAGGCTCTTGCGCCAGACTTCGCGCATCTTCTGTTCGACCACTTCCGAGCGGGCGTGAAAGATCTGCTCCATCACCAGGCCGATGGCCAGGTTGCTGCTGTAATTGATGCCCAACCGGGTGATGGCTGTGTGCAGGTCGGTGACTTCCTGCGCGGCGCGCAGCAGCGGGCTGTTGACCACTTTGATCAGGCGCGCCGACAGTGCCGTGTCACGGCCGATCACTTTGCTCAGGTCGCTGACGCTGATTTCCGGGTCTTCAGCGGCCTTGCGAATCTGCAGGGCCACTTCCGGCAACGTGGGCAGAACCAGGTCATCGTTATCGATGGCCGCAACCAAATCCTGTTGGACTTTTTCCGCCAGTTCGCTCATTTAAACTCTCTAGGGTGTTGCAACAAATGCTGCGATCAGCGCTGGATTTCGCGGTCGCGATCCAGTTCGTAAGGCAGGTCGAGCAGATGCAGCGCGGGACCTTCGAGGGTGCCCAGATGCAAATCACCGGCTTCGGCAGCTTCGGCCTGCAGCACCGCCAGGAGTTCAATGTTTTGCCCGGCCTTGGCGGCCAGCACCACTTCGCCGATGGCGCTGTTGTGGCTCGGCGCAAACAGTTGTGTGCCAGGTTCCGGCAAATCAGCAGCGTCCAGGCTCAAGCGGTACAGACGACGCTTGAGTTTGCCCAGGTACTGCATGCGCGCGACGATTTCCTGGCCGGTGTAGCAGCCTTTCTTGAAACTCACGCCGCCGACGGCCTGCAGGTTGAGCATCTGCGGGATGAACAGCTCGCGAGTGCTTGGCATGACCTGACCGATACCGGCGCGGATCTGGCCCAGAAGCCATTGATTCAGCTCGGCTTCAGGCAGGGCTTCGGACAATTTGGCTTTGATCGCGTCAGCCTGATCGGCCGGTGCCCAGAGTTCGGCGCGGTCGGGCGAGACGCGGATCGCGATCAGGTCATCGTGACGCACAACGCTGTCGGTTTCCGCCGGCAGGTCCAGACCAAGACCGATCAAGGCACTGTCGCCGTGCTCCAGGCCGAAGCGTACCCAGGCGGCGCTTTCGTCGGTCAGTTTCGATTTGGAGAACACCGCGTACTTTTTCAGGTCCGCCAGTTGCGGCTCCAGCAGCTCGCTGGCCATCGCCAGGACCACGCCGTCACCTTCGAGCAGAATGCGGAAGCTCGACTGCATCCGGCCTTTCTGTGTGCAACGAGCACCGAGGCTGGCGCGGCTGTCGCTCAGGTAATTGAGATTGCAGGTCAACTGGCCTTGCAGGAATTTTCCGGCATCCGCGCCGCGAACCGCGAGAACGCCTTCATGAGACAGGGTGCAGAAAAAAGCAGAATCGGCCATGGGTCTTCGCAGGGTAAATAGACTGGGGCACATCATAAGGGCGCGTTGGTGAAATGGGTAGTTGATAAAGGATCGGTGGTGCCCGACCAAAGCCGACTGTGCGACCCGCCTCGGCGCTGTATACTTGCCGCCAAATTTGAGGAGGGCTCCATGGTCGAACAAGTTGAACTGAATCGCCTCTTTTGGCACAGCCGTCGCGGCATGCTTGAGCTTGACGTGTTGCTGGTGCCGTTCGTGAAGGAGGTCTATGCAGACCTGAATCAGGTGGATCGCGATCTGTATGTCCGTCTGTTGACGTGTGAGGATCAGGACATGTTCGGTTGGTTCATGGAGCGCAGCGAGTCTGAAGATCCGGAGCTGCAGCGCATGGTTCGCATGATCCTGGACCGTGTCCAGCCCAAGTAACACGTTCGAATGCCGCTGGCATGCCTCACGGCAGTTGCTGGCGGCGTATCTGTTGGCCCAGGCGTTCGCACTGGGTTCGTTGTTCCTGCTTTCTATTCCACTCTGGGCAAGTTTGCTCGGGGCTTTTGGCTGTCTGCTTCATGGATATTGGGTGTTGCCTCGGCAGATTCTGCTAAATCACCCTCAGGCGTTTCGCGGATTGCGCCGGGACGCCGATGGCTGGCAGTTATGGAATCAGGCGGATGGCTGGCAAGCCGTGCAGTTGAGGCCGGACAGCCTGGCGCTGCCGTTGATCGTGGTGTTGCGTTTTCGTCTGCGTGGGGAATGGCGGGTCAGATCAATCTGTGTGCCACGGGACTCGCAGGCGGCGGATCTGCACCGGCGCCTGCGAGTGCGGCTCAAGTTCAGCCGGCGTAGGTGGGCGGCACCAGAATAGTGTCGAGTGCCTCAGGCAACAGGTCGGGATAGTCGAGGGTGTAATGCAGGCCGCGACTTTCCTTGCGCTCCATGGCTGAGCAAATCATCAGTTCGGCGACTTGTGCCAGGTTGCGCAGTTCGATCAGATCGCGACTGACCTTATAGTTGCTGTAGAACTCGACCCTATGAGGCTAAACCCAATGGATACAGGGGTTTCAGCCGATGACCGTCAACCACCGCTCCCAAAGTGGGACAAACCTGTTACAAACTGCGCTCGCCAAGCCGTACCACTATCGCCGGTCTGGTCGCTATTACCTTCGCCTTCGCCCTCAAGGCACCGCTGCGGGCGTCTTCACGCTTTCGCTCAGAACTACCGACAAGGCCACCGCTATGACCATCTCGAAGGACATCCTCAAGACCCTCAAGGCGTATCACTTCGACAACCCTGAGGCTACTTGGGGCGAACTTCGTGAGCGTCTGGTAGACATCGCCGAGTCATCCTTGGCGATGGCGCACGGGGATAGCTCATTGGTCGCCTATGAAATGATCCACGATGAGCATCATGAAGCGCTCCGAGAGGCCAGCGCCAAGATGTCCTTGAGCCTGAATCAGCAACGAGCAGTGGGGAAGGCATTGGAGATCATTGAGGCATCTCAGGAGCGCCTGAATGGGAGGCCGGGGAAACTGGTCGAGATCGTTAGAGAACTTAAAGGTAAGCCTTGTAGCACGTCTGTGGCCCTGCGTCCGTCTCTATCTGTATTATCAGCTGAAGCCTCCAAGCCGTTGACCTTCAAGGCCATCTCTGAGCTTTACATGGACGAGCGCAAGGAACACGTAGAGGCAAGCACTATGCGGGACATAAAGTCTTCCTGTGGGGCTATTGCTGCTGTGCTGGGTGAGCTTGATCTGAAGATCCACACACGTGCTGACATGGTGGCTCTGAAGGAAAAGCTCCTTGAGGATCGCTCAGCGTCAACCGTGAAGAAGATACTGACCCGCCTTACCACTGTCATGGATTGGGCGGTACATAACGGCTATATCGATAAGAGCTTCGATAAGGGTCTGAAGCCTACCAAAGGCGCCGATAGCTCCCGTGAGGCGTTTTCACAGGATCAGGTAAAGGCACTCATGGCCCACGCCAAGACGCTCCCGGTTGACTCGTGGCAGGGCTGGGCATTGTCTCTTGGGGTCATCACTGGAACTCGCATTGAGGAACTGAGGCAGCTCACCAAGGCTGACGTTAAGAAGATCCCAGGCACTGACGGCAAAGGAGTCTGGGTCATCGACATTAATAGGAACGATGGCAAGACAGCCAAGACCAAGAATGCGATCCGTGTGGTACCGCTGACCGATGGGGCCTATGGGTTTGACCTTCAAGCGTTCCTTAGGTTTGTCGAGAAGGTCGACTCGCAGTTGTTCAAGCTGGGAGCTGGGCAGTTCTCTGCGGTTCTCAATGGCACTCTTCGAGATGTTCTGAGCTTGAATGCTGATCGGACACAGACGTTCCACTCACTCCGTCACTCATTGGCAGGAGCGCTGAAGGCCGTTGCGACCCAAGTGGAAATCAACGAGGCAATCTTGGGGCACGCTTCGGGATCTATCAGTAACGACCTGTACGGGGCTGGAAGCTCTGTGGGGGTAGAGCGGCTGGCTGAGGCCTTGAAGACAGCTTTGCTCGCTTAGATACTCACTGCTTCTGAATGACTGAAATCTGGTCTGTCGCCTGAGTGATGCCTTAATGATATCGTTAAGTGGTTCATCAAAGGAGGCTTCAAACGCGTGATGCAGCTATCTGCTTTAATTTGGCTTAAGGCGTTTACTTGGAACGCTCTTCGAGTACGCAATAATCTTGGTTAAGGATCGTGAGTTGGTGGTCGTCAATGTTTGCATTTTGGTTCGCGTGAATCACGCCAGATAGGATGAGTGAAGATGATGAGTGTGAATAAAAAGCGTTTGGTTTTTTTGGTGGGGGCAATGTTTCCACTCCTCAGTTATTCAGCATCTGCGGAAAAAAATTGGATAGGCCTTGCCACGTCTGACGATGGTACAAAGTGGGAAGCCAAGACCGGCTCGTTTGAGTTTTCAAAAAATAAGAGCGATGTGCCTATCGCGGTAATAGCAGGAAGGATGGTCAGCGCTAAGCCATCTAAAATAGATTTGAATAAGTGGTACGTCTCTGCTGGAGACTGCAAAAGTAAAATGGGAAAGCTGGTAACTTTAAGTGTTAGTGGTGAGTATAAATTCGAAAATGATTTTCTATTTGAGAGCGGGAATGTCGCCTCAAGTATCGCCAAATTCATTTGCGATGTGGCCGATCAAGCCATAAAAAATGCTGATGGTAAGAGTTTATAAGTTTCTTTTTAAACATTGACTTAGCGGATAGTCCCTGCACCGCTGCGTTGAAGAGACGAATAAAACTGTATGATTTTCTCGATCAAATACCCTATAAATCACAATAGGTAGGGCTTGAAATTGAACAAAGGACGTTCCACTTCCAGTGCCGTGCTTTTTATTACGCTTCACGCCCTCTCTGGATCCGCTGCTGCTGAGAGTCAATTATGGGTTAATACAGATCGCACGGATCGACACACCTGTCCTTCGATTGAGTGTGGGGTGGCAGGTCGTCTGATGTTCAGAGAGAGCGTCAAGGCTCTTGAGGAAAATGGTGGGTGGGTGCGGGTAACTAAACGATACTCAGCTTCCTGTGTGAATGGGAAAAGTGAGTATGTGAAGGATGGAAATGCATCCTGTATAAGCTCAAATGGCATCGCGGACGGTAAGTTTGCTGAGTGGGTTCAAGCTAAAGATTTGGCTGTGAATCGCCCTGAAGATCCAGCAAATGGCGCAATTGGTGATAATGCGCTCATTAAGGGGTCGGATGATTACAGACTTTATAGAGCGCAATTCTCTCAAGGTGCCCGCAAGCTAATCAATGAAGGCATTTGCAGCGAGAGCGACTTTGAAGAAATGGGTGGGTGGATGTCCTCACCGAATAGAGGAAAGGGGATGTACTTCACTTATTGCGGAGGGATGACACTTAGCAATAAGGTTTATCTGGACGTGGGAACTGGCGAGACCAGCCGCTGATCTTCTCAATATTCCTCAGGTAACCCCTGCATAAATGTCAACCGAAATTTAAAAACCCTCACTATGGCTACCGGGCAACGCACCAACGAAAATAAATCGTTGTCCGGCTGACTATTCAGATTCCTACCGGCTCCTCCATGGATCCGACCAGAGAACACCGAGTGCCAAGCGCGACCAGCTCGCCAACGCTCAAATGTCCCCGGTAAGCAGACCCCGTGTCTGGCTCCAGTAGGAAGGAGCGAACATTGAAATTGCTGATCGTTAGTCGGTGCCTCTTGAGGGCATCGCTGGGAAGCCTTGCACGGGATTGGGGCCACCGTGTACTGCTCAATGTTCATGGGGGCCTTTAACTTAAAGATTCTAAAGATTACTCATTGAGTAACTCTGATTATTATTCTTTAAATAAATCTTTGCTTTTGTCTTAAAGATTCTCTCAAGCTCTCTCTAAGTTAGGGACTGGTCTGGCGACCATGAATATCCCATTCTCTCAGTTCGTCTCAAAGGAGGCCCATGCGATTCCACTTCAAACTCAATGGTCTCGATCATCAACATCGTGAAACCTTGTTGTCTATCGAATCGGCAATGACCGGTCGATCCGCTACCGCTTTGTTCGATCTAAAAGCTCTCGATGTTTTCACTAACCGGCCCCCAGAGAAAACCAGTGAGTTCGTCTCGGGCAAGTTGGGAACATTCCTAATGAAGTCCCTTGAGGCTCTTATGGCTGCTACTGGTCTCGACCTGATCGCTCTTTACGGAGCCGTGAAGGGTGTTCCCGTTATCCTCAAAGCTCGTCCCATAGCAGCTCAGCAATAACCCAGTGTCGCCTCACTGGTGCCCTTCAGATGCCTTCAGGCTTGCCATGTCCTGATCCAGCATTAGCCACATAACCCAAACCAAGAACCTTTTGATCGACCTTGGAAGATGCCCATGCGGCTCCCTCCTTGCCGTCTTGTCGTGCGCGTCTATGGCGCCAAGGTCGATCAAAGGGTCACCTCATAGGAGATCCAAACCCATGAATATCACCATAACCAAAGTCCTGAAGAACGAAGTAACTGTGTCGGGGCAGACCCTCAATCGTGAGTACGTCGAAAGCGTCATGTTGCCCTTGCTGATGGCCCAGTGTGGCCGGAACAACGGCACCAAGTTTGGCGTTATCAAAGCCTTCGAGGAAGCCGGTTTGTCCCTCAAGGCCATCCAAGAGGACGCTCAGGTCTACTTCATGACCAAACGGGAGCAGAAAGAGACCCGTGAGCAACTCCAGCGGGAAGCTGACGAGCGTGCTGAGCGTTTACGCGAGCGGACGCCACGCGAACTGGCCCAAGCGAAAGCTGAAAGAGAAGCCCGTGCTGCTGCCATCCGTGAACAAGCTCAAAGGGTTTTGGCAGCACGCTCCCGTAATAACGGCTGATAGCTCCAGACCTGCACCAATCACTTCCCTACTTTTCTTCAGGAGACCTATTCCAATGAAACAGCTTAACCAATACGTCAAACCATCGACTTACAGCACTGCTCTCACCGATAGTCAAAATGGGTCGATCCGCTTCAATACGGCTGATGTCTGTGTGGAGACACAAGCGGCCACCGATGTGTCCGTCTATGTTGAAGCCCTTACAGAGGCCCTCAACGATTACCTCAACGGTGATGAGTGGCGCCAAGCGGCAATCGAACACACCCCTTGTGAATTCCGTCCGGCTGGCTCTGAAGCAACTGGTCAGCAAATCATCACGATGGCTGATCGCTCCGTCACTTTCGATCCTCGTAAGAACTGGGATAACCAGACCGTCTCGAAGGGCGAAGTCCTAGCCGGGTCTGTGATCTTCACCGAGCCAACCGATACAGCATTGGTCATTAGCAAGCGCTTCACCATCCTCGACCATAACCTGATGGCGGGATTCACTGAAGGCTCAATGCACCAGACCGGTGAGAAGCTCTTACGGGACATCGAACATGATGCCGCTGGCAAGATCGCCGGTATCCTCTCTAGCGCTCCATCCACTGAAAGCGTGTCAGCGACTAAGCCAACCGGTAAGCCTGTGGAGGTCGCTGAGGATCTGATCGACATCTTGACGATGAACATCAACCAGACCGTAGGTAGCTCGCTGTCGGACTTTGTGGTTCTGCTGCCGGTGTCGTTGCTCGCGGTTCTTGAGCGTGCTGCTCAGCGTGCAGGTGTTGAAGACATTGAGTCTCTGATTGGTGCCTCTGTGCAGCCTTATAGCGGTACTGACCGTGGCCTGTTCCTGCTGCCTAAAATGTTCACCTCGCTGAGTTATCGCGAAGGTGGTAACGGGGACATCTGGAGGATCCAAGCGACCCGTAATGGCGCCCATCAGTGCTGGGACGTGGAGATCATGACAGTTGTGGACATCGTGGCTAACGGCAAGGTCAAAGTGAAGCTGACTGCGGATGGTCTTCAAACTCAAACCGTGGCTTTCCCGATGATTACCAACATCAAGCTGACCTGAGGAATATCCTTTGGAAGCCCCGTAAGCCCGACCCGAGAGGGATCGGCAGGGGCAACGCTTAACAAAACCCCTCACCAACGAGGATAGGCAATCTCGCTTCAACCCTTCGCCCGTCGCTGGGCAATCATCCATACACAGTCTTTCTGTTTGCTCTCTGTGCCACCGGCCAGAACCCGTCATGGGGTCTGTGTGCTGGTCTGTGGGAGCGAACTCAGAGAGCAAACAAAAAGGACACCATGAAATGACAATCGACATCCAACACAAGCATGCCTCTCACGTTATCATCATCGAAGGACAAGCCTTTAAAGCTAACGACTCCGGTATGTGGGATCTGACAGACATCTGGAAGACTCTGGAACTGCCCAAGGGCAAGCAACCCGGCCAATGGCGAACCAAAACCGCTGAGCATCTGGAACGAATGCAATTTCTGCATGCGTTAAACAATGGTCGCTCCGGCTCCAAGGTATTTGCGACCAAACGGGCGACCATCGAGTATGCCGGGTGGGTCTCCGAAGACTTCAAGGATATGGTCTATGACGCCTTCGAGGCGATCCTTGAGATGCCGGAGGTAGCAATGCTGGTGGCCGATAAGATGGCCTCGCTGGGTAACGTCTATAGCGCAGACATCCTCAGGCGCATGACCTTCAATGACAGGTGCGACTGGAAGTCCCTCAAGACTCCCCGCAAGAACACTCAGGTTGGTCTCAAGGCTGCCGTAATGCGGGGCCACTTGAGTCCTCAAAAAGCCGCAGAGCTGGGCTTGAGGGCACGATAACCAAACTTAAGGAAATCTCATGGACAACCTACAGGCTGCCTACTGGGTCTGCATGGTTGTCCATCTGGTCTTGTGGCTGTACGGGCACTTCAAGACCTCTTAATGAGAATCTGACAGAAAAATCTGAAAGACCACCTCATTAATACTGACTGCCAAGGTTCCCCCGTAGGCCCTCGCGCAGGCCCGCACAGGCGCCATAGAGACCCTCATAGGCAGACGATAGAGACCCCAGAGCTGGGACAAATATGGCGCAAAGCTGTTACAAAACGGGGTCTTAGCGTGCTACGCTCAGGTCTCCTAACGTGCCTCATCTGGTCGGTGTAAGGATCGTATCCTTCGCCTCTGGCAGCATCTCTGGATAGTCCAGCGTGTAGTGCAGACCCCGAGATTCCTTGCGTTCCATCGCTGACTGGATCATCAGTTCAGCTACCTGAGCAAGGTTCCTCAGTTCAATCAAGTCTCTGCTTACTCGGTAGTTGCTGTAGAACTCGTCGATTTCGTCCAGCAGCAGGCGCACACGGTGCTGCGCCCGTTGCAGGCGCTTGTTGGTGCGCACGATGCCGACGTAGTCCCACATGAACCGCCGCAGTTCATCCCAGTTGTGCGCGATGATCACGTCCTCGTCGGAGTCGGTGACCTGGCTGGCGTCCCAGACGGGCAGGGCGCTTGGCGCGGCGACATCGTCCAGTTGCGCGAGAATGTCCGCCGCCGCCGAACGGGCATAGACGAAACATTCCAGCAGCGAATTACTGGCCATGCGGTTGGCGCCATGCAGGCCGGTGAAGCTGGTTTCGCCGATGGCATACAGGCCCGGCACATCGGTGCGACCGTTCTGATCGACCATCACGCCGCCACAGGTGTAATGCGCGGCCGGGACGACCGGGATCGGCTGTTTGGTGATGTCGATGCCGAATCCCAGGCAGCGCTCATAAACAGTCGGGAAGTGACTTTTAATGAACGCTTCGGGTTTGTGGCTGATGTCGAGATACACGCAGTCAACGCCCAAACGCTTCATTTCATGGTCGATGGCCCGGGCGACGATGTCACGCGGTGCCAGCTCGGCGCGCTTGTCGAAGCGGGACATGAAGCGTTCGCCATTGGGCAGCTTCAAATGGGCGCCTTCGCCGCGCAGGGCTTCGGTGATCAGAAAACTCTTGGCCTGCGGGTGATACAGGCAGGTCGGGTGGAACTGGTTGAACTCCAGGTTCGCCACCCGGCAACCCGAACGCCAGGCCATGGCGATGCCGTCACCGCAGGCGCCGTCGGGGTTACTGGTATAGAGATAGACCTTGGCAGCACCGCCCGAGGCCAGAATCACGAAGCGTGCACCGTAGGTGTCGACTTCGCCAGTCTTGCGGTTGAGTACGTAGGCGCCGAGGCAGCGTTCGCCTTCCATGCCCAGGCGTCGTTCGGTGATCAGGTCGACGGCGACCCGCTGCTCCAGCAGTTCGATATTCGAACGCTCTTTGGCCTGGGCCAGGAGGGTTTTGAAGATGGCAGCGCCGGTGGCATCGGCCGCATGGATGATGCGGCGGTGACTGTGGCCACCTTCGCGGGTCAGGTGAAATTCGAATCCGCCGTCTTCAGTGCCGGACTGATCGTCGCGGGTGAAGGGCACGCCTTGGTCGATCAGCCACTGGATGGCCTCTCGGCTGTGCTCGACGGTGAAACGCACTGCGTCTTCGTGGCACAGACCGCCGCCGGCGTTCAGGGTGTCGTCGACGTGGGATTCGACAGTGTCGGTGTCATCCAGCACAGCTGCGACGCCGCCCTGGGCCCAATAGGTGGATCCGTTGGCGAGATCGCCTTTGCTCAATACGGCAATGCGCAAATGACCCGGCAGGGTCAGCGCGAGACTCAAACCGGCAGCACCGTTGCCAATGACCAGAACATCATGTTGGAATTGTTGGCTCATTACAGGATTCCGCTCAAAGCGACCCGGGTCGGGGGTGGTGCAGGACTGCCGGATCGGCGAGTCAAGACAGCCACACAGCCCACTAGTATATAGAGGGGGGGAGCGGCACAATAGCCGGGCCGATATGGCATTGTGAAACTACTGTGACCGAAAAAACCGTGTGCTTCGTCGGAAGTTTTTCTCACCCGTTTGGGGAAAAGACGACTGTATCGGTGCTGAAACAGCCTTTTTCTGCACAGGGTCGCCCAATGTCAGGTGGTGAAGGCTATAAATAATTGGAACTTTTGCCAAAGGCCCAAGATCAATAGTCGGTGCCAGAGATAAGGGACAGTGTCGGCTTCAGTGCGGAATCTGCGGTTGGATTCCTGCCGGCGAAACCGATGACAAGATTATTCGCGCAGCCGGTTTATCCCGAGCTGCGCTTTTCGTGCGTGCCAAATCAGAGCCCGCAGGAAACTTGCCTGGAGGGGGAGAACTTTTGCGAAAAGCCCGAGTCTATGTTTGCAAGTCTGGTCGTTTAGTTATGCAAGTCTCCTTCGGGCTTATCGAGGAGTGTTCATGCTAACCCAGGAAGAGGATCAGCAGCTGGTCGAGCGCGTTCAACGCGGCGACAAGCGAGCTTTCGATCTGTTGGTGCTGAAGTATCAGCACAAGATTCTCGGGTTGATCGTGCGTTTTGTGCACGACACCCATGAAGCCCAGGACGTGGCTCAGGAAGCCTTTATCAAGGCGTATCGAGCACTTGGAAACTTTCGCGGCGACAGTGCGTTTTATACGTGGCTGTACCGTATTGCCATTAACACGGCAAAGAATTACCTGGTTTCACGCGGCCGCCGGCCGCCGGATAGCGATGTAAGTTCCGAAGATGCAGAGTTCTACGATGGCGATCATGGCCTCAAGGATCTCGAGTCACCAGAACGTGCACTGCTGCGGGATGAGATCGAAGGCACTGTCCATCGAACCATTCAGCAACTGCCAGAGGATTTGCGTACTGCGTTAACTTTACGTGAATTCGATGGTCTGAGTTACGAGGACATTGCGAGCGTCATGCAATGTCCGGTGGGTACCGTGCGCTCCCGGATTTTCCGCGCCCGGGAGGCCATCGATAAAGCCCTGCAGCCGTTGTTGCAGGAAAACTGAGACAGCGGCGACAGCCAAGAGAGGAACGCCATGAGTCGTGAAGCCCTGCAGGAATCGCTGTCCGCAGTGATGGATAACGAAGCGGACGAACTGGAATTGCGTCGAGTGCTCAATGCACTGGATGATGTGGATACCCGTGAGACCTGGGCTCGTTACCAGATCGCTCGGGCAGCCATGCACAAGGATCTGCTGCTTCCACGTCTGGATATCGCTGCGGCAGTGTCTGCTGCACTGGAAGACGAAACGGCTCCGGCCAAAGTATCTCGCAGCCCATGGCGCAATCTTGGCCGTCTGGCTGTTGCAGCCTCGGTGACTGTTGCCGTTCTGGCCGGTGTTCGTCTGTACAACCAGGACGAAATCGCTGGTGTCGAACTGGCTCAGCAATCCAATCAGCCAACCCTGGCCACCCCACAGGTCAAAGGTCCGGCTGTTCTGGCAGGCTATAGTGAAAGTTCGGAAGCCACTGGCCCTATGGCCAACGGCGTACTGCAAGGTCAGCCAGGCTGGCATGATCAGCGTCTGCCAGGCTACCTGCGTCAGCACGCACAACAGGCCGCACTGAAAGGCACTGAAAGCGCGTTGCCATACGCACGTGCAGCAAGTCTGGAAAACCGTTAAGGAGGATCATGCGCGCCATACCTCTACTTTCGCTTCTGCTCAGTGGCTGGTTCATAGTTCCAGCCCACGCTGATGAGGCCCAGGACTGGTTGACCCGTCTGGGCCAGGCCGAGCAGCAGCAAAGCTTTCACGGCACTTTCGTATACGAGCGTAACGGTAGCTTTTCTACCCATAACATCTGGCATCGCGTCCAGAATGGCCAGGTTCGCGAGCGTTTACTCCAGCTCGACGGTTCGGCGCAGGAAGTCGTGCGCATTGATGGACACACTCAATGCGTCAGCGGCACCCTGATTGCCGGTCTGGGGGATTCCCCCAACTCAGCCGCTCGTCCTCTCGATCCGCAAAAGCTGAAAAACTGGTATGACCTTGCCGTCATCGGCAAATCGCGCGTGGCTGGGCGAGACGCAGTGATTGTATCGCTGACGCCTCGCGATCAGCATCGTTACGGTTTTGAATTGCATCTGGACAAGAAAACGGGTTTGCCGCTGAAGTCGTTGCTGCTGAACGACAAGGGGCAGTTGCTCGAACGCTTCCAGTTCACCAGTCTCGATACTGACGAAGTCCCGTCGGACAAAGATTTGCAGGCTGATGCCGACTGTAAAGCGATAACGCTCGACAGCGACAAGGCTTCGGCGGTCAAGACCGCTCAGGTCTGGCATTCGGACTGGCTGCCGCCGGGTTTTGAACTGACCAGCAGCACCTCGCACAAGGACCCGGAAACCAAGACTCAGGTCAACAGTTTGCTGTACGACGACGGCTTGGCACGTTTTTCGGTTTTCCTTGAGCCTTTGAACGGCGCAACCGTCACTGACACCCGCACGCAACTGGGTCCAACCGTTGCCGTTTCACGTCGCCTGACAACGCCTGAAGGCGAGATGATGGTCACCGTGGTTGGTGAAATTCCAATTGGCACTGCCGAACGAATTGCTCTGTCGATGCGAAATACCGATGGCACTGCAACCAGTAAGCAGTGAGCTGATTTCAGTCATTACCACGTCTTCATCGAGACGTAGATGAAATGTTTGCTGAGCATTTTCATTTGCAAATACCCCGAAAATTTTTTATAGGTCAGAGCCTCACGGCTCTGGCCTTGTTTGTTGTTGCCGGAACAAAAATGCCGGTCGGTGGTTTCCGGCGTTCCTTGCTCCATATCGCTTAACCCTGCTCGTCGTAACGGGAGCTGTATGTCGATACCAAGTTTGAAATCCTATCTCTCCATTTTCGCCACTGTGCTGTTGCTCGGTCAGGCGGTGCCTGCGGCGCAAGCGGCCGATCTGCCTGACTTCACCCAATTGGTCGAACAAGCTTCGCCAGCCGTGGTGAACATCAGTACCACGCAGAAACTGCCGGATCGCAAAGTGAACCAGCAGATGCCTGATCTGGAAGGCCTGCCGCCGATGCTGCGCGAGTTCTTCGAGCGCGGCATGCCGCCTCAGCAGCGTTCGCCGGGTGGTGGTCGTCAGCGTGAAGCGCAGTCGCTGGGTTCGGGCTTCATTATCTCCCCGGATGGCTACATCCTGACCAATAACCACGTAATCGCCGATGCCGACGAGATCCTCGTCCGCCTCGCCGATCGCAGTGAAATGAAAGCCAAGCTGATCGGCACCGATCCACGCTCCGACGTGGCTTTGCTGAAAATCGAAGGCAAGGATCTGCCGGTGCTCAAACTCGGCAAATCCCAGGACTTGAAAGCCGGTCAGTGGGTCGTGGCAATCGGTTCGCCGTTTGGCTTCGACCATACCGTGACTCAAGGCATCGTCAGCGCCGTTGGCCGCAGCCTGCCGAACGAAAACTACGTGCCGTTCATTCAGACCGACGTGCCGATCAACCCGGGCAACTCCGGTGGTCCGCTGTTCAACCTGAACGGTGAAGTGGTCGGCATCAACTCGCAGATCTACACCCGTTCGGGTGGTTTCATGGGCGTGTCGTTCGCGATCCCGATCGACGTGGCAATGGATGTGTCCAACCAACTGAAGAGCGGCGGCAAGGTCAGCCGTGGCTGGCTCGGCGTGGTCATTCAGGAAGTGAACAAGGATCTGGCCGAGTCGTTCGGTCTGGATAAACCGGCCGGCGCGCTGGTTGCCCAGATTCAGGATGACGGCCCGGCAGCCAAGGGCGGCCTGCAAGTCGGCGACGTGATCCTGAGCATGAACGGTCAGCCGATCGTCATGTCTGCTGATCTGCCGCATCTGGTCGGCGCACTGAAAGCTGGCGCCAAAGCCAATCTGGAAGTGATTCGTGAAGGCAAGCGCAAGAATGTCGAGCTGACCGTTGGCGCGATCCCTGACGAAGACAAAGAGCTGGATGCACTGCCGAAGTCCGGCACTGAAAGCACCAGCAACCGCCTCGGTGTGTCGGTGGGCGAGCTGACCGCCGAGCAGAAGAAAACCTACGACCTCAAAGGTGGTGTGGTGATCAAGGAAGTGCAGGACGGTCCTGCGGCGCTGATTGGTCTGCAGCCAGGTGACGTGATCACGCACCTGAACAACCAGGCCATCGGCTCCACCAAGGAGTTCGGCGAGATCGCCAAGGCACTGCCGAAGAACCGTTCGGTGTCGATGCGCGTTCTGCGTCAAGGTCGTGCCAGCTTCATCACCTTCAAACTGGCTGAATAATCCAGCGCTAAGGTAAAAAAGAAACCGCCTCGAAAGAGGCGGTTTTTTTATGTCTGAAGCTTTGTCTGGATGGCAGGAGGCTTAGCCCATCATGTCCTTGACCATCCGCTCCTGTTCCATCAGCTCACGCTGGCGGGCATCGATGCGTGAAGACAGCGGGAAGTTGCTGCCCGCCTTGCGCTTGGCAAAATCGAGTTGCTGGATCGCCTGGCGATAATCGCCAACCAGCGCGAAATACTCGGCCCGCGCCTGGTGCAGGCCAATGATGTTCCCCGACAAGCCACGGGTTTCGGCGACCTGATACCAGACATCCGGATCATCCGGGCGGGATTTGAGTAATGCTTCCAGCGCCTTCTCGGCATCCGGCGCGCGATTCTGTTTCAGCAGCAGATCCACTCGAACCTGATTCAGCGGATAGTTGCCCGGATATTGTGTAAGCATCCGGTCCACACGGGACTGTGCATCCGGCAAACGATTATTGGTGATGTCCAGATCGACTTGGGCAAGGTTGTAGATGATTTCGTTCGGCGACGTCGCCAGCAATTGCTTGAGATTCTCGCGCGCTTCATTCAACTGGCCACCCTTGATCTGCGCAATCGCCAGACCGTAGCGCGCCACATCGTTCTTCGGGTTTTCATCCAGCTGCGCACGGAAACGCTTGGCGCCCAGGCCCGGGGTTTCTTCGTAGATCAACTGCACGCGCGCGCGGATCAATTGATAGCGCTTGGAGTCTTCAATGCCGCCCGGTTTGGCCTGTTCGGCACGGTTGCGGGTGTCGGCAATACGCGATTCGGTCACCGGGTGAGTCAGCAGGAATTCCGGTGGCTTGGCGTCGAAACGGTATTGACGCATCAGGCGTTCGAACATGGTCGGCATCGAGCGCGGGTCATACCCGGCCTTCTCCAGATTGAGAATGCCGATGCGGTCGGCTTCCTGTTCGTTCTGCCGGGAGAAGGTACGTTGCGACTGAATCGCCGCTGCCTGCGTACCGGCGATGGTCGCAATACCAGCGTCACCGCCACCGGCTGCGGCGATGACGATCCCGGCCAGCAGCGCGGCCATCATCGGCACCTGCATTCGTTGCGATGCCTCGACGCCACGCGCAAAGTGGCGTTGCGACAAGTGCGCCAGTTCGTGCGCCAGTACCGAAGCGTATTCACCTTCGGTCTGCGCATTGAGGAACAAACCGCCGTTGACCCCGACCACGCCGCCCGGCGCCGCAAAGGCGTTGAGCTGCGGGCTGTTGATCAGAATGAATTCAAGACGTCGGTCAGTGACTTGACTGGTCTCCACCAGCTTATAGACGCTGGACTCGACGTAGTCCTTGAGCTGCGGATCGTTGAGCTGTGAAACCTGGCTGCGCAACATCGCCAGCCAAGCGCGGCCAAGCTGGTATTCCTGTTGCGGCGAGACAATGGCAGAACTGGCGTCGCCGAGTGACGGCAGATCGTCGGCAAAGCCTGGTGAGGCGAGCAGGCAAGCGAGCGTCAGCAGGGTAGGGCGCAGAAAAGTCATGCACAAAGCCTTAGAAGACAAAGACCTTACTGTAGCCGGACACCGAAGCTGCGACCAGATATTCTAGGCAGCTCGAAGACCTGAACCGGAGTGACGCAATGACTGACGCTGTAGCCCATGACGTGGAACTGGACGCCAGTGGCCTGAATTGTCCGTTGCCGTTGCTCAAGGCGAAAATGGAGCTGAACAAGCTTCAGAGTGGCGCCGTCCTCAAGGTGATCGCCACCGATGCGGGCTCGCAACGCGACTTTCGCACCTTTGCCAAATTGGCCGGTCATACGCTGCTGCGCGAAGAAGACGAAGCAGGTGTTTACCGTTACTGGTTGAAAAAGGCCTGAAATCGACAGCGTTACAATCTAAGGATTATTGATGTTCAAAGTGTTACGCGACTGGATTCAGCGCTATTTCTCCGATGAGGAAGCGGTGGTGCTGGCGGTGCTGCTGGTTCTCGCCTTCACGGCCGTGCTCACCCTCGGCGGCATGCTCGCGCCGGTGTTGGCGGGGATGGTGCTGGCGTATCTCATGCAGGGCCTGGTGGTCACGATCGAGCGTCTGCGCGTGCCGGGTGGTGTGGCGGTAGGATTGGTGTTTGCGCTGTTCATGGGCGTGCTGATGCTGTTTATCCTTGTGGTGTTGCCGTTGCTCTGGCATCAGTTGATCACCCTGTTCAATGAGTTGCCGGGCATGCTCGCCAAATGGCAGTCGCTGCTGTTGCTGCTGCCGGAACGCTATCCGCACCTGGTGTCCGATGAGCAAGTGTTGCAGGCGATCGAGGCGGCGCGTGGCGAGATCGGCAAGTTCGGCCAGTGGGCGCTGACGTTCTCGCTGTCGAGTCTGCCGCTGCTGGTGAACATCATGATCTACCTGGTGCTGGTGCCGATTCTGGTGTTCTTCTTCCTCAAGGACCGGGTCATGATCGGCGAGTGGGTGCGTGGCTACTTGCCGCGTGAGCGCGCGCTGATCACTCGGGTTGCGCAGGAGATGAACCGGCAGATCGCCAACTATATTCGCGGCAAGGTCATCGAAATCGTGATTTGCGGCGGCGTGACCTACATCGCGTTTGTCGCCCTCGGACTCAACTATGCGGCGCTGCTGGCGTTGCTGGTCGGTGTGTCGGTGGTGGTGCCGTATGTGGGCGCGGTGGTGGTGACCGTGCCGGTGCTGCTGATTGCGCTGTTCCAGTGGGGCTGGAGCGATCAGTTCATTTATCTGATGGCGGTCTACGGGATCATTCAGACACTGGATGGCAATGTGCTGGTGCCGCTGTTGTTCTCGGAGGCGGTCAATTTGCACCCGGTGGCAATCATCTGTGCGGTGCTGTTGTTTGGCGGGTTGTGGGGCTTTTGGGGCGTGTTCTTTGCGATCCCGCTGGCGACCCTGTTCAAGGCAGTGCTGGATGCGTGGCCGCGCAAGGAACCGGTGGTGGCGCCACTGCTCTAGTGGTTGATCCCGATTATTCGGTGAAGTCAGGGCCCATTCGCGAGCAAGCTCGCTCCCACACTGGATCTGTGGCGTTCACAAGTCCAATGTGGGAGCGAGCTTGCTCGCGAAGGCGTCAATGAGGGCGACGCAAAGCCATCAGGCTTTATTCAAGTCCTGCGCAGCTGCCAAAACAGCATCCACATGCCCCGGCACTTTCACGCCACGCCATTCCTGACGCAGCACACCGTCCTTATCAATCAGAAACGTGCTGCGATCTACGCCCAGGTATTCCTTGCCGTACAGCTTCTTCAGCTTGATCACATCGAACAGTTGGCAGACGGCTTCGTCCTTGTCGCTGATCAGCTCGAACGGAAACTCCTGCTTGCACTTGAAGTTCTCGTGGGACTTCAGGCTGTCGCGGGAGATACCGAAAATCTCGGTATTGGCGGCCTTGAATGCGGCGTATTGATCACGAAAGCCCTGGCCTTCTGTGGTGCAACCCGGGGTGCTGTCCTTCGGATAGAAATAGATCACCACTTGCTTGCCCTTGAGGGCAGACAGGCTGACAGTCTGCCCGCTGGTGGCAGGTGCTGCGAAATCGGCAACCGGTTGGTCGATGACAACGGCCATGAAAGTTTCCTTACATTGGGTTCTGTGGGCGCCAAGGCTCGATCAGTGCGTCCAGGTTCATCGCGTCGGAGAAGTCGAGGAACTGGTCGCGCAGCCAGCTGATCTGGGTGCCGGCGGGCAGGGTCACGGTAAATGTGGCGTTGAGCATGGTGCCGCCGGTCTGCGGCGCCTGATACGTGTCGCAGGTCAGGTTTTCCAGTTCGACGTTGTGATCCATGAAGAACTGGCACAGCTCATTGATGATGTCCGGGCGATACGCCGAGCTGACATACGCCACGTACGGCAGGGCCTGCGGACGATTTTCCAGCGGCGCGCTGCGCACCACGTTGGCGGTGAAAGCGTGTTTCTTGGCCAGGCCCGGCAAGCTGCCTTCCAGGCGGGCGAGGGCATCCCAACTGCCGGAGACCTCGAGGACCAAAGCGCTGCACTCGCCGTGGCGAGTCAGGCGAGAAGTAACCACGGCGCAGCGATTTTCATGGCTGGCGCGGCACAGGACGTTAGTCAGCTCCATGGGGTTGGCGCCGAGGGCACTGATGACAAGGAATTGTTCGCGAACTGTGGGGGTGGACATGCAGCATTCCTAAAGCGATGAGCGGTCGGTAGGTTTAAGGGCGTTGGCCACCGGGGAGTGCCTGTTCTGGCTGTCCGTACAAAGAGGCCCGGCAAGCGCTCGCGGCTCGCTCCACTATAGCGGGAGCGCGTCGATGCGACGCAGGAACGGGGTCTGGGAGGCCGTAAAGGGAGGCTGGAACCCGGCGTACAAGCTGATCAGTACCGATCAAAGTCTGAAGGGTAGCGAAAAGCGGCGCCAAGGGGAATGGCGGCAGCGCAGTACTTCGCTTGTGCAAGCATCTTGGCGCCAGTACCATTACCGCTCTCTTTTTCCGGCAGGAGCGGTTTCATGATTGCGGGCAGTATGGTGGCACTGGTCACTCCCATGGATGCACAAGGGCGTCTTGACTGGGACAGCCTCAGCAAACTCGTGGACTTCCATCTCAAGAACGGCACCCATGCCATTGTCGCGGTCGGTACTACCGGCGAGTCGGCAACCCTTGATGTAGAAGAACACATCGCCGTCATCAAAGCCGTAGTCAAACAGGTTGCCGGGCGCATTCCGGTCATCGCCGGCACTGGCGCCAACTCGACCCGCGAAGCTGTCGAGCTGACCCGCAACGCCAAGGAAGCCGGTGCCGACGCCTGCCTGCTGGTGGTTCCGTACTACAACAAGCCGACTCAGGAAGGTCTGTACCAGCACTTCAAGCACATCGCTGAAGCGGTCGACATTCCGCAGATTCTCTACAACGTTCCTGGCCGCACGTCTTGCGACATGCAAGCCGAGACCGTGATCCGCCTGTCCACCGTGCCGAACATCATCGGTATCAAGGAAGCCACCGGCGACCTGAAGCGTGCCAAAGCAATCATCGATGGTGTGAGCAAGGATTTCATCGTGCTGTCCGGCGATGATCCGACCGCCGTTGAGCTGATCCTGCTGGGCGGCAAAGGCAACATCTCGGTGACGGCGAACGTCGCGCCGCGCGAAATGGCCGATCTGTGCGAGGCTGCGCTCAAAGGCGACGCCGACACCGCACGGGCGATCAACGAAAAACTGATGCCACTGCACAAAGACCTGTTCATCGAAGCCAACCCGATTCCGGTGAAGTGGGCTTTGGTGGAAATGGGCCTGATGCACGAAGGCATCCGCTTGCCACTGACCTGGCTGAGCACACCTTGTCACGAAACGCTCCGCTCGGCCCTGCGCCAGTGCAGCGTCCTGGTTTAATTGAGGAAGTACAACGCATGAAGCGAATGGCCGGACTTTCCGCACTTGCCTTGATTATCTCCAGCACCAGCGGCTGCGGATGGGTCTGGGGGCCGGAAGGTTATTTCCGCGACCGTGGTAGCGATTACCTGCAAGCGCAACAGACTGCACCAATGCAACTTCCACCGGAAGTCAGCACTTCCAAGCGTCTGGATCCGCTGTTGCCGATCCCGCGTAACGTTGCTGATGACACCGAGAAGGGCGAATACATTGTGCCGCGTCCTCAGCCGCTGTCGGCCGTTGCCGATGCCAGCGATTACTCGCTGCAGAAGAGCGGTGACTCTCGCTGGGTTGTGGCCCAGCACCCACCGGCCGAAGTCTGGCCAGTGGCGGTGCAGTTCTTCCAGGACAACGGTTTCCGTCTGGATGAACAGCGCCCGCAGACCGGCGAGTTCACCACCACCTGGCAGCATTCCGACGAGCTGTCCGCGGCCATGGCCAAGCGCCTGAGCGCAGCCGGCATCGCCAGCGACAGCGAAACCCGCGTGCGTGTGCGGATCGAGCCGGGCGTGCAGCGCAACACCAGTGAAATCTACGTTGTCAGCGCCGAGCGTCCTGCCGGCAGCACGGCCGACGTGGCCTTCACCAACCGTTCGGTCAACACTGGCCTGGACGCAGCGCTGGTCGACGACATGCTCGCGAGCATGAGCCGGATCTCCGAGAAGGGCGGTTCGGTGTCGATGCTGGCCTCGCGTGATTTCGATACGCCAAGCCGTGTCAGCCTCAGCGAAGACGGCAGCGGCAACCCGGTGTTGAACGTCGGTAACGATCTGGATCGTGCCTGGTCGAGCGTTGGCCGTGCACTGGAACAAGGCGAATGGCGCGTTGAAGACATCAACCGTAGCCTGGGCCTGTACTACATCAACCTGGCCGAAAAAGCCGAGAAGAAAGACGACAAGCCTGGTTTCTTCAGCAGCCTGTTTGGCAGTGCGCCGAGCAAGGAAGAAGTTGAAGCCCGTGCCGAGCGTTATCAGGTTCGCCTGAGCAAGGTTGGCGAGAACATTCAGGTGACCGTCGAGAAAAACATCAACACCGTCGCGCCGGCTGAAGTGGCACGCAAAGTGTTGAGCGTGATTCAGGACAACCTGGGCTGATCAACCATGCGTTTTGCCGTTCTCGGCAGCGGTAGCCAAGGGAACGGCACGCTGATCGCCAGTGCTGATACGTATGTGCTGGTGGATTGTGGTTTTTCCCTGCGGGAAACCGAAAAACGCCTGTTGCGCCTGGGTGTGAACCCGGCGCAACTGAGCGCGATACTCGTAACCCACGAACATGCCGACCACGTGCATGGCGTGGGTTTACTGTCTCGGCGCTACAATCTACCGGTCTACCTCAGTCGCGGCACACTGCGCGGGATGCGCAAACCGATTGAACCCGCAGGCTTTCTGGCCGGCGGCGAGCAACTGCAGATCGGTGCACTGAGCATCGGGGTCATTGCCGTGGCCCATGATGCGCAGGAACCGACCCAGTACGTTTTCAGTGATTACCAGCAGCGGCGCTTCGGCCTGCTGACCGACCTGGGTTCCTACTGCGAGCGGGTGCTGGATGGTTATCGGGACCTCGATGCATTGATGATCGAGTCCAACCATTGTCGCGACATGCTGGCCCGTGGTCATTACCCGTACTTTCTCAAGCAGCGGGTGGGCGGCGAGCTGGGACATTTGAACAACCATCAGGCGGCATTCCTGGTGTCCGAGTTGGGCTGGCAGGGCTTGCAACACCTGGTCCTGGCCCATCTGAGCAGCAAGAACAACCTGCCGCAGCTGGCCCGGCAATGTTTTGTCGACACCCTCGGGTGCGACCCGGACTGGCTGCAACTGGCCGATCAAGATTCAGGGCTCGACTGGCGCCACATCGCCTAGCCCACCTACTTAGCAAGCGGAGCCCATCATGGAAAAACGTGAAGAACTCTACCGCGGCAAAGCCAAATCGGTTTACAAGACCGACGACGCTGACCGCTTGATCCTGCTGTTTCGCAACGACACCTCGGCGTTCGACGGCAAGCGCATCGAGCAGCTCGACCGCAAAGGCATGGTCAACAACAAGTTCAACGCCTTCATCATGCAGAAACTCGAAGCGGCCGGCGTACCGACCCAATTCGACAAACTGCTGGCCGACAACGAAGTGCTGGTCAAGAAGCTGGACATGATCCCGGTCGAGTGCGTCGTGCGTAACTACGCCGCTGGCAGCCTGGTCAAGCGTCTGGGCGTTGAAGAAGGCCTGAAGCTCAACCCGTACACCTTCGAGCTGTTCCTGAAGGACGACGCCAAGGGCGACCCGTTCATCAACGAATCCCACGTCGTGGCCTTCGGTTGGGGCACCGCCGAGCAACTGGCGCGCATGAAAGAACTGTCGCTCAAGGTCAACGAAGTCCTGACCAAGCTGTTCGATGACGCCGGCCTGCTGCTGGTCGACTTCAAGCTTGAATTCGGCGTGTTCAGCGACGGCTCCATCGTCCTCGGTGACGAGTTCAGCCCGGACGGCTGCCGTCTGTGGGACAAGGACACCAAGAAGAAGATGGACAAAGACCGCTTCCGTCAGGGCCTCGGTGACGTTATCGAAGCCTACGAAGAAGTCGCCAATCGTCTGGGTGTACCGCTTTAATCGACGCAAGCATCTGATAGCACGAAGAAAATTTCGAAAGAGGGTTTGCTTTCGGTAAAAGTGTTGTTATGATGCGCGCCGTTGGAGAGATGCCAGAGTGGCCGAATGGGACGGATTCGAAATCCGTTGTACCTTCACCGGTACCTAGGGTTCGAATCCCTATCTCTCCGCCATTACATAGAAAAAGCCCCGTAGATGAAAATCTACGGGGCTTTTTCGTTTCTGCGAATCCAGTATTCGTGGCGATAGCGCTGAAGCGCGTCGTGCATGGTGAGGTCCTACGCAGAGAGGCAATTTAAGTAAACACAGCCTCTGCCGACATTAGAGACACAACGTTCACAGGACTCACCGACCCATTTAAAGCCGCGCTCGCAGAGTAGGGGCTGTCATTATTGGCCAGCGATCGGCTGCCAAATCACACCTGTCGTCGTTTATCCTCTGTCCAGTCATGAGGCCAGCGCTCTCACTAAAGTGGATACTTGCTCACCTCGGCCGTGAAAGGCGCATCCAGCGAGTTCCAGCCTCGCTCCCTATTTGAATTGGTTTGAATATGAAAATTCCACCATCAGCCCAAGGTGCTCACCGCGTTTCTGAACGTCAGTCCGTCAAGTCAGGCAGCAGCGCCGCACCCCACGTCGAAGACTGCGAAGTGCTGGTTGCGCAGCCGCCAGCGTTCGAGGATGGCGAGCCGCCAGTCGGCGTGGTTATCCATGCGTATTACCCCGAAGTGCTGAAAGATATTCTGCGTCGTTTGATTAAACAGACTGAACGCCTGCACCTCTACGTAACCTGCGTAGCCGGTCGTGAAGATGAGATCTGTGCTCAACTGACGGCCAGCACACTGAGTTTTTCGCTATACCGGGTGCCGAATCACGGCAGGGATGTTTTGCCGTTTCTGCGGGTGCTGCCGTTCTTGCGTGCCGATAACATCCGCATGCTGGTCAAGCTGCACACCAAGCGTTCGCTGCACTTGGGCGGGGAGATCGATTGGGGCGTTGAACTATTCGATGATCTGCTGGACCCGGTACGATTCAGTCGAGCGCTGGAACACCTGGCCGACCCGGTGCATGTGCCGATGCTGGGTCCTCAGCGATACCTGGTGCCAGTCACCCGATTCCTCAGCGAAAGCAACCGCGCGTTGCTTGTCACCCTGGCCGAGCGTGGCGGTATTGAGCCGCAGGGCATCAACGAAGCGGATTATTTTGCCGGCACCATGTTCTTTGCGCGCATTGAAGTGTTTGCGCCTTTGGAGCGGATTCAACTGACGGGCAGCGATTTCGAAGTTGAAAGTGGCCAGCTCGACGGCACCCTGGCACACACGTTAGAGCGTTTTTTCGGCGTTCTGGCGAATGTTGGCCGGCAGCAGCGCAATATTGACCTTTATCAGCGCTGGCTGGCGAGTCGGCAACTGGCCGCCGTCGAGGTCGAAGGTTTGCCCGCGCGACTGGCGAGCTGGCCGCGGCAACCGGACGTGTTGTTGGTGTTGACCGACACTACGGGTGATATCGGACTGTTGCGTTCGAGCCTGGAAAGCATTGACCGCCAGCTTTATCGGGCGGCGGCCATCGTGGTGCTCTCCAATGCCGAACCTGTAGGCGTGACGCCGGCCGATAATCTGGTCTGGCTGCCGTTGGCCGAATCGTGGCCGAGCCAGCTCAATGAACTGTTACAGGAGATCGACGTTGACTGGTGGTACCTGTTGCGTGGCGGAGACGAACTGGATCCCCACGCGCTGCTTTTGCTCGCCGAAGGCATCGCGCTCAATCCCGGTGTCAGCGCATGCTACAGCGATGAAGACTCACTGACCGCTGAAGGCTGCCAGAGTCCGGTATTCAAGCCGGATTTGAATCTGGATATGTTGCGCAGTTATCCCTATGTCGGCCGCGCACTGGCTTTCAGTCGCGAGGCCGCGCTGTCTGCCGACGGCTTTGATCCAGCCTTCAGCGAACTGGCGCCCCATGATTTGCTTTTTCGGCTGATTGAAACTCACGGTCTGGGCACTGTCGGGCACCTCGCGGATGTGCTGGTGCATCAGGCCATCAATTTCCCTCAGTGGCTCGGTGAACCGCAAGTCATCGCGAACTCGGCAGCCATCGTCGGGGCGCACTTGCAGCGTCTGGGCGTGGCGCATGAGCTGCTGGCCGGACCTTTGCCAATGGCGAATCGTGTGGTCTACCAACATGCGGAACAGCCGCTGGTGTCGATCCTCATTCCCACCAAGGACTGCCTGCCGATGCTGCTGCGCTGCATCGAAAGCATCATGGAGAAAACCAGCTACACGAATTACGAACTGATCATCGTCGACAACAACAGCGAAACAGCCGAGGCGCGAGACTGGTTCAACGGTATGGAGCTGTTGAACAATCCCAAGGTGCGCATCCTGCGTTATCCGCACCCGTTCAACTTTTCGGCGATCAATAATTTTGCGGCCAGTCATGCCCGCGGCGATTACCTGGTGCTGCTCAACAATGACACGGCGATCATTGATGGCGACTGGCTTGGTGCACTGCTCCATCACGCCCAGCGGCCGGAAGTGGGGATAGTGGGCGCCAAACTGTTATTCCTCGACGGGACTGTTCAGCATGCAGGTGTGGTACTCGGGTTGCGTGGTGTTGCAGACCACCCGTTTATCGGCGATTCAATGCAGTCCAACGGCTACCTTCACCGCTTGCATCTTGATCAGAATTACAGCGCGGTCACCGCCGCCTGCCTGATGATCAGCACCGAGCTGTACCAGCAAGTGGGGGGGATGGACGAGGTCGGCCTGGCCGTTTCCTTTAACGATGTGGATCTGTGCCTGAAAGTCGGCCAGGCTGGACGGCTGATTGTCTGGACGCCCTATGCGCTGCTCGTTCACGAAGCCAGTGTGAGCCAGAACAACGTCGACACGACCAAGGAAGAAGCCAAGCGCAAACGGTTCAAGGGCGAACAGTCGGTGATGTACCAGCGTTGGCTTGCGCAAATCGCCAACGATCCGGCCTACAACCGCAACCTGACCCTGGAGGGCAGTGGCTTTTCCTCCAAATACCGTACCGACACTGATTGGCACCCGTTTGCCAGTCGTGAGTTGCCTCATGTGCTGTGCCACCCTCTCGACTCTTTCGGCAGCGGACACTACCGCGTGCGTCAGCCTTTCGCTGCCCTGAAAGCTGCGCAACTGATCGGCGGAACGGTGAGCGACGAGGGACTGCAACCGACAGAACTGGAGCGCATTGCGCCGGACACGATCATTTTCCAGGGACAGCACACAACGCCTCATCTGGAGTACATGCAGGACACCAAGGCATTCTCCAGGGCGTTCAAGATTTACGAGCTGGATGACTATATTCTTGACGTGCCCGCTGGCAACTTGAACCACGAATTGCTGCCCAAAGACATCTCCAAACGCTTGAAGAAAGCCGTAGGGCTGTGCGATCGGTTGGTGGTGTCTACCGAGCCGCTGGCCAATGCGCTGAAGGGCTTCAATGCCGACATCCGGGTGATGGAAAACCGTCTGCCGAGCCATTGGTGGAGCGACCTGACCAGCCAGCGCCAACAAGGCCGCAAGCCTCGGGTTGGCTGGGCCGGCGGCTCGAGTCACAGCGCCGACCTGCAAGTCCTTGCCGAAGTGGTTCGTGCGCTGGAAGGAGAAGTTGAATGGGTATTCATGGGGATGTGCCCACCAGTACTGCGTCCCTATGTCCATGAGTTCCATAGGGGGGTGAGTATCGAAAAATACCCGCAAAGACTGGCTGAGCTGAACCTCGACCTGGCTTTGGCACCTCTGAAAGACAACTTTTTCAACGCCTGCAAAAGCAATTTGCGCTTGTTGGAATATGGCGCCTGTGGTTTCCCCGTGATCTGTTCGGACATCCCTTGTTATCGGGGTGATTTCCCGGTGACGAGGGTCAGGAACCGTTCGCAAGACTGGATTGCCGCTATTCGCGAACATCTGGCTGAGCCCGATGCCAGCGCCAAGGCTGGAGACGCCCTGCGCAGCGTTGTACTCAATCAGTGGATGCTCAAGGACGAACATCTGTTGGCATGGCGAAACGCCTGGCTGGCGGACTGAACAAGAGGCCAGCGTTGCGCGCTGCTTCTTCAATGTCTTTCGATACAAGCCCGAAAAAAAGCCTCACAGCCTTAAAGCTGTGGGGCTTTTTCATATCTGCAGGATCGTGCAGAGCGGCTAGATCTCCTTGACCGGCGTCTCCCCCCGCACAGCCTTGATCAGCCCGATCACATGCATGCAATCCGCCTTGTTCACATACGACTCGCCACTGGCGATGGTCTCGTGGTTACCCGCTCTCAGTCTCCAGCGCCATTGTCCTTTGCCGGTGCTCGGGGTGCCTCTGGATTGCCTGTAAATCTCGAAATACATTCAGTTCGCTCCATGCGATTCATTGTGCGACAGCCGCTGTGGCGCATGGTCGCAAGCCTAGCGCAGACGGCTTTTTTGGCTATCGGACATTTGTTTCCAATCGTTCGCGGATGTTTCTGAAGGACGCGGGCTAGAGCGCAGCAATAGGCCTGTGGATTGGCCAAAATGACGCCGTCTGATCCTTGCAACACCGTCGACGCTGCTGCTTAATACGGGACGGCTCATGGCGTCGAATATCGTTCGGCGACCGACAAACACTATAAGAAGAGCACTCCTTTGACTGAGCACGGAACGCAACAGGCCGGGCGGGTGACGTTATCGCTGGTGGTCCCCGTTTTTAACGAAGAGGACAGCCTCGACACGTTTCTGCGGCGCATCAATGAAGTCTTTCAGACGCAGGCGTTGATCGACCTTGAACTGGTATTCGTCAACGACGGCAGTACCGATGCCACGCTTGAGCGCCTGCTCGAACATCAGCGGGACGATGCGCGTCTGCGTATCGTCGATTTGAGTCGCAACTTCGGTAAAGAAGCAGCGTTGTCCGCCGGTTTGCAGATCGCGACCGGGCAAATCGTGGTGCCGATCGACGCTGATCTGCAGGACCCGCCCGAGGTCATTGTGCAGATGATCGAGCGTTGGCGAGAAGGTTTTGAAGTGGTGCTCGGTCACCGCATCAGCCGTCGCAGCGACACCTGGGCCAAGCAGACATCAGCGCACTGGTTTTACCGCCTGCACAACAAGATCGCTGAACAGCCTTTGCCCGAGAATGTCGGCGATTTTCGTCTGATGGATCGCTGCGTGGTTGATGCCTTGCTGACCCTGCCGGAGTCCCGGCGCTTCATGAAAGGCCTGTTCGCCTGGGTCGGCTTTCGCACCACTCACGTCGATTACGAGCGCCCGGAGCGCGTGGCGGGGCAGAGCAAGTTCAATGGCTGGCGCCTGTGGAACTTCGCGCTGGAAGGCATCACCAGTTTCAGCACTGAACCGTTGCGGATCTGGACGTATGTCGGCGCACTGGTGTCGCTGGTGTCATTTGCCTTCGCCATATTCATTGTCCTACGCACGCTGATTCACGGTATCGACATGCCCGGTTATGCCTCGCTGATGGTGGCCGTGACCTTTCTCGGTGGACTGCAATTGATCGGCATCGGTGTGCTCGGTGAGTACCTGGGCCGCACGTATATCGAATCCAAACGCCGGCCGGTTTTTCTGGTGCGTCGCGTCTATGACCCCAAGGACTGACACATGGATCTCAAGGAAACCGACATCCTCGGCGACGCCATCAACGAGCACTGGTATTACTGCTCCAAAGCCGCCGCCACCCGGCGTTTGCTGGGAAATGCACCCATCAGCCGAATCCTCGATGTCGGTGCCGGCTCGGGATTTTTCTCCCACCATTTGCTGACGCACACCGATGCACGCGAAGCATGGTGCGTGGATATCAGCTACCCCGCCGACTCCAGCGCGACCACCGCCGGCAAACCGGTGCACTACCGTCGCGGGATCGAAACCATCGAGGCCGATCTGGTGTTGCTGATGGACGTGCTGGAGCATGTCGATGATGACCTCGGTCTGCTCAAGATGTACGTCGACAAAGTGCCATCGGGCAGCCGGTTTCTGATGACGGTACCGGCATTCCAGTTCTTGTGGAGTGGCCACGATGACTTTCTTGAGCACAAGCGCCGTTACACCCTGGCGCAGTTCGAAACCCTGGCGCGTGATGCCGGTTTGACGGTGCAGCGCGGTGCCTATTATTTCGGCGCGGTGTTTCCGATTGCGGCGGCGTTGCGCTTGCTGCCGCAAGGCGCGCAAGCCCAGCCGCCGCGTTCGCAACTCAAGCGTCATCATCCGCTAGTGAACGGTGTTCTCAAGACGCTATGCAGTCTTGAACTGCCGTTGATGGGCATCAACCGTCTGGCCGGTTTGAGTGTGTTCGTGTTGGCGCAAAAACCGTGACCTCAACCGAAAAGTCAGCGCTGCTCCAGCGCGGTTTGCGCTTTGCTGTGACCGGTTTGTTTGTCACGGCTCTGCATGCGCTGGTGGCGGTGCTGTTCATCAACTTCATTACTGCGCAACCGCCGCTGGCCAACGGCGTGGCGTTCATCGTGGCGACGGTGATGTCCTACGTGATCAATACCACCTGGAGTTTCTCGGCACGTTTGCATGGCAGAACGTTACTGCGTTTTCTGCTGGTGTCGGCGTGCGGGTTTCTATTGGCGATGCTGGTCGCCTGGGTGGCGCAGATGGCCGGGCTGCACTATCTGCTGGGCATCGTTGCGGTGGCACTGACGATTCCAGCGTTCACCTTTGTCTTGCACAATTTCTGGACTTATCGATGAAGGCTTCACCAAACCATCCTGCGCTGGGCGTGTTGCCTTTACTGCTCGGCGTTCTGGCATTTTTCTGTGTGATCGGGCCGCAAGCGCTGGATCCGCAAAACATTGCCTGGCTGGAGCAGGGCGATCCGGCGACGCATTATCTGGGCTGGGAATATTTTCGCCATTCACCCTGGACCTTTCCGCTCGGACTCAACCCTTCCTATGGTCTGGAGCTGGGCAGTTCAATCATCTTTTCCGACTCCAATCCGCTGCTGGCGTTGCTGTTCAAACCGTTCAATGCGTGGTTGCCGGCGACCTTCCAGTATTTCGGTCTGTGGCTGCTGGCGTGTTTCGTGCTGCAAGCCTGGTTCGCCTGGAAACTGCTGGGGCTGATGACCGGCAATCCGCTGATTCGTTTGCTGGGTACCGGTTTGCTGGTGGTTTCACCGCCGATGTTTCTACGCATGGGCGGACACCTTTCCCTGTCCGGGCATTTTCTGATTCTGGCGGCGCTGTACCTCGCGTTGTTGCCGAACCTGTCTCGACGACGCCTGGCCTGGGGCGCGTTACTGGCGGTGACGGCGATGGTGCATGCGTACCTGCTGGCGATGGTGGCGCTGATCTGGGTAGCAGATCTGCTCGGCAAAACTTTCAGCCAACAACTGACTCGGCGTCAGGGGCTGCTTGAAGGCGTTTCGCTGTTTGCCGTGGTGAGTGTGTGTTGCTGGCAGGCCGGTTACTTCGCCATTGCCGACGGCGGGCAATCCGGCGGTTTCGGGTTGTACCGGATGAACCTGTTGTCGCCACTCGACCCAGCGGGCTGGTCGTTCATCTTGCCGGATCTGCCAAAAGCCAGCGGCGATTACGAAGGCTTTAATTATCCGGGGCTGGGTGTGCTGTTGCTGGTGCCGTTGGCGCTGATTGCCTTGCTGAGAAATCGCCAGCCGCTGAAGGATGAGCTTCGCGTTCGCCCTTGGCTGTTGCTGGCGTTGATCGGTTTATCGTTGTTTGCGCTATCGAACCAGATCGGTGTCGGCGCGCACACGTTCAGCTATCCGCTGCCGAAAATCGCCCTCAAACTGGCCAATATTTTTCGCGCGTCGGGGCGGATGTTCTGGCCCGTGTTATACGCGCTCATCCTGATGGTGATGTTCCTGCTTGTACGCGGTTACCGGCCACGTATCGTTGTCGCGTTGTTGGCACTGGCATTGACGATACAGATTGTCGACACGCGCAACGGCTGGATGGGCTTGCGCAACAGCAAAATGATGACGCCCGCCGCAGAATGGCCAACGCCGATGCGTGATCCATTCTGGGTGAGTGCGGCGGCGCATTACCCGAACGTGCGCAGTCTGATGCCACAGAATCAGTCCGAACGCTGGCAAGTGATTGCCGATTTCGCTGCGACCCATGGTCTGAAAACCGACGCGGTCTATCTGGGACGCATGAGTTCAACAGCGCTGGATCAGGCTCGGCAGAAAACGCAGCACATGCTCGAATCAGGGCAATACGATGCCGACTCGTTGTACATCCTCGACGACTCCGTGCTGGCCGATGCCGCCAGATACGTCAACAGTGAAACGGATCTGCTGACCCGAGTGGATGGCCTGGTGGTGCTGGCGCCGGGCTGGAAGCGTTGTTCGCAGTGCCTGAGCGTGCCTGATGAAGGACGCCGAATGTCATCGCTGGCACTGATGCGTCCCGGTCAGGCGCTGATCTTCAACTACTCCGCCCGGCAGTTGACCAGCGGTTGGTCGACCCCGGAAAACTGGGGTACATGGTCGGCGGGGCAGCAGGCGCAGGTCGACTTGCGGGTGTCACCCGAGGCGCGTTCGATTGCGCTGGAGGTCATGGCATTCGTTTTGCCGCAACACCCGGCGCAGCGAGTGATTGTCAGTTTGAATGGCGAGCAGGTACTGAGCACGCGGCTGGTGCAACATCAGGATAATCATCTGGAGATCCCTATCAGTCCTGCGATCCGTCAGCATCTGGCAGACAATGATCGCCTGACGATCGAGCTGCAATTGCCCGACGCCATCAGCCCTGAACAACTGGGCATCAATGACGATTCACGGGTCATGGCGCTGGGCTTGAAACGCCTGACGGTGAACTGACGCAGCGTGGTGATGGACGCCGGGGCCCCGGCCTTTCTACACTGCCGGTATTCCGGGGGGCAGGGGGCAATGGATGAACCGCAATGAACTACGCAAGGCTGACATCAACCTGATGGTGGTGTTCGAGACCTTGATGCTCGAACGCAACGTGACCCGGGCGGCCGAGAAGCTGTTTCTCGGCCAGCCGACCATCAGCTCGGCGCTCAATCGCTTGCGCACCATGCTCAATGATCCGCTGTTCATCCGCGTCGGTCACCGCATGGAACCGACCGCCCGCGCCGAAGATATTTTCCGCCATCTCAAACCTGCGCTGGATTCGCTGTCGGTGGCGCTGAGCCTGACCCGCGATTTCGATCCGGCCGTGAGCACCATGACGTTTCGCATCGGTCTGTCCGATGACGTCGAATTCGGCCTGTTGCCGCCGCTGTTGCGTGCGCTGCGCCAGGAAGCGCCGAACGTGGTGTTTGTGGTGCAACACGTCGATTACTGGCGCATCCCCGATCTGCTCGCGGCGGGCGACATCACGGTCGGCATCAGCCAGACCCGAGGCTTGCCGGCCAATGCCAAGCGCAAATTGCTGCGGCACATCCAGCCGAGCATCCTGCGCGCCGACGCCAGCGATACACCGCTGACGCTGGATGAATATTGCGCGCGCCCCCATGTACTGGTTTCGCACACGGCCAACGTCAGTGGTTTTGCTGATGAGTGGCTGGCCGAACTCGGTCGTACTCGCCAAGTGGTGCTGTCGGTGCCGCAATACAGCGCGTTGCCGGCGCTGCTGGCGGGCACTGACTTGATTGCCAGTCTGCCGGATTACGCGGCGGCAGCCATGGCCACTTCCGGATTGCTGTTTAAGGAGCCGTTTCCGTTTAAAACACCGACGCTGGATTTGTCGATGGTCTGGCTCAGCCACGTCGACAGCGATCCGGCGGAGCGCTGGTTGCGCTCCAGGCTGGAGCAGTTCATGAGCGAGCGGCCACTGACGCCATCCTGAGCCATAACACACACTTTGTGGGAGCGAGCTTGCTCGCGAAAGCGGTGTATCAGGCACCTTAAGTGTCGCTGAACGATCGCATTCGTGAGCAAGCTCGCTCCCACATTGATATGTGAAAGTCCCCGGGAAGGTAGGGCAGAGCTGTGCTATATGTACGACCTTTCTGCCAACTGACTGGGGACCTGCAATGCCACACCTGCACATGGAATACACCGCCAACCTGCCGCAGTTGAACGCCGATGTCGCGTTGATGCGGCTCAACAACACCCTGGTGGGCTCTGGTCAGTTCGCGGCGGAGTTCGATATCAAAAGTCGTGCGGTGAAAGTCGAGACCTTCAAGGTCGGAACCGCCATGGCCGAGCGCGCCTTCGTCTATGTGAAGCTGGCGCTGCTCAGCGGGCGTTCGCCGCAGATCAAGAAGCAGTTGTCAGAGAGCCTGTTGGCAGTCTTGCAGGACCTGTGCGAATGGCCGGCCGGTGTCGAGGTGCAGTTGTGTGTCGAACTGGTCGACATGGATCGCGAGTCCTACAGCAAAACCGCGATTGGTGTGTAGGACTCAGGCCGCTTCGAGTTCGCTGCACACCTTGACCACCTGCTCGCGCAACCACAGGTTTGCGCTGTCCTGATCAACGCTCTGGCTCCATTGCATGTCGAGGGTAAAGCCCGGCAAGCCATTTGGCGCCTCGCAGTGATTGAACACCGCCTCGTTGGTCAGTAAACGCTGGATACGGCGCGGCAGGGTGAGGATGAAGTCGGTCCCCGTGATCATTTTCAATGCCGCGCTGTAGCTGTTCGAGCGCGCGACGATCTGACGCTTCTGCGCCTGCCGCGCCAGCCAGCCATCGACCATGTTGGTGGTCGACGTCCATGGCGTCGGGAACACGTGCCGGCGTTCGGTAAAAGCCTGCAGGCTCAGGCGTGGCTCCAGTGGCGTGGCGCGTTTGTCGAAGACGCAGACCAGATCGTCCTCCAACAGCATTTGTGATTTCAGGTCAGCGTGATGACGGTGGAAGTTGGGGCCGAAGCTGATCACCAGATCGAGGCTGCCGTCGCGCAGCTCATCCGCCGGGACATCGGTCTCGAACTTGTGCATGTTGACCATCACCGGCAAATCATCGAAATCGAAACGCTTCAGCAGGCGCGGCAGGATCAGTTGCTCGAAGTATTCCGGGGCGCAGATGTTGAAGGTGACGGCTTGTCGGGTCGGGTCGAACGTGGGGGCACCGGCGTGGCACAGGTTGATGCTTTCGAGGATCTTCTGCACATGCCCGTACATGGTGCTGGCCTTGTAGGTCGGACGCATGCCGGTGCGGGTGTTGATAAACAGTTCGTCTTCGAAACTGGTGCGCAGTTTTTTCAAACAGTAGCTGACCGTGGACTGGCTGACGAACAGGGTTTCTGACACATCGGTGACGCTGCTCTGCTCATAAACAGCGACAAACACCATGAGATCCTGCATGTCGAGCTTTCTAAGCAAGTTACTGTTCAGCATCCGTTCCGTCTCGCTGTGCTCCTTGCGCTGAATCCGCGCAAACGTGTGCGAATGATCCTAACGGAACGATGGTGCCAGGACAAAGCCCTGTAGGACGTTTCACAGTCAGTTGTGGGACAGAAAGTTTTAGTAACACGACGTCTCGGGGCAAACCGCAGAAAGATGGCCAGAGGCCTTTAGCCCGATCAGGAAAAGTGCCTCGCGTAATGCCGGGGATCGAAGCGCCATACCATCAACAGCATCACCACCATTACCGCGGTCAATGACCACCACGCCCACTCGAAGCTGCCCAGTTGATCGCGGATCATTCCAGCCAGCAGCGGCGAGAGACCAGCAATCAGATAGCCAATGCCTTGCACAAATGCAGTCAGGCCACCGGCACGTTGCGGGTTGTCGAGATGATCAAGCGAGACAATCAGGCTCATCGGGAACAACCCGCCAATGCCCAGCCCCAACAGGCATGGCCACAGCAGGCTGAATTGTTGCGGGCTGAGGATCAGGCCGCAAAATCCGCCGATGATCAGAGCCAGTAGCGTCATCAGAATCACACGCCGATCCCGGCTGCGATTGGCGATAGCCGGAACCACCAGACCGGAAATCACCTCCATGGCCGTCAGCAAACCCAACAGCAGCCCGGCGTTCTGTTCGCTCCAGCCGTTTTCCACGTAGTACGGCGCGAGCCAAGCCAGCACGCAGGTATAGGACGCTGTCCCCAGACCAAAGAAGAGGGCCAGCAACCAGGCACGGGAATACTTGAAGAACGAATCCTTGCCGGCTGTCGCCGTCACCGTGGAGGACAGCTGGTTGCGTTGCGACCACCAGAACAGCAGAGCGATGAATGCCAGGATCGCCCAGATCGCCAAACCGCCGCGCCAGCTCCCGGTTTGCAGCATCACCAGCGGTGCGAACGAGGCCGCAATGGCCGCTCCACCCATGATCGACGTGACATATAAACCCATGCACAGCGCGACATTGTCGGCGAAGCGCGATTTGATCAGCTTCGGCATCAATGCCTGAATCAACGCAATGCCGACGCCAGCCAGCACCGCGCTGACGATCATTTCGGCTGCCGATTCGATAAACAGCCGCGACAGCGTCGCCAGGCCAATGATCAGCAAGGACAGCAACACCGTCCGTTGTTCGCCCAGCCGCTGACTGATGCCAATGCCGAAAAACATCGCCAGACCCATCGCCATCACTGGCAGCATGGTCAGCAGTGACGCGACGCTGAAACTCAGCGGGATGTCAGTGCGAATGGCCGACAGTAACGGACCGAGCGCCGCCATCGATGGACGCAGATTGAGGGCGACGAGCATGATCGCGAGCATCAACCAGACAGCGGGGCGAGCGGTAGCGCGGACGTTTTCCATCATCAGACCTTTGGGTGGGGCAGATGATTAAGCGCGGAGCGGTCTGGTCCGGGCAAACCAGAAAACCCACAGCAGTATTTAAAAAGTCGATATTCCCACTCTCTGTGGGAGCGAGCCTGCTCGCGAAAGCGGATTGTCTGTTGGCAAAAGTGTTGAATGTGCCGGCCTCTTCGCGAGCAGACTCGCTCCCACAATGGACAGCCGTGCTGTTTTTCTGAATAAAACCCGAACCATTCTCAAATACGTCACACGTTTCATCGCTTTGCCGAAAGCCAACTAATCGTTGGCGTCTTTTTCACAAAAAATTGATGGTTGCCTGCTTAAAGTTTCTCGTGCCTTGGTTAATGAAATTTTCACAATCGAAATTTCTGTCATTGACCGAGGCTCTTCTTTTCAGGAATCGCCCATTTCTATGTTGAAGTTAAAAGCCGTGCGCCCGGAATGGGTGACGTTGATTGCCAGCGCCTTTCTTTTAATTGGCTGCAATTTTGTCCTTTGGCAGCACCTGTTCGAGATCACCGCCGCCGATGGCAAGGGCATCGCCATGCGCGTGGCGTTCGGGGTGATGATCCTTGCGGCATTCAACATCGTGCTGACGCTTCTGGCATTCCGTCCGTTGCTCAAGCCGCTGTTGACCCTGATATTTCTGATCAGCGCCGGCGTGGCTTATTTCATGAGTCAATATGGCGTCATGATCGATGCCGGCATGTTTCGCAACTTTGCCGAAACCAATGCAACGGAAGTGCGTGATCTGCTCTCGTTGAAGTTGTTTGCTTATATTCTGTTGCTCGGTGTATTACCGTCCTGGTTGTTGTGGAAAGTGCCAGTCAACTATCGTCGATGGCACCGTGAGTTAATCAGCAAAGTTATTGTCGGTGTTGCTTCTGTGGCGGTGATTGGTGGGGTGGCGCTGGCCAACTATCAGGGCTTGTCATCGCTGTTTCGCAATCACCACGAAATTCGCTTGATGCTGGTGCCCAGTAATTACATCGGTGCTTCGGCGGGTTATCTACGTGAGCAAGTGGTCTCGGCGCGGCAGCCATTCATCAAGATCGGCGAGGACGCCGAGCGCAATCCGGATGTGAAGCTTCAACCGCGTAAATCGCTGACCGTGCTGGTGGTGGGTGAAAGTGCCCGGGCGGAGAACTTCGGCATCCTCGGTTACCACCGTGACACCACGCCGACACTCGATAAGGAAGCCGGCCTGATCGCTTTCACTGACGTGCATTCCTGCGGGACGGAAACGGCGGTATCGGTGCCGTGCATGTTCTCCAACATGGGCCGCAAGGATTATGACGCCAGCAAGGCGAAGAATGAGGAAGGCCTGCTCGATGTGCTCAAACGTGCCGGTATCGATGTGATCTGGCGTGACAACCAGTCCGGCTGCAAAGGCACTTGCGACCGGGTCACCCTGCAAGATGTCAGCAATCTGAAAGATCCGGCGCTGTGTGCCAACAGCGAGTGCCGCGACGAAATCCTCCTGCAAGGTCTGCAAAGTTTTATCGACCATCTGGACAAGGACACCGTGCTGGTTTTGCACCAGATGGGCAGTCACGGCCCGGAATACTTCAAGCGTTATCCCAAGGAATACGAGCACTTCACCCCGGTGTGTGAAAGTAACGCGCTGAACAATTGCAGCCGCGAAAGTATCGTCAACGGTTACGACAACACGCTGGTGTATACCGATCACGTGCTGTCGAGCCTGATCGATGTATTGCGCAGCAATCAGGACAAAGTTGATACCGCGATGTTGTACCTGTCGGACCACGGCGAGTCGCTGGGCGAGTACAACTTGTTCCTGCACGGTACGCCTTACATGTTGGCGCCAGAGCAACAAAAGCATGTAGCGATGCTGGCGTGGTTCTCCGATAACTATCAGAAGGCTTATTCGGTCGACACGCATTGCCTGCAAATGAGCCGCGACAAACCACTGAGCCAGGACAACCTGTTCCACTCGATGCTTGGCCTGCTCGAGGTCAGGAGCAAGGTCTATCAGCCGGGTCTGGACATGTTTGCCGGTTGCCGTGGTGCGGTGATCGACGGCGTACTCGCCAAGGACTGAGGCCAATCGGCTCCGTCGTTCTGATACGACGGGGCTTTCTGCTTCTTTTGTCAGACTATTCTTGCTCTCTGGCAGGACATTTCGTTACAGCTCTTGCCCTTCACAGGCGCGTAAATCGCCAGTGGCGATATATACTGCGCGCCATTCTTCAAGGGAGAGCCGTGTGGCCATCGATATTCACTGGATTCGCGACAACGAAAGCCTCGCGCAGTTTTGCGCCGAGTGGCAGCAGCTGCCGTTCGTTGCCCTCGACACCGAATTCATGCGGGTCGACACCTTCTACCCGATTGCCGGCCTGTTGCAGGTGGGCGACGGCAAACGCGCCTACCTGATCGATCCGCTGACCATCAATGCCTGGCAACCGCTGGCTGCGTTGCTTGAGAACCCGGCGGTACTCAAGGTCCTGCACGCCTGCAGCGAAGACCTCGAAGTGCTGTTGCGCCTGACCGGCAGCCTGCCGGCCCCGATGTTCGACACGCAACTGGCCGCCGCTTACCTGAACCTCGGTTTCTCGATGGGTTATTCGCGACTGGTGCAGGAAGTGCTCGGCATTGAACTGCCGAAGGGCGAGACCCGTTCCGACTGGTTGCAGCGTCCGTTGTCCGAGACGCAAATCAGCTACGCCGCCGAAGATGCGGTGCATCTGGCGGAGGTTTTCGTACAGCTGCGACCGAAACTGTCTGACGACAAATTCGCCTGGGTGCTGGAGGACGGCGCTGAGCTGGTCGCCAACCTGCGCCGTGAAACCGACCCGTACGAGGTCTATCGCGAGGCCAAACTGGCGTGGAAACTCTCGCGTGCGCAACTGGCGGTTCTGCGTGAACTGTGCGCCTGGCGGGAAAAGGAAGCCCGCGCCCGCGATCTGCCGCGCAACCGCATCGTCCGCGAGCATTCGCTGTGGCCACTGGCCCGCACGCAACCGGACAACCTCGCGGCGCTGGGCAAAATCGAAGACATGCACCCGCGTACCGTGCGTCAGGACGGCCAATTTCTGCTTGATCTGATCAAGCGCTCTGGCAGTGTGGGGCCTGATCAATGGCCGCCCGCCGTAGCGGAGCCCTTGCCGATCGAAGCCGCCGCGTTGATCAAACAATTGCGCGCATTGGGCCAGGCTGAGGCCGAGCGCCTGGGCATTGCCCCGGAACTGATGCTGCGCAAGAAAACCCTCGAAGCCCTGGTCAAAAGCGGCTATCCCGAGGGTCCTTACCAATTGCCTGAGTCGTTGCGTGGCTGGCGCCGCGAACTCATGGGCCAGAAGCTGCTCGACAGCCTGGCCACCGCCGGAGAACAGCCTTGAAACGTATTTGCTCTATTTACCAAAGCTCGAAGCGCAAGGGCATGTATCTCTATGTGCTCAAGAGCGATGAGCTGGAACGCGTGCCCGAGGCCCTGATGGCGGCTTTCGGCAAAGCCATATTTGCCTTCAGTCTGGTGTTGACGCCTGAGCGCAAACTGGCCAGCGAGGACATCGTCGTGGTCCTGGAAAACCTCGACAAGCAGGGCTACCACCTGCAAATGCCGCCGGCCGAGGACGAGTACATCGAGCACTTGCCCGAAGAGTTGCTGCGACGCAACGACCCGGTCTGATCTGCGCGGCTCTGTTCTGAGTCTCGGTTTACCCTGGAACTGTTTTTACCGCGATGGCCGCCCGAATCCGGCGGCTGTCTGCACGGTTTGCGAAAGGTTTGAAGATGCGCGTTCTGATTGCTGAACACGACCACGCGATATACGCCCGGCTGCTGCGTCAGGCAGCACCCGAGCTTGAAGTACTGACCAGCGGCGACTCCGCCGAGCTGGCCCGCCAGGCCGCCGATTGTCCGGTGTGGCTGGGGCAGCCGGATTTGCTCGCGACTCTGTTGCGCCAGGGGCATCAGCCACAATGGCTGCAATCGACCTGGGCCGGTATCACACCCTTGCTCGCAGACGGCTTGCGCCGCGATTACCGTTTGACCCGTGCAGTGGGGATTTTCGGTCAGGTAATGGCCGAGTATGTGCTGACCTACATTCTTGGCCATGAGCGCGAAGTGCTGGCGCGACTGGTCAGCCAGGTCGAGCGTAAATGGGACAACCGCAGCGGCCAGAGCCTGGTCGGGCGCAAAGTGCTGATCGTCGGCACCGGCGATATCGGCCAGAGTGTCGCGCAGTTCCTGCTGCCGTTCGGCATAGAGCTGTACGGGATTGCCAGCAGCGCCCGTGAGCAGGCGCCGTTTGTCGAGGTCGGTTCGATGGCTGATCTGCCGCGACTGGTGGGTGAAGTGGATTACGTGGTCAATCTGCTGCCGAACACCGAACACACCCACGATATCTACGACGCGGCGCTGTTCAAGCAATTCAAGCCAACCGGGTTGTTCATCAACGCCGGGCGCGGTGTCGCGGTGGTCGATGCCGACCTGGTGGAAGCGTTGAAGGAAGGCCATCTGGCGGGGGCGGTGATCGACGTTTGCCGTCAGGAGCCACTGCCGCAACGCCATCCATTCTGGACCGCTTGGGGCTTGCTGCTGACCGGGCACAGTTCGGCGCCGACGTCACCGGCGTTGATGGTGCAGCTGTTTGTCGAGAACCTGAAGGCGTATCAAGCGGGTGAAGCGTTGCGCGGGGAAGTGGATTTCAACCGCGGCTACTGACACACCACAATCAATGTAGGAGTGAGCCTGCTCGCGATGGCGGTGTGTCAGACAGCATTAATGTCGACTGACACGGCCTCATCGCGAGCAGGCTCACTCCTACACTTGGTTTTGCGCTGTGGCTTAGAGGGTGAAGTCGCCTTCCGCCGCCAGTTCATTCAGCGGGCGGCGCGGGCTCGGCTCTTCACGGGCCTGCAGGTATTCAGCCAGCGTTGCCTTGTCACCGAGCTTGCCGACGGCAACGGCCGCATGCAGCGCATAACCATCAGGAATGTTCAGCTCTTTGCGCGTCAGTTCCTGATCGAACCCGGCCATGCCGTGGGTGTGCCAGCCACTGAGGCTTGCTTGCAGCGCCAGATGGCCCCACGCCGAGCCGGTGTCGAAGGTATGCCACAGCGCCGGGGTTTCTTCAGTGGCGCCTGGTGCAGTGAAGGTGGTTTTCGAAATCACGATTACCAAGGCCGAGGCATGCTGCGCCCAGCTACGGTTGAATTCGTTGAGCAGACCCAGATAACGCTCCCAGTTTGGCGTATCGCGACGCGCATAGAGGAAACGCCAAGGCTGCGAGTTGTACGCCGAGGGCGCCCAGCGTGCGGCTTCGAAGAAGCTCAGCAGGGTTTCTTCCGGGATCGCTTCGCCAGTGAAGGCGCGCGGCGACCAGCGGTCGGTGAATTGCGGGTGAATGGCGTAATCGGCAACGCGTGGGTTGGCACTCATCAAGAGATTCCTTGCTACGTTTGAGTCAGGGATTTGAATGAAAACCCGGCGGGATCAGTTGCGCTGAGCGATGGGGTTTTCCGAGCCTGAGGGTTCACCACAATGCAACGCGGTCGAGCGTTAATGGCTTGCGGGCAAGGCTCCTTGCGACTGGCAAAGCTACGCGCCGCCACAAAAACTGACAAGCCCCGCGCAACCGGCAGTCGCCGGCGCTTGGCCCGCAAGGCCTTGGGCACTAGACTGGCGGCCTTTTCACCACCTGATGTTGATGCTTGAGCCATGGCCGCCAAAGTCGAACCGTTCTGGAAACGCAAAACCCTCGATCAACTCGATCACCAGGAATGGGAATCGCTGTGCGACGGCTGTGGTCTGTGCTGCCTGCAAAAGCTTGAGGATGAGGAAGACAACAGCGTTTATTACACGCGCATTGCCTGCAAACTGCTGGACCTGAAAACCTGCCAGTGCAGCGATTATCCGAACCGCATCAAGTTTGTCCCGGACTGCATCCAGCTCACCCCGGGGCAGGCCGAAGAGTTCAAATGGCTGCCGCCGACCTGCGGTTATCGACTGGTCAGCGAGGGCAAGGATCTACCGTTGTGGCACCACCTGGTCTGCGGCGATCGCGACGCGGTGCACCACGAGCGGATTTCCCAGTCCGGGCGCATGCTCGCCGAAGGCAGCGTGCCGGAGGATGACTGGGAAGATCACCTGATTTTCCGCGCGGGCTGAATACCTGCTGATTCAAGCTTTACCAAGGAGTGCGTATGGCTGTCGGATTGCAGCGAGCGTTGATGATGGCGCTGCTGGCGCTGAGCGCCCCGGTGTGGGCGGCGAAGAAAGTCGATCTGGATTATCACGTGCGCCTGTTGCCGCAAAGCGATCAGGCCGAGGTGCGCCTGACCCTGGGCAAAGGCGAGGCGGTGCGCAGTCTCGATTTCGACCTTGGCGACGGCAGCCATTACAGCGACTTCAAGGCAGACGGCCAATGGCTGCTGACCCCGGGCAAAAACGCCCGGGGCGTCTGGCGCCCGACCAGTGACAAGGCCAGCCTGACTTACCGCGTGCGCATCAGCCACGGACGCAAGAACGGCAGTTTCGACACCCGCATGACCCCCAGCTGGGCATTGATGCGTGGCGATGAACTGGTGCCGCCAGCCAAACTCGATCAGCAGGACGGCACCGAACTGGTCGCGCGCCTGCAATTCGAATTGCCCGATGGCTGGAAAAGTATCGAAACCGCCTGGCCGCGTATCGGCAAGAACAAATTCCGCATCGACAACCCGTCACGCCTGTTTGATCGTCCGACGGGCTGGATGCTCGCCGGCCATCTCGGCAGCCGCCGTACGCGCCTGGGCGAAACCGAAGTCACCGTGGCTTCGCCGCAAGGGCAGGGCATGCGCCGGATGGACGTGCTGACCCTGCTTACGTTCGTCTGGCCGCAGGTGCAGGCGGTTTATCCACGCCATCCGGCTAAACTGTTGATCGTCGGTGCCAATGACCCGATGTGGCGCGGCAGCCTCGGCGCACATGAATCCATCTACGTGAACACGCGATTGCCGCTGGTCAGCGAAAGCGGCAGCAGTGCGCTGGTGCGCGAGCTGGCGCAGGTGTTCGGGCGGATTAACGACGAGCAGCGCAGCGACTGGATCAGCGAGGGTTTTGTCGAGTATTACGCCATTGAACTGGTGCGCCGTGCCGGCGGCATGAGCGATGAACGTTATCAGGCGCTACAGACGAAGCTGGCCAGGGACGGCCAGAAAGTCACGACGTTGCGCGGCGAGCAGATCAGCCCGGCGCAAGTGGCGAAAGCGGTGGTGGTGTTGCAGGAACTGGATCGCGAGATTCGCTTAAAGACGCGCAACAAGCGTTCGCTGGATGATGTGTTGCGTGGGGCGATGCATCTGGGGACGGTGAGTACCAAGGAGTTTGTGCAGCTGGCCGAGAGCGTGCTTGGCGAGTCCTCCAAAGTCCTTGATACCGCGTTGCTTCAGTGACACCGCTATCGCGAGCAGGCTCACTCCTACAAGGGACCGTATTCCAAATGTAGGAGTGAGCCTGCTCGCGATGGGGCCTCTAACCCCACCGCAACTCTTGGATCAAACCCCGGCTTTCGGCGACTTCACCGAATCATTGCCGGTCACGGTGGCGGTGCTGGTCGCCGCCTCGGCATTGGCTTTCAGCTTGCTCAACTCTTCCCCGGCCCGTTCGATCTTCGCCCGCACATTGTTCATGTCCTGACGACTCTTCTCGATCAGGCTTTTCATCGAACTGTGCCCGGTAATCCCGCGCGCCATGGCCACGCCGCCAATCGCCACCTGAATTAAACCGAACACACCGCCACGGCGCAGGCCCTTGCCGACCATGATCACGCCGCCCGCCAGCGAGCCGATGCGCTCCCAGCCTTCGACGTTCTGCTCGGAACGGCTCTGGAACGGGGTGGATTCGATACGTTCGACACGTTTGAGCTCGGTCATGATCTTTCTCCAGGCAATGAGTAATGGATAAACAAGCTGACTGCCGGAGCGGTCAGCTCGTTCCATCGGATCTGCGATGTTTCAGCGGAATTTGGGCCCGGAGCGGGTGTTCAAGCCCTTGGCCATGCGGTCGTAAAGCACGACGTTGACCGTGGCGGCGAGGTTCATGCAGCCGGTGGTCGGGATGTACACGACGTCTTCGCACCAGTCGCGGATCTCTTTGTCCAGCGAACCGTCTTCGGGGCCGAAGATATACAGGGCGCGATCCGGGTGGGTGTATTCCGGCAGCGGGCGGGCGCCTTCGACCAGTTCCACGGCGACGGGCACGCAGTTGAGCGGGAGGATCTTTTTCAGATCGTCGATACCGATCAGCGGGATGTCGTAGTGCACGCGTTTGGTGTCGGTGACGAAGTCGGCGGCGCGTTCATAACGCTTGCCGGTGTAGAACACCGACGCCACGCCGTAGCAGCCTGCGGCGCGCATCACCGAACCGACGTTTTCCGGTGATTTGGGGTTATACAAACCAATGCAGCTGTACCGTTTGTCTGCCACGAGCGGGGTGCCTTCGGGAAAAAGAGCGCGATTATACGGGGATTGAACGGTTGTGGTCAGATCATGGAATGGCGGTGCCTGAGCGGCCGCCTTCGCGAGCAAGCTCGCTCCCACACTGGATCGGTGTCATACACAAAACCACTGTGGGAGCGAGCTTGCTCGCGAAGAGGCCAGTCAGGCCAATGAAGAACTTTAATCTTCTTTCTTCATGAGGCCGGCGAGGGCAGCAAACGGGTTATGCGTCGCCTTGGCGATCTTCGGCGTGCTCAGCGAGCCTTCGCTGAAATACTGCTGGTCGGTATAGCGCGAGTGTTCGTTGTCGTGGCAATACAGGCACAACAGCTCCCAGTTCGAGCCGTCCTGCGGGTTGTTGTCGTGGTTGTGGTCGCGGTGGTGCACAGTCAGTTCGCTCAGGCGCTTGCCGGAAAACTCACGGGTACAGCGGCCACAGACGTGCGGGTACATCTTCAGGGCTTTGTCGCGGTAGCCCATTTCCTTGTCGCGCTGGTTGTCGGCGAGGATGCGATCCAGCTTCGACGTGTTGGTTGGGGTGGACGAACTCATGGGTTCACCTTTGTAAAAGACTGATGACGGTTATACGCAGAGTTTAGCTCAGCCCTTGAGCTTCTCGGCAATCCAGATCGTGTGGCGCGTGCCCTTGTTGCCGTGGGCGAAGACCTGGACTTCTTCGGCCTTGAAACCGGCCTTCTTCAATTTGTCGGAAAAAAGCCGGTCGGCGCTGGCCGACCACACTGCGAGCACGCCTTTCGGGCGCAGGGCTTTGGCGCAGGCATTCAGACCAGCGGCGGAGTACAGCCAGCTGTTGGCTTTCTGGGTCAGGCCTTCGGGGCCGTTGTCGACGTCGAGCATGATTGCGTCGAAACCGTTCGGCTCACTTTGCAGCACCTTGGCCACGTCTTCCTGACGGATCACCGTGCGCGGATCCAGCAGCGGACGGCCGGACTTTTCGCCGAGCGGGCCACGGTTCCACTCGACCACGCCGGGGACCAGCTCCGCGACCACCACTTCGGCAGTCTTGCCCAGATGCTTGAGCGCGGAGGCGAGGGTGAAACCCATGCCCAGACCGCCGATCAGCACCCGCGAATTCGGCCGGCCAGCGACCTTGCGGCACGGAATTTCGGCCAGCGCATCTTCGGAACCGTGCATGCGCGTGTTCATCAATTGTCCGCCGTCGCCGCCCTGGATCTTGATGACAAAATCCTCGCCATACTCGAACAGGCACAGGGCACCGCCGCTTTCAGGGATCGGGGTGGTGTCGAGCAGAACGAAACGTTTCATGGAAATCTCTACAAGGGGGAAGGCAAGCAGGCCCGTTGGGAGTAGCCTGAGCGCAGACTAAGGCCAAACGGAGCCCTTGATGAAGCGCACCATTCTAACGGTCATTGCCCTGGCCGCGCTCTCGATTACTGCAGTGCAGGCGCAGCAGGTCGTTCCAGTCAGCCCGGCGCCGCAACCCGGCTCGCCTGGCACCGCTACACCGACACCGTATCCGCAGATCACGCCGATCAACATTCCCAAGTCGGGTGCCGGCAGTGGCAGCCCGCCGCTGGTGCCGATTGAAATGCCCAGCCCGCCGAGCAAGGATCAACCGGTGCCGGGCATTGAGCCAGGCGGCACCAAAGCGAAAAACCCCGGCGGTTAAACCTGTTGCGCCGCCAGTTGACCGTCGGCCATGCGCAGGCGTTTCGACAGCGAGACGGCGAGGGCGCGGATGATCTTCGCGGCGATCTTCGGCGCGTCGTTGAGCATTTTTTCCAGCGAATCCTTGCCGAGGTTCAATAGCTGACAGTTTGTCGCCGCCACGCACGTTGCCGAGCGTCGTTCGCCATCGAGCACGGCCATTTCGCCGAAGGCCCGACCGCTGCGCAGGGTGGCCATGGTGATGACCTGGCCATCGGGGCCGGTTTTCTGCACGGCGACCTGGCCGGTGTGGAGGATGCACATGAAACTGCCGGCATCGCCCTCGCGGAAAATCGCCTCGCCTTCAGCCACGGTGCTGATGCTGAAGTAGCCGGAAGCGGCCGCAAAGTCGGCCAGCTGCAATTGATCGAACAGGCCACAGTCCATCAGCCAGTCGCGGATTTCGTTGTTCAGGAAGGTCGGTTCTGACATGTCGTCACGGTCTTTTTGTTTTCACTGTTTCAGGCTTCACACGATCCCTTGTAGGAGTGAGCCTGCTCGCGATAGCGGTCGGTCATTCAAATCATCTTTAACTGACATACCGTTATCGCGAGCAGGCTCACTCCTACTGGGGATCTGTGGGGTATCGGCCTCTTGGGTCTGCAATTAAGACCCAAGTGACCGACGGAGTTCCTCAGGCCAGACCCAGAACCTTGAAAACAAATGCGTATTCGAGTGCTACGTCACGTAATCCCTGATAACGCCCGCTCATCCCGCCATGCCCGGCGCCCAATTCAGTCTTGAGCAGCAGCACGTTGTCGTCGGTTTTGGATGCGCGCAGTTTCGCCACCCACTTGGCCGCTTCCCAGTACTGCACGCGGCTGTCGTTGTAACCGGCGATCACCAGCGTCGCTGGATAACCCTGCGCACTGACGTTTTCGTACGGCGCGTAAGCCTTGATCCGCTCGTAAACCTCCGGCTCTTCGGGATTGCCCCACTCGTCGTACTCGGTAACGGTCAGCGGCAGTTCCGGGTCGAGCATGGTATTGAGCACATCGACGAACGGCACTTCAGCAATCGCCACGCCGAACAGATCCGGACGCTGGTTGAGCACAGCGCCAATCAGCAAACCACCCGCGCTGCCGCCGCTGATCGCCAGTTTATCGGCCGTGGTAATGCCGTTGAGGATCAGAAACTCGGCACAGGCAATGAAGTCGCTGAAGGTGTTGTGTTTGTGTTCCTGCTTACCGGCGCGATACCAGGCCTCGCCCAATTCACCGCCGCCGCGCACATGCGCAATCGCGAAGGCCATGCCACGATCCAGCAGACTCAGGCGGGCGTGGGAGAACCACGGATCAAGACTCGAACCGTAAGCGCCATAACCGTAGAGATACAGCGGCACGGCTTTGCCAACCATGTCGCGCTTCATCACCAGGCTGATCGGTACTTGCGTACCGTCCGGCGCAGTCGCCCACAGGCGTTGGCTGACGTAGGCATCGGCGTCGAACGGGCCGAGCACCGGGGTTTCTTTCAACACCACTTGTTCGCCGCTGGCGAGGATCAGTTGGCGAACTTGCGCCGGACGGTTCAACGCCTCGTAGCGCAGGCGAATGCGGTCGCTCTCGAACTCCAGGCTGTTTTGCACATAGAGGCTGTAGGCCGCGTCCGGCAATTGCACGCGATACGGCGCCAGACCGTGTGGGTGAACTTCTATGATCGGCAGGCCGCCCTCGCGCAGGCTCAGGGTCATGGCCTCGGTGTTGAGGCTGACGCCATCAAGCATCACCGTATCGCTGTGGGGGATCAGGTTCTGCCAGTCGGCTTCGGTCGGCGCGGTGCCGCTGTCCGGTGCCTGATACAAGGCATAGTTGATGCCGTCACGGTTGGTGCGGATAAACCATGTCCACACGCCATCGAGCAGGCCATGATCGACATCATATTCATGATCCTCGACCCGTGGCGCCAGGCAGGTGAACGGCAGGTGCGGCTGGTTGGCGTCCAGCGCCCAGACTTCGCTGGTGGTCTTGCTGCCCAGCGACAACAGCAATTGCTGCTCGGAGCTGGAACGGTAGCAATGCAGGAAGAAGCGCCCGTCGGGCTCGTGGAACACCTCTTCGGCGGCGGTGCCGTCGAGGCGGTAGCGGAAGAGTTTGTGCGGGCGGTGCGTGTCGTCGAGTACGCCGAAGAACAGGGTCAGACTGTCATTGGCCCAGGTCATACTGCCGTCGCAGTCTTCGAATTCCAGTTCGCTGACTTTGTCGTTGGCCAGTTCCTTGACGAACAGCGTGTAGATCTCATCGCCCGAGGCATCGACGCTGTAGGCCAGACGCTGGTGATCCGGGCTGATACTGAATGCACCCAGCGAGAAGAAACCGCCGTTGGCCAGTACATTCGGGTCGAGCAGCAGTTGTTCGCGACTTTCATCGAGGCTCAGGCTGTCGTCCGCCGGACGCGGGCAGCGGTAATGCCGGGCGTATTCATCGCCCGCTGTGGTGCGCGTGTAATACAGGTACGGGCCCCACGGCGAGGGCAGGGACAGGTCGGTTTCAAGAATCCTGCCCTTGATCTCTTCGAACAGGCTTTCACGCAATTCGGCCTGATCGGCGGTTTGCGCTTCCTGGTAGGCGTTTTCGGCTTTTAGGTAATCGAGCACCGCGTCGGTGTCGCGCTCCTGCAGCCAGGCATACGGGTCGGCACCAGGCGCCTTGTGGGCAATCGGGGCACTGAGGACGTTGGCGGATTCGGGCATGGAAGGCTCTCGGATGTACGGAATAAGGGTTTTCGCGGATCTTGAAACCGCCGCAGCCCCCTGTGGGAGCGAGCTTGCTCGCGAAGGCGTCGTGTCAGATGACATTTGTTTCACTGACCCACCGCTTTCGCGAGCAAGCTCGCTCGCACAGGGTTTGCTGCTGGCCGTCTGGTATTGGGACAAGCCGCACGGGCGAAAAGTCGTTACTATAAGCGCCTCTTTGCCTGCCTTGCCATGGACACCATGACCGAGAACGACTATCTGATCGCCTGGGGCCTTTACGCCTTTGCTGCTGTGGGCTGCCTGTTGGTATGGATGCGCCTGACCACCTGGATGTGGCGCTGGTTGCGCGAACCGCTGCGCGTCTTGATGGCCGTGTTGTTGTTCAGCCCGACCATCATTGATCCGGTGAAAGCCAAAGTTGCGCCGTCCATCGCCATTACTGCGCTGGATCTGGCCTTCAAGGTCGGCAACAACGCATGGCGGGCGATCTCTGATCTGTTCATGTACAGCATGATCGCTTTCGGCATCTACCTGATCTTTGTGCTGATCCGCTTTCCGATCGAACGGGCTTCCCGTGCGCGTCGTGAACAGACAGAGGCCGCCAAAGCAGCCGCCCGCGCTGATGACCGCGACGACGATCAGCCGTTTGGCGGCGCCGGCGATGACCGCTATGGCCGTCCACCTCTGCCAAACAATCCGCAGCGTATGCGGGTCGAGCCGCGCCTGTAACCCGAGAGTCCGCACATGTGTGAATTACTGGGCATGAGTGCCAACGTGCCGACCGATATCGTGTTCAGCTTCACCGGCCTGATGCAGCGCGGCGGTCGCACCGGTCCGCACCGCGACGGCTGGGGCATCGCCTTTTATGAAGGCCGTGGCTTGCGCCTGTTTCAGGATCCGGCGGCGAGTTGCGAGTCCGAAGTCGCCAATCTGGTGCAGCGTTATCCGATCAAAAGCGAAGTGGTCATCGGCCACATCCGCCAGGCCAACGTCGGCAAGGTCTGCCTGTCCAACACCCACCCGTTCGTCCGTGAACTCTGGGGACGCAACTGGTGCTTTGCGCACAACGGCCAGCTCGCCGATTTCACCCCGATCAAAAGCTTCTACCGGCCGGTCGGCGATACCGACAGCGAAGCGGCATTCTGCGATTTGCTTAACCGCGTGCGTGCAGCATTCCCGGAGCCGGTCGATATAGAAGCGCTGTTGCCGGATCTGGTCGCCGCGTGCGCCGAATACCGCAGCAAAGGCGTGTTCAACTGCCTGCTCAGCGATGGCGACTGGCTGTTCTGCTATTGCTCGACCAAACTCGCCCAGATCACCCGCCGCGCCCCGTTCGGCCCGGCGCGCCTGAAAGATGTCGACGTGATCGTCGATTTCCAGGCGGAAACCACGCCCAACGATGTGGTCACGGTGATCGCCACCGAGCCTTTGACCGAAAACGAAACCTGGACCCGCTACGAACCGGGCCAATGGAGCCTGTGGCGACGCGGCGAATGCGTCAGTCAGGGCAAGACCGAATAAGGATTGCACCCCATGTTGCTCAGTTATGTACGGCTGGTGTTGTTTGCGGCGGGCCTGTTGATCGGTGTCCAGGTGCCAGGCTTCATCAACGATTACGCGAAACGCGTGGAGGCGCACCTGATCGAGGCGCAGACCGGCCTGCGCGGTTTTCAGGGCACCGCCGAGCAGTTTTTCAAGGGCGATATGCAGGCGCTGGTCGCGCATTACCGCGCCAGTGAAGACCCGGTGTTTCGTAGCGATGCCGACAGCCTGAGCACCTTGCTCAGCCGTCAGATCGCGCTGGACAAGCAGTTCCAGGCGATGCAAGGCCCGTGGTACATCCGCTTTCTGCAAGTGGTGCTGGCCGCCGACCCGGACATTCGCAAGGAAACCTGGAATGGCTACAGCTACCAGATCCTGCTGACCCCGGAAGCAATGATCTGGGGCATGAGCGGTGCGCTGTTGCTGTCGTTCGGCATCGAGTGCCTGTTCCGCTTGATCGATTGGGTCGTGCTCGGTGGCCGCCGCCTGCGCCAGAGCCGGCCGATCGAAGACCGCGACGTGCGCGGCCTCTGATGATCGTTCCCACGCTCTGCGTGGGAATGCTTCAACGGACGCTCCGCGTTCGGCTCTCGAGGGACGCGGAGCGTCCCGGGCTGCATTCCCACGCGGAGCTTAGGAACGATCAACTTAAAGCGATGTAGTCCTTGCCCACCTTGTGCGCATACCCCGCCAGCACCTGCTGACACAACGTCACAATCTCCTCGACCCACTCAACCCCCACCCGCCACGACACCACCACCTGCAAGTTCGGTGGCCGCTGATCCATGTCCAGCAAGGTCAACTCGCCCCGCGCCAATTCCTCAGCCACCAGCACCGGCGGCAGCACGCCAATACCAAACCCATCGCGCAACAACCGCGTGATCGCCGACACCGAATTCACGCAATTCAAGCGCGGCGCCGGCACGCCATTGGTCTGCATCAGCGCCAGAAGATCCTGATGCGGCCGGGAGTTTTTCGAGTAGGTGATGATCCGTTCCTGGGCCAGTTCGGCGAGGTCGGCGTAGTCGCGGTTGTAGATCGAATTGCTTGCGACAATCCAGCCCAGCGGATGGCTGGCCAACTCCAGGCTGCGCACACTTTCATGGCGGATCAGGTCAGTTTGCAGAACGATGTCGAGAAAGCCTTTTTGCAACTGATCGCAGAGGTTCAGCGAGGTATCCGCTACCAGCTCGATTTCCACCCGCGGATACAGGTCGGTCATCTGCGCCACCAACGGGCTGAGCCAAGTGTGAATTACCGTGTCCATCACGCCGATGCGCACCCGGCCGACTTTGCTCGAGCGGGTTTCGATCGATTGCTTGAGCGCCGACATTGTGTCGAGCATTTGCTCGGCATATTCCAGCACTTTCAAGCCTTCGGGCGTCAGGCTGACACCGCGCGAATCGCGCAGAAACAGCTTCACCCCCAGCTCGCCTTCCAGCACCGCAATGCGGCTGGAGATCGACGCCTGAGTGGTGAACAGCTTGTCGGCGGTCAGGCGAAAACTCTTCAGTCGGGCGACCCAGACAAAGGTCTCGAGAAACTTCAGGTTCATGGGCAAGGCTCGGGTGACAAATTTTTCTTATGGCTAGGGCGGGTTTTTATTCGTTGGACGCAGCAGGGCCGCGCGACGAAAAATCGACGCATCCGGCCCCCACGATAGGCGTCGTCGGGGCTACGAACAAGACCAATAAAAAAACCTGCGGAGATAAGCCATGCGTGCTCCCGACACCCTAGAAGTCCCCAAGGCAACGGCGCGTCCGGGGCCGTTCGACTGGTATCGCAACATCAATCAGCAGGAGCGTCGCACGTTCTGGAGCTGCAAGATCGGCTACGGTCTGGACGGCATGGACACGCAGATGCTCAGCTTCGTCGTGCCGACACTGATCGCGATGTGGGGCATCACCACTGGCGAAGCAGGACTGATTCACACCAGCACGTTGATCGCTTCGGCCATCGGCGGCTGGGTTGCGGGGATTCTCTCTGACCGCATCGGCCGTGTACGCACCTTGCAACTCACCGTGCTGTGGTTCGCCTTCTTCACCTTTCTCTGCGGCTTCGCGCAAAACTACGAACAACTGTTGATCGCACGTACCTTGATGGGCTTCGGTTTCGGCGGCGAGTGGACGGCCGGTGCAGTGCTGATCGGCGAGGTGATCCGCGCCAAGGACCGAGGCAAAGCGGTGGGCATGGTGCAATCCGGTTGGGCGCTGGGTTGGGGGCTGACGGCGATTTTGTATGCGCTGCTGTTCTCGGTGTTGCCGCCGGAAGACGCCTGGCGCGCCTTGTTCATCCTCGGCATCGTGCCGGCGATTTTTGTGATTTTCGTCCGTCGTCTGGTCAAGGATCCGGAGATATATCGCGAGGCCAAGGCCCAACAAACGCCGGAGACTCAGTCGAAGTTCTACGAGATCTTCGCCCCCGGCATGCTCTTCACCACGTTTCGCGCTTCACTGCTGACCACCGGCGCGCTGGGCGGCTATTACGCGATCACTTCCTGGCTGCCGACCTTCCTGAAAAACGAACGCGGCTTGAGCGTACTCGGCACCGGCGGCTATCTGGCCATGGTGATTGTCGGTTCCTACGTCGGCTATGTGATCAGCGCCTATCTGACTGATCTGTTGGGGCGGAAAAAGAACTTCATCCTCTTCGCTGTCGGTTCGTTCACCATCGTTCTGCTCTATACGCAACTGCCGGTGAGCAACGGCGTGATGCTATGGCTGGGCTTCCCGCTGGGCTTCTTTGCCTCGGGGATTTTCAGCGGCATGGGCGCATTTCTGACCGAGCTGTTCCCTACGCGAATTCGCGGTTCGGGGCAGGGCTTCTGCTACAACATCGGTCGGGCGCTGGCGGCCCTGTTTCCGCTGCTGATCGGCCTGCTCAGCCAGAAGGTGCCGTTGAGCGTCGGCATTGGCGCCTTCGCGGCGGTGTCCTACGGCGTGGTGATTATCGCGGCACTGAGTCTGCCGGAAACCCGTGGCAAGCAACTCGATGCGCAGTAACTGATAACCTGCAAAGCAAAGTCCTACAGATAAAAAGACAAGCACCTACAGGAGTGTTCACCGTGAGCCGCCTGCTATTGAATTGCGACATCGGCGAGAGTTTCGGCAGCTGGACCATGGGTCTGGACGCCGAAATCATGCCCTTCATCGATTGCGCCAACGTGGCCTGTGGTTTCCACGCCGGCGATCCGAGCATCATGCGCAAGACCGTCAGTCTGGCCCTGAGCCACGGTGTGCAAATCGGTGCACACCCGGCCTATCAGGATCTGGTCGGTTTCGGCCGTCGCTCCATGGCGTATTCGGCGCAAGAGCTGCAAGACATCCTGCATTATCAGATTGGCGCCCTCGATGGCATCTGCAAAGCCCAGGGCGGGCGTGTCAGTTACGTCAAACCCCACGGCGCGATGTACAACGAAATGATGGCCAACCCGGCACAATTGCGTGCGGTGATTCAGGCGGTGGCCGCTTACGACCGCAGCCTGCCGCTGATGCTGATGGCCACCCGCGACAACGCTGCCGCGCAGCAGATCGGCGATGAGTATGGCGTGAACCTGTGGTTCGAAGCGTTCGCTGACCGTGCTTACGACAGTGCCGGCAAACTGGTTTCACGACAATTGCCGGGCGCGGTGCATCACGACCCCGAGGTAATCATCGAACAAGCCCTGACCATTGCCCGTGGTGACAACCTCGCCGCCAGCGATGGCAGCGCCTTGCGCCTGCACGCCAATACCCTCTGCGTGCACGGTGATAACGCCAGTTCGGTGGCCGCCGTGCAGCGCATTCGCGAGGCCTTGAATCAGCAGAGTGCCTCATGAACCCAAGGATTGAAGTGGTGGCGCTGGATTGCCTGATGCTGCGTCTGTTTGATGAGATCGCCGAAGCCAACATGCCGTGGATGCTCGCTGCCAGTGAGCGTTTGCGCGGGGCATTCGGCGCGCAACTGATCGATCTGGTGCCGTCCTATACGACGTTGATGGTGCATTACGATCTGACTGCACTGAACCCGAGTCAGGCGCGGGAATTGATTGCCGAGGCGTTGATCGACCTGTCGCCGAATGCGCGAACTGGCGGTCAATGTCATGTGTTGCCGGTCTGGTATGACCTCAGCGTCGGGCCAGAATTGAGCCTGCTCGCCGAGCGTAGTGGGCTGGCAGTGGAGGAGGTGATCCGTCGTCACAGCGGACGTGAATATCAGGTATTCGCCCTGGGTTTCGCACCCGGGTTCGCCTTTATGGGGCTGGTCGAAGAGGTTCTGGCGGCGCCACGTCTTAACACGCCGCGCAAGAAAGTCGCCGCGGGCAGTGTCGGCATTGCCGAGCGCCAAACCGCTGCGTATCCCGTGGTCTCGCCCGGTGGCTGGAACCTGATCGGCCGCACTCCGGCGAAACTGTTCGATCGCACACGGGATGGCTACAGCCTGATGCAACCGGGCGACACGGTGCAATTCGAAGCGGTCAGTCATGCCGAGTTCATCAATCTGGGCGGCGATGACACACCACTGGAGGCGCTGGCATGAGCCGACTGAGGATTGAAGCGAGTACACCGCTGTGCCTGTTGCAGGACGCGGGCCGTTTCGGCGTGCGGCATCTGGGCGTGACCCAGGGCGGCGCGGCAGACTGGTGTTCGATGAGTTGGGCCAACTGGCTGCTCGGCAATGAACTGGACGCAGCGGTGATCGAAATCACCCTCGGCGGCCTGGCCGTGGTGGCCGAAGAGGAGTGTTGGCTGGCCTTGGCCGGTGCGGATCTTGCCGCACGGATCGACGGGCAGCCGCTGGCGCCGTGGCGCAGTTTCAAGTTGGGCAAAGGGCAGACGTTGCAACTCACTCAACCGTTGCTTGGTGCCCGGGCTTATCTGGCCGCGCCCGGCGGTTTTCAAGCACCGCAGGTCTTGGGCAGTAGCGCCACGGTTGTCCGCGAAGAACTCGGTGGACTTGATGGCATGGGCTTACCGTTGGCGAAAGGGGCGGTGCTGAGTTATTGCGGTGAATCGCGGCTGCTGCGGGAAGTGCCTTTGCCGTTGCAGCCGGATCTGAAATCGAATGCACCGCTGGATCTGGTACTCGGCGCGCAGATCGGCCAGTTCAGCGGACAGAGCCTGTTTGATGTGTTTAACACGACCTGGGCTGTGGACAGTCGCGCTGATCGCATGGGCATTCGCTTGTTGGGCAGCGCCTTGCACTATCAGGGACAACCGATGATTTCCGAAGGCATTCCGCTCGGTGCGGTGCAAGTGCCGCCGGACGGGCAGCCGATCGTCTTGCTCAATGATCGCCAGACCATTGGTGGATATCCACGCTTGGGGGCGTTGACGCCGTTGGCGCTGGCGCGGCTGGCGCAGCGTCTGCCGGGTGACAAGGTTCGGTTCACCCCGGTCATGCAGGAACGTGCATGGCACGACCATATCAACTACCTGAAGTCCTACTTGTAATTGTCCGTATTTCGGACTGAAGACCGAGACGTTTCCTGACACTTTGGTAAGTCGCCCTACATCACGCGTCGAGAGGGTGTGGAACTATCGGTCTTCATCTTTTACAAGGAAGTTACAGATGCGTTTTATGAAAGTGATGGCCCCGTCAGAGGGCGAGTGTGCGAACCGTGTCGATGGGCACATTGTCGGTTTTTATGAGGATGTGGGCAGCGTGCCGGTTTATCGGGCGAGCATCGATCGTTTCTACAATGTGCAACGACTGGACGCCGAACATGCCGGTAATCAGGACATCGTTGCGCGTATCGAGACATTCATGTCCACCGCAACGGTCGACATGATGCGAATGTTTCACTGGAATCACCGCACAGAGGCACGCGGTCAATCCATGGAACTGATTGCCGAGGGGAAAAGCTGCGAAACGGAGGCGACCCGGGTCAGGTTTCGTTTTCTGTCGCCAGAGGGCGAGATGAAGAGTGAAATGACCCTGAGTTCTGAAACGGATATTGAAAAAACTCGCAGGGTAGAGTTGGAAAGCGGTGGGGTGAAAGTGGTCGCCAAAGGGAAGAAAAAACGTCGCGGGCAAAAAACTGCCTCAGTCGGGCCGGCGATTCAGGACACCGTTTTTATGGACAGGCTCTGCAAGACCTATCTCGCATCAGGTTGGTAAAACGGCCACCGATTCCGTACGGAATTGAGGGTTCCCACGCTCACGTGGGAACCCCTCTGGCCGTTATTTCGACAAAAACCGCATCCCTTCCTCAAGCCCGCGCAACGTCAACGGATACATCTGATCCTCGATCAGATCCCGCACGATATTGGTCGACGAGGTATAGCCCCAGGTGTCTTTCGGGTACGGATTGATCCAGATGAGCTTTTTGTACTTCTCCATGAAGCGCTGCATCCACACGTAACCCGGCTCTTCGTTCCAGTGCTCGACACTGCCGCCGGCCTGGGTAATTTCATATGGCGCCATGGCGGCGTCACCGATGAAGATCACTTTGTAGTCGGCGCCGTACTTGTGCAGCAGGTCCTGGGTCGAAGTGCGCTCCGAGGTGCGGCGCATATTGTTCTTCCACACCGATTCATAAATGAAGTTGTGGAAGTAGAAATACTCCAGATGCTTGAACTCGGTCTTGCAGGCCGAGAACAGTTCCTCGCAGATCTTCACGTGCGCGTCCATCGAGCCGCCGATGTCGAACAGCAACAACAACTTCACTGTGTTGCGCCGTTCCGGGCGCATCTGAATATTCAGCAGACCGGCGTCCTTGGCGGTGTGGTCGATGGTGCCGTCGATGTCCAGCTCTTCTGCCGCGCCTTGGCGGGCGAATTTGCGCAGTCGGCGCAGGGCGACTTTGATGTTGCGCGTGCCCAATTCCACCGAATCATCGAGGTTCTTGTACTCGCGCTGATCCCAGACTTTCACGGCTTTGCCCTGGCGCTTGCCAGCATCGCCGACCCGAATGCCTTCCGGGTTGAAGCCACCGGAGCCGAACGGGCTAGTGCCGCCAGTGCCAATCCATTTGTTGCCGCCGGCGTGGCGCTCCTTCTGTTCCTCCAGACGCTTTTTGAACTCTTCGATGAGCTTGTCCAGGCCACCAAGGGACTGGATCTGAGCACGCTCCTCATCCGTCAGCGAACGCTCGAACTCCTTGCGCAGCCAGTCTTCGGGAATCAATGCCTGCAAGTGATCGTCGAGCTTTTCCAGGCCATTGAAGTAGGCGCCGAACGCGCGGTCGAACTTGTCGAAATGACGTTCGTCCTTCACCAGAATCGCCCGCGACAAGTAATAGAACTCGTCCATGTCGGCGAAGGTCACGCGCTGTTTCAGCGCGTTGATCAGGTCGAGCAGCTCACGCACCGACACCGGCACCTTGGCTGCACGCATTTCATTGAAGAGGTTGAGCAGCATAACGATGGCCCCTGCTTACAAGTGCTTAGCGAGAGCCGCGACGGCTCATGAACGCCAGGCGCTCAAGCAATTGCACGTCCTGTTCGTTCTTCACCAAAGCACCGGCCAGTGGCGGAATCGCCTTGGTTGGATCGCGCTCACGCAGCACCGCTTCGCCGATGTTGTCGGCCATCAGCAGCTTCAGCCAGTCCACCAGCTCCGAGGTCGACGGCTTCTTCTTCAGGCCCGGCACCTTGCGCACGTCGAAGAACACGTCCAGCGCTTCGCTGACCAGATCCTTCTTGATGTCCGGGTAGTGCACGTCGACGATTTTTTGCAGGGTAGTGCGGTCGGGGAAGGCAATGTAATGGAAGAAGCAGCGGCGCAGGAAGGCGTCCGGCAGCTCTTTCTCATTGTTGGAGGTAATGATGATGATCGGGCGTTTTTTCGCCTTGATGGTCTCGTCGATTTCGTAAACGTAGAACTCCATCTTGTCGAGTTCTTGCAGCAGGTCGTTGGGGAATTCGATGTCGGCCTTGTCGATTTCGTCGATCAGCAAAATGACCCGCTCCTCGGACTCGAAAGCCTCCCAGAGCTTGCCCTTCTTCAAGTAATTGCGCACGTCGTGGACTTTTTCGTTGCCCAATTGCGAGTCGCGCAGACGGCTGACCGCATCGTATTCGTAGAGACCCTGATGGGCCTTGGTGGTGGACTTGATGTGCCAGGTGATCAACTTGGCGCCGAACGATTCGGCCAGTTGCTCGGCGAGCATGGTCTTGCCGGTGCCCGGCTCGCCCTTGACCAGCAGTGGCCGTTCCAGGGTGATGGCGGCGTTGACTGCCAGCTTCAGGTCATCGGTGGCGACGTAGGCCTGGGTGCCTTCGAACTTCATCTGCTAATCCTCGAACGGTAACGCCGACCTGACGGGCAGGGCGGGGGCGAAATAATCGGATGCCCGACTATAACGCGCAGCCCGGTCGACTGTGAACGCAGACGGCTTATTCAGTCTCTGAATGGGGCGTCACATGTTGACTCAGTCTCGGCCGATGGCCAGTATTCAGGTATCGCCGATTTGGCGATAGCCTCTCGGGCATGACGACTAAATACCGATTTCGCGACAAATACCGCATTCAGTTGCGCGAGAAGGATCACCCGCCGCCCCATGTTCACCTCATCGGTGGCGGCGTGGAAGTGATGCTGAGCCTTGAAACCGTTGAGGTCATGACTGGCAAGGCGCCGCCACTGATTATCAAGGAAGCGCTGGCGTGGGTTGCGACTCATCGGGTGCAACTGTTGGAGGACTGGAAACGATGTTACCCATGAAAAGACCTCGCCTGTCAGCAGTGCAGGCACTGTCAGATTTTCGATTGGCACTGACCTTCATTGATGGACAGGAACTGACACTTGATCTCGGACGGGATATTAAAGCTTATCCAGGGCTGCAACCATTGCTCGATCCCGAGGTGTTTTTGACTGCGACTCTGGACGACTACGGCTGGACTGTCGAATGGCTTGAACCCGATATTCAGATTGGTGCAGACACACTTTATATGGATGCGCTGGCCCAAAACGCAGCCGATGAAAACACGCGAATCTTCATCAACTGGCGAGCCCGAACCGGGCTGTCTCTTAATCAGGCTGCCGAGGCACTGGGTGTCAGTGCTCGCAGCATCAGTCGCTACAGTAATGGTCGCGAGGCAGTCCCGCGTTCACTGGCGCTGGCTTGTCTGGGCTGGGATTCACTGCAACAAGGCTCAACTCTGGCCGCAGAGGAGTCTGGTCGCTATACCGTCAACCGCAAAAGCTAACCCGCATCCGGCTTCGGCCGCTCATACCGGGCGTTGAACGCCTGTATGAATCCATTGCGCAAAATCTGCAAAAACGCTTCGAACGCGCTGATGTTTTGCTGATGCACGTTACCGCTGAGTTCGACCTTGGTGGCGAACTGGTTTTTCGCCTGATTCTTCAGCACGGTTTCCGAGCCACCGACGATGGCTTCCCAGACCGAGCGGAAGATGCTTTTGTTCTTGTTTTCCACGTCCTGCTGCCAGTTGAACACTTCGACATCGCGCAGCAGCGGTTTGATGTAGCCGTTGACCTGGGCTTTTTTGGCTTGGGCTTCGATCACCACGTCACCGTGGCCTGCGTTGAAGTCGAACTTGCCGTAGGCCGAGGCGAAGTCGTTCATGCTCTTGAGTTCGATGTCTTTGGCGCGCAGGCGGAACTGGAAGTCTTCAAAATTGCTCAGCGGGTCGAAGGTGGCAGTGGTTTCCAGTGGCGCATGCCCGAGCAAAAGCGCTTTGCCTTCGAAACGCGCGTCACGTTTGCCCTGATTGTCGACCACGTTGGTCAGGTTGTAGATGCTGGCCTCGACGTTGGTGGCGTTCATATTGACCGGTGGCTTGGAGTTGAAATTGCGGAAAGTGATTTTGCCTTCGTGAATCTGGACCTCGTCGAGGGTAATCGGCAGCAATTTGCCCAGTTGTGCGCGCCAGTCGGTGCCTTGACCGGTTTGAGAGTTCTGCTTGTTGGCACCGCCGTCGACGAAGTTAATCTCAGGTTTGACGAATTTCACCTGGGCTACGACGGCATGGTCATACCACAGCGAATGCCAGCTGACCGCCAGATCGATCAGCGGAGCATTGACGAACGGCACCGGTACCTTGCCGTCGACCTTGACGATCTTCAGTCCATTGATCTTGTAGGCGCCGCGCCATAGGGCGAGGTCGACATCAGTGATCTGGCCCCGATAGTCACCCATGTCCGCCAGTTTGCCGTTCAGGTAGTCGCGCACCATGTAAGGCAGGGCGATGTGCAGTGCGATCAGCAGCACAACGACGACGGCGAAAATCCCTAGTGGCCAACTGTAGCGACGCTTCATGACGGCAATTCCCTGACGATGTAAGCGATTGACTGTTACGTCGCGCAGACGTTCGACCCGACTGGACTGTGATGGGCAACAGGCATACCTTGGAAGGCTGAATTCAACGCTGCATAAGGACCCAGCCATGAGCCGTATTTTTGCTGACAACGCCCATTCCATCGGTAATACGCCGCTGGTGCAGATCAACCGCATCGCACCGCGTGGCGTGACCATTCTGGCCAAGATCGAGGGGCGCAACCCCGGTTATTCGGTCAAGTGCCGGATCGGCGCCAACATGATCTGGGACGCCGAAAGCAGCGGCAAACTGAAGCCGGGCATGACCATTGTCGAACCGACGTCGGGCAACACGGGGATCGGTCTGGCCTTTGTTGCCGCGGCCCGTGGGTACAAGTTGATGCTGACCATGCCGGCCTCGATGAGCATCGAACGCCGTAAAGTCCTCAAGGCTCTGGGCGCCGAACTGGTGTTGACCGAGCCGGCCAAGGGCATGAAAGGCGCAATCGAGAAGGCGGCCGAAATCGTTGCCAGCGATGCCGACAAATATTTCATGCCGGCGCAGTTCGATAACCCGGCCAACCCCGCCATTCACGAAAAGACCACCGGTCCGGAAATCTGGAACGACACTGACGGTGCCGTCGATGTACTGGTAGCGGGCGTCGGCACCGGCGGAACCATCACCGGCGTTTCGCGGTATATCAAGAATACCCAGGGCAAACCGATTCTTTCGGTGGCCGTGGAGCCGATGTCGTCGCCGGTGATCACCCAGGCGCTGGCGGGTGAAGAAATCAAACCGAGCCCGCACAAGATTCAGGGGATCGGTGCCGGCTTTGTGCCGAAGAACCTGGATCTGTCGATGGTCGACCGGGTCGAGCAAGTCACCGACGAAGAGTCCAAGGCAATGGCCCTGCGCTTGATGCAGGAAGAGGGGATTCTATGCGGCATCTCCTGCGGTGCAGCGATGGCAGTCGCGGTGCGTTTGGCGGAGACGCCGGAGATGCAGGGCAAGACTATCGTGGTGATTCTGCCCGACTCCGGCGAGCGTTATCTGTCGAGCATGCTGTTCAGCGATCTGTTCACTGAGCAGGAGACTCAGCAGTAATCCAGTTGATTCAGATCAGCCGGGGTTCAGGATCGTTATGCTAATAAATGCTTTGTTGCGCAATTCTTAACACTGAATCTTGTGTAAGGCGGGTTTTGCCCGGCGCCGGTAGTGTTTATCATGGCCGGCTGCCATGCCGGGTAAAGGGCATTGCGCAGCGTTGTCTTTATTCAAGGAGTCGTTGATGACCTTTTCGTTAGCCGCCAAGGTATTGGTGCTGCTGCTGTTCGTGGGCAGCATCCTCTATGTGCATTTGCGCGGCAAGGCGCGTTTGCCGGTTCTGCGCCAGTTCGTCAACCACTCGGCGCTGTTCGCTCCGTACAACGCCCTGATGTACCTGTTCTCCGGCGTGCCGTCCAAGCCGTACCTGGATCGCAGCAAATTTCCGGAACTGGACGTGCTGCGCGACAATTGGGAAACCATTCGCGACGAGGCCATGCACCTGTTCGATGAGGGTTATATTCGCGCGGCAGAAAAGAACAACGACGCCGGCTTCGGCTCGTTCTTCAAGAAGGGCTGGAAACGTTTCTACCTCAAGTGGTACGACAAACCGCTGCCATCGGCCGAAACCCTGTGCCCGAAAACCGTGGCGCTGGTCAGTGCGATTCCCAACGTCAAAGGCGCAATGTTCGCGCTGTTGCCGGGTGGCAGCCACTTGAACCCGCACCGCGATCCGTTCGCCGGCTCCCTGCGTTATCACCTCGGCTTGTCGACGCCGAACTCCGACGATTGCCGGATCTTTGTTGATGGTCAGGTTTATGCCTGGCGTGACGGTGAAGACGTAATGTTCGACGAGACCTACGTGCATTGGGTCAAGAATGAAACCGACCAGACCCGCGTGATCCTGTTCTGCGACGTCGAGCGTCCGCTGAGCAACCGCCTCATGACCCGCATCAACCGCTCCATCAGCGCCTGGCTCGGCCGTGCCACTGCACCGCAGAACCTTGATGATGAACGCGTCGGCGGGATCAACCAGGCCTACGCCTGGAGCAAGAACTTCAGCGACAAGTTCAGTGGCGTGGTCAAGCAGTGGAAACGCCGTCATCCGAAAGCCTACCGCGTGATGCGTCCGGTGCTGGCGGTGGTGGTATTGACGTTGTTGGGGTATTGGCTGTTTGGCTGAGGCTGGACAGGCGATGAAAAACCGCTCCTTGTGAGCGGTTTTTTATTATCTGCGAGTCAGCGCCGCCCAGCGAGAACGTTGGGTTCGTCTTCGATGCCTGTAATCAATAGCTGAAGAAAGCGCTGCTGATTGGCTGATAGTTCGGAGGAGATAAACTTTTCGTCCGTTTTGATTGATCTTTTCTTAGTAGGGGATTTTTTCACGGATTTACGCATGTTCCCGCCCTCGTTGATCATTACTTGAACAGTTTTCACGATACTTTACTCTCCACTGCGAGGACAAGGCGGCCTTCCAAATCAAATTTGAAGCCGAGTTTTGTATAAACAGGAATTGCTCCAGGTATCGGTTCCTGAACTTCAATGCACTTGCTACCGATTATTTGCGCAAACTCATCGATGGCCACCATCGACAAAAGCGCAATACGCTTTTTTAGCGGATGAGGCACTCCGGGCCGCCCCTCCAATCGTACGATTCGAATTCGCTGGCGGCTTTTGTTCGGATTGACGAAACACAGCCCGCACAGCTTTTCTTCAAACCAGATCGCGATATCCAGGGACAAGGGTTCTCGTGACTTCCATTTGGCAATCTCTCGCCAGCAAAAATGCGGATTCTCCCAAAGCTCGAACGCACCTAGTGCTTCGGCATCGATAGGTTCAAAGCGTACTGGCGACAAGTCTTGTCCCGCCGGTAGCTGCAACAGAGCAGTGGCGATGCTTGCCTGCTTCCTGGCCAGCGACCGATACAACTGATAGCGCAAATACGTCCGTTCTCTTGGCATATGATTTCGAGCATTCCATGTCTCCCCATCGATAGGTGTTGCGGTTGCTCAAAAGCCTATTCAGCTCTCATGCATCCGTCGCTACTGGCCCTTTGTCCAAATCATTGCAATCCATGTCCCACGCTGGTTATAGTCGGCGCTCGTGAGCCCCATGGTTCACCCTCCAGCCCTTCAAAAAAGATCTGCCAAATGCCTGCATCCCTCATCAACGCGGTAGTCGATTCAGCGGTCAACGCTGGCGTCGTGCCGTGCGGGAATCAGCAGCCCAAGCAGATCAGTCATTACCCCCCACCTGTCAGTAGCACGCCGGTGTGCGCAGTCGTATCACCGCCGGGCGTTGGTGTTTCGGGCTGATCGGCAGTTTTTGCTGACCCCTGCGCCCGCCAGAAAAACCTACTGAATTTCAGCTTCGGCTGAGTTGGCTTCTTGCCTGACTACAGGTGGTAATCATGTTTGTCCTGTCGAAAAAATCCGCGCTCGCGGCCGCGTCCACGAGCCTGTTCGTTCTGCTGTGGAGCAGCGGCGCGATCTTCTCCAAATGGGGGCTGGCCCACGCGTCACCATTTGCCTTTCTGCTGATTCGCTTCGCGATTGCCTTTTGCGGGCTCGTGCTGCTGGCGCCGTTGCTCAAGCTGAAGCTGCCCAAGGGCGGCAAACCGATGATGTTTGCGATTGCCACGGGTGTGGTGTTGTTGGGGGCCTATCAGATCTTTTATCTACTGGCCTTGAACAGCAAAGTCACTCCGGGCGTGATGGCGACCATCATGGGCGTGCAGCCGATTCTCACCGTGGTGTTGATGGAGCGGCAGCGCTCGGCGAGCCGGATGTTTGGTCTGGCCTTGGGGTTGGCGGGGCTGATCATGGTGGTTTACCAAGGCATCGGTCTGGCCGGGATGTCCTTGGCGGGGATGCTGTTTGGTCTGCTGGCGCTGGCGAGCATGACGCTGGGCTCGATCATGCAGAAACGCATCACCGACAATCCTCTCGGTACGCTGCCGGTGCAGTACTTGGCCGGGCTGTTGTTGTGCGGGATTTTCGTGCCGTTCCAGCCGTTCCACTTTGAGCACAGCACAGGTTTTATCGTGCCGGTGTTGTGGATGGGACTGGTGGTGTCGGTGCTGGCGACGCTGTTGCTGTATCGGTTGATCGCGCGGGGCAATCTGGTCAATGTCACCAGTCTGTTCTACCTGGTGCCGGCGGTGACGGCAGTGATGGACTATCTGATTTTCGGCAATCGCCTGGCGGCGTTGAGTGTGCTGGGGATGCTGTTGATCATTGTCGGTCTGGCGTTTGTGTTCCGTAAAACCAGCTAACAGATCGTCAGGTGGCGGCTTTTAGGCCGCCGATCGCAAGCAGGCTCACTCCTACAGGGGAACGCATTCCAATTGTAGGAGTGAGCCTGCTCGCGATGGCCTTTTCGGCCACAGCACAAATTTATCGGGCGGGCGCCTCAGCCGGTTTCACCACCGCCGGCTTCAACACCAGCCACAACGCCAACGCAATCAACACCCCGCCATAAATGTGCGCCATCGACAACGGCTCATCCAGCAGCAACGCCCCCCACAGCACGCCGAATGGCGGAATCATGAAGGTCACGGTCATCGACTTCACCGGCCCGATCGAACTGAGCAGGCGGAAGTAAATGATGTAGGCAAACGCCGTGCAGCCAAGACCCAGGCCCAACAGCGACAGCCAGACATTCCAGCCGCCCCAACTGGCCGGCGGTGCGGTGATCACGCTATATCCAAACAGCGGCAACAGAAACAACGTCGCACCGAGCATGCTGCCCAGCGCCGACAGGCGACTGTCCAGACCACCAGCCTGATCCAGCCAGCGCCGTGCGAGGAAACCGGCAAAACCATAACAAGTGGTCGCCAGCAAACAGGCGAGGGCGCCCATCAACAATTGCAGATCGAACGCCACGGGACCGGCGCGGGTCAGCACGCCAACGCCGAACAGGCCGAGGAACACCCCGCCCAGTTTGGCTGCGGTGAGTTTTTCACTGAAGAACAACCCGCCAATCAGCACGCCCATCAACGGCGTGGTGGCATTGAAGATCGCCGAATAACCGGCCGGTAACACCTGGGCCGCGACCGAATACAGCGTCGCTGGAATCCCCGAGTTGATCACACCCAGCAGCATCACGGTTTTCAGTTTGCCTTTGAAATCCCAGCGTACGCGCATCAGCCCGAGGATCACCAGCAGGCCAAGGGCCGCAATCGACACGCGAAAGAATCCGGTCGGGATCGTGCCGATCACCGGCGCAATAATGCGCATGAACAGAAAACTCGCGCCCCAGATGGCCGCCAGCGACAACATACGGAAAATATCGACAGGGCTCACGGCGGGTCTCCTTCCTTGATCGGGACGAGAGTGTTGCCGAGCGCCCTGCCGAAGGCAACCGCTAATCGGGCATGCAACTGTTCGTTCAGATCACAAAGCGTGTGACCAGGCCGTTCAAGTCGACGGCCAGACGCGACAGCTCCTGGCTTGCGGCCGAGGTCTGGGTGGCGCCAGCGGCGGTCTGGGTCGAGAGGTCGCGGATGGTCACCAGATTCTGATCGACCTCGCGAGCGACCAAGGCCTGTTGCTCGGCTGCACTGGCGATTACCAGATTGCGCTGGTTGATCTGCGAGATCGACGCGGTGATTTTCTCCAGCGCCTGACCTGCGCTGTTGGCCCGACGCAACGTCTGGCCAGCCTGTTCGGCACTGCTCTGCAGCGCGCCCACGGTCGACCCCGTACCTTGCTGGATGCTGCTGATCATCAGCTCGATTTCTTCAGTGGAATTTTGCGTGCGTTGTGCCAGCGAGCGCACTTCATCGGCCACCACCGCGAAACCGCGCCCGGCTTCACCGGCGCGGGCCGCTTCGATCGCCGCATTGAGCGCCAGCAGGTTGGTCTGTCCGGCAATCCCGCGAATCACTTCCAGCACTTTGCTGATGTCCTGTGCCTGCGTGGCCAGGCCTTCAGCTTGTGCTGAGGCGCCCAGTACGGCGTCGACCAGTTCTTGAATCGAGCTGATGGTTTCGCTGACCTGCACATGACCGTGCTTGCTGTCCTCGTTCGACGCGGCAGACGCCTCGGCGCTGGACACCGCGTTGGCCGCGACTTCGTCCACCGCGGTGCTCATCTCGGTCACTGCGGTGGCGGCTTGTTCGATCTGATCGTTCTGCTGTTGCAGGCCGCGAGTGCTTTGCTCCATCACCGAACTCATTTCCTCGGCCGCGGAAGCCAACTGCTGCGCCGATTCGCTGATGCCGCGAATGGTCGAGCGCAGATTGCCCTGCATCTCGGCCAAGGCGTTGAGCAAATGCGCAGCCTCATCTTTACCGGTGCTGACGATCTCGCCGCTGAGGTCGCCGGCAGCAATGCGCCGCGCCACATTCAGGGCCTGATTGATCGGGGTGGTGATGCTGCGTGTCAGTTGCCAGGCCAGCAGCAGCGTGGCAATCAGGGCAACCACGATGATGGTCGCGACGATCCACAATGCCCGTTGGTACATCGCTGCGGCGGCATCTGCGGCGGCGTCGGCACCTTGCTGATTGAACGCGATCATCTGCTCGAGGGTTTTGTCGAGCAGCGTTCCCTGTGGTGCCAGTTCATTGTTAAGCCGCGTGTAGGCCTGTTCACTTTGCCCGGCGTCGATCTGGCCGATGATCTGTTCGAGAATGCTCATGTACTTGGCGGTGTTGGCATTCAAACCGTCGAGCATCAGCCGTTCTTCTTCGCTGGTGAGCAGGGCTTTGTGATCGGCGAGGCGCTTGAGCAGTTCTTCGCGCTGCGCCTTGATGAGGCCTTTGCTTCTGTCGCGCACAGCAGACTGGGTGCTGGTGATCAGGCGCAAGGATTCAAGACGGATGCTGGCGATGTTCGCCGCCGTGTCATGGATGCTCTCGATGCTCGGCATCCACGATTCTTCAATCACTGTTGCACTCTCGCGCAGGGTTTTCATCTGGCCCAGACCGAACAGGCCGACCACCACCAGCAGACCGGCCAAAACGGCAAAGCTCAAACTGGCGCGCAAACCTATGCGCAGATTCCGGATAGACATCAGTGTGCTCCTTGATCTTTGAGGGGGGGGAGGTCGTCCTCGTCAGCGAGGATCTTGTTATGAAGGGGGGAATGGTGGGCTATATATCAAAGTGCCACTATTTTGGTAAGACCAATCTGGAAGCGTTGCCGTCGGTAAGCGCATTTGCAGTAAAGCCACGAGCTAGACGCGTTTGATCAGTATTGGATCCGAAGCCCAGAGAATTCGCGGCCTGGCGCAGGGCGGCCAGAAGGACCATCAAGGTGATTAACTGACCGAACGGTCGATTAAAAAAACTTTGCTAAAAACTGTGTCGCTGTACAACCCTGACGCGGATTTGGCAGAAATTGCACTTCACGCGCACACGCTTGCGTGGCTAAGCTCAGGCACAGATTTCCCCACGCACGCCGAGGTCTTATCTATGCCGCAGCAATGGCCAGCCACCGATATCGCCCGCATGATCCTCGATGGCTTTGACGATTACCGCGAGCATTTCCGGCGAATCACCGACGGCGCCCGGGAGCGCTTCGAGCAGGCGCGCTGGCAGGAGACGCAAACGGCGTCGGCGGCACGGATCAATCTCTACGAAGAAAAGGTCAGCGAAACTATCGCTCGCCTGCGCGAATACTTCGATGATGAAACGCTGATGAACGTCAGCTGCTGGCCGTTGGTGAAAAGTGCCTACATCAGCGTCATCGACCTGCGCTTCGATGATGAGTTGTCCGAGACCTGGTACAACTCGATTTTCTGCGGGCTGTTCAGCCACGACCTGATCAGCGACGGCTGCATGTTCATCCACACCACCCGCCCGAGCCTGCGCCGAGCCCGCGCCGCGCAAACCCGCACCTACAAACCGCAGGGGCAGTTGTCGGGGATGCTCGCGAGCATTTTTGCCGACTATCGCTTCAGCGAGGATTACGCCGATCTGCCCGGCGATTTGCTTCGCCTCGAAGCACAACTGCGCGAGAACCTGCCGGACTGGGTGTGCAAGGATCCGGAGCTGAGCGTCGAGCTGTTTTCCTCGGTGTTGTACCGCAACAAGGGCGCCTATCTGGTTGGACGCATCTACACCCGCGACGAGCAATGGCCGCTGGTGATCCCGCTGCTGCACCGAGAAGGGCGCGGGATTCAGATCGATGCGTTGATCACCGACGAAGCCGATGTGTCGATCATCTTCTCGTTCACCCGTTCGTATTTCATGGTCGATGTACCGGTGCCGGCGGAGTTCATCGGCTTCCTGCGACGCATTCTGCCGGGCAAGCACATTGCCGAGTTGTACACCTCAATCGGCTTCTACAAGCACGGCAAATCCGAGTTCTACCGCGCGCTGATCAACCATCTGGCCAACACCGATGATCAGTTCATCATGGCCCCGGGTGTGCGTGGCATGGTCATGAGCGTGTTTACCCTGCCGGGCTTCAACACCGTGTTCAAAATCATCAAGGACCGTTTTTCACCTTCGAAAAACGTCGACCGCGCCACGGTGATCGAGAAGTATCGGCTGGTGAAAAGCGTCGACCGGGTAGGGCGCATGGCCGATACCCAGGAGTTCGCCGATTTCCGTTTTCCGCTGAGCAAGTTTGATCCGGCGTGCCTGGAGGAGCTGCTGGAGGTGGCGCCGTCGACGGTGTCGGTCGAGGGCGACACGGTGTTGATCCGTCACTGCTGGACCGAGCGGCGGATGACCCCGCTCAACCTCTATCTGGAAAACGCCAACGATGCGCAGGTGCGTGAGGCGCTGGAGGATTACGGCCTGGCGATCAAGCAACTGGCGGCGGCGAACATCTTTCCCGGTGACATGCTGCTGAAGAACTTTGGCGTCACTCGCCACGGGCGCGTGGTGTTTTATGACTACGACGAAATCTGCTTCCTGACCGAAGCCAACTTCCGCCACATCCCCGCACCGCGCACGCCGGAGGACGAAATGGCCTCGGAGCCGTGGTATTCGATCGGGCCGCTGGATGTCTTTCCCGAGGAGTTTCCGCCGTTTCTGTTTGCCGATTCGGGGCAGCGCAAGTTGTTCGATCAGTTGCATGGCGAGTTGTATAACGCAGATTACTGGAAGGGCTTGCAGGAGGCGATTCGGGCCGGGAAAGTCATTGATGTTTTCCCGTATCGGCGTAGAGGTCTCGATAACGAGTAGCTCTTTTAAAAAAACACCCTCACCCCAGCCCTCCCGAAACGTCGGACCGCCCGCAGGGAGAGGGGGCCGACCGAGGTGTCTTGCGCCAAACACCGACCTGAAAGAGCTTGGCGATTGTGGATTCGGTGATGCGCGTTCAGGTCGGCGAAGCTGGCAAAGTTGACTCGGTCGGTCCCCTCTCCCTTTGGGAGAGGGCTAGGGTGAGGGCAGCAATCCCCCTGACACGCCACAAATCCGCCAAATCTGCGACAATCCGCCCCCTGCATAAATAGACGACCGAATTGCCTACCCGATGACCGACGAATCGCCCTCCATCGACAAACTGCTGAAGAACCTCGATCACGCCATGCTCGCCGACCGTCACCGGCTGCGGCGGCAGTTGCTTGAGCTGCGCAAGAAACCCGACGAGGCCAAACTGGCCCAATGGGTGACGCGCATGCAGGCGTCCTGCGATCAGGTACTGGCCCGCCGTGCCAGCCTGCCGGTGATTCGTTACGACGACAGTTTGCCGATTGCGGCCAAGCGCGACGAGATCAAAAAGGCGCTGGAAAAACACCAGGTGCTGATCATCGCCGGCGAAACCGGCTCGGGTAAAACCACCCAGTTGCCAAAAATCTGTCTGGAAATCGGTCGCGGCCAGCACGGTCTGATCGGCCACACCCAACCGCGTCGAATCGCTGCACGCAGCGTCGCCAGCCGGGTCGCCGAAGAACTCGCTACGCCACTTGGTGCGCTGGTCGGCTATCAGGTGCGTTTCGAGGATCAAAGCGATTCCAACACTCTGATCAAGCTGATGACCGACGGTATTCTGCTGGCGGAAACCCAGAACGATCGCTACCTCGAACGCTACGACACGATCATCGTCGACGAAGCCCACGAACGCAGCCTCAACATCGACTTCCTGCTCGGCTACCTGAAAACCCTGCTGCCGCGTCGCCCGGACCTGAAAGTCATCATCACTTCGGCGACCATCGATCTGGAGCGCTTCTCCAAGCACTTCGACGATGCGCCAATTGTCGAAGTCTCCGGCCGCACCTTCCCGGTGGACACCTGGTATCGCCCGCTGACCCTGGAGCAGGACGAAGAGGGCAACCGCGTCGAGGATGACCTGACGGTGGATCAAGCGATCCTCGCGACCCTTGACGAAATCGCCGCTTACGAGCGCAGCGAACGCCGCAGTCCGGGAGACGTGCTGGTATTCCTGCCCGGCGAGCGCGAGATTCGCGACGCTGCCGACATGCTGCGCAAGGCGCAACTCAAACACACGGAAATCCTGCCGCTGTACGCGCGCTTGTCGCCGGCCGAGCAGCAGCGGATTTTCCAGTCGCACCCGGGCCGTCGCGTGGTGCTGGCGACCAACGTTGCCGAGACCTCGTTGACCGTGCCGGGCATCCGTTACGTGATCGACAGCGGCACCGCGCGCATCAGCCGTTACAGCTACCGTGCCAAGGTCCAGCGTCTGCCGATCGAGGCGATTTCCCAAGCCAGCGCCAACCAGCGTAAAGGTCGTTGCGGACGGGTTGAGCCGGGCATTTGTATTCGGCTGTACAGCGAAGAAGATTTTAACGGGCGCCCGGAATTCACCGATCCAGAGATTCTGCGCACCAACCTCGCTGCCGTGATTCTGCAGATGCTGCATCTGCGTCTCGGCGAGATCACCGCATTCCCGTTCATCGAGCCGCCGGATGGCAAGGCGATCAGCGACGGTTTCAACCTGCTGCAAGAACTCTCGGCGGTTGACCGCAACAGTCAGCTGACCCCGCTCGGTCGCCAACTGGCGCGCCTGCCGGTCGACCCGCGCATGGGCCGTATGCTGCTTGAAGCAGCCAAGCTCGGCAGTTTGCAGGAAGTGCTGATCGTCGCCAGTGCGATGTCGATTCAAGACCCGCGCGAGCGGCCGCCGGAGCGTCAGCAAGCCGCCGATCAGGCCCACGCGCAATGGAAGGACACCGATTCGGACTTCGCCGGACTGGTCAATCTGTGGCGCGGTTTTGAAGAGCAGCGCCAGGCGCTGACCGCCAGCCCGTTGCGTAACTGGTGCCGGAAGAATTTCCTCAACTATCTGCGTTTGCGCGAGTGGCGCGACTCGCATCGGCAGTTGAGCCTGATCTGCCGCGACATGCAGTTGAGTCTGAATAAAGAGCCGGCGGATTACCCGAAACTGCACAAAGCGGTGCTGGTCGGCTTGCTCAGCCAGATCGGTCAGAAAACCGAGGACGGCGATTACCTCGGCGCGCGTCAGCGACGTTTCTGGATTCACCCGTCGTCGGGCATCGGCAAGAAGCGCCCGCAATGGCTGATGACCGCTGAGCTGGTGGAAACCACCAAGCTTTATGCACGCATGGTCGCCAAGATCGACGCCGACTGGATCGAGCCGCTGGCCGGGCACCTGATCAAGAAAAACCACTTCGAACCGCATTGGGAAAAGAAGCGCGGCCAGGTCGTGGCCTACGAGCAGATCACTCTGTTCGGGCTGATCGTGGTCGGCCGCCGGCCGGTGCATTACGGTCCGGTGGATCCCGTGGTTTCTCGCGAGTTGTTCATTCGCGAAGGCTTGGTGCGTGGCGAGATTCAATCGAAAGCCAAGTGCCTGACCGCCAACCAACAGTTGCTCGAACAGCTCGACGAACTGGAAGCCAAGGCCCGTCGTCGCGACATTCTCGCCGATGAAGAAACCCTGTACGCGTTCTACGACGCGCGGTTGCCGGCGGAGATTCACCAGACCGCGACCTTCGACAGTTGGTACCGCATCAATAGCCAGAAGAATCCGCAGTTGTTGATCATGCGCGAAGAAGACGTGCTGGCTCGCGAGGCCAGTGAAGTCACCGCGCGGGATTACCCGGACACGCTGCACATCGGCGATCTGGAACTGGCGCTGACTTATCACTTCGAGCCCAATCATCCGCGCGACGGCGTGACCCTGCGCGTGCCGGCCCCGCTGTTGCCGATGCTGCCACCGGAACGCCTGGAATGGCTGGTGCCGGGGATGATCGAGGCCAAGTGCATCGCCCTTGTGCGCAACCTGCCGAAGGCCTTGCGCAAGAACTTTGTGCCGGTGCCGGACTTCATCAAAGCCGCGCTGCAACGCATGACCTTTGCCGAGGGTTCGTTGCCGCAAGCGCTCGGTCGCGAACTGCTGCGCATGACTGGCGCGCGGGTCAGTGACGAGGCGTGGGCCGAAGCCGAGCAAGGCGTCGAGGGGCATCTGCGGATGAACCTGGAAATTGTCGACGGCCAAGGCAAATTCCTCGGCGAAGGTCGCGATCTGGCCGAGCTGACCGCACGGTTTGCCGAAGCCAGTCAGGCCGCGCTGGCGGTGCCGCAGAGTGCGAAAAGTCAGCAACCGGTGGAGGCCAAGGTCTTCGCGCCGGTGGCGGAAAAGACTCAGCAGAAGATCGCCGGGCTGTCGATGACGGTATATCCGGCGCTGGTTGAAGAGGGCGGCACGGTCAAGGAAGGGCGCTTCTCGACCCCGGCCGAGGCCGAATTCCAGCATCGTCGCGCCTTGCAGCGGTTGTTGATGCAGCAACTGGCGGAGCCGGCCAAGTTCCTGCGTGGCAAGTTGCCGGGGCAGACTGAGCTGGGCTTGCTCTATCGCGAGTTGGGCCGGGTTGATGCGCTGGTTGAAGATATTCTGCTGGCGAGCCTCGACAGCTGCATTCTCGAAGGCGAAGACCCGTTGCCCCGCGACGGCGCCGGTTTGGCGGCACTGGCCGAGCGCAAACGCGGCAACTGGACTGAACACGCCGAACGCGTGGCGCGCCTGACGCTGGAAATTCTCAAGCTGTGGCACAGCCTGCAAAAGCGCTTCAAGGGCAAGATCGATCTGGCCCAGGCTGTGGCGCTCAATGACATCAAGCAGCAAATCAACAGTCTGGTGTATCCGGGGTTTGTCCGCGAAACGCCGATGCAGTGGCTTAAGGAATTGCCGCGTTACCTGAAAGCGGTCGAGCAGCGCTTCGAAAAGCTCGGCGCGCAGGTGCAGAAGGATCGCGTCTGGAGCGGCGAACTCGCCGGCCTCTGGGGGCAATACCAGACTCGCGCGGCGAAACATGCTCAGGAAGGCAAACGCGATCCGCAGCTTGAGCTGTATCGCTGGTGGCTGGAGGAATACCGGGTGTCGCTGTTCGCCCAGCAGTTGGGGACGAAAGTACCGATTTCCGACAAACGCCTTAACAAGCAGTGGACCCAGGTCGAGCCCTGACCTAGAGGCATATGCAGTCCCTTGTAGGAGTGAGCCTGCTCGCGATTGCGGTGTGTCAGTCACCTTGCCACTGGCAGACAGACCGCAATCGCGAGCAGGCTCGCTCCCACATTGGGATTTGGGTTGTGCTTGAGAAAGGCGCCAAAACCCCGCGTTTATGGCAAACTTCGCGACCATAAACGCCGGTTTCGCGACCCAGAGCCTTCGCCCGGTTCGCGCGACGGAATAAAGCGATGCCAGGTTTGCGTCCCCCGGATGGGAATAGACCCTTTGTGTGTTGGTACGACGGTTCCAGCACTTTCTGCCTGAACAGATTAGAGAAACGACCATGCATAACGTCGTCATCAGCGGCACCGGCCTGTACACCCCGGCCAACAGCATCTCCAATGAAGAGCTGGTGCAGTCTTTCAACGCCTACGTCGCCCAGTTCAACGCCGACAACGCCGAGGCCATTGCCCGCGGCGAAGTCCAGGCCCTGACCGAATCCAGCGCCGCGTTCATCGAAAAAGCTTCAGGCATCAAGAGCCGCTTTGTCATGGACAAGGACGGCATCCTCGATCCGCAACGCATGGCCCCGCGTCTGCCGGAGCGTTCCAACGACGAATGGTCGGTGCTTTGCCAGATGGCTATCGGCGCTGCCGAACAGGCCCTGCAACGTGCCGGCAAAACTGCTGCCGACATCGACGGCGTGATCGTTGCCTGTTCCAACCTGCAGCGCGCCTACCCGGCCATCGCCATCGAAGTCCAGGAAGCCCTGGGCATTCAGGGTTTCGGTTTCGACATGAACGTGGCCTGCTCCTCAGCGACTTTCGGCATCCAGGCCGCCGCCAACAGCGTGCAACTGGGCCAGGCCCGGGCGATCCTGATGGTCAACCCGGAAGTCTGCACCGGTCACCTGAACTTCCGTGACCGCGACAGCCACTTCATCTTCGGCGATGCGGCGACTGCAGTGATCATCGAGCGCGCTGAGACCGCGACGTCCAAACACCAGTTCGATGTGGTCAGCACCAAGCTGCTGACCAAGTTCTCCAACAACATCCGCAACAATTTCGGGTTCCTCAACCGCGCGGCGGAAGAGGGCATTGGTGCCCGCGACAAACTGTTCGTGCAGGAAGGCCGCAAGGTGTTCAAGGATGTCTGCCCGATGGTTGCCGAGCTGATCGGCGAACATCTGCAAGAGAACCAGCTCAACGTCGGCGACGTGAAGCGCTTCTGGCTGCACCAGGCCAACCTGAGCATGAATCACCTGATCGTGCGCAAGTTGCTGGGTCGCGAAGCCACTGAAGAAGAAGCCCCGGTGATTCTCGACACCTACGCCAACACCAGCTCTGCGGGTTCGGTGATTGCTTTCCACAAGTATCAGGATGATCTGGCTGCCGGTTCGCTGGCGGTGTTGAGTTCGTTCGGTGCAGGCTATTCGATCGGTAGCGTGATTCTGCGCAAACGTTGAAAATCGGTTTAATTTCCACCTGATCGCGCCGACCTTTCCTACATCCGAATCGGCTCAAACGCTGTAATTTTTCGGAAATGGCGGCAGGTGAAGACCTGCCGCTATCATTTTCGGAATCGGCACAAGGAGATTTTTGGATGGCGGCTGACGACACCCAACTGCTTGCGCGCCTGCTGGCGGGTGAGCAAAAGGCTTTCAAGGAACTGGTGACGACGTATCAGAGCGCTATGCGCGCCGTGGCGTATGCGATTGTCGGCCAGCGTCATGTCGAAGAAGTGGTGCAGGACGCCTGGTTGTCGGTGGTGCGCCACATCGCCAGCTTCGAAGGCCGCTCCAGTCTCAAGACCTGGCTGTTGACCATCACGGCCAACTCGGCCAAAAGCCGTTATAAACAAAATCGCCGGGAAGTGTTGATGGATGATCTGCCGTCACCTCATGGCACGATCGACGATGACCGCTTTTCTCCCGGTGACGGCCATTGGCTGGTTGCCCCGTTCGCCTGGCATCAGGACACCCCGGAAGCCTTGCTGACCGAAGGTGAATTGCGTGACTGTCTGGAGCACACCCTGCTGAACCTGTCGGAACTGCAAAGCAGCGTTTTGTTGTTGCGCGAACGCCAAGGGCTGGAGCTGGAGGAGATCTGTAATCTTCTGGAGATCTCGCTCTCCAATGTCCGTGTGCTGCTGCATCGTGCGCGGCTGAAAGTCTTCGCGACCGTGGAGCATTTTGAGGAGACAGGGGAATGCTGACCTGTAAGGAACAAGTGGCGCGCTCCAGCGATTATCTCGATGGCCAATTGAGCTTTCGTGAAAAACTGATGGTGCGCCATCACCTGATGTTTTGCCCGAACTGTCGGCGTTTCATTCGTCAGATGCGTTTGATGCAAGCGACCTTGAAGGCGATGCCGGAGAAACCGGAAGAGGGTGTGGACGCGCTGGCTGAGCGTCTGGCTACGCAGAGGCGGGACGATAGCCCGTAAAAACACAGCCCGGTGCAGCGCCAGCGAACGGATGATGGGGATCGCTGTAACTGCACCGGGCTGCAGGAAAATCAGCTTCGATCGGCAAATCGCAAGGGGAGCGGTGACTTGCGGCTTGTCGTTCGAAGCTTGTAGCTGTTTTCTTAGAACTTGGCTTCCGCGTCCAGCTGCAAGGTGTTGGCGTCAGCGTCACGCTGGGTACGGCTGGCGAAGTCAGCCTTGGTCAGGAAGTACGTGGCACCGATAGCGAAGTTCTTGTCGATGTCGTAACCGACCTTGAACTTGTGGCCACGGGAACCGGTGGTGCCGTTGGCGAAGTCGGAGTCGGTGAAAGCGCCGACTACGGCGTTGCGCTGCACGTCACGATAGTTGTAATCGAGGTTCAGGCCGAAGACTTTCGACTTGGCACCCAACAGCCACGCGGTGTCCTGATCGGTCACGGCATCGTTGTTCTTCACGTACTGACCGTAGAACGACAGTGGCATTGGCAGACCGCCGATGTCGACCTGGCTGAAGCCTTCATACAGACGGAATTCGTTGTTGGCCGAGTTGCCGTTGACCGCCAGTGCGCACGGTGTGGAAGTGCCGGTGCAGCGGCTGTCTTCGTCGTTCTGGTAGGCATAGACACTACCGCCCAGAGTCACTTTCAAGTTGTCGGTGATGTTGAAGCGGCTACCCAACTGGCCGGCGGTCAGACGCAGGTCGTGACGGAATTGCACGCCATCGCCATCGACGTTGTCCTTGAGGTTGTAGTTACCCAGGCTGCCGAACAGTTCGGCGCTGCTGCCCAACGGGTATTTGTAGGTAACGGCCAGACCTTCCGGGTTGATGTCGCTATCCCAGATCACGTCGCCCATGCTGACCCACGGCTGGAGCATCTTGCCGCCGATAATGTGCAGGTTCTTGATCTGGTCAGGGTGGTAGTCGATGTAGCCCAGATCCAGCCAGATCTGCTTCTTGTCGAAGTAGTTGTCCTGGTCCTGGTTGGTCGAACGGGCATCATCGCCGCCGCCGGTGGCGATACGGATACCGGTGTCGACTTGCGGATTGATCTCGGTGTAGGCACCCAGACGGGCGCGGATGCGCTGACGGTCCTTGTCGCGGCCACCGTTGTTCGGTTCGCCGTCGATCTTGATGGTCTCCTGACGGATACGCACATCGCCCTTGAATTGGGTCTTGGCTGCCCAGGCGAGTTTCTGGTCGAAGACGCTTTGTTCGTTGGTTTTCTTCGCAACAGCGGCGACTTGTTCGTTGGTCTCTTGCTGCGCCTGCTGCGCGATTTGCTGAGCCTTCTGATCCTTGGCCAGTTCAGTTTGCAGTTCGATGTACTGCGCCTGGGAAATGGAACCGTTAGCCTTGAGCATGTCGAGCAGTTTGGCGTCGACTGCAGCACTGGCCGGAACACTCATGGCCAGCAACAAGCCACCGCACAGGGCCGCCGCAGTTTTCGTGGAAGCAAGACGCATAGCAATCTCCGAAGATGAGAGGGGATGGCACAACCATCCGGGGCACAACCGACGATTCGAGCGTCGGAAAACAGTGTCCGGGTAGAACCCGGCGCTCTAAAAACAGGCGCCAGTATCGCGATGGTTTATGACAGGGCAGTGGCACAGTGATGGCAGGTTGATGACGATATCGATTTGTCCTGAACTATTGATCTAGAGCGCTGTCGGCCGATTGCGGGTGTGCAATGCCACGCAATCGGCGATACTCGCCGGGCGCTGAAGTCTTGTTGTGGAGAGCTGTCGATGCCGTTGCAATGCCTGCAAAACCTGTCGCAAATCGCTCCGGCAACCTGGGATGCGCTGGTCCCTGAAAGCCAGCCATTTCTGCGCCACGCTTTTCTCAGTGCACTGGAAGACAGTGGCAGCGTTGGCCCTCACACCGGCTGGCAACCCGAGCATTTGCTGCATATTGAAGATGATCGACTGATCGCCGCACTGCCCAGTTATCGCAAGTGGCATTCCTACGGCGAGTACGTGTTCGATCATGGCTGGGCCGACGCCTGCGCCCGCGCCGGCATCGATTACTACCCCAAGCTGTTGAGCGCCGTGCCGTTCAGCCCGGTCAGCGGCCCGCGCTTGTTGGCGGCCAATGTCGAAGACGGTTTCGAGCTGCTCAAGAGCCTGCCCGGTTACCTGGAAATCGAAGGGCTTTCCAGCGCGCACATCAACTTCACGGATCCTTTCACCGACGCTGCAATGGCCGAGCAACCAGGCTGGCTGCAACGTATTGGCTGTCAATATCACTGGCAGAATCGCGGGTATCGCGACTTTCAGGATTTCCTCGACGTACTCAGTTCGCGCAAGCGCAAACAGATGCGCAAGGAACGCGAGCAAGTGGCGGGGCAGGGGTTTGAATTTGAATGGCTGGAGGGGCGCGAGCTGGACGAGGCGCAGTGGGATTTTGTCTACGCCTGCTACGCCAATACCTATGCGGTGCGGCGTCAGGCACCGTACCTGACGCGGGAGTTTTTCAGTCTGCTGGCCGAGCGTATGCCCGAGGCGATCCGCGTGGTACTGGCCAAACAAGGCTCACGGCCGGTGGCGATGGCCTTCAGTCTGGTCGGTGGCGACAGTTTCTACGGGCGCTATTGGGGCTGTCTGGCGGAGTTTGATCGGCTGCACTTTGAGACGTGTTTTTACCAGGGCATGGATTACGCGATCGCGCAGGGTTATCAGCGTTTCGATGCTGGCGCTCAGGGCGAGCACAAGTTGATTCGTGGCTTCGAGCCGGTGATCACCCATTCATGGCATTACTTGCGTCATCCGGGGTTGAAAGCGGCGGTTAAGGATTTCCTGAAACAGGAACGCGCCGGCGTCCTCGCTTATGCCGAAGAAGCGAAAACCGCGTTGCCTTATCGCCAAACCTAGATCCCTTGTGGGAGCGAGCTTGCTCGCGAAAGCGGTGTTGCAGTGACATGGATATCAGCTGACACACCGCCTTCGCGAGCAAGCTCGCTCCCACATTTGTTTTGTGTATGCCTTGGCTACTCTTCTTTGCCCAACCAGCGATAGATCCCGCCACCGACCACCGCGCCAATCAACGGTGCGACCCAGAACATCCATAACTGCGCAATTGCCCAGCCGCCGACCATCAGTGCCGGTCCCGTGCTACGGGCCGGGTTCACCGAGGTGTTGGTGACGGGAATCGAGATCAGGTGAATCAGCGTCAGGCCCAGGCCGATGGCGATCGGTGCCAGCCCCGGTGGTGCGCGTCTATCGGTCGCGCCCAGAATGATGATCACGAACATCGCCGTCATCACCAGCTCGGTCACAAACCCTGCCGCCATGGAATACTTCCCCGGCGAATGCTCACCATAACCATTGGAAGCGAGGCCTGCAGCGATATCGAAACCCTCCTTGCCGCTGGCGATATGCGCGATCAGCGCCGCCGCGAGAATCGCGCCAAGCACCTGCGCGATGATGTAGGCGGGCAACTCTTTGGCCGGAAACCGACCGCCGACGAACAGACCGACCGACACGGCCGGGTTTAGGTGACATCCGCTGATGTGACCGATGGCGAATGCCATGGTCAGCACCGTCAGACCAAACGCCAGGGCCACCCCCAGCACCCCGATTCCCAACGGTGAAGACGCGGCGATCACCGCGCTGCCGCAACCACCCAATACTAACCAGAACGTACCCAACAACTCAGTGACTGAACGTTTGAACAGAGACATGAGAGGCGTCCTTGATAGCCCTGCTATCGAGACTGCATCGAGTTGTGCATCCCTGCAGATTTACGACAGGTTTCGTACCGAAACCTTGGCTGAGTACAGCAGGCTTTCTGCGGATTTCCAGCAGCCACAAAAAAACCGCCAGCGCCCTTGGTTTGCGGGCTGTGGCGGCCTTGTGAGCTGTTGCATGTCCATTGTGGGAGCGAGCTTGCTCGCGAAAGCGGTGGATCAGCAACGCAAGTGGCGACTGATACGACGCTTTCGCGAGCAAGCTCGCTCCCACAGGGAAGTCCAGTGCATCAATCTATGCCGACAAACCCTCCGGTCTGGTGCGCCCAAAGTCGTGCATACAGACCGCGATGGGCCAACAGCTCGGCATGGGTGCCGCTCTCGGCAATCTTGCCGTTCTCCAGCACCACCAGCCGATCCATACGGGCAATGGTCGAGAGTCGGTGCGCAATCGCGATAACAGTTTTGCCCTGCATCAGGGTTTCCAGGCTTTCCTGGATCGCCGCCTCGACTTCCGAATCCAGTGCCGAGGTCGCTTCGTCCATGATCAGGATCGGCGCGTCCTTGAGCAACACTCGCGCAATCGCGATGCGCTGGCGTTGGCCGCCGGACAGTTTCACCCCGCGCTCACCGACGTGCGCGTCAAACCCGGTGCGCCCTTCGGCGTCCGACAGCAGCGGAATGAACTCATCGGCGCGCGCTTTGTGCACCGCGTCCCATAACTCGGCATCGGTCGCATCCGGTTTGCCGTACAGCAAGTTGTCGCGGATCGAACGGTGTAGCAGCGAGGTGTCCTGGGTGATCATGCCGATCCGTGCACGCAGGCTTTCCTGACCGACTTCGGCGATGTTCTGGCCATCAATCAGAATCCGCCCACCCTCGACGTCGTACAGGCGCAGCAATAGATTGACCAGCGTCGATTTGCCGGCGCCGGACGGTCCGATCAAACCGATTTTCTCACCCGGTTTGATATTCAGATTGAGATCGCCGATGATCCCGCGCTTCTTGCCGTAGTGAAAATCCACGTGCTCGAAACGCACTTCGCCACGGGCCACTTCCAGCGGTTTGGCTTGCTCGTGATCGGTGACGCTGACCGGTTGCGAAATGGTCTGTAAGCCGTCCTGGACCATGCCGATGTTTTCGAAAATGCCGGTGACCACCCACATGATCCAGCCGGACATGTTGACGATGCGAATCACCAGACCGGTGGCCAGGGCAATCGCCCCGACAGTGATCAGCGATTGCGTCCACAGCCACAAGGCCAGGCCTGTGGTGCCGACGATCAACAGGCCGTTCATGGTGGTAATGGCGATGTCCATGCTGGTCACAACGCGGCCCGCCAGTTGGGCTTTTTCGGTTTGTTCTTCGATTGCTTCGCGGGCGTATTGCTGCTCGTAATTGGTATGGGCGAACAACTTCAGGGTGGCGATATTGGTGTAACCATCGACGATCCGCCCCATCAGTTTGGAGCGTGCATCGGAGGACACCACCGAGCGCTCCTTGACCCGCGGCACGAAGTAACAGAGCGCGCCAATGTAAGCGGCGATCCACGTCAGCAACGGAATCATCAGGCGCCAGTCCGCCTCGGCGAACAGCACCAGCGAGCTGATCGCGTAGATCAGCACATGCCACAACGCATCCACTGCTTGCACCGCAGAGTCACGTAGCGAGTTGCCCGTCTGCATGATGCGTTGGGCGATACGACCAGCGAAGTCATTCTGGAAAAAGTTAAGGCTCTGCTTGAGCACGTAGCTGTGGTTCTGCCAGCGGATCATGCTGGTCATGCTCGGGCTCAGGGTCTGGTGCACCAGCAGGTCGTGCAGGCCGACAAAGACCGGGCGCAAGATCAGCGCGACCACGGCCATCCAGGCCAATTCCAGGCCATGCTCCTGAAAGAAATTCGGATTCGGTGCACCTTGGGCGAGGTCAATGATGCGACTGAGGTAGCTGAACAACGCCACTTCGATCAAGGCGCCGAACAGTCCGACGGTGAGCAGGGCGGCAAAACTCGGCCAGACCTGCTTCAGGTAATAGGTGTAGAAGGGCAGCACGCGATCCGGCGGGGATGCCGTGGGGGCGTCGCGGAACACGTCGATCAGTTGTTCGAAACGGCGATAGAGCATCAGATAACCGCCCGGGGAACGGGCTCTCCTTTTATCGGTGTGAGCGGCGCGCGGGATCAGGCCAGCGCCGCTCGATACGCCCAGTACAGCTTAGTCGATGACTTTGGCCGACTTGATGAAGACAGGGTCGGAAGGCACATTTTGCATGCCTTGTTTGGTGGTGGTCGGCGAGTTGACGATGATGTCGACGACGTCCATACCTTTGACCACTTTGCCGAATACTGCGTAGCCATCGCCCTGGTCGAGGAAGTCGTTGTCCTTGACGTTGATGAAGAACTGGCTGGTCGCCGAATCAGGTACGGAAGTGCGAGCCATGGACAAGGTGCCACGAACGTTAGCCAGACCGTTTTTGTGTTCGTTCTTGATTGGAGCCTTGGTTTCTTTCTGCTGCATCTGTTGAGTGAAACCACCGCCCTGGACCATAAAGCCCGGGATCACGCGGTGGAAAATCGTGTTGTTGTAGAAGCCGCTGTTGACGTAATCGAGAAAGTTCTTGGTGCTGATCGGTGCCTTGACCGGATCCAGTTCGATTTCGATCTGGCCGTTGGTGGTGTCCAGCAGCACATGCGGTGCCTTGGTTGGCGTGGCAGCCATCAGGTTGGCGGCAAACAGCACAGTACCAGCGGCGAGGGCGAGTTTTTTCAACATGGGTCAGTGATCCTGAGATTGAATATCGGCTGCGGCAAGGAACTCCAGCAGCGTTTGATTGAAACGTTCGGGTTGATCGAGCGGGGTGGCGTGGCGCGAATCGGCGATCACCACCAGCCGCGCATTCGGCAGCAGTTTTACATAGGTTTCTTTCAGTGCCACCGGTGTGTAGTCACGGTCGGCGCTGATGACGAGCGTTGGACAGGACACTCGGGAAAGTCGTTCCTGAACGCCCCAGCCAACAATCGCATCGAAGCTGGCGAGATAAGCACGTTTGTCGTTTTTTGCCCAGCGTTCGACCATTTTCTGTCGCAGATCCGCCTGTTCCGGTTTCGGAAAAAGTTTACCGCCGAGGGCTTTGCCGATGGTCGCGAGGCTGAGTACGCGCATCAGGCTCCAGCGTTTGAACCACTGCCAGTAGTCGTCGCGGCTGCGGATTTTGACCTCGGGCGCACTGTTGACGATGGTCAGGCTCTTGAGCATTTGCGGATGATCGACGCCGAACTGGAAGCCGATCATGCCGCCCATCGACAGCCCGACGTAATGCACCGGGCCGAGGTTCAAGTGCTCGATCAACGCCAGCAGGTCGTTGCTGAAACCGGCGATGCTGTAGCGCTCGCGCGGTTTGTCCGAACGCCCGTGGCCCCGAACATCCGGGACGATCACCCGATAGTGCGCGGCCAGCGCCGGGATCTGCATTTCCCAATCCAGCGTGCTCGAACCGAGCCCGTGAACCAGCAGCAACGGCGTACCGTGGCCATATTCCTCGTAGTGCAGGTTGCAACCTTCGTGCTGGAAATACGCCATCGGTGAACTCCGTGTCAGGCTTGTTCAGGGGCGGCGAACGGGGCGTCCAGCGGCAAAGTGTCGAAGGTGCGCAGCAGTTCGATGAGGATTTGCGTGGCCGGGCCCAAGGGTTTGTCCTTGTTCGAATACAGATAGAAGCTGGAGTTGCGGTTGCCGCCCCTGTCCAACGGTAGCAGCTTGAGCGAGCCATCCTTCAGCTCTCGTTCAATCATGTGGCGAGGCAGCCAGGCAAAACCGAGGCCGCTGCTGACGAACGTCGCCGCTGTGGCGAGGCTGCCAACGGTCCAGCGCTGTTCGGCGCCGAGCCAGCCGACATCCCGTGGTTGCTGGCGGCCGGAGTCGCGGATCACCACTTGCATCTGGGTTTCCAGATCCTGAAAGCTCAGCTCACGGTTGAGCCGGTGCAGCGGGTGATCGGGGTGGGCGACGGCGACAAACTCTACGTCGCTCAATTCCGCGCCGAGGTAACCGGGAATGCTCAGGCCAGTAATGGCCAGATCGGCCACGCCTTCGAGCAGCACCTCCTCGACACCCGACAATACTTCCTCACGCAGACGCACGCGGCAGCCACGACTCTGCGGCATGAACGCGGTCAGCGCGCGGACGATGCGTGCGCTTGGATAGGCTGCATCGACCACCAGCCGCACTTCGGCTTCCCAACCTTGCTCCATGTGATGGGCGAGGTCTTCCAGTTGACTGGCCTGTTTCACCAGTTGCCGCGAGCGGCGCAGCAACACACCGCCGGCTTCGGTGAGCACGGCTTTGCGCCCGTCGATGCGCAGCAACGGCACGCCGAGCTGGTCCTGCATGCGGGCGACGGTGTAACTCACCGACGATTGCGAACGGTGCAAGGCCTCGGCGGCCTGGGCGAATCCGCCGTGGTCGACCACGGCCTGCAATGTTCGCCATTGATCAAGGGTCACGCGGGGCGCTTTCATCAATAGCTCCTCTTGTCCTAAGCTGGCCGTCCCTCATGGAGACTGCCGAATGAAAAAATTCTGTTGTGTGCTGCTGGCGCTGCTTCCGCTGACCGCTTTTGCTTATCCGATCGATGTGCAGAAGGATCTCAACGGCATGAAGATCGATTACGAGACCTTCGATACCGATAACGACATCGGCTCGATTCGGGTGGCCAACTACGGTGATGTCGACGCAGTGTGCAAGGCCGTCTTCACCAATGGACCCGAGGCGCCGCGCACCCGCAACATCGAAGTGGCAGCCGGCAAACATAAAAACGCCACGGCCAAGTTCACCCGCGAGATCATCAAGCTGCGCATCAAACTGACCTGCACCCCGAAATAACGGTCGCTCCCTTGTAGGAGTGAGCCTGCTCGCGATAGCGGTGTGTCAGATACATCTGTGTTAACTGACACACCGCTATCGCGAGCAGGCTCACTCCTACAAGGTGTGTGTCAGCATCTAAACGAATTATTCGATGCTTTGCAGCAATTATTTGCGCTTTTTCATCGATTCGACTCTGTTTAACCTTCACTCCATCGACCTACAACATTCTCGGATGGAGGCTACACACCATGTCCCGCGTTCTGATCATCGAAAGCAGCGCCCGCCAGCAAGACTCGGTTTCCCGTCAACTGACCCAGACTTTCATCAGTCAGTGGAAAGCAGCGCATCCCAACGATCAGATCGCTGTGCGTGACCTCGCCGTGAACCCGGTGCCACACCTGGACAGCAATCTGTTGGGTGGCTGGATGAAGCCTGCCGATCAGCGCAACGCCAACGAGCAATCGTCGCTGGATCGTTCCAACGAATTGACCGATGAGTTGCTCGCCGCCGACGTACTGGTGATGGCCGCGCCGATGTACAACTTCGCCATCCCGAGCACCCTCAAGGCCTGGCTCGACCACGTGCTGCGTGCCGGCGTGACCTTCAAGTACACCGAAACCGGCCCCCAAGGCCTGCTCAGCGGCAAACGTGCCTACGTGCTCACCGCTCGCGGCGGCATCTACGCCGGCGGCCCGGCCGACCATCAGGAACCGTACCTGCGTCAGGTCATGGGCTTCATCGGCATCAACGACGTGACGTTCATTCACGCCGAGGGCATGAACCTCGGTGGCGACTTTCAGGAGAAGGGCCTGAATCAGGCCAATGCCAAGCTGTCCCAGGTCGCTTGATAGGTTAATCCCCAGATAATCGCCGATTGTTTAAGTGACCTGGCGCAACCCCTTCAAGGCTCTACGCGCATCGAACCTCCCTTTGCACTTGTTGCTCCTGAGTGCTGTAGCCCGATTGAACGCATTAGCGAGATCGGGCTTTTTTTTGTCTGCGATTTGATGAACAACGCAATTTCCCTTGTAGGAGTGAGCCTGCTCGCGATAGCGGTGTGTCAGTCAATGCTGATGTGTCTGAACAACCGCCATCGCGAGCAGGCTCACTCCTACAGGGGATTTGTGTTGTTCGAGGGTTCGCGGTCTGGCGCAAAAACCGCTATCGTCGCCGCCATTCAAATTAGGGGCGAGCATGGGCTATCTACTTTTTGTCACGCTGATCCAGGCGTTTTCCTTCAGTCTGATCGGCGAATACCTGGCCGGTCACGTCGACAGTTATTTCGCGGTGCTGGTGCGCGTCGTGCTGGCCGGGCTGGTGTTCATTCCGTTGACCCGCTGGCGCTCGGTCGAACCTTCGTTCATGCGCGGCATGCTGATGATCGGCGCCTTGCAGTTTGGCGTAACTTACGTCTGCCTCTACCTGAGCTTCCGCGTGCTGACGGTGCCGGAAGTGTTGCTGTTCACCATCCTCACGCCGCTGCACGTGACGTTGATCGAAGACGCCCTGAACCGGCGCTTCAATCCGTGGGCGCTGATTGCCGCGCTGGTCGCGGTGGGCGGGGCGGCGGTGATTCGTTTCGACAGCATCAGCCCGGACTTCTTCATGGGCTTCCTGCTGCTGCAACTGGCCAACTTCACCTACGCCGCCGGGCAGGTGATGTACAAGCATCTGGTGGCGAAACACCCGAGCGATCTACCGCACTATCGGCGTTTCGGCTTCTTCTACCTCGGCGCGTTGGCGGTGGTGTTGCCGGCATTCCTGATGTTCGGCAAAGCCAATTTCCTCCCGGAAGCGCCGTTGCAGTGGGGCGTGTTGCTGTTCCTCGGCCTGGTCTCGACCGCGCTGGGCATGTACTGGTGGAACAAGGGGGCGTGCATGGTCAACGGCGGCACGCTGGCGGTGATGAACAACCTGCATGTGCCGGTGGGGTTGCTGCTGAATTTGCTGATCTGGAATCAGCATGAGGAACTGGGGCGGTTGTTCCTTGGCGGCAGCGTCATCCTCGCTGCCGTGTGGATCAGCCGTCTCGGCATCCGCAAATCCCCAGCCACCGCATAACCCCTGTGGGAGCGAGCCTGCTCGCGAATGCGCTGGGTCAGATAAGTATGGGTCGACTGACACATTGCATTCGCGAGCAGGCTCGCTCCCACATTTGATCTTTGGGTTACATGAGGTGTTTCTGTGGTTCGGGAATGCTCGCCGCGCCAAGTACCGCCGGCAGCAGGCCAGAACGCAAATCCCCACCACTCGGCTGTTGATACAGACTCAGCCCAAACTCCGGCAACACCGCCAGCAGATAATCGAAAATATCCCCCTGAATCCGCTCGTAATCGGCCCACACCGTGGTGCGGGTGAAGCAGTAGATCTCCAGCGGAATGCCCTGCGCCGTGGTCTGCATCTGCCGGACCATGCAGGTCATGTTCGGCTGAATCTCCGGATGACTCTTCAGATACGCCAGTGCATAGGCGCGAAACGTGCCGATGTTGGTCATGCGCCGGCGGTTGGCCGACATCGCCGCGACATTGCCCTGCGCCTCGTTCCATGCCTTGAGCTCGGCTTTTTTGCGGCTCATGTAGTCGGTGAGCAGGTGCACTTGGGAGAGCTTTTCCTCTTCGTCATCGCGGATGAAACGCACACCGCTGGCGTCGATGAACAGGCTGCGCTTGATCCGCCGCCCGCCGGACTGCTGCATGCCGCGCCAGTTCTTGAACGACTCGGACATCAGCCGCCAGGTCGGGATCGAAACGATGGTCTTGTCGAAGTTCTGCACCTTGACCGTGTGCAGGGTGATGTCGACCACATCGCCGTCGGCGCCGACTTGTGGCATCTCGATCCAGTCACCCACGCGCAACATGTCGTTGCTGGTCAACTGCACACTGGCGACAAACGACAGCAGGGTGTCCTTGTAGACCAACAGAATCACCGCCGACATTGCACCCAGACCGGAGAGCAGCAACAGCGGCGAACGGTCGATCAATGTGGCGACGATGATGATCGCGCCGAACACGTACAAAACCATTTTTGCCAGCTGCACGTAGCCTTTGATCGAGCGCGTACGCGCATGTTCGGTACGCGCATAGATGTCGAGCAGGGCATTGAGCAGAGCGCTGACCGAGAGCAGCAGGAACAGAATGGTGAACGACAACGCGACGTTGCCGAGAAAGGTCATCGCGGTTTTGTTCAGTTCCGGCACCAGATGCAGGCCGAACTGGATGACCAGCGATGGCGTCATCTGCGCCACACGCTGAAACACCTTGTTATGGCGAAAGTCATTGATCCAGTGCAACGCCGGCTGGCGTCCGAGCATGCGGCTGGCGTGCAGGATCAGGTAACGCGCCACTCGTCCGAGCACCAGTGCGATGACCAATAGCACGGTCAGTGCGAGGCCAGCCTGCAAGAACGGATGCTGTTCGAGGGTGCCCCAGAGGTCTTGGGCGTTGTGCCAGAGCTGTTTGAAATCCATATGAGCAACGATTCTTCTGTAAGACGCGATGGGCGATTAGAGCATTTAAGACGCCGTGTATTACCGTTGAAGACAAATCGAGCAACAAAAAAGCCACTGATTACGTCCGTTTGTATAAAGAAACTCGGCCTGAGCGCTCGAAACCGGTAACCTATGCAGCTGTTTTTTTGCATATCTTCGAGGTAGCACCCGTGTTTTCCCAATTCGCCCTGCACGAACGCCTGCTTAAAGCTGTGGCCGAGCTGAAATTTGTCGAGCCAACGCCTGTGCAAGCCGCGGCCATCCCGCTGGCGCTCCAAGGGCGTGATCTGCGGGTGACGGCGCAAACCGGTAGCGGCAAAACCGCCGCTTTCGTACTGCCGATTCTCAATCGCCTGATCGGCCCGGCCAAGGTCCGCGTCAGCATCAAGACGCTGATCCTGCTGCCGACCCGCGAGCTGGCCCAGCAGACGCTGAAGGAAGTTGAGCGCTTTTCGCAGTTCACTTTCATCAAGTCCGGCCTGATCACCGGCGGTGAAGACTTCAAGGTCCAGGCCGCGATGCTGCGCAAAGTGCCGGACATCCTCATCGGTACCCCGGGCCGGATGATCGAGCAACTCAACGCCGGCAACCTCGACCTCAAAGAAGTCGAAGTGCTGGTGCTCGACGAAGCTGACCGCATGCTCGACATGGGCTTCGCCGAAGACGTACAGCGTCTGGTTGACGAATGCCCGAACCGTCAGCAGACCATGCTGTTCTCGGCCACCACCGGTGGTTCCGGCCTGCGCGAGATGATCGGCAAGGTACTGAACAACCCTGAGCACTTGCAGCTCAACGCGGTCAGCCAGCTGAACTCGACCACCCGTCAGCAGATCATCACCGCCGACCACAATCAGCACAAAGAGCAGATTGTGAACTGGCTGCTGGCCAACGAGACCTACCAGAAGGCCATCGTCTTCACCAACACCCGCGCCATGGCCGACCGCATCTACGGCCGCCTCGTGGCTCAGGAATACAAAGCGTTCGTGTTGCACGGCGAGAAAGACCAGAAGGATCGCAAACTGGCGATCGACCGTCTGAAGCAGGGCGGCGTGAAGATTCTGGTCGCTACCGACGTCGCGGCCCGTGGTCTGGACGTTGATGGCCTGGATCTGGTGATCAACTTCGATATGCCACGCAGCGGCGACGAATACGTGCACCGCATCGGCCGTACCGGTCGTGCCGGCAACGACGGTCTGGCGATCTCGCTGATCTGCCACGGCGACTGGAACCTGATGTCGAGCATCGAGCGCTACCTGAAGCAGAGCTTCGAGCGCCGCACCATCAAGGAAGTCAAAGGCACCTACGGCGGACCGAAAAAGGTCAAGGCCTCGGGCAAAGCCGTTGGTGTGAAGAAGAAAAAGACCGACGCCAAGGGTGACAAGAAGAAAACTGCCGCCAAGACGCCGACCAAGCGCAAGAGCGTCAATCGTCCGAAGCCTGACTCGTTGGTGAGCAGCGACGGCATGGCACCGCTCAAGCGTCGCAAGCCAGCAGAGCCTGCGGCTGAGTAAGGCGTTTCTAGCGAGCATAAAAAACCCGGACAGTGTCCGGGTTTTTTTTCGTCCATCAGTTGCCGAGCTGACCACTGGTGTCGGCATCAAAGCGCCGTTTGGCTTGATCGGCCGCCGGCTTCAATGCTGCGAGCAAGGCTGCCTCGCTGTACAACCGCGTGACCGCCAGCTCCTTCGGCGTCGGCTCGATCGGGATCAGCACGTCCTCACCGTCGGCGTGCAGCCAGATTGCGACAACGTGCAGTGCCGAGACAAACAGCACGCGCAGCTCAACGGTTTTACCCTGCAATTGCGGCGCTTGTTCCGCCAGTTTCAGCGCAGCCACCGTAGCGGCGGCGTGATCGCCGTGGTTCAACGAGGCGAATTCGACATGCCCGCGCACCTCGGCCAGTTGCGCATCGGCAATCGTCACGCCGTCGGCAAACACCAGGTAATGCCAGTCGCCGATTCGTGCGTCTTTCAGACCTTTGCCGTGGCTCAGGTCTTCCAGATTCAGTGAGTAGCCGCGATAGGCCTCACTGAGGCTGATCTTCGCAGGTGCTGCGTTGGCGAATTGGCGATTGGCGCCAAAGCCTTGGGTTTGCAGTGCAGCTTGCAGCGCCGGGCGCAAGGTCTGTACGCCGTTGGAAGGCGCCTTTGGATAAGTCAGTTGCATGATCTCGCCCTCCTAGTTTTTCACGGTGAAGTAAGTGTGGGTCCAGTTGCCGCCGCCGTTGTAGGCGCGGGGGAACGCGTTCAGCGCGCGGGTCGAATAGCCGTAGATGGAGTCTGCAACCAATACGTAATCGCCGTTGGTGCCGTAGATCGTCAGGAAGTGCGCACCGCCGCCGTACCAGGCGCAGCGCAGTCCGACCGGGCGGCCCATGCTGATCTGGTTACGGATGGCCGACATCTGCAGCGAGCCCTGATTCATGCCGTTGTAGCTGCGAGTGGTTTGCAGAGCGGAATCCAGATAGCCGTAGACGTTGCACGGCCCCGGCTGATTGCAGCAATTGCGGTCCAGTTGGGTGCTGGCCACGCCGCACTGCGTCCAGTTGCCGGTGCCGTAATAGTTGCCGACCGAAGCGGACACGGCGGCCCAGCACCAGTTGGTCTGGGTCTGTTTCTGCATGTTGAAGTTAAGGCTGCCAGCGGCGCGGGCGCTGAGCTGTTCAGCGGCTTCGACTTCGGCGAGTTGCGGGTCGAGCAGGTGACCGGCCAGGCACCTTGGCAGTGATTCGCCGGTGAATTGTGTTGCTGCTGTTGTTAACATTTTTCAATCCTCCATGAGTGAAAACAAGCGTCCAGCTTGTGTGGGTGTTGCGGTGTTGCCGAGCGATCGGTGTTCACGGGTTGCCATGTCATATGGCGGGTTCCGATCTCGTTGCTCGATGTAACCGTAGATGTGGATATGCGTTAATGCAAATAAATAAATGCATTAATGCATTTCCATAAGCAAAAGATCGCAGCCTTCGGCCGTTCCTACAGGGATCGATGTAGGAGCTGCCGCAGGCTGCGATCTTTTGATCTGGCTTTTAGCTTTCCGCTTTTTTCTCCGCCGTGCCCAACTCTTTCAACCGCTGATCAATCAACTGACATTTATCCGGCAGATCGGCACTGGCCGTGCCCAGATCCATCTTCTGCAACTCGGCGTTGATCTCCTTGGCCTTGGCCGGATTCTGTTCGGTGAGCTTGGCGACTTCCTTGGCCAGTTGTTCGCGCTTTTCGGTGGCTTCCTCCGGCGTGCAGGCCCAGACGGGCAGGGCGCAGGCCAAGGTGGCGGCGAGGGTGAGCTTGATCAGGGTTTTCATGGGCAGGCCTCAGTTCCGGTTAAGGCGGGTTAACCGGTTGAGCGGCGAAACTGGCGAAAAGTTCAGACTCTATGGGCGCGAGCAAGCTCCCTCCCACAAAAGGCTTTCATTTACCGTGGCAGCAACTGGATTTTGTCGCTAGCTCATAGCGATCGTGATGCCGCACCCACTCCATGATCTCGTCTTCATTCCTGCCCTTGGGCGTGAGGTCGAGGTAGTTATAGGCGCAGACCAGCATGTCGAGACCGCGAGCGTAGGTCGAGTAGGTGTGGAAAATCTCCCCGGCCTCATCGCGATAAAACACACTCAACCCCGGCATTTCCTCCTCAGCACTGTCAGTCTTTTCGTAGTTGTACGTAGCCTTTCCCGCCGCGACATCCTCAGCCCGGGCACAAACGCCGAAGTCATAGTTGAAGTCGCAACCCTCTGACGACACCCAGTCAAACTTCCAGCCCATCCGTTGTTTAAACGCCTGGAATTCGTTGAAGGGCGCATGGGACACAGCTACCACCGCGATGTCGTGATGAGCCAGATGCTGGTTGGCGCCATCAATGTGGTCGCTGAGGAACGAGCAACCCTGGCAACCTTCCTCCCAGTCCTTGGCAAACATGAAGTGGTAAACCACCAATTGGCTGTGTTTGCCAAACAGGTCAGCCAATTTCAACTCGCCGTTCGGACCCTGGAAGTGGTAGTCCTTGTCGACCTTCACCCATGGTAAGGCTCGACGCTCGGCGCTGAGGCGATCGCGTTCCTTGGTGAAAGCTTTCTCATGGGCCAGATGCTGCTTACGGGCGGCGAGCCATTCTTCGCGCGATACCACCGGATGATTCTCAACGTTCATGATGATTTCTCCTGCGGGGTTGAAACCGTCTGTTTCAGACTAGTCGTTTAACCCTGCTGCAAATCGACAGACCGCCGGTCGGTCGCTGCGGGAAATGCGGCTGAACGGCTGCGAGCCACTCCGGTCACAACCTATGAACGCGCCATAAATTACGCGCACCGGAGGTTGTATCAGGATGACGAAATATAATTGGGATTTGATTGAACGCTTGCTGCATGAAGTGCAGAACAGTGCCGGCCACAGTTTTGCCCCTCGAGCCTACGCCGAAGACTATGCGGCGGCGAAAGCCAGCGCCGGCGAGCCGATCGAGAATCTGGATCATCTGAAAACGCTGGCCTGCGATTATGAACGGTTGCTGCTGTTGCGCGGCTACATCGCACCGCGTCCGGATGAGGAGGGCAGCACGGGAAACAATTTTGTTCTGACGCCTCGCGGTTCCAGCCTGCTGAGCCTGATCGACAGCAGCATTCCTGGCAACGATCACCCGCGTCAGGTGCTGGATGAGCAAGAGGATGCGCTGGCCGAGGCGACCTTTGAGGAAGTGGCGTCTAAAGCCCAGATCGCCTGAGTTTACGCAGATCCCCTGTAGGAGTGAGCCTGCTCGCGATAGCGGTCTTCCAGTGACATCAATGTTGACTGGAACACCGCTATCGCGAGCAGGCTCACTCCTACAATTGGATGTAGGTGTCTTCAGGTTTTTTGCGCGGCCTTGAGGCATTTGAGCTCGTTGAAGTCTTTGCGCACTCCTTCGATTTTCCTCAACAACCGCTGACGCTGTTGCGGCGTACTTTCGGCCATCAAGTCCACCGCCAGAGATCGTCCTTGTGCTTCAGTTTCGGCGAAGGCCTTGCGGTAATCGGCTGTCCATAAACTCTCGCGATTGACCAGAAGCGTCTCGATTCTCTGTGGGAATTCGGGGCTTTTGCGTTGTGCGACGGCGGCACTGAATTGCTTCTGCCAATGGGCGCGATTGGCGATCCATTGCGTGTACTGATCGCCCAGCGCGGTCGACCACGCCATGACCCGCTGTTCTTGAGTGGCGCTCAATGGCCCCAGCCAGTCGTTCAGACGTTTAACCATGCGTGCGCCGCGCTCGGCAATTTGCTGATCAAGCGGCGGCTTGAGGTATTCCTGCTGACGCTTGCGCAGATCCTTGGCAAACGCATCATTCATCTCGGCCACTTGCTTGTCATCCAGCCCTTGCAGCAACTCGATCGCCGACGGGGTGATCTCTCGAGCGGTTTCGGCAATCGCCTGCTTGGCTTCCGCAGTGCGCGCCTGTAGCGCGGCATCGGTGACCTGATTGGATTCGACCATGGTCTGCAGGCGATCAAGCCAGTCCAGATAGCCCGGCAATTGCGTGGTGCAATGCCAGCTCAGGTGGTCCTTGAGGCGTTCGTTGAACCAGTCTTTCTGCTCGCCGTTCATGTCCAGATAGTCGCTGAGCGTCCATGGAATGATCACGTCGAGGTTGCGATAGGCCAGGCCGACACGGCTGCAAGCGCCGAGGGCGAGGGTGAAGATCAGTAGCGCGGCGATCTGTTTGAACCAGCGAGACATGGGCGAATCCTTGCGTGAGCCTGGCTTCGAGGAACTGATTCCTATGTGAACGCAGAATGAACCCGGCAGTTCAGCCGATCAATAGAACGCGCGCGCAGCCTTGAGGGTGACGAGGCCGTCGCACTCGCTGTTGTGCCCGGAGTAGGCCGAACAATCGCTGCCGCTGAGACTGGAGTCGCTGTAGATCAGATCGAGGTCGACGCCCATGAATGGTCGGGACAATTTCACCGACCAATCGGTAAAACTGCCGACATAACCACCGTCCACGGCCACTGGTGTGTTCAGTTGGTGGGTGGTGTATTTCATGCTGACGCCGATGCCGAATGGCTGGTTGCCGCCAAGATCGGCAAACAACGTGTTGTTCTGTTTATCCGGGTCATTGCTGAAGGCCACGCCGAAACGACTACCGAGCAAGGTCAGGCCACCGAACAGCTCCTGGCTGTCGAGAGTGTCTACCTTGGGATAGCTGTAGTGGATCATGCCGACTTCATAGCCGAGGGTCTGATCGAAAGGTTGTTTAAAACCGACGTAGGAGTCGATTTCGAGGTTCTTGCCCGGGGAGATGCCCATGCTCGGTGCGTACTGGCCGACATAGAGGCCGCTGTCGTGGCTCAGGTCGAGGCCGCCATGGAAGGAACCGACTGCCGCCGGTTTGACCAGGCCTTGAGCCATGCTGCGCGTGGGCGTGGTACCGAGTTTGAGATCGAAGTCGCCGAGTTCACGCTGGAAAATCTGCGCGTGCGCGGTCGAGCCAACTATCAGGCTTACGAGCAATAAACAGGAAGATTTGCGCATGCGTCACTCCATGAACAGCGAGTGCAGGAATGCGGGCCTGCTGAAACGCTTGATCTAGACGCGTGCAAGGATACCGGCGAATGATCGGCATTGAAGGCCGTTCGTCGATTCACAAGGAATTTTGTTTAAAAAGGAGGGAGGTTACGCGGTGCCAGTCCAGGCGCTTCAAAGCTCAAAGCGCCTCTGGACGGGTGTAAAACCGGTGTTACTTCTTGCCCAGGCTGATCTGCTTGGACGGGCCGAATGTCTGGCCACTGACGCCTTTGGCAATTTGCTGGATCTCGCCACCAGACTTGAGAAACGCTGCAATCTGATCGTTGATCGATTCGCTGGTTTCAACGGCTGGAGCTGGCTTTGCTTTGCTGGAGGATGCTTTTACACGCATGGCGGCCATTAACCTGTAGAAAAGTAACTCGGCCAGGCATCGTACAGGAATAACTTGACAATTGCTTGGTAAATATCCCCCGGAATAACCAACCGCATTGCTGCATTATTCTCGATCCAATATTCGAAATATCCGGCTAACCTGCTGTTTTAAATAACAACATTTATGTGCGCGTGCATTGAAATATTCAGTCATGAGCGTTCGTGCCTGTCTGACGAGCGGCACCTCGGCCCTGCTGCGCCCGAGGAAAATCAAGGTGTTGAACCGGTTTCACAAGCGTGCCGATCTGTCACCCGACGGCCACGATAAAAACGGGTAGAATGCCGCCCACGCAATGAGGGTTCTGGAAATGGCTTTAGTCGGGCGTTACAACAGTTTGCAAGTGGTTAAACACACTAACTTCGGTTTATATCTGGATGGCGGTGCCGATGGCGAGATTCTTTTGCCTAATCGTTATATCCCGAAAGATATTCCGACCGAAGATGAAGATTGGCTCAACGTTTTTGTTTATCTGGACAGCGAAGACAAACTTCTCGCCACCACGGAAAAACCGAAAGTGCAGGTGGGCGAATTTGCCAGTCTGAAAGTCGTTGAAGTCAACAGCATCGGTGTGTTCCTCGATTGGGGGCTGCCGAAGGATCTGTTGCTGCCGTATTCCGAAGAGAAGCGCCAGATGACCGCCGGCGAATACTGCGTGGTGCATGTCTACCTCGACAAGCACACCCGCCGTATCACCGCCACTGCGCGACTGGATCGCTACCTCGACAAGACTCCGGCCAATTACAGTCAGGGTCAGGAAGTTGATCTGCTGGTTGCCGAAGCCACCGACATGGGCTTCAAGGCGATCATCAACAACAAGCACTGGGGTCTGATTCACAAGAATGAGATCTTCAAGTTCATGCGCGCCGGCATGCTTGAGAAGGGCTACATCAAGGAAGTGCGTGCCGACGGCAAGATCGCCCTGAGCCTGCAACCGGTTGGCCAGGAAGCTGCCAGCAGCCTGAACTCGAAGATCCTCGCCAAGTTGCGTGACAACAGCGGCACGTTGCCGGTCAGCGACAAGAGCGATCCAGCGTTGATCAGCAGCCTGTTTGGCGTCAGCAAAGGCAACTTCAAGAAGGCCATCGGCTCGCTGTACAAGGAAGGCAAGATCGTTATTCATGCTGATCGCATTGAACTAACCTGAGCCTTGGGTGGCCCATCTTGCATGGGACACACACGAGATCGGGTCGATGAAAAAAACGCTGATTGCCTACGTCGCCACACTGGTGATGTTTTTATTGCTCGACGGTCTCTGGCTCGGCCTGTTGATGGCGCCGACCTATCGCGAACTGCTCGGCCCGCTGATGCTCGAAAAACCGCTGCTGATTCCTGCAGCGGTTTTTTATTGCCTGTATGTTTTTGGCTGCGTGGTGTTTGTGGTGCTGCCTGCGGCGACCTGGCAGTGGGCGGCGAAGCGGGGCGCGTTGTTGGGGCTGGTGGCTTATGGCACCTATGACCTGACCAATTGGGCGACGTTGCGTGGCTGGTCGGTGCAGGTGACGCTGATGGATTGGGCGTGGGGGACGTTTGCTACTGCTGTGGCTTGTAGCGTCGGGTTTTTGTTGGCGAGGCGGTTTGGCAATGTCTGATCCGAAATGCAGGTAAGCAATGCCGGCCTCTTCGCGAGCAAGCTCGCTCCCACAGGGAAATGCATTCTAATTGTGGGAGCGAGCTTGCTCGCGAATGGCGGCGCAGCCGACAGCCACTTACCGCTGACGCCGCTGAAGCACAAAATGTCTTTTCCAGACGGCTTTTTGCGCTCGAGTCATTGATAATCCTCGACACTGTTTTCTGACCATTGGATGGCCTGCCATGTTGTGTGTATTCGAGGTGTTGCGGTGAGTGTCGAGCGGCGCAATGCCGACAGTTTTGCCCTGCAAGTGATGATCGGCCTCTGCCTGATCTGGGGCGTGCAACAGGTGATGATCAAGTGGGCCGCAGCGGACATCGCACCGGTGATGCAAGCGGCGGGGCGCTCGGGAATTTCCGCGTTGCTGGTCGGTTTGCTGATCTGCTGGAAAGGCGGCTGGGATCAGGTCGGTACGACCTGGCGCGGTGGCTTACTGGCCGGTGCGCTGTTTGGTCTGGAGTTTTTTTTCATCGCCGAAGGCTTGCAACTGACCACTGCTGCGCACATGTCGGTGTTCCTCTACACCGCACCGATTTTCACCGCGTTGGGTGTGCACTTTCTGCTGGCCAGTGAGCGACTGCGGCCGCTGCAATGGCTTGGCATCCTGCTCGCCTTCATCGGCATCGCGATTGCCTTTGCCGGCGGTGTGTCGTGGGACAACCTCGACCGGCGCATGCTGCTCGGCGATGCCTTTGGCGTATTGGCTGGTGCCTGTTGGGGCGCGACCACGGTGGTAGTGCGCGCTTCGCGTCTGTCGGAAGCACCGGTGACGCTGACCCTGTTCTATCAATTGATCGTCGGCTTCATCGGGCTGCTCTTGATTGCGCTGTTCAGCGGCCAGATCACCCACGTCAGCCTGACCACCGTGGCGGTGGCCAGCGTGTTGTTCCAGGGCCTGGTGGTGTCGTTCTTCAGTTACCTGATCTGGTTCTGGTTGCTGCGTCGTTATCTGGCGGCGAACCTTGCGGTGTTTTCGTTCATGACGCCGCTGTTTGGCGTGACCTTCGGCGTGATTCTTCTGGGCGAACAGCTGAGTGTGAACTTCGTGATCGGCGCCGTTCTCGTGCTGTTCGGCATCACTTTTGTCAGCGCCGAGCAGTGGCTGCGTCGGCGTTTGCGCAAAGCGCTGGGCCAGCGCTAGTCGATTGCATCGCCAGACCGCCGGCAATCAACAATCCGCTGCCGGCGGTGACCAGTGCTGGCTGCAAACCGCCGCTGAAATGGCTGCTCAACGCCGCCAGCAACGGGCCGCTGAGTTGGCCGACGGCGAAGCACGCGGTGAGCATGCCGGCATTGCGTTGGGTGGCATGCGGCGCCAGTTCCCGCGAGCGTTGCATGACCAGTTGCATGCAGGCGAGGAACGGTGTGCCACAGAGGATCACGCCCAGTGCGAGGCCCAGGCCACTGCCGAGCAGGCAGGCAAAGACACCGGCCGCTTGCAGCCACAACGTCGCCATCAACCAGTGGCGCGTCGTTTCGGGATCGTGACGCCGTAGACTCACCAGCAACACGCCAAGCGCCGCGGCCAGACCGAAGCACGGCCAGAACAAGTCCGCCTGCCATTGTCCGTGAAATTGCCCAGTGGCCATCTGCGACAGGAAGGTCGCGGGAATGATGTAGCCGACGCCGTACAGCGCATAAATCACGGCCAGCCGCCCGATGCCGCGATTCGATGGATTGCCTGCCGCCACAGCAACCGCAGCCGTTGCGACGGGCTTAGGCAGCAGTCGCCAGACGCTCAGCATCATCACCAACGCAGCCGCTGCGTAAATCAGCCACAACGTCGCGGAAGTCTGGTTGAGCAGGTGTGAGACCAGCGCCAGCAATCCTGTCAGAAAAATCCCTAAGCCCGGTCCGGCGAACACCAGTGCGCCCAAACGTGGACGACCCGCTGCCGCAGCCAACGGTTGGCTTAAAGTCGTGATCATCACCAGCACCCAGGCACTCGCCACCCCGGTGCCGAAGCGCAGCACCAGGTGCGACCAAAAACCATCGGCCCAGAACGATGCCAGGGTCAGCAGCACACACAGCCACAAGCCACCGTGCAGGCGCCGCTGAACCTGTTGCGGGCGATGGGCGAACATCGCGTCCACCGCGCCGAGCAAGTAACCGAGGTAGTTGGCCGCTGCAATCAGACCAGCGGCTGTCAGGTCGATCTGACCTTCGCTGAGCAGGTGCGGCATTTGCGGGGTGAGAGCGAAACGTCCGATGCCCATGGCCATCATCAGGGCCACGAAGCAGGCAGATAAGCGAATAAGCGGCGACATGGTCGGGATTCCTTTGAAGGATCAATGACCGTCAGGCTAGGACTGATTGACTTTCTTTAAAATTGAATAATAGTGAGTAACTTGTTCTGTTCTGGAGAAAGGTTGTGGAATTCAGCCAACTACGGATCTTCCAGGCCGTGGCCGAGGAAGGTTCCATCACCCGCGCTGCGGAACGCCTGCACCGCGTGCCATCGAATCTATCGACCCGACTCAAGCAACTGGAGGAGCAGCTCGGTGTCGAGTTATTCGTCCGTGAGCGTCAGCGTTTGCAACTGTCGCCTGCAGGAAAAGTCCTGCTGGACTACACCGGTAAACTCTTCGCCCTGCGCGATCAGGCCAGTGCGGCGGTGATGGGCGGCAAACCCGCCGGTGACTTCGCTCTGGGCACCATGTACAGCACGGCGGCGATTCATCTGCCGGCGCTGCTGGCGCAGTATCACAAGCTCTATCCAGCGGTGAATCTGCAAGTGCAGTCAGCACCGAGTGGCGAGTTGCTGGAGGGGTTGCTCACCGGGCGCCTTGATGCCGCGTTGGTCGACGGCCCGCTGGAACTCGCCGGGCTCGACGGCGTGCCGTTGTGCGAGGAGCGGTTGGTGTTGATCACTGAAATCGATCATCCGCCGGTGCGCAGCGCGCGGGATGTTGAAGGGCGTTCGGTGTTCACCTTTCGTCGCGGCTGTTCCTACCGCATGCGCCTGGAGGCGTGGTTTTCGCACTATCACGCGACTATGGGCCGGGCGATGGAGATCGAGTCGTATCAAGGCATGCTCGCCTGTGTGATTGCCGGCAGTGGCGTGGCGCTGATGTCGGAGTCGATGCTGGCCAGTCTGCCGGGGCGTGACAGCGTCGCGGTGCATCCATTGGCCCAGCCATTTGTGGGTGCGACAACGTGGCTCATGTGGCGCAAGGGCATGGTCGGCGCCAACCTCAATGCCTGGATCGAGGTGCAGCAGGCTGTCTATCCTGCGGCTCAGATTGAAACCCGAGAAACAGCCTGAACCAATGGCGGCATATTCTGTTCAATTCAGTAACAGATCATTGCGGATTTGGCCGAGCATTACGTAGGACTTCGGACTATTATCAGTGCGAAGCGGCCTCAGAATTCCGGCCGCTCAGCACCACCCTGAAGGGGGCATGACGATGAAAGAGAAAATTCAAAACTGGCTGCACGACTTGGGTGTTGCCCTTGGCTTGATCGAACCGCCTCTGCAACCTGTCCCGATCCGCACCGATGACGAGCAGCGCCGCCGTCAACAACGGCGCCGGTAAGCCCCCGATCCGAGATCAAAGGATTCCGATCAAGAGATCGCAGCCTGCGGCAGCTCCTGCACGGATTAATGCAGGAGCTGCCGCAGGCTGCGATCTTTTGCTTTTAATGACGGCCGATCTCCAGTAAAAACCGGCTTAAGTCATTCGCGGTCTTCGCGGTCTTGAGCATGCGGTCTTCCTCGGCGGTAAACGCCGTCAGGCCGAATTCATCTTCCAGATGAAAGATCAGATCTTCTATATCGGCTTTCTCCAGGCCCAGTTGCACAAGGCTGGTGTTGTCGTTGAATTCGCGGGTTTCCAACAGACGCCGGATATATCGGTGCACGGCGGCACGCACGGCAGCTCTTCTCATGGCAGATATTTCTGATTGTTGTTGTGCTTGAGTGAAGCAGGCCTCAGACGTGGCCGCGCAACCACTCGTCAATCATCGAACGCAAATGCTCCCCGGAAAAACTGCCGAAGTGCCCGCCATGCACCGTGCGGATCGGCAACGCCTGCAAACGTCGCAGGCTGGCGGCGTAATCCTCAAGATTGGAGTGGTAGGCGTCTTCGATCAGCGGCCCGTCGTAAATGATGTCGCCGCTGAACAGCGTTTCAGTCGCCGCTTCATACAGGCTGATGCCGCCCGGCGAATGCCCCGGTGTATGCAGCACCTGCAGCGTGCGATTGCCCAGATCGAGCACATCGCCGTCCTCGACAAACCCGGTCGCCGGCGCGGCTTTGACCCGGTATTCGGCGTAGCACAACGGGCAATCCGGATGCGCTTCGAACATGTCGTCGCCAACGAAAGCGCGGCTCAAGTCGTTTTCGCCATCCGGCGCGGCCAGAATGTCCGCTTCGGCCGGATGCACCAGCCGTTCAGCAAATTCGTGATGCCCGGCGATATGGTCGAAATGGCAATGACTGGCCACTGCCACCAGTGGCCGCTCGGTAATCCACGGCAACTGTTCGCGCAGGCTGACCAGTCCTGAGCCGCTGTCCAGCAGCAGGTCTTTGTCACGGCCCTGCACATGCCAGAGGTTGCAGCGGTAGAACGGGCGGATATACGGCTCGTGAATCAACCGAATGCCATCGCTCAGGTGCTGCACTTCAAACCACTGATCACGAGAAACGATCTTCATCGGTACTTTTCTCCAAGCGTAAAAAAACGAGTGTGGCAACCGACGCCACACTCGTCGAAGAAAGCATCAAGTCGTTATGTTTCAGCTTAGATCGCGCGGGCCACCGAGACAGGACGGCGCGAGGCGAGGCTGACCACGACAAAACTCACCAGACCCACCGCCAGGCTGTAGTAGATCGGTGTATTGGCATCCAGACCGTCCTTGAACATGAACAGCAGTGCGGTGGCGAAACCCAGGCCCATGCTGGCGATGGCGCCGGCGGTGGTTGCGCGTTTCCAGAATATCGCACCGATCAGCGGAACCAGCATGCCGCCGACCAACAGGTTGTAGGCGAGGGTGAGGGCGCTGATCACGTCATTTACCACCAGCGCAATACCCAGCACCACGACACCGGTCAGCAGGGTGAACAGACGGTTGATGCCCAGGCTCGACTGTTTGCCGCCACGCAGTTTTGGCAGCAGGTCTTCAGTCAGCGTGGTGGCGGCGGCGAGCAGGCCAGCGCTGGCGGTGGACATCATTGCCGCCAGTGCTGCAGCGATCACCAGGCCACGGATGCCGTCCGGCAGCGACAGTTTGACGATGGCGGCGAAGGCGTTGTTGACGTTGTCCAGATCCGGAATCAGCACGTGTGCAGCCATGCCGATCAGCGCGCAGGCCAGGCCGTAGATGATGCAGTAGATGCCGGCGATGCTGCCGGCGTATTGCGCGACTTTGGCGGTCTTGACGGTGAACACCCGTTGCCAGATGTCCTGACCGATCAGGATGCCGAAGAAGTAGATCATGAAGTAGGTGATGATCGTGTCCCAGCCGATGGTGGTGAAGCTGAAGGCAGTCGCCGGCAGTTTCAGCACCAGTTCGTCCCAACCGCCGACGCGGTACAGGCAGATCGGCAACAGGATGAACATCAGGCCCACGGTCTTGATGATGAACTGGACGATGTCGGTCAGGGTCAGCGACCACATACCGCCGATCGCCGAGTAGATCACCACTACGCCACCGCCGAGCAATACCGACACCCAGAATGGCAGGCCGAACAGCACTTGCAGGACGGTGCCGATCGCCAGGATCGAGGTCACGCCGATCATCAGTGCGTAGGCCAGCATGATCGCCGCGCTCGCCGAGCGGGCCATCGGGTTGTAGCGTTTTTCCAGGACCTGGGTAACGGTGTAGATCTTCAGTTTCAGCAGCGGTTTGGCGAGGAACAGGTTCAGCGCAACGATGCCGCAACCCAGTGCCGCACACAGCCAGAAGCCGGAGATGCCATGCACGTAGCCCAGACGCACGGTGCCGACGGTGGACGCGCCACCGAGCACGGTTGCGGCCATGGTGCCCATATACAGGCTTGGGCCGAGGTTGCGACCGGCAACGAGAAAGTCCTCGTTGGTCTTGGCCTTGCGCATGCCGAAGTAGCCAAGCAAGAGCATGCCGGCGGCGTAGATGAGGACGACGAATAAATCCAAAGCCATGATGGCGTGTCTCCGATTGTCTTTTTTATGTGAGGCTGATTCGAATCTCCCTGTGGGAGCAAGCTCGCTCCCACAGGGGGTAGGCGTTTACTCAGGCAGCTTGCGCTTTAGCCGACGACTCCCCGACTTGGCTGCGGGCATCCGTCGGGCCGAACACTTCGCGCGGTTCCGGGAACAGGCTCAGCAGCGTCAGGTACACCACCGAAGCCAGGCCCAATGTCACCGGCAAACTGATGTCGATACCGCCGGCCATTTCACCCAACGGGCCAACGAACTGCCCCGGCAAATTGACGAAGCACAAACCAACCGCCGCGCTCGGGATCCATGCGCCCAGACCGCGCCAGTTCCAGCCGTGGCTGAACCAGTAGCGACCGCCCTGTTCGCCGCGCGTGAACACTTGCAGGTCATCCGGGCAGTAGAAGCCGCGACGCACCAAGAGGCCGATGATCATGATCACCATCCATGGCGTGGTGCAGGTGATGATCAGCACGGCGAAGGTCGACACGCTCTGCACCAGGTTCGCCGCAAAGCGGCCGATGAAGATGAAGGCAATCGACAGCACGCCGATCAGCAGCGTCGCCTTCACGCGCGACAGCACGCGGGGGAACACGCTGGACATGTCCAGCCCGGTGCCATACAGCGAGGTGGTGCCGGTGGACATGCCGCCGATCACCGCAATCAGGCACACCGGCAGGAAGAACCAGCTCGGCGACACCGCCAGCAAACCACCGACATAGTTGTTCGCCGCGATGTAGTCCGGCGCCTTGATCGCGACGATGGTCGCGGTGGCCAGGCCGAACAGGAACGGGATGAACGTGGCGATCTGCGACAGCACGACCGCTGCCATGATCCGTTGTTTGGAGGTGTCACGCGGGATGTAGCGCGACCAGTCGCCGAGGAACGCTCCGAAGGAAATCGGGTTGCTCATGGCTACCAGCGCGGCGCCGATGAACGCGGCCCAGAAGCCTGGCTGACCGAGGCTCACCGTACCGGCGTAGTTCACATCGAAAGGACCGGCGAAGGCGAAGATGCCCAGCAGGAACAACAGGCTGGCGCTCCACACTGCGATCTTGTTCACCCACAGCAAAAAGCGGAAGCCGTAGATGCACACGGTCAGCACCAGAATCGCGAACAGACCGTAGGCCAGGCCCAGAGTCAGGTCGGTTTCCGGCAGACCGATCAAGCGTTTCGCACCACCGATCAGCGCATCCCCCGAACTCCACACCGAGAGCGAGAAAAACGCGATAGCGGTCAACAGCGACAGGAACGAACCGACGATGCGCCCATGCACGCCGAAATGCGCACCCGACGACACGGCATTGTTGGTGCCGTTGATCGGGCCGAACAGGCCCATCGGTGCGAGGATCAGCGAGCCAAGCAGCACGCCCGACACAATCGCCCAGACGCCGGCCTGAAAAGACAGACCGAACAGCACCGGGAAACTGCCGAGCACGGCGGTGGCAAAGGTATTCGAACCACCGAAGATCATCCGGAACAAGTCCGTCGGGCCTGCGCTGCGTTCGTGGTCCGGGATCTGTTCGACCCCGTGGGTTTCAATTTGCGTAAGGCTTTGGTCGTTGTTGTTGTTATTCATGATCTGCTCCGATCATAAAGGCGCGCTCATCGTGCGTGAGCGTCACCTGTCTTGGCTAAGGGGATGGCAGCCCTTCCGGCATTGCGGACAAATGTTCGTGGCAGGCCAGCCAATGGCCTTGTTGTTCTAGGCTCGACGCTTGTTTCTTGAAAACAATCGTCTCGCGCTCCTGGCTGAAGTGTTGCTCCCCTTGCATGCGCAGCTCGGTGGCCACGTCATGGATGAAAATCGCCACATCACCTTGCAGGCTGACGAAGGCGTTGCTCGACGTGCACGACAGCACCTCGAAGCCATCCTCGGCGCGCCAGCTGTCCCACAAGGCCTGATAGGCATCGCGCGACAGCAGCGGCTGTTCGAGGGTGTAGAAAACGAAACTCGCATCGGCGCTGAAGGCGCCGAAGTAAGCTTCGCGATCGTTACGGGCGAAGGCGGACACCAGATCGGCGGCCGCTTGCAGAACCTGATCACGTTCGTTCATGACCCGACCCTCAGCGATGGACCACGCCAGGCAGTACGCAGAGCATTTCGTACAGCAGGTTGGCGGCCAGCAGCGAGGTGTTGCCGGTGGTGTCATAAGCGGGCGAGACTTCTACCAGATCGCAACCGATCAGGTCGAGGCCTTGGCAGCCGCGAACGATTTCAATCGCCTGAATGGTCGTCAGACCACCGATTTCCGGGGTGCCGGTGCCCGGTGCCCAGGCCGGATCGATGCCGTCGATGTCGAAGCTCAGATACACCGGACCGCCGCCGACTTTCTCGCGCACTTCGGCCATCAGTGGCGCCAGCGACTTGTGCCAGCACTCTTCGGCCTGAACCACGCGGAAGCCCTGATCGCGGCTCCAGTTGAAGTCGTCCGCGGTGTAACCCTGCGCGCGCAGACCAATTTGCACCACGCGGTCGCAGTCCAGAAGGCCTTCTTCGACGGCGCGACGGAAGGTCGTACCGTGGGCGATCTTCTCGCCGAACATGTGATCGTTGACGTCAGCGTGGGCATCGATGTGCACCAGACCGACCTTGCCGTGCTTTTTATGAATCGCCCGCAGGATCGGCAGGGTGATGGTGTGGTCGCCACCCAGGGTCATCGGGATCACGTTGTGCTCGAGGATGTTGTCGTAGGCTTCTTCGATGATGCGCACGGCGTCGAGCAGGTTGAAGGTGTTGATCGCCACGTCACCGATGTCGGCGACCGACAGCGAGTCGAATGGCGCCGCGCCGGTGGCCATGTTGTACGGGCGGATCATCACCGATTCGGTGCGGATGTCGCGTGGCCCGAAGCGGGTGCCGGGACGCAGCGAAGTACCGATGTCCAGGGGCACGCCAACAAAGGCAGCGTCCAGGCCGGCAGCGGTCGGTACATGGGGGAGTCGGAGCATGGTGGCGATGCCGCCGAAGCGCGGCATTTCGTTGCCGCCCAGTGGTTGGTGAAGAATCTTGTCCACGGGTAAGGCCTCATCGTCTTTGTTTTATTTATGTCGGCGCGCCGTGGAGCAGGGGAGCGGGCGCCGCTGTGGGGCCGATGATGCGAAATGTAGTGAGGGGAAAGAATCGCTACGGGCAAAAACTTAGTTCAGATTTTTCTAAACTAATGGCGGGGCTGGGATTAGACTTTGCGGTCTCGGGATTCTTGCCTGGCTGAACATTGCTGCCCTCACCCCAGCCCTCTACCGGAGGGAGAGGGGGCTGATCTCCATGGCTTTCAAATCCTGAGATCGACTCGGTATTTCAGGTCGATGTAAATCCCGAATACAACCCGGTCGGCTCCCTCTCCCTCGGGGAGAGGGCTGGGGTGAGGGGCTTTTCCCACAGACACGCAGTTGCAAACCCCGGAGCAGACATGGCCAACGCTTTACCCGACCTGAAACTGTTGCGCATCTTCGTCAGCGTCGTCCGTCATCAGGGTTTCGCCAACGCCCAGCAGGAACTCAACCTGTCGACCTCGGCGATCAGCACCTACATGAGCCAGCTCGAAGCCGCGCTCGGCCTGGTGCTATGCCATCGCGGCCGCGGTGGGTTCAGCCTGACCAGCAAGGGTGAGCTGTTCCATCAGGAAACCCTGCGCCTGCTCGCCGAGCTCGAAGGTTTCGAGCAATACGCCGCTGCGCTCAAGGGCGAATTGCGTGGCACGCTCAACCTTGGCGTCATCGACTCTACCGTCAGCGACAAGGCACTGCCCTTCGCCGAAGCCATCGGCGCTTACAGTCAGGAACACCCGGCGGTGCATTTGCATTTGTCGGTGATGAGCCCGTACGAACTGCAACTCGGTGTGCAGGACAACCGTCTCGATCTGGCCATCGGTGCGTTTTCCACGCGCATGAGCGGTCTGGTCTACATGCCGCTGTACCGCGAGCAGCACTGGTTGTATTGCAGTAGCCGCCATCCGTTATTCAACGAGCGGCGGATTCCTGAGCAGGTCATCACTCAACAGCGCATGGTCGGACGCGGTTACTGGAGCCAGGCCGAGCTGGCCCGGCACGGCTTCAAACACAGCGCCGCCACCGTGGAAAGTATGGAAGCGCAGCTGATTCTGGTGCTGTCCGGCGCCTACATCGGTTACTTGCCGGAGCACTATGCTCAGGCCTGGGCCGACAAGGGCGATTTGCGTGTGTTGCTGCCAGCGACGTTTGGTTATCAGGCGCCGTTCTCGATGATCATGCGCCGGGGTCGCAGTCGCGAGCCGCTGATCCAGACCTTCCGTGATTTGCTTAAAGCACAGCTCAATCAGGCTTAAGAACGATGTCCAGACCTCAATGCCCGCGCTGCCTGCGCCCCCAAACCCATTGCCTTTGCCCGCTGATCCCGAGCCTCGACAGTCGCACGCGGGTGTTGCTGTTGCAGCATCCGAGCGAGGTTAATCACGCGTTGAATACCGCGCGTCTGGCAGCGCTGGGGTTGAGCAATGCCGAGCTGATCGTCGGTGAGGTGTTCGAGGATTTGCCGACGCTGTTAAGCCGCCCGGGGTATCGGGCGCGGTTGTTGTTTCCGGCCGATGACGCGCAGCCGATGCAGGCTTACGGTGAGTCCGAGGAACCGTTGTTGCTGGTGGTGCCGGATGGCACCTGGCGCAAGGCGCGCAAGATGTTGCACCTCAATCCATTACTGGCGGCGCTGCCCCGGGTGACGCTGGCCGAGGGCGGGGTGTCGCGGTATCGCTTGCGCAAGGCACCGGGACCGGGGGCGTTGTCGACCATTGAGGCGATTGTGCAGGCGTTGCAGACGCTGGAGGCGCCGGTTTCATTCGAGCCTTTGCTCAAGCCGTTCGAGGCGTTGATCGAGGGGCAGATTGCGGCGATGGGGGAGGAGACCTTCCAGCGTAATCATGGTGATAGATAGGCGTTGATTGTGCCGGCCTCTTCGCGAGCAAGCTCGCTCCCACAGGGGAACGCATTCCAAAATGTGGGAGCGAGCTTGCTCGCGAAGGCGCCAGATCAATCACCGCAAATCTCAACAATGACTAGCGCTCACGCATCGCCTCGGTCCGCGCTTTCAACACTGGCTTGAGCAGGTAATCCAGGACACTCTTTTCGCCGGTAATAATGTCCACCGTCGCCACCATCCCCGGAATAATCAGCAACGGTTTCACATCCCCGCCCAAATGGTTTTTATCGGTACGCACCTGAATCAGATAAAAGCTATTGCCCTTGTCATCGGTAATCGTGTCCGCACCGATCAACTCCAGCTTGGCACTCAGCCCACCGTAAATCGTGTAGTCGTAAGCACTGAACTTGACCATGGCCTTCTGGCCCGGATGCAGGAACGCGACGTCCTGCGGCCGCACTTTGGCCTCGATCAACAGGTTGTCTTCCAACGGCACGATTTCAACCATGTCGCTGCCCGGCTGGACCACGCCGCCGATGGTATTGACCTTCAATTGCTTGATCACCCCGTGCACCGGTGAGGTCACGGTGGTGCGGCTGACACGGTCGTCGATGGCGATGCTGGTGGCAGTGATTTTCGACAGGTCCGTACGTTTCTCGTTCAGCTCCTTGGCCGCCTCGGAACGGAAGGTCTGCTCGGATTCGTCGATCTTGCTGCGGATCTCGGCAATCGCCGATTCGGCGCGGGGAATCGCCAGAGTGGTGGCGTTCAGCGAGCCACGGATTTCCACGGCGCTGCGTTTCAGCCGGAGGATTTCCACGGGTGACACCGCACCGGTTTTCACCAGCGGTTCAGACATGTTCATCTCTTGCTGCAACAGCGCCAGGCTGGAACTGAACTGGCCCTGTTTGGAACGAAACTCCGCCAGCTCCTGAGTCTTCTGCCGCAGCTGTTCGCTAAGCGTACGCTGTTCGCTGGCCAGTCGGCGCTGGCGCTGGTCGTACAGCGAGCGTTCGTCTTCGGCGACTTGCGGGGCTTTGGCGATCACTTCATCGGAGAGCTTGAACGGCCGGCCCTCGGCCTCCGCCGACAGTCGCTCGACCTGCGCGGTCAACGCATAACGATCGGCCTCGCTCTCACCCTTGTTCGAGCGAAAGCGTGTGTCATCCAGGCGCAGCAACGTGTCGCCCTTGTTCACCATTTGCCCTTCGCGGACGAAAATCTCGGTGACGATCCCGCCTTCAAGGTTCTGGATCACCTGCACCTTGCTCGATGGAATCGCCTTGCCTTCGCCCATGGTCACTTCTTCGAGCACGGCGAATTTGGCCCAGACCACTGCGCTGATCAGCAGCGCTGCCGCCAGCCACACGGTGATTCGCGACCAGCGCGGCGAATCCTGTAACGAGGCACCGGCGGTTTCCGGCATGAATTCGGCTTCGGCGCTTTTGCCGAAACTGTCGAAGTAGCCGCGATCTTTGCTATCTGAGGAAGCAGACATGGGGCAACTCCTAAACCGCCGCCGAGCCGACACGGCCCTTGCGCAGTGCATCGATGACCGCTTCTTTCGGACCGTCGGCGACGACCCGGCCGTTGTCCAGCACCAGCAAGCGGTCCACCAGACTCAGCATTGAAGTGCGGTGGGTGACCAGCAGCAGTGTCTTGCCTTGCACCCAGCCGTGCAGCTTCTGCCGCAGTTGGTCTTCGCTGCTGTTGTCCATGGCACTGGTGGGTTCGTCGAGCAGCATGATCGGTGGATCGAGCAACAAGGATCGCGCGAGCAAAACGGCCTGACGTTGACCGCCGGAGAGCAATTGCCCGCGCTCGCCCACCGGCCGGTCGAAACCTTGCGGATGCTGGCGGGCAAGTTCGGTAACGCCGGTCAGTTCGGCGACTTCGAGCATCCGCGCATCGCTGATGTAACGTGCGCCGAGGGTCAGGTTGTCACGCAGGCTGCCGGCCAGCAGCGGCAGATCGTGAGCGACGTAGCCGATCTGCTGACGCAGGTCAGCAACATCGAGTTGGCGCAGGTCGAGGCCGTCGAGCAGCAGTTGGCCTTCCTCGGGTTCATAGAAACCCATGACCAAACGCGCCAAGGTACTTTTGCCCGAGCCGCTGCGGCCGATGATGCCGACCCGTTCACCGGGTTTCAGGCTGAACGAAACATTGCTCAGTGCCGGCGCATTCTGGCCGTTGTAATGAAAGGTCACGCCGCTGACGTCGAGTGCGCCTTGCAGTTGCGTGCGCTCCAGCGGCCGCTGCTTGCCGTCGCGTTCCTGCGGCAGGGCCATCAGCGCATCGGTGCTTTTCATGGTCAGTTGCGCTTGCTGATAGCGGGTGATCAACCCGGCAATCTGTCCCAGCGGCGCAAGCACGCGGCTGCCGAGCATGTAACTGGCAACCAGCGCACCGACGCTGAGGTTTCCAGCGATGATGCTGTAGACCCCGGCGACAATCGTCGCCATCCCCGAGAATTGTTGAATGAACAATGTGCCGTTAGTGGCCAGCGCCGACAGATTGCGCGCGTGGCTGTCGAGGCGGGTGAGGGCGCCGTGGGTGCTCTCCCATTTGTGCTGGCGCTCGCTTTCGGCGCTGCAAGCCTTGAGGGTTTCCAGGCCACCGAGAGTTTCGATCAGCACCGCTTGGCGTTCAGCGCCGAGGCTCAGGCTCTTTTGCACGGTGTCGCGAAGGCGCACCTGAATGATCATCGCGAAGATGATGGTGATCGGAAACGCCAGCAGCGGAATCACCACCAGCCAGCCGCCGAGCAGGCCGATCACCACCAGCATCAGCACGACGAAGGGCAGGTCGATCAGGCTGGTCAGGGTCACCGCTGTGAGGAATTCGCGCAGGCCCTGGAAGTCATGAATGCTCTGGGCGAAACCACCGATGGTCGCCGGCCGTGCCTTCATCGACATGCCGGTGATGCGTTCAAATAAAGTCGCGGAAAGGATCACATCGGTTTTCTTGCCGGCGGTGTCGAGCAGGTGCGCGCGAACTACCCGCAGGACCAGTTCGAACCCGGTGCCGATCAGCAAACCGATCGACAGCACCCACAAGGTCGAGGTGGCCTGATTCGGCACCACGCGGTCGTAGGTCTGCATGACGAACAGCGGCACCATCAGGCCTAAAAGGTTGATCAGGAAACTGGCGAGAATCGCATCGCTGTAGAGCCATTTCGACAGCTTCAGGGTGTCGCGAAACCATGCATGTACCCTTGGCACCAGCGGCGAGCGCAGGTCTTCGAGTTCGTGGCGCGGACGGGCGAACAAGGCCTGGCCGCTGTAGTGCTCGCTGAGCTCTTCGCGGCTGATCCATTGCTCGCCGCCATCGGCTTCGCTGGGCAGGATCAGCGCTTTGCCGTCGTCGCTGAAGCGCCGCAGAACAGCGGTGCGACCGTCGTTGAGCAGCAGCAGAATCGGCAGATTCAGTGGTGAGATGTCTTTCAGTTCACGGCGCAAAATCCGCGCCTGCAACCCGGCCCGGGCTGCTGCGCGGGGCAGCAGGTCCAGACTCAGGCGTTGCTTGTTCAGGGGCAACCCGGCACTCAGGCTGGCGCGACTGACCGTCGCGCCATGCAGTTTGCAGAGGATCAACAGACCGTCGAGTAACGGATCATCGAAGCTCAGCCGCGGATCGATCCCGGTGTGGCCGGGTTCCATGCTGGTCATATTGATCGCTCCCCTGTTACCGCTTCATTGATCGTTCCCACGCTCTGCGTGGGAATGCCTCTAGGGACGCTCTGCGTCCAGTGACGCGGAGCGTCACGGGCTGCATTCCCACGCGGAGCGTGGGAACGATCAAAAGATCGCAGCCTTCGGCAGCTCCTACATGGGACTTACTTCAGTTCCGGCAGGCGCGCTTCGTTTTTCACTTCGGTCGCGGCGATCGCATCGGCCGGCAGCACCACCCGTTGTTTGCTCAGCAACTGGCCCATGTTCGCCAGCACGCGGTACATCGAATACTCCTCGGTGTAGCGGATTTCGGTGTAGCGACGGTTGGCGTTGTAAAGCTCGTTTTCACTGTCGAGCAAGTCGAGCAGGGTGCGTTGGCCGAGGCCGAACTGATCCTGATACGCGGCGCGTACGCGTTTGGTGGTTTCCGCGTATTCGCGTGCGGTCGGGGTCTGTTTCTTCGCGTTCTGCATGGCGTTCCAGGCCAGGCGAATGTTCTCGTTGAGTTGACGCAGGGCGTTGTTGCGGATGTCCATCGCCTGATTGATCTGGTGCGCATCGGAGGCCAGGCGCGCCTTGTCGCTGCCGCCACGGAACAGGTTGTAGTTCATCACCACACCGACGCGCCATTCGTTGTCGTGGCCTTCATCGCCTTGCACATTGTTGTTCGCGCCGACGGCCGCTTCCGCGTCGAAGCGCGGGTAGAACGGCGACTTGGCGACTTCGTACTGGCTCTCGGCCGATTGCACGTCAGCCTGGGCGGACTTCAGATACGGGTTGTTGTCGACCATGCTCTGCTGGGCTTCACGCAATTCGGTCGGCAGTTCGCCACGGGTTGAGGCCGGGGTTTCCAGCTCATCGGGCATGCGCCCGACGACGCTGTAGAAGTTGGCTTCGGCGTCAGACAGATCGACTTCGGCGGTGTCGAGGTTGTTCTGCGCCAGCGCTTTACGCGCAACCGATTGATCGGAGTCGGCGGTGCTGCCGACACCCCGCTCGGTGCGCAGGCCAATCTGATCGTTGACCCGCAAGTGTGCCTGCAGGTTGTTGCGAGCCAAGGTCACCAGTTCGCGGCGCTTGAGCACTTCGAGGTAGACCTCGATGGTGCGCAGGGCCAGATCCTGGGCGGTGCCTTGCGCGTAGTACGCGCGCGAATTGGAGACGCCTTTGGTGCGTTCGACTTCGTTGGCGGTGTTGAAACCGTCGAACAGCATCTGCCGCAGGCGCAACTCGGACTGGGTGTAATTGAGGATTTCGGTGTGGTGATTACCGAAGGCCCGGGTGTTGGTGTTGTCGCTGTAGCCACGGCCATAGGCGGCGTTCAAATCGACGGACGGATAGAAGCCGCCCTTGGCGACTTTGACTTGTTCATCAGCCGACAGGCGGGCGTCCACGCGCGAGGCCAGTTCCGGGTGAGTGGCGATGGTGCTTTGAATCGCCTCGGTGAGGTTCATGGCCTGAGCTTGAGAAGTGCAAGCCATGGCCAGCAAAACCGCGCTGCAGAGGGGGGTTAGAACGCGCATGGGTGCATCTCCCTGAGTCCTGATGGTGTGTTACTGTCGCCAAATATTTGACGATATTTTTAGGTGTAGGCGTTTCACTCTTGTAACAACAGAGCTAAGAACATCCTGAAGCGTAGCTAAGAAAAAATTTTCATAAGGCTTATGCCGAAAAAAACTTATGCGCTTTGTAAAAACCGGCACATTGTTCAGCATGAAAGCCTTTGTTTTATGCGCTTTAGGGAGTGCAAAAAGGCTTGAGGAAAGTTCCATTCACTTTGCGACATACGGCGAAGTACTGCTGAAGGGGAGGGACGCGTAGCGGCTGATGGGCGACAGATTTTTGTCACTCGAGTGATTCACCACCGTTACGTAGCGTTAGTAGGCGTATGGCTTTGATCAGGATGCGGAAGTGCTTGATAGCACTGATGTTTCCGAAAGAAGCCACCTGCGAAACGAACTGTTGAAGGTGCGAGCGTCGCCTCCAACAACCCGATTGAGCCATGGGCTGCTTCGCTTACCAGTGCCGACGGTGGTCGGCAGCGGAGGATTTCACATGGCAACGCTCATCGGGATAGTCACCAAAGTCATTGGCCAGGTTTTCGCCCAGTCAGCCGACGGCACTAAACGCGCACTGGTTGAGGGGGATCGCCTGTTTGCCGGCGATCAACTGATCACCGGCGCAGAAGGCGCCGTCGCCGTTCATCTGCAAAACGGCCAGGAACTGACCCTGGGCCGTGACAGCAGCCTGACCATGACCGGCCAATTGCTGGCCGATCAAGCGGCGCACGTAAATGCGCCAGAGGCGGTGACCCCGAGCGAAGCGCAACTGACTGACGTTGAGCAAATCCAGAAAGCCATCGCCGCCGGTGATGACCCGAGCAAAAACGCCGAAGCCACTGCCGCCGGCCCGAATGCCCCGGGCGGGGCGCCGGGTGAATTGGGCGGCGGCCACAGTTTTGTCTTGCTGACCGAAGTCGGCGGCCGGGTCGACCCGATCATCGGTTTCCCTACCGCCGGGTTCGGCGGTATTCCCGAATTCCCTGAAGAACGCCACAACGCGGTGATCGACAACGGCGACAACACCCCGGCAGTCGTGGTGCCGCCACCGGTCAACAATCCGGTAACCCTTACCGGCCTGGATGTGGCTGGTGGCGAACTCAATCTCAATGAAGCCAATCTGCCTGACGGCTCGGCGGCCAATCCTGGCGCCCTCACGCAAAGCGGCAGCTTCACTGTGTCGGCGCCGGACGGTCTGACCAGCCTGAGCATTGGCGGCATCAACCTGATCAACGGCGGCGTAGCTGTCGGGTTCCCGCAATCGATCACCACGCAACTGGGCAACACCCTGACCATCACCGGTTACAACCCGGCGACGGGCGTGGTCAGTTACAGCTACACCCTCAACGGCAACGAAAGCCACGCGGCCGGCGATGGCGCGAACAACCTCAGCGAACAGTTCACGGTGATTGCCGGTGACAGTAATGGCGACACCGCGACCGGCACGCTCGACGTCAACATCACCGACGACGTGCCGAAAGCCTTCGATGACAGCAATGGTACGGCTTCAGAGACTCAACTGACGCTGACCGGCAATGTGCTGACCAATGACGTGCAAGGTGCCGACCGTGTGCCCACCGGTCCCGTTACGCCAGGCACGTTCACCGGCACTTACGGCACCTTGGTACTCAACGCCAACGGCACCTACACCTACACGCTGAACACCAATGACGCCGACTTCAAAAACCTGCACGGTGGCGGTATTGGCACGGAAACCTTCGCCTACACCATCACCGATTCGGACGGTGATACCAGCACGGCGAATCTCGTTCTGCAGATCCACAACAACGACGATCCAGTGGTCATCAATGGCCTGAACGTCGAAGGCGGCGAGCTGACGGTCTACGAGAAAAATCTCACTGACGGCAGCGCACCGGATTCCACCGCGTTGACTCAAAGCGGCACGTTCACCATCACCGCACTCGATGGCGTCACGACGCTGACTGTGGGTGGCATTGCTGTCGTTACCAACGGTGTGGCCGCCGGTTTCCCGCAATCGGTCACTACGCCGCTGGGCAGCACGTTGACCATCACCGGTTTCAACGCCACCACCGGCGTGGTCAGCTACAGCTACACCCTGGTCGACAACGAAGC
>NZ_FOCU01000025.1:0-17552 GCF_900110195.1 Pseudomonas sp. ok266 | reverse complement strand
GTCGGCGCTCCGTGCGTACTGGGCAAAGCGCGACAGACGAATAAAAAGCGGCTCATCTGATCGGTAATGGTCAGCGGATAGCACCAATTACCGTCCTGCATTTTGAACTGCCCTTTGTAATCAGCACACCAAGTCTGGTTGGGCGCGTCGACCGGACGCAAATGTGTTGGAGCACGGGGACGCGGGGGATAGGGCCGTCGCGCCACCACCAAACCAGCTTTCTTCAACCACTCCCCGGCGGTACTCGCCGCCGGCCATTGGATATGCGGATCGGAATCGCGCAGGCGACCAATGATCTGCTTGGGTCCCCGATCGGGATTTTCATTTTTCTTGGTCAGCAGCGTGGCAATGATTTCGTCGGCCGTTTGATGAGGACAGTTCAACGGCTTGCGCGATAGCTCTTTCAAGCCATCTACGCCCAACGCTGCATACCGTTCCAGCCACTTGTCGATGGTTGGACGGCTGACGCCGTAGCGCCGGCTTAATTGGCTCTTGGTATAGCTGCCGCTGAGCCAGTCACTGACTAACTTCACTCGTTGATCCATTGGGGACTCTTGATTCCAGGGCATGGTCAGCACCTCCTGACCATGATTAATACCTGTAAACCATGTCCCCGGTCTCAAACGTAAAGGATGTACCCGGTCTTTACCCACCCCAGCCCTCTCCCGGAGGGAGAGGGGGCCGACCGAGGTGTCTTGCGTCAGACATCGACCTGAAACACCGAGTCGATTATGGGCCAGGAAGGCACGTGAATCGTCGCCGACTCTGGGTTCGAAATGCATCGGAACCGTTATCGACTCCGAACTCGAAATGCATTGGAGCCGTTATCGACTCCGAACTCGAAATGCATTGGAGCCGTTATCGACTCTGGATTCAGCCGAGCACTTTCAGGTCGGCGTACCTCTTGAGCATCCCCCAATCAGTCCCCTCTCCCTCTGGGAGAGGGCTAGGGTGAGGGGCTTTTGATCTTCAGGCGTTGGCGGGCCAGGCACTGACAAACTCAGCCAGATCAACCTTCTCCGCCACTCGCGGTTCTTTCTGCGGCGTGCCGAGGTACAAGAACGCGATCACTTCTTCACCTTCAACCAAGCCCAAACCTTTGGCCACGTGCTGCGAATAAGCCAGATCACCCGTACGCCAAACCGCACCAATCCCCTGCGCATACGCCGCCAGCAAAATCCCGTGCGCCGCACACCCGGCCGCCAGCAACTGCTCGGCCTTCGGGTACTTGACGTGTTCCTGCAACCTGGCGATCACCACAACCACCAGCGGCGCACGCAGCGGACCGTTACGGGCCTTGTCGATCATCGCTTCAGTGACTTCGCCTTCCTGCATTTGCGCAGCTTGCGCCAGCAACTCGCCCATTTGCTCGCGTGCCGCGCCTTCGACCGTCAGGAAGCGATACGGCTGCAAATGCCCGTGATCCGGCGCGCGCAACGCGGCGCCAAACAGGGCTTCGCGCTGCTCGGCAGTGGGGGCCGGTTCGACCAGTCGTGGAACGGAAACACGGTTGAGCAACGCGTCGAGAGCCTGCATCGGCCACCTCCTGAAAAATATGTGCGGCTATTCTAGCTGTATCTGCCAACAGGATGCCGGTTTACATGCCCTGCCCCACGGGTAGAATGGCGCCTTTCCCACATCAGCCCGAGCGGACTTCATGGCGTTGCCGACCTTACGGATCATTGGTTTCATCATCGGCATCTTCCTGATCACCCTGGCTGTGGCCATGGTCGTGCCTATGGCCACCCTGGTGATTTTCGAGCGCACCGGTGATCTGCCGTCGTTCCTCTGGGCGAGCATGATCACCTTCGTCGCCGGCCTCGCGCTGGTGATTCCCGGCCGACCGGAACACATTCACCTGCGCCCGCGCGACATGTACCTGCTGACGGTCAGCAGTTGGCTGGTGGTGTGCATTTTTGCTGCGCTGCCGTTTCTGCTGACCCAGCACATCAGCTACACCGACTCGTTTTTCGAAAGCATGTCCGGCATCACCGCGACCGGCTCGACCGTACTCAGCGGGCTCGACACCATGTCACCGGGCATTCTTATGTGGCGCTCGCTGCTGCACTGGCTCGGCGGCATCGGCTTTATCGGCATGGCGGTGGCGATTCTGCCGCTGCTGCGCATCGGTGGCATGCGCCTGTTCCAGACTGAATCCTCGGACCGCTCGGAAAAGGTCATGCCGCGCTCGCACATGGTGGCGCGCCTGATTGTGGCAGCGTATGTCGGCATCACCATCCTTGGCAGCCTGGCGTTCTGGTGGGCCGGGATGAGTCCGTTCGACGCAATCAACCACGCGATGTCGGCGATCTCTACTGGCGGGTTCTCCACCTCCGATCAATCCCTGGCCAAGTGGACGCAACCGGCGGTGCACTGGGTCGCAGTCGTCATCATGATTCTCGGCAGCCTGCCGTTCACCCTGTACGTGGCGACGTTGCGCGGCAACCGCAAAGCGTTGATCAAGGATCAGCAGGTGCAGGGTTTGCTCGGTATGCTGCTGGTGACCTGGCTGGTGCTCGGCACCTGGTACTGGTGGACGACCAATTTGCATTGGCTGGAGGCGCTACGCCACGTAGCGCTGAACGTGACGTCGGTGGTCACCACCACCGGTTTCGCCCTCGGCGACTACAGCTTGTGGGGTAACTTCTCGCTGATGCTGTTTTTCTATCTGGGTTTTGTCGGAGGCTGTTCCGGGTCGACGGCGGGCGGGATCAAGATCTTCCGTTTCCAGGTCGCCTACATCTTGCTCAAGGCCAACCTTAATCAACTGATTCACCCGCGTGCGGTGATCAAGCAGAAGTACAACGGCCACCGTCTCGACGAAGAGATCGTCCGTTCGATTCTGACCTTTTCGTTCTTCTTCGCCATCACCATCTGCGTGATCGCCCTGCTCCTGTCGCTGCTCGGCGTTGACTGGATGACCGCGTTGACCGGCGCTGCCAGCACCGTGTCCGGCGTCGGCCCGGGCCTGGGCGAAACCATCGGCCCGGCAGGTAACTTCGCCACCCTGCCGGATGCGGCCAAGTGGATCCTGTCGTTCGGCATGCTGCTCGGCCGACTGGAGATCATTACGGTGTTTGTACTGTGTATTCCGGCCTTTTGGCGTCACTGACCGCGCTCGGCGCCTGCAACAACCGCGTCCGGTAATCGCCGGGCGTGGTGTCGAACCAGCGCCGGAACGCGCGAAAGAAGTTGCTCGGGTCGGCAAATCCCAACAGATAAGCGATTTCCAGCAGCGTCATGCTCGGTTGCGCCAGATACTGCTCGGCCAGTTCGCGGCGGGTGTCATCGAGCAACTGCTGAAAACTGGTGCCCTCCTCCTGCAAGCGGCGCTGCAAAGTGCGCTGCGATAAATGCAGGGTCTGCGCCACAGTATCGCGCTTCGGCTCACCTTGCGGCAGCAAACGGCACAGCACCTGTCGCGCTTTGTGGGTCACGCGGCTTTCGGAAAACCGCGCCAGATATTCCCCGGCAAAGCGGTCGTGCAACAGCGCCATCGCTTCGTTGGCTGTCGGCAGCGGCGCTTCCATGTCGGCGCGTTCGAAGATCAGCGCGTCATACGGCGCGTTGAACATCAGCGGCGCGTGGAAGGCTTGTTTGTAGGGTTCCAGGTCCTCGGGTTCGGCGCCCTGCACCAGCACTTTGACCGGGTGCAACGTGCGTCCGGTCAACCAGCCGCACAGGCCCAGCGCACAGGCCAGCGAGGCTTCGGCGCTTTGCCGGGTCGGCGGCAGATGGTCACCGTGCACGGTCAGAATCAGCGCATAACCGTCATCAAGCAATCGGAAACTCAGATCGGCGCTCTCGGCGATGATGCGCTGATAGCGCACCAGCCGTTGAAAGCCTTCGGCGAGGGTATTGCTCGACATCAACGCGTAGCCGGCGACATGAAACGACGCCGGGCGCACCACCTTGCCCATGTTCAGGCCGATCGCCGGGTTGCCGGATAACTCGACCGCCCGTTGCCAGAGACGGGTCATGGAATCTTGCGGGAAGCGCGCATCCGGATCATCCAGAGCCGTGTAATCGAGCCCCAGTTGTTTGAACAGAACCCGGCAATCCAGGCCGTCCATCTCCAATGCTTTGACAATCCCCATCGCCCAGCTTGCAGAAGTCGTTCGTTCGCTCATGGCGTTATTCTTTTACATGATGGGCCGCATGTTACGGCCCGATTTGCGAAGGATACTAAAGTGGCGCCGATTGTCACTGGCCCACGCCAATGATCACTCTAGACTCAAATAAGCTACCCGCAGCACAACTCGTCGCCAGAACAATAACCACAGAGAACGCGGTCGTGGAAAACATCAAACATTTCAACAGCTTCGCTGAGTTCTATCCGTATTACCTCAGCGAACACAGCAACAGCACCTGCCGGCGCCTGCATTTCATCGGCACGACACTGGTGATTTTTATTCTCGCGCTGACCATCGCCAAGGGCGCCTGGCTGCTGTTATTGGCCTTGCCGCTGGCCGGTTACAGCTTCGCCTGGGTCGGGCACTTTTTCTTTGAAAAGAACCGGCCGGCGACTTTCCAGCATCCGCTGTACAGCCTGCTTGGCGATTTCGTCATGTACCGCGACATGATTCTGGGTCGCGTGGCGTTCTGATGAGGGTCAGCCAATGAATGCCAATGCCCGCTTCACCCATATGAAGGACGGTACCGAAGAAGATTGGGCGATCATCGCCGCCGACTTCAGCGCCTACGCCAAACAGTTGCCCGCACGGATCATGACCCACCTGAAACTGCTGGAAGGCGATTTCGGTGGCTTCCCGGTGGATCGCCTGACCCACTCGCTGCAAACCGCCACCCGTGCCTTTCGTGACGGGCGCGACGAGGAATATGTGGTTTGTGCCTTGCTGCATGACATCGGCGACACCCTGGGTTCGTACAACCATCCGGACATTGCCGCTGCGATACTCAAGCCGTTCGTCAGCGCTGAGAATGTGTGGATGGTCGAGAAGCACGGGGTGTTTCAGGGTTATTACTTTTTTCATCACCTGGGCATGGATCGGCATCTGCGTGAGCAGTTCGCCGGTCATCCGCAGTATCAAGCGACCGCCGAGTTTTGCGCCAAATACGATGCGGCGGCGTTTGATCCTGACTATGACACGCTGCCGTTGAGTTTTTTCGAGCCGATGATGGAGCGGTTGTTTGCGCAGCCGAAGAACTCGATTTACAAGGCCGCGATGGAGCAACACTCGCCAGCGTAATCATCCTCGGGAACCGCTGCGCGGTTCATCGCGAGCAGGCTCACTCCTACAGTTGAAATGCGTACTCCTGTAGGAGTGAGCCTGCTCGCGATGAGGCACTCTCAATCACCAGAGCATTAGGCGAGTTCGGCGACTTTGGCCGCTTTCAGCTCCGCCTCCCGCGCCTGCGCATCCGCCAGCCGATACAACTCGATCGTGCCATCCCAGTGTTCGATCAGCGCCGTGCACGACTCCACCCAATCGCCGCAATTGAGGTAATCCACCTCGCCGACCTTGCGGATCTCGGCATGGTGAATGTGCCCGCACACCACGCCATGCAACTCGCGCTTCACGCATTCATGGGCGATGGCTTCTTCAAAGTCGCTGATGAAACTCACCGCGGTCTTCACCTTGTGTTTCAGGTACGCCGACAGCGACCAATAGCCGTAGCCATAGCGGGCACGCCAGTGGTTGAGCCAGCGATTGAGTGTCAAAGTGAATTCGTAGGCGGAGTCGCCAAGGAAGGCCAGCCAGCGGTGATAACGGGTGATTACGTCGAACTGATCGCCATGAATCACCAGCAGATGCCGGCCATCCGCCGTGACATGCACCGCTTCGTCGACCAACTGGATATTGCCCAGAATCAGCTTCGAATAACGACGCAGGAATTCGTCGTGGTTGCCGGTGACGTAAATCACCTCGGTGCCGCGCTTGCTCATGGTCAGCAAGCGGCGGATCACGTTGGTATGCGCCTGCGGCCAGTACATGCCGCCGCGTAGCTTCCAACCGTCAATGATGTCGCCAACCAGGTAAATCTTGTCGGCATGGTAGCCCTTGAGAAATTGCGACAAGTGCTCGGCCTGGCAATCCCGCGTGCCCAGGTGCACGTCGGAGATCCACAGGGTTCGCACCCGTTGTTTACGACTGGGTCGGGCGAGCTCGGCGCTGGTCATGGGCAACCCTCTGCGATGTTTTCGCCACTGTGCGCGCGCCCGGTTAATCGACCATGACAAGCGTGAGTCAGTCCTGTGACAACGCATCCGGTGTGCGCCGGTGTAGACTGACGACCACTTCGGAGACGACCTGCCATGCGACCGATCCTCACCCTGCGCCAGTACACCCACGATTTGATCGCCCACAGCCACGACCACGCGCAATTGGTGTTCGGGCTGTCCGGTGCGCTGGATTTCGAGGTCGAGGGCAGTGGCAGTCAGGTGCGTCAGCAGAGTTTTGTAGTTATCCCTTCCGGCGCTCATCATGCCTGCGGCAGTCCCAATGGTAGCCGCTGTCTGGTACTGGATATCCCGAACGGCCAATGGCTGACGGATTCACTGGGCGAACATGCCGACGCCAGCCATCGTCTGCTCGATCAACCGGCGCGCTTGTCGCTGGATTCGGGGCAAAGTCAGTTGGTCAGCTGGCTGGCAAACAGTCCGGTCAGCGATCCATTGATTGCCCAGCAAGGCGCGGTGTTGCTGCTGGCCAGTCTGAATCACGCGCAACCTGCGGAACACGCCATTCGCCGCCTCCCCTATGCCGCACTGGATGCGCACATCGAGCAATACGCCGCGTATCCGCTGCAAGTCGCCGATCTGGCACGGGTGGCAGGATTGTCCAGCGCGCGTCTGCATGCGCGGTTCATGGCCGAATGCGGGCAGACGCCGATGGATTACATCCGCAGCCGACGCCTGCATCTGGCCGTGCAAATGCTCCGCGACACCGCCCTGCCGATCGGCGAAGTTGCCAGTCGCGTCGGCTACAGCTCGCAGAGCGCTTTCTCGGCCGCGATCCTACGTGAGTTCAGCGCATCGCCCGGCCAGCTTCGGCGCGATTCCTGCGACAAACGACGATAGTCTGCCGACAGACTTGTAGGCCGATACAGGGTTCAATGGACTTATTGATCGTTCCCGCGCTCTGCGTGGGAATGTAGCCCGTGACGCTCCGCGTCACTGGACGCAGAGCGTCCCTAGAGGCATTCCCACGCAGAGCGTATCAATCACAAGAAACCGTGTCTGGATTAAGGATTGCAATGACTCCGCGTACCGCCCTCGGCGCTCTGCATATCGGTGCTTTGATGTTCGGCCTCACCGGTGTGTTCGGCAAACTCGCTGCCGCGTCCCCCGCTGTGATCGTCTTTGGACGCGCGGCTTTCGCCGTACTCGCCCTGGCATTTTTCGCCCGTTTCGCCAGCCAGCAAGGCTGGCAGAAACTTCAGGCCGTGGACTGGCGCCGCCTCGCCCTCAGCGGCGTGTTGCTGGCCGGGCACTGGGTGAGTTTCTTTCTGTCTGTGAAGATCGCCGGTGTCGCCATCGCGACGTTGGGCTTTGCCAGTTTCCCGGCCTTCACGGTGATTCTCGAAGGGCTGATCTTCCGTGAACGCATCCGCGCCAATGAAATACTGCTGGTGGTGTTGGTCAGCATCGGCCTGATTCTGGTGACCCCGGCCTTCGATCTCGGCAGCGGTGCGACCATCGGCTTGCTCTGGTCAGTGCTTTCGGGGCTGCTGTTCTCGCTACTGTCGCTGACCAACCGCGCCAGCTCCGGGCGCATCCCGGCGGTACAGGCGGCGTTGTGTCAAAACGTCGTGGTGGCGCTGTGTCTGCTGCCGGTTGCAGCACCGCTACTCAGCGAAGTACGCGCACTCGACTGGCTGTGGATCGCCCTGCTCGGGGTGTTCTGTACCGGCGTCGCGCACAGCCTGTTCGTCGCCAGCCTGGCGGTGATCAAGGCGCGCACGGCGGCGGTAGTGTTTGCGCTGGAGCCAGTCTACGGCATCACCGTCGCCTGGCTGCTGTTCAATGAAAACCCGACGTCGAAGATGTTGATCGGCGGTGCGTTGATCATTGTTGCCATCGTCGTGTCAGCGCGGATGTCCGGCCATGCCGACAAGAAAACCGTCGCCGCCGAGGCTGCATCTCACTGAGTGCGGTCGTTGTGACCGAGGTCGCGGTCAGGATCGATCTGATCACGAACCCGCTGCTTCAACACCTTAGCCTCGGGAAAACCGCCATCAGCCTTGCGTTCCCAGATCTGCACGCCGTCGCAGGTGATGTGAAATACCCCGCCGGTGCCGGGCACCAGGGAGACTTTGCCGAGGTCATCGCCAAAGGTGCTGAGCAGTTCCTGCGCCAGCCACGCCGCGCGCAGCAGCCACTGGCATTGGGTGCAATAGGTGATGACAACTTCTGCTTTTGCGACAGTCATGTTCGCTGAAACTCCTGAGACAGAGGGCGCCGCTATAATAGCCGGCTTTATCGCTTGCCCCGAGACTCACAATGCGCCGTTTGCTGTTCTGCCTGCTGCTTGGTTTGCTTCCACTGTTTGTTCACGCCAGTGACGCGCCGCGACCGAAAGTCGGCCTGGTGCTGTCCGGCGGTGCTGCGCGTGGTCTGGCGCACATCGGCGTGCTCAAAGCCCTCGAAGAACAAGGCATCAAAATCGATGCGATTGCCGGCACCAGCATGGGCGCGGTGGTCGGCGGCCTGTACGCCTCGGGCTACAAGATCGATGAGCTGGAAAAACTCGCGCTGAACATCGACTGGCAAGCCGCATTGTCCGACGCCCCGCCGCGCGAGGACGTGCCGTTTCGACGCAAACAGGATGACCGCGACTTTCTGGTGAAACAGAAACTCAGCTTTCGCGACGACGGCAGTCTCGGCCTGCCTCTGGGTGTGATTCAGGGCCAGAACCTCGCGCTGCTGCTGGAAAGCCTGCTGGCCCACACCAGCGATACCCGGGATTTCGACAAACTGCCGATCCCGTTCCGCGCTGTGGCCACCGACATTGCCAATGGCGAAAAAGTGGTGTTCCGCAAAGGCCACTTGCCTCAGGTGATCCGCGCCAGCATGTCGATCCCGGCGGTGTTCGCCCCGGTCGAGCTCGACGGCCGGCTGTTGGTGGACGGCGGTATGACCGACAATATCCCGCTGGATGTCGCGCGGGAAATGGGCGTTGACGTGGCCATCGTCGTCGACATCGGCACACCGCTGCGCAACCGCAAGCAACTGACCACCGTGGTCGATGTGCTGAACCAGTCGATCACCCTGATGACCCGCAGTAATTCCGAAGAACAACTGGCCGCGCTGAAATCCTCCGATGTGCTGATCCAACCTGCGCTGGCCGCATACGGTGTCACCGATTTCGGTAAAGCCCAGGACATGATCGACGCAGGTTACCGCGCGACCCGCATCCTCGATGCGCGCCTCGCCGTGCTCAAACCCGAGGAATCCCAAGACGCCGAACTTGCTGCCGCCCGTTCCCCGGGGCAGCGCACGCCGATCATTACCGCGATCCGTGTCGAAAACGACTCGAAAGTCGATGACGACGTGATCCGCTACTACATCCGCCAGCACATCGGCGAGCCGCTGGACCTGGGGCGATTGCACTCGGACATGGGCACCTTGTATGGCCTCGACTACTTCGAACAAGTGCAGTACCGCGTGGTGCACAAGGGCCAGGACCACACCCTGGTGATCAGTGCCCGGGGCAAGCGCAGCGGCACCGATTACCTGCGGGTCGGTCTCAATCTGTCCGACGACATGCGTGGCGATAGCGCCTTCAACCTCGGTGCCAGTTACCGCATCAACGGCATCAACCGCCTCGGCGCGGAATGGCTGACCCGTGCGCAGATTGGCGATAAACAAGAGCTGTATACCGAGTTCTATCAACCGCTGGACGTCGGTTCGCGCTATTTCGTCGCACCGTACGCCTCGTTCGAGGCGCAGAACGTTGAAGCGGTGCTCGACAACGATCCGATCGCACAGTACCGCGTCGAGCGCTACGGTTTCGGCCTTAACTTCGGTCGCCAGATCGGCAACAACGGCGAAGTGCGGTTCGGTGTCGGCGAGGCCTGGGGCAAGGCCGATGTGCGCATTGGTGATCAGGATCTACCGAGTGAAAACTTCAACGAAGGCTTCTATGCGCTGAAATATTCGTACGACTCACTGGATAACGTCTACTTCCCTCACGAAGGCAAGGACGTCAGCCTGACGCTGATGCAGTTCGAACCGGGGCTGGGTTCGGATACGCGCTATCGACAATGGGAATTCAAACTCGACAAAGCCATGAGCCGTGGCCCGGACACGCTGATTCTCGGCGGGCGCTACGGGCGTACGCTGGACGATGCCAATGTGGTGACGTCGAGCTTCCTGCTCGGCGGCGCGCGGCAATTGTCGGGGTTCCGTGAAGACGCGATTTCCGGGCAGAACGTCAGCCTGATGCGCGCGGTGTACTACCGCCGGCTGACGCCGCGCTCGTATCTGCCGCTGGACTTTCCGCTGTATGCCGGCGCCTCGCTGGAGCGTGGGCGGGCGTGGAACAACGACAATGAGTTCGACAGTGGCTACATCAACGCCGCCAGCGTGTTCATTGGTTTTGACACGCCGCTGGGGCCGTTGAATTTCAGTTACGGGTTGAATGATGCGAATGAGCAGGCGGTTTATCTGAACCTTGGCCAGACCTTCTGATCAGGTCGCCTGACAATCCGTCTTCGCGAGCAGGCTCGCTCCCACAGGGGAACGCATTCCAATTGTGGGAGCGAGCCTGCTCGCGAAAACGATATCAGCGCCACCGCAAATCAATCGGGTATTAGCGAATCCCCGCCAACAACGTTCGCGCCGTTTGCTTCAACGGCTCATCGCCTTCCTTGAGTAACTCGTTAAGCAGCGCAATGGCACTGTCGATGTCACCGTCATCAATGCAGGTCTGCGCTTGTTCGAGTTTTCCAGAGTTTTCATCGTGTAGCGGCTCAGCTGCGTGCAAGTCCAACGGTTGCAACACCAGAGACGGCTCGGCATCGGCAAACTCATTGAGAAAATCTTCATCCAGCGGCTCGGCGTGCGGCTCAGGGATCCACTCAAGTTCGGCGTCCTCGCCGGCCGCTTCCGGCAGTTCAAAATCCTGCGGCAGTATTTTCAGGCTGGAGCCCAGCGCCGAGGTGTCTGCCGTTGGCTCAGTAGTGGCCGTGCGGCTGTCTTCCAGATCCCAACTGGAATCCATCGACAGCTCTCCCAGATTCAACTCGAAATCATCTTCAGGTGCCGGTTGGGCCGTGACAGCAGGCGCCAGCGCAATGACGGGCGCCGCCGCGGCCAACGGTGCGGCACCCGCCAGTTTCGGATGTCGAACACGAACGTCCTGTAACGTCTGGGCATCTACGCCTTGTTCACACAACTGACTTTCCTGCTGTTCATACGCGGCGCTGTCACCCTGGCGTCCCAGGACTTCGAGCAACTGCAAACCGATATCGGTGCGCTCCGGCTCCTTGTGCAAAGCGTCGCGCAATAACCCAGCAGCTTCGCCCAAGCGGCCGTAGGCCAGATAGATTCCTACCGCCTCCAGCACATCGCCCGCTGCCGGTTCTTCACGGTGTTGGGTTGAGGTGTGAGCCCTGACAGACTCTGCGCTTTCGACTTCAGCAACGTCAGGTTCATCGCCCTGCGGCAACTGTGGCAGCGGTCGATCAGCCTGTTGCGACTGTTGCCGTCGACGGTGCACAAACAGACCGGCCAAGGCCCCCAGCAACAGCAACAGGCCCCCGAACAATGGCCAGTTCAAACCGTCATCTGTGGACTCGACAGGTACCACAACCGGGGCAGGTGCCGGAGCGACTTCGGTCGGTGGCGGGGCTTTCCTGAGTTCGGTCAATTGCGTTTGCAGCTCAGTAATCTGCTTCTTGCCAGCGGCAATCTGCACATCCTGCGTCTGCAGTTTGGCGTTCAGCTCATCGACGCTCTTTTGCAATTGCTGATTGAGTAAGACACTGGCAGCCAGTTGCTCGGCGAGTGCATCGTTGGCCGGCGGATTTGCAGGCGTTGGCGCGGGCACGGCATCGCGTTTGGCCTGAGGTGCCTGCGGCGCTGCGACAACAGGCTCGACGCTGGGAAACGCGGAAGATTGTGCACGCGGATCCGGTTCATCAGTGGCCGGCACGATACCCGGCGAACCCGGAGGGTCGATCAACACCGTGTACTCACGCAGCAAACGGCCATTGGGCTGATTGAGCTGCACAAGGAAATTCAGAAAAGGTTCGTTGACTGGTTTGCTTGACGTGACCCGGATCATCTGGCGATTACCATGCAGGATCGGGATGAACTTGAGGTCGTTCAGGAAGAACACCCGCTCGACCCTGGCCTCGGCGAATTCATCCGCCGTGGCCAGGCGCACCGTCAGATCGTTTGGCGTCAGCCCGCCAACATCGACCAACGCGATATCGGCCTTGAGCGGCTGATTGAGACCTGAATGAACGGTGATATCACCCAGCCCCACAGCCATCGACCAGGCCGAATAGCTGAATACGCCAGCGGCCAGCAGCCATTTGGCGCCACCGCGCAGTACCACGTGCCGACTTGCGAGCATGAGCATCCCTTAAATAAGCAAAACCGACTTCTATGCGTTCGCACATCCGGTACGAACACGATATTGCCCAGTAGTTCTTATAGTCGGCTCAGCGCGATCTCTCAAAGATACGGCACGTGGATGTGCCTCAAGATTTTTCCAGGTTGCCCAGAATGTGCCCGTGAACCCGCATGCACACCTTCAAATCCGCCTCGTCGACGCCTTCGAACAATTCGTGACGCAGTTGTGTGGCAATGGTTTCGATCTGTTCGATCAGTGGCAGGGCCGGTGCACAGAGGACGATTTTTTTCGCCCGGCGGTCTTCCATCACGGACTGGCGTTGCACCAGGCCCTGGCTTTCCAGACTGTCGAGCAAGCGAGCGAGGGTCGGACCTTCGACACCAACGCTCTGCGCCAGCTCACGTTGAGTCGGCGCCTCTTCAAAACGCGCCAGATGCAGCAGCACCAGCCAGCGCGCCTGGGACAGTCCCAGTCCGGCCAGTCGGCGGTCCAGTTCGGCACGCCAGCCACGGGACATCTGGGCCAGTTGCATGCCAAAGCGGTGTTGATCGGTTAACGGCATAAAACACTCACGGTTAGACTGAAAATAAAGAAAATCTAATTATTAGCCAGCTAAGCATGAGCTGCAGTTATAGGCAAGTGGCGGTCTGTACTGAATCGTTACATCTTGAGAGCCCCTCACCCTAGCCCTCTCCCAGAGGGAGAGGGGACTGATCGGGGGATATTTGGGAATTACGCCGACCTGACAGCTCAACGCTGAATCCATAATCGACCCGGTCATTCAGGTCGATGTATGGCGCAAGACACCTCAGTCGGCCCCCTCTCCCTCCGGGAGAGGGCTGGGGTGAGGGGCGACGGCCAAATTACATCTCGAATTCAGACTGCAATGCAGCCCGCACGCAATACAGCACGCCCTCCGGCACACGCCCGGCAAACAGCTCCGCCACTTCGGCGACCGACGGCAACTCACCCTCGCCATCGAGGAACGCGTCCTGCACTTCACCCATCAGCTCTTCCGGCAAATCCAGCGCCTGCTCGAGCGACAACTGCTGCTTGCCGATCGCCTCGGCGAGCATGGTGTAGACGTTCTTTTCCGAGCACTGCAACTGCCCGGCGATCTGCAGCGGCGTCATGCCGGCGCGGGCCAGGGTGATCAGTTCGTGGCGCACGTCGGCCACCGCTTTCGGCGCCTCGGCCTCGCCACCGAGCACTTCGAGGAAGGCATCGCCGTAGCGCTCCAACTTGCGTGCGCCGACACCGCTGACCCGGGCCATTTCCGCCAGCGAGGTCGGCTGGCTGCGGAGCATTTCCAACAACGTGGAATCGGGGAAGATGACGTACGGCGGCACGCCATGCTCTTCGGCCAACTTGCGCCGCAGGGCGCGCAAGGCTTCCCACTGTTCGCGCTCTTCGCCGCGCACCAGTTGGCTGGCTGGGCTCTTGCTGGCGGTTTTGGCCGTAACCTGCGGTTTGAGATCGCGGCGCAGCTCCAGCGTGACCTCGCCCTTGAGCAATGGCCGGCAACTGTCATTAAGACGCAGACCGCCATAACCTTCGTGATCGACATCCGCCAGACCGCGCGCCACCAATTGACGGAACAGCGAGCGCCACTCGCTCTCGCTCAACGCCTTGCCGACGCCCCACACCGATAGATGCTGATGGCCGAAACTGCGGATTTTTTCGTTGTCCTTGCCCAACAGCACATCAACCAGATGACCTACGCCATAACGCTGACCGGTACGGAAAATCGCCGACAATGCCTGACGTGCAGGCTCGGTGGCGTCCCAGGTCTGCACGCCATCGACACAGTTGTCGCAGTGACCGCATGGCTCAGGCATATCTTCATCGAAGTACGCCAGCAGAGTCTGACGACGGCAGCGGGTCTCTTCACACAGCGACAGCATCGCGTCGAGCTTGTGCTGCTCCAGACGCTTGTGCCGCTCGTCGCCTTCGGAGTTCTGCAGCATCTGCTTGAGCATCACCACGTCTTGCAGACCGTAGGCCATCCACGCATCCGCCGGCAGCCCGTCACGGCCGCCGCGCCCGGTTTCCTGGTAATACGCCTCAAGGGATTTCGGCAGATCGAGATGGGCGACGAAACGCACGTTGGGCTTGTCGATGCCCATGCCGAACGCCACGGTGGCGACCATGATCAAGCCTTCCTCGTTGAGGAAGCGCTTCTGATTGAAGGCGCGCAGATCGTTGGGCAGACCAGCGTGATACGGCAACGCCGGGAAGCCCTGCTCGCTGAGGAATGCCGCGACTTCCTCGACTTTCTTGCGCGACAGGCAATAGACGATGCCGGCATCGCTGCGCCGCTCGGCGAGGAACGCCAGCAACTGCTTGCGCGGCTGCTCTTTGGGCACGATGCGGTAAAAGATGTTCGGGCGGTCGAAGCTCGACAGGAAGCGCTCGGCATTTTGCAGGTGCAGGCGGGTGACGATTTCTTCGCGGGTGCGCTTGTCGGCGGTGGCGGTCAGGGCGATACGCGGTACATCGGGGAACATCTCGGCCAACTGGCCCAGTTGCAGGTATTCCGGACGGAAATCGTGGCCCCACTGCGACACGCAATGCGCTTCGTCGATGGCGAACAACGCAATGTTCAAGCCTTGCAGGAACGACAGCATGCGCGGCTGTACCAGACGCTCGGGCGCCAGATACAACATCTTCACTTCGCCGCGCTTGATCCGCGCTGCGAGGTCACGCTGCTGCTCAGCGCTCAAGGTGGAGTTCAGCGCGGCGGCGGCTACACCCAGCTCTTCGAGGGTGGCGACCTGATCGTCCATCAGCGCAATCAGCGGCGACACCACCACCGCCAGGCCATCGCGCAACAGCGCCGGCACCTGAAAGCACAGGGACTTGCCGCCACCGGTAGGCATCAGCACCAGCGCATCACCGCCACTGGCCACGCGCTCAATGATTGCACCCTGACGGCCACGGAAACTGTCGTAGCCGAAGATGTCCTTGAGGACGCGTTGAGCCTGTTCGAGCATAAAAACTCCAAAAATCTACCGATACATCCCTGCGCAGGCTGGTTCAGAACAGCCGGAGCTGCTTAAACAAAACGTAAGAGCGCATTGCACGACAACCGCAATGCGGGCAGGGATCGCAAAACGCGGCAGTATACCCGAGCCCTCCCCTGCACAGGGTGCCTCTGATAAGACACTGATAAACCTGCCACAGGTTTGGCATGCAGCCCGGCAATTGCGGCAAATCTGCCATGCGGCTGGCTTGAGCGCGCAAGAAGGCCTAGAATTCCCGCATTGTTTATTCCCCAAGGTAGCCCCGTAATGTCCTTCGCTGAGCAACTGACCCGCCTGCAAGTTTTCCTCGACGCCGACGAGCTGCATGACGAGGCGCTGGATTACGTGGCCGCTCACGGCTACCTGACCGCGCTGTCGATCTGCGCTGAAGACGTACCGGAGCGTGAGTGGATCGATGCCCTGTTCGCTGAAGAGCCGCACTACAGCAGCGACGCCCAGCGCGAAGAGATCGAAGCCACCCTGATCGGCCTCAAGGCCCACATCGCCCGTCAACTGGCCTCGGATGAAGAGTTCGAGCTGCCATGCGAACTGGATCTGGGTGACGAGCCGGACGATTCCGAACTGCGCGGCTGGTGCATCGGTTTCATGGAAGGCGTGTTCCTGCGTGAAGCGGCCTGGTTCGAAACCGCCGAAGAAGAAGTCAGCGAAATGCTCCTGCCGATCATGGTCGGTTCGGGCCTGTTCGACGAACAGCCGGAATTCGAAGACATCGCCAAGGACGCCAACTTGATGGACGACATGATCGTGCAGATCCCGGAAGCCCTGACCGCGCTGTACCTGCTGTGCCAGGCGCCCGACGAAAAACCGGCGATCCTCAAGCCACGTCACCACTAAGATCCGGCCTATGGACAACCCCATAGGCAACCGCCCCCTGATGTTGCGCTACTTCCTGCTGGCCGTCGGCTGGCTCAGCGTAGCATTGGGGGTGATCGGGATTTTCCTGCCCGTCCTGCCCACCACCCCTTTCCTTCTGCTCGCCGCGGCCTGCTTCGCGCGTAGCTCTCCGCGTTTCTATCAATGGCTGGTCGAGCATCCCCGGCTGGGGCCATGGATCCGCGATTACCTTGATGGCAACGGCATACCACTCAAGGGCAAGGTCTACGCGATCGGGCTGATGTGGGCGAGCATTCTGTTTTCCTGCTACCTGGTGCCGTTGCCGTGGGCGCGGGGGTTCATGTTGACGAGCGCGGTGTTGGTGACGGTTTATATTTTGCGGCAGAAGACACTGCACAAACCATGAGCCATCCCGCGCCGACCGTTGGTCGCAAACATCAAGGTACCTGTCAGATCTGACAGGTGCGCATTTCCCGGTTTTATCCCCTAATCACTCCATCGCCCCACCTACGGCAGGAGTGCCCCGCGATGCTCATCCAACCGCACAAACAAATCTCCGCCCTGGCCTTGCTCGATCCGGAAATCCCCGGCGGCCGGCTGCTGGATGACGGCTCCTGGGGCATCAACCTCGCCGCCGCACGACTCAACTACCCCGACAAGGGGCTGAAGATCCAGGTTCCCGCCTGGAACAACATGAGCAAGAGCGATAACTGCAAGGTGTACGTGGGCACCACCATGGTCGCGCAAAAGACCATCACCGAAGACATCGAGGTGGACAAGCACGTCACTCTGTTCATCGAGCCGTCACGCTTGCCCAGCGGCGACTGGGAGCTGTCTTACCAGATCACGCGTTTCGGGCAGAAGCCCGAGCCAGGACCGACGATCAAGCTCTTCGTCAAACTCGAACTGCCCGGTGGGCAGGATCTTAATCCCGACTATGGCCACTCCGAACTGACCATGGCCTTCGATCCTCCGGATGTCGTGCGCGACGGTGTCGACAAGGCCACCGCCGAGGCAGGCGTGCTGGTCTACGCCAAACCCAAGCCCGGCGATGGCTGGCTCTACCTGAACTGCGCCGTCGGTGACGTGCTCATCCTGGCCTGGGCCGGGAAAACCGTGGAGTCCGAAC
>NZ_FOCU01000011.1:138689-269063 GCF_900110195.1 Pseudomonas sp. ok266 | reverse complement strand
CCGCGCTGGGCATGAAACCGCCGGCATCTGTCTATCGCCCGTCGATACGCGCTTATCCCGGTTACTTGCCTGCGCTTGAATACGGTTCCGATGTTGAAGTACGTAAGGTTCGGTCAAATGGGGAAATTAAATGGAAAGGACAGCTGATTTTTCTAGGAGAGGCTCTAATTGGAGAGGACATCGCGTTGAAGGAAGTGGCTGGTGACGCTTGGGAACTGTACCTTTGCAGCCACTGTTTAGGCAGGCTTGAAAGAGGCGCCAAACGCGTTTCAAGCCTGTAAAGGTGTAAACGATGTCCCCGGTCTAATTTGTAAAGGATGTACCGGTCTCTACAGTGAGGGTAGCGTCCGTGAATCTTGCACATCAGCTATAGTGCCGCGCGGGTTTTGTTATGGAGACATCCCTTTTGCGCATTGTTCTTTTATTCACCGCGTGGCTGTTGAGCTTCGGTGCCGTCGCGGCGCCGGGCGATGTGGCGACGCTGGATCGCAGCACCTGGCCGGAGCAGCTTAGCAACCCGACCCTGTTTGACGTGGCGTCACGGGCGGAAATCCTGATGTTCGCCCGTGTCCTGCTGGGCACCGAGTCGATGGACGAGGCCGCTCTGGCGCAGCGTCTAGGCTTGCGCACGGTCAATATCGATGCGGTCAACATTCTGCGCCAACGCCTCTGGCCGCGCCTGCTGGCCAACTACAACTATGCCCAGCAAAGCTGCGATCAGGACGCCTCGTTCTGCTTTCTTGTAGAAGACTTGCCAACGCTGCGCGAGCAAGCTGCCAAGTTCGTCGTCAGTGACGACAGTTATTACACCAAGTGGGCCGAGCCGAGCCGGATCTTCCATGTGCAGTACCTCGACGAGTTGTTGCGCAAGGCCGCGTTGTCGCCGCAGAGCAGCAACGAATTCGATCGTTTCGGTGACTACGAGCGCAACGGCGACGCGATGCACGACCGGCTGTTCCTGCTGACCTTCGACAGTGCCGCCAATCTGCAACCGGACAACACCGGCTGGCTCACCGAATACCTACGCAAATCGAACCTGAGCGGCACGTTCTTCGTGCTGGGCAAGGATATTCAGGCGCGACTGGCTGATCGCTCGGTGAGCAGCCTGCAAGCAGAGTTCTCGAAACAGTGCGTCGGCGTTCAAGGCTGGGAGTTCCGCTCCCACAGCCACTGGCAGGACTGGCAGGATTCGGTGCGGCGCAGCGCAGATCTGGTGAAGAACAAGTTGCCGGAAAACTACGTGCCGCTGTTTCGTCCGCCGGAAGGGCAGCGCCGCAGCGATGCGCAAGGTTTCTTCAACACACAAGGCCTGCAAGTGGCGCTGTGGGACATCGATGCCCAGGACGGCGCCGGCAAACTCAAGGGCGCAGCGAGCGCGCAGAGGGTGCTGACTCTGATGCTGCTGTGGCGACACGGGGTGATCAATTTCAACATGAAACAGGACGCGGTGAAGACCTCGTTACCGTGGTTGATCACGCAGACCGCGCAGAGCGGTATCGGTTGGGAAGACTGTCAGGACGCTTTTCGCTGAGAAACGAAAAAAGCCCGGAAACATTGGGCTTGGGGCGATTTTTTTGAAGAGTTCGATGCAGGCGGACTTCCGACTTTAGCGGGGTCTGGGCAGTCCGCCAAGGGCTTTTCGTCACTCTGAAAAATAAACTTAAAAAAACCGTCAAAGTACTTTTTTATGTCATCGGTTTTGGAGTATTACGAAGACAGACCGCCGAAACCTGCAACACAGGTGGCGTCTTCCAAGACCCGTTTGTTTGCAGTCACTTGAATCTCCGCAGGTGAGATTTCGGCAGTCACTTCGAGGCGCAGCACCGCTCAGGTATTGCGTCCAATGGCTCTGACAAAGGTGACCGAGTATGGATGATCACGGACGTAGCCCTTCCTCCAACCAGCCAATCCTTTATGTACTCGATACCAACGTATTGATTCACGATCCAAATGCCCTGCTGAATTTCGAAGAACACCACGTCGCGATCCCGATGACCGTGCTTGAAGAGCTGGACAAGCTCAAGAGCGGGCATCACAGCGTTGCCGCCGAATGCCGTCAGGCCATCCGGCTGATCGACAAGACCTTGGGCGACGCTTCCCCTGAAGACGTCGAACTGGGTGTGCCGATCCAGCGCGGTAAAGGCGGGCCGAAGGGCTTGCTGTCAATTCTGATGAGCAAACAGGCCGAATCGAATCTGATTCTGCCCGAGCATCTGAACGACAATAAAATCATCAACCAACTGATCGATTTGCACACCCGCGATCCGAAAAAGCCTGTGGTGCTGGTCACCAAAGACATCAACATGCGCCTCAAGGCGCGCGCCTGTGGCATCGATGCCGAGGATTACAGCACCGACCAACTGGTCGATGACGTGTCTCTGCTGCCTAACGGCTATCACAACATGACCGGCTCTTTCTGGGACCGCGTGAGCAAGGTCGACACCCGCCAGGATCACGGCCGCACCTGGCACCAAGTACAACTGATCGACAACCTGCCGGCGGTGCACATCAACGAGTTCATCATCGACGAACAGGGCTTTGTCGGCTGGATCAAGGAGATCGACGAGGCCAAGCTGCTGATCCTCGACCTGCATCAGGAACCGCTGCTGCATCAAGAGGCCTGGGGGCTGAAACCACGCGACATCTATCAGAGTCTGGCGCTGTACGCGCTGCTCGATCCGGACATTCATCTGGTCAACCTGTCGGGTGCCGCCGGTTCCGGTAAAACCATTCTGGCGCTGGCCGCGGCGATCGAGCAGACCATGGTCAGCAAGCGTTATCGCCGCATCATTGCGACCCGCAGCGTGCAGGGCCTGGACCAGGAAATCGGCTTCCTGCCCGGTACTGAAGCGGAAAAAATGGAGCCGTGGCTGGGCGCCATTACCGACAACCTCGAAGCCTTGCACATGGATGACGAAAACACCCATGGCAGCGTCGACTACATCCTCAGCAAAGTGCCGTTGCAGTTCAAATCGCTCAACTACATTCGCGGGCGCAGCTTCCAGCAGAGCCTGATCCTGATCGACGAATGCCAGAACCTCACGCCGCACCAGATGAAAACCATCATCACCCGTGCCGGCGCGGGTTCCAAAGTGGTGTGCCTGGGCAACCTCGCACAGATCGACACCCCTTACCTGTCCGCGACCAGTTCCGGGCTGACCTACCTGACCGAACGCTTCAAGGATTTCCCCAACGGTGTGCACATCACCCTGCAAGGGGTGCCTCGCTCGATTCTGGCCGAATACGCCGAATCGCATCTGTAACCCTTCACCCCAAACCGGGCGGCCCACCAGCCGCCCGGTTTTTTATGCCTGGACACAAATCCAAATGTGGGAGCGAGCTTGCTCGCGAATGCGGTATGCCAGTCACCATAGATGTAGCCTGATGCACCGCCTTCGCGAGCAAGCTCGCTCCCACAGGGTGCAACGGTGATTTCATAATCAATGATGCGGAAATTTGACCCGCAGGTTTACAATCGTCGCTCCTGATCAGGAGTAATCCCGTGCTGACTCATCTCGATTCCCAAGGTCGCGCCAACATGGTCGACGTCACCGAAAAAGCGGTGACGTTCCGTGAAGCGACGGCCCAAGCGCTGGTGCGCATGCTCCCCGAAACGCTGCAGATGATCGTCAGCGGCGGCCATCCCAAGGGTGACGTGTTCGCCGTGGCGCGCATTGCCGGCATTCAAGCGGCGAAGAAAACCAGTGATCTGATTCCCCTGTGCCATCCGCTGATGCTCACCGGCGTCAAAGTCGAACTCAGTGCTGATGGCGACGACACCGTGCGCATCGTTGCCCGCTGCAAGCTGTCCGGGCAGACCGGCGTTGAGATGGAAGCGTTGACCGCTGCCAGTGTTGCCGCCCTGACCATTTACGACATGTGTAAAGCCGTCGATCGCGGCATGACCATTGAAAGCGTGCGTCTGCTGGAGAAGGTCGGTGGCAAGAGCGGGCACTTTCAGGCGGAGCAGCCATGAACCTGACCGTGAAGTTTTTTGCCCGTTACCGCGAAGCGCTGGGCGTGGATTCGGTAAGGATTGAAGGTGATTTCGCCACCGTCGAAGACGTTCGCGCACTGCTCGCGCAACGTGACGGCGCCGAGGTGTTGAGCGAGCAGAACCTGATGTGCGCACGCAACGAAGACCTCTGCCAACTCGATGAGCCGGTGGTCGATGGCGACGAAGTGGCGTTTTTCCCTACCGTGACCGGGGGCTGATCCATGGCGATGCGCGTGCAGGCCACGCCGTTCGATCCGGGCGCTGAAGTCAACGCGATGCATGCGGCCAATGTCGGCGTCGGCGCGGTGGTGAGTTTTGTCGGCTACGTGCGCGACTTTAACGACGGCCTCGATGTAGCGGGGATGTTCCTCGAACACTATCCGGGCATGACCGAAAAAGCCCTCGGCAAAATCGCCAGCGAAGCCGAACAGCGCTGGCCGTTGCTGAAACTGGAAGTGCTGCACCGCATCGGCGCATTGGAGCCGGGCGAACCCATCGTGTTCGTCGGCGCCGCCAGTGCCCATCGCCAGGCTGCCTTCGATGCCTGCGCCTTTGTCATGGACTACCTGAAAACCCGCGCGCCGTTCTGGAAGAAAGAAAACACCAGTGACGGTCCGCGTTGGGTTGAGGGGCGCGACAGTGATCATGCAGCGGCGGATCGCTGGAAAAAGTAATTTCTGTAGCGTCCCTCAGTACGCCTTCGCGAGCAAGCTCGCTCCCACATTGGATCTGTGTCGTTCACAAATCCAATGTGGGAGCGAGCTTGCTCGCGAAGGGGCCATCTGTAACAGCAAAAACCTCGCAGACACTCTCTTCTCGCGGATTGACGGCTTGTACCTATAAGTCCAATATGGATTTACAAGTACAAAAAAAGCTTCAATCTTGCCGCTCGAAGCTTCCCGCTAGCAGCTGCTCTTCTTCATCTTGCCAAACCAACAACAACCCGCGAGAGAACGAACATGAAGAAACTCCCCCTCATCACCGGTCTGGCCCTCAGCCTATTGGCCTCCGCCAGCGTGTTTGCCGCCGAGCAAACCCTGCGCATCGGTATCGAAGCCGCTTACCCGCCATTTGCGTCGAAAACCGACAAAGGCGAAATCGTCGGTTTCGACTACGACATCGGCAATGCCCTGTGTGCGCAGATGAAGGTCAAGTGTGTGTGGGTCGAGGGTGAGTTCGACGGTCTGATTCCTTCGCTGAAAGTGAAGAAGATCGACATGGCGCTGTCATCGATGACCATCAACGAAGACCGCAAGAAGTCGGTGGATTTCACCCATAAGTACTACTTCACCTCGTCGCGCCTGGTGATGAAGGAAGGCGCCACGGTCGACGATCAATACGCCAGCCTCAAGGGCAAGAACGTCGGCGTGCAGCGCGCGACCACCACCGATCGTTATGCCACCGAGGTGTTCGAGCCGAAGGGCATTAACGTCAAGCGCTACAGCAACAACGAAGAAATCTACATGGACCTGGCAGCGGGGCGGCTTGATGCGATTTTTGCCGACACCATTCCGCTGAATGACTTTTTGTCGATGCCGCGTGGCAAGGGTTATGCGTTTGTCGGGCCTGAGTTGAAGGATCCGAAGTACGTGGGCGAGGGCGCGGGAATTGCGGTGCGCAAGGGCAATACTGAACTGGTCAGCCAGTTGAATGGCGCCATCGATGGCATTCGCGCGAGTGGCGAGTACCAGAAGATTTCCGAGAAGTATTTCAAGTCCGACATTTACGGCGACTGATCTACCGCTTTCGCGAGCAGGCTCACTCCTACATTTGGAATGCGTTCACCTGTAGGAGTGAGCCTGCTCGCGATGGCGTCAGAGAAATCACCGCAAATCTCTAGCCCTTCAATTCCTTCAAATGCTTGTACACCGTCGCCCGCCCCATGTTCAGCACGTTCGCCACATAGTTCGAGGCGCTCTTGCCCTTGAACGCGCCCTCGGCGTGCAGCGCCAGCACCAGTTCACGTTTGTGATCGCGGGTCAGCACATTCAGGCTTAGTTGCCGCTCACGCAGCCAGGCGTGGAGGAAGGTGTTGATGCGTTCCTGCCAGTCATCGCGAAACAGTGAGTCCGGTTGCGGGATCAGCTTGCTCGGTGAGAGGAACAGGTCTAGCGCGGCCTTGGCATTCTCGAACAGCGAAATATTCAGGTTGATGCACAACACCGCCAGTGGCCGGCCTTCGCTGTCGCGCAGCACGGTGCTCAGGCTGCGAATCTTCTGGCCATCCCAATTGAGCTTTTCGTACGGGCCGATATTGCGGTCGCTGACATCCTCGCTGAGCATGTCCTCCAGTGACGAGTCGTCGCCGATCTCGCGCTTGGACAGGTTGTTGGCGATGTAGTCGACCTTTTGCGTGCGCAGGTCGTGCAGCACCACTTCGGCGTGGGGAAAGAACAGCGTGGCGATGGCGTCGGCAACAGCGCGGAAGTTATCCAGCGCCGGGTCGAATTCAGGGGCAGTCATGACAGTGGAGCTCCAGGCAGCGTCAACGCCTCCGTGATCAGGAGGCGTTGCGAGTGTGCCGCAATCCGTTGGGCGCGTCATCCGCAGGGACAATCAGGCGAGACGGGCAGGGGCGAGCATGGTGCTGTCCAGCCCGAACTGCTGCAAGTGCTCGGGCAACGGCTCGCCGCGTACCAACGCCGCGCTGGCCTGGCCCATCGCCGGGGAAGTCTGAATGCCGTAACCACCCTGTGCCGCCACCCAGAACAGCCCCGGCACCTGTTGATCGAAACCGCTGAGCAAATCACCGTCGGCGACGAAGCTGCGCAGGCCGGCCCACGTACGCGTCGGACGGCGGATGGTCAGCGTGGTGGCCTCTTCGATCTGGTAGATGCCCATGGCGATGTCCAGTTCTTCCGGCTGCACATCGTGAGGCTCGACCGGGTCGGCGTTGGCGGGCGAGCCGAGAAACATGCCGGCGTCGGGCTTCATATAGAAGGATTCGTCGAGGCTGACCAGCATCGGCCAGTGATGAATGTCGACGCCTTCCGGCCCGGCGAAAATGAACGCGGCGCGGCGCTTCGGTTGTAGGCCCAGCGGTTGGGCGCCGGCCAGTGTGCCGATCTTGTCGGCCCAGGCGCCGGCGGCGTTGATGATCACTGGCGCGCTGAACGTCTGGCCGTTGGTCTGAACACTCCAGCGGCCCTCGGCATCGCGACTGAGGCCTAGCACTTCGCAATCGGTGTGCAATTCGCCATTGTTGCGGCGAATCCCGCGCAGGTAGCCCTGATGCAAGGCGTCAGTGTCGATGTCGCTGGCGCTCGGGTCATAGATCGCGCCATGGACTTTTTCCCGGCGCAGGATCGGCAGTCGCGCGCAGGCTTCGTCGGCGCTGAGCAGTTGCATCTCCGGCACGGTGGCTTTGGCGCTGAGATATTGGTTGTTGAGTTCGGCGGCATCACCGGTGAAATCCACGGTCATTTCACCGCGTGGGGTGAGCAGTGGGTGTTCGCAGAAACCGGCTGGCGGGTGGTCAAAAAACGCCCGGCTGGCCTGGGTCAGCGCGCGTACTTGCGGTGTGCCGTACGCGGCGGTAAACAGCGCGGCGGAGCGCCCGGTGGAGTGATAGGCCGGGTGGGATTCACGTTCGAGCACGATCACTTTGCCGTGCGGCGACAGCCAGAAACCGGTGGATGCGCCGGCAATCCCGCCGCCGATGATGATGAAATCTGCCTGGCTCATGTAGGTCTCCTGATGCTCGAAATATTAAAATACACGCAATCCCTGTGGGAGCGAGCTTGCTCGCGAAAGCGATCTATCAGTCAACACATTCGGTGAATGTCAGACCGCATTCGCGAGCAAGCTCGCTCCCACATGGATTGCATCAGGCTTAATTCTGGTGATGGAGGAGATAAACCGCATTGGCCAGGGCGATGTCTTCCAGGCCGAGGCCAATTGAGCGGAAGAACACGTGACGATCGTAATCGGGGCGCTGCACTTTCTCGCTGAGCAAGTCGGCGAGGTCGCCGACAATCGAATCCTTGCTCCAGCCATGCTGTTCACTGGCAATCAGCATCTCACCTGCCGAGCCCGGCGTGGTCAGACGATAGTCGCAGAACACCTGCATGTCGTTGAGGCTCTGCGGCGGCACTTCATGGGCACGCGGGGCGTTGGTGCTAATCGAGGTGATCAGGGCTGGTGTGCTCAGCGCGGCCGGATCGATCACCGGGCCGGCGGACGAGGTGCACAGCATGATCACGTCGGCCTCGACGAGGGCGGCTTCACGGCTGTCAACGATCCTCAGGTTGGGAGTGATGGCTTTCAACAGTGCCTTGGTTTGAGCGTCGGCGGACAGGCTTGGCGAATACAGGCTGATGCTCTGCCAGTCGCGTAGACCTTTCACATAGTGCAGATGCGCCTGCGCAACCTTGCCACTCCCGATGATTGCCAGTCGCGTGGCGTTTGTCGGAGCGAGGGTGTCGACCGCCACAGCCGTGGTCGCGGCGGTGCGCGCGGTGGTCAGTTCAGCGGCATCGCAGAGCAGCAGTGGCTGACCGGTTTTCATCGACATCAACAAGGTCCATGCCGTCACCAGCGCACCTTGCTCGCGAACGATATACGGCGAGGTCTTCACGCCGTACACGCCGTCTTCGGCCAGCACGCCCAGATAATTGATGAAGTCGCCGGCACCTTGCGGAAATTCCACCAGTTGCTGCGCCGGTTGCACGGCGTTACCCGCCGCAAGATCACGGAACAGCTTGCGCAGGATTTGCGGCACATCAATGCGCGCCAGCAGCTCACGGGCCTGATGCTGGTCGATCACGTAGGGCGTACTGGACATATCAGGCTCCGAAAACGAAAAATAAACTTATTTGTCTATTATGGACTTTTAGTTTTCTCTCGCAAGCACCTGATGAAACACCGGGCGAAAAAAAAGCGCAGTCCGTTGCCGGCTGCGCTTTTCTTTTAAACGTCGTTTACTGCGGACGCTTGCGCTCAACCGCGCGCAACAGATGCGTCGGCGGCGTTTCACAGCTGATCTTGCGACCGAGCTTCTCTTCGATGGACGGCAACTGGTAGGAGTCGTCCTCACCGGCGAAGCTGATCGACACACCGTCGGCGCCGGCACGACCGGTACGACCGATGCGGTGCACGTAGTCGTCCGGGACTTCCGGCAGGGTGAAGTTGATCACGTGGCTGATGCCGTCGATGTGGATGCCGCGACCGGCCACATCAGTGGCGACCAGTACGCGAATCTTGCCTTCGCGGAAACCTTCCAGGGTCTTGATGCGTTTGTGCTGCGGCACATCGCCGGACAGTTGCGCGGCGTTGATGCCATCGCGCACCAGGCGTTCTTCGATGCGGCGCACTTCGTCCTTGCGGTTGGCAAACACGATCACGCGTTCCCAGCCGTTATCGTTGACCAGGTTGTAGAGCAGTTTGTACTTGTCGGCACCGGCCACCGCATAGATGTGCTGCTCGACGTTTTCGTTGGCAACGTTGGTGATTTCGATTTCGACGATCGCAGGGTCAGTGGTCCACTGCTTGGCGAGGTTCATCACGTCTTCGGTGAAGGTCGCGGAGAACAGCAAGGTCTGGCGTTCGGACTTCGGTGGCGTCTGGCGAATGATCTGACGTACCTGCGGGATGAAACCCATGTCGAGCATGCGGTCGGCCTCGTCCAGCACCATCACTTCGACCATGTCCAGGTGCACGTCGCCACGCTGGTTGAAGTCGAGCAGACGGCCGGGTGTGGCGACGAGGATGTCGCAGTGACGCGCTTCGAGGTGCTTGAGCTGCTTGTCGAAGTCCATGCCGCCAACAAACGTCATGACGTTGAGGCCGGTGTACTTGGTCAGGTCAGCGGCGTCCTTGGCGATTTGTACCACCAGCTCACGGGTCGGCGCGATGATCAGCGCACGGGGTTCGCCCATGTAGCGTTCTTTCGGCGGCGGGGTCTGCAGCAGTTGGGTGATGATCGAGATCAGGAACGCGGCGGTTTTACCGGTGCCGGTCTGCGCACGGCCAATGGCGTCTTTGCCGGCGAGGGTGTAACCCAGCACCTGCGCCTGAATCGGCGTGCAGTACGGAAAACCCAGATCCTGGATGGCGTGCATCAGTTCTGGAGACAGCTTGAAGTCGTGGAAGCGGGTTTTGCCTTCCTGTGGCTCGACGACGAAATCCTCGAGTTTCCACGGAATAACCGGTGCCTTGGGCTTCGGTTCGCGGCGCGGTCTGGCCGGTTTCGGCGCTTCGCTGCGGGCAGGTTCGGCGGCGATTGGCGCGGCCGGTGCAGGTTGTGGTTCTGCCTTCGGTGCCGCTACGTGAGCGGGGCGCTCGGCCTGTGGCGCATCGTTGCGATGACCGGGGGCGTGCGACGGCGCACTGGGAACTGGCGCGAGCTGCTCAGCCTCGCTTTTACCGAACATCTTCTTGAGTGCTTTGAGCACGGTCATCTCATCAATTGGTTAAGGAATGTACGCCGGCCAGTGTAATGCAAGAAACGGGCGCGGCGTAGTGGGAGGGATCAAAGGGCGGTTTTAATCTCGACGCTTAGCGCAAACGTTCGCTCAACCAGGTACCGATGTCGCGAATTTCCTCGGGTAACACTTCGTGCTCCATTGGGTATTCCTGCCATGTCACGGTGACACCATGCTTCACCAAATGCTCATAAGCACTGCGCCCCATCGAGTTTTGCACCACGCCATCGAACTGGCCGTGCAGGCATATCGCGGGGATCCGCTGCTGACTGGCTGACAGCTCCATCTCATCACTGAAGGTCGGCGCATATGTCGACAACGCCAGCACGCCGCCCAATGGCCCCTGCCATTTCACAAATGCAGTGTGCAACACCACCGCGCCACCCTGGGAAAACCCGGCGAGAAAAATTCGCGAGGCGTCTATTCCGCTGGCGCGCTCGTTTTCGATCAATTCAATGATGCGATCCGCCGACGCTTCCAGCTCATCACGATCGATCGCGCGCGCCGGGCTCATGGCTTTGATGTCGTACCAGCTTGGCATGGCATATCCGCCATTTATCGTCACTGGACGAGTTGGCGCCTGTGGCAACACGAAGCGCGTGCTCAGCAGGCTTTCCTGCAATGCCTCGGCCACCGGCAGGAAGTCGTAACGGTCGGCGCCGAGGCCGTGCAGCCAGATCACGCAGGCGTCTGCGGGCTTAACAGGCTGAAGAATCAAGGGCTCGGTCATGTCTGCTCCAAAAATGTGCGGGCGCTCTCATTAAGTGCGTGGTTCGAGTGCGCGTCCGGTTGATCCGTTAAGAAGATGTCGCAAGGTTACAAGTTTTGCTATTGACCTGTCGCCGAATCGATTCGGCGAGCGGTGTGGTACGGGCTTTGCTATGGCTTGAACCGTGCAACCGATCTTGCGTGGGCGGTAACACTATCAGTGTACGACCCGCGACGGGATTGCAAAGAATCCGGTGATGGATGTTCGCCAATGGCCGCTACGGGCTTAGCGAATGTGAAAGGGCTACAGCCCGTTCGGCCGATTGGTGAGAAGTGAGTTGTCCATGATGTGGATTTTCTCCTACTAGACTCATAGCGAAGGTCTTACGTCGGTTGACCCCAAAAAAAGCCAACACGGGTCAACAACGCCTCAAAAGGGTGCGACTGGACTCAAGCTCCGACACAACAAGAGCAAAACTGGAGGTTTGAATGAAGATGTTGAAATCCACTCTGGCGATCGTGACTGCAGCAACAGTTCTCGGCGTCAGCGGGTTCGCTCAGGCGGGTGCAACCCTGGATGCCGTGCAGAAGAAAGGTTTCGTGCAGTGTGGCGTGAGCGACGGTCTGCCGGGCTTCTCGGTACCGGACGCAACCGGCAAGATCCTCGGGATCGACGCTGACGTCTGCCGCGCTGTGGCCGCTGCCGTATTCGGCGACGCGACCAAGGTCAAATTCAGTCAGTTGAACGCCAAAGAGCGCTTCACCGCGCTGCAATCGGGCGAGATCGACATCCTGTCGCGCAACACCACCATGACCAGTTCGCGTGACGCGGGCATGGGCCTGAAATTCCCGGGCTTCATTACCTACTACGACGGCATCGGTTTCCTGGTGAACAACAAGCTGGGCGTGAAAAGTGCCAAAGAGCTGGACGGTGCAACCATCTGCATCCAGGCCGGTACCACCACCGAGCTGAACGTTTCCGACTACTTCCGTGGCAACGGTCTGAAATACACCCCGATCACCTTCGACACCTCCGATGAAAGCGCCAAGTCGCTGGAATCCGGTCGTTGCGACGTGCTGACCTCCGACAAGTCCCAACTGTTCGCCCAGCGCTCCAAGCTGGCCTCGCCGAAGGACTACGTGGTTCTGCCGGAAACCATTTCCAAAGAACCGCTGGGCCCGGTCGTACGTAATGGTGACGACGAGTGGTTGGCCATTGTGCGCTGGGTTGGCTACGCGCTGCTCAACACCGAAGAAGCCGGCATCACTTCGAAGAACGTCGAAGCCGAAGCCAAGTCGACCAAGAACCCGGACGTTGCCCGTATGCTCGGCGCTGACGGCGAGTACGGCAAAGACCTGAAACTGCCGAAAGACTGGGTTGTGCAGATCGTCAAACAAGTCGGCAACTACGGCGAAATCTTCGAGAAAAACCTCGGCAAGAGCACTCCGCTGGAAATCGACCGCGGCTTGAACGCCCTGTGGAACAACGGCGGCATTCAGTACGCACCACCAGTGCGCTAATGGTTCTATCGCCCGGCGGGCCAACCGCCGGGTGATGTTCTTGTTCCATTTCTTCCGGGGCACTTCATGCAAAATTCAATCGGCGCACCAAAGCAGAGGCTCAGCCTCAGCGATCCACGAGTGCGTGCGTGGCTATTCCAGATCATCACCGTTGTGGCGGTGGTCTCGCTGGGCTGGTACTTGTTCGACAACACGCAAACCAACCTTCAGCACCGGGGCATTACTTCCGGTTTCGGCTTTCTGGAGCGCAGTGCCGGATTCGGCATCGCTCAACACCTGATCGACTACACCGAAGCGGACAGCTATGCCCGCGTCTTTGTTATCGGTCTGCTCAACACCCTGTTGGTGACCGTGATCGGCGTGGTTCTAGCGACGATCCTCGGTTTCATCATCGGTGTGGCACGGCTGTCGCAGAACTGGATCATCAGCAAACTGGCGACCGTGTATGTGGAAGTGTTCCGCAACATTCCGCCGCTGCTGCAAATCCTGTTCTGGTACTTCGCGGTATTCCTGACCATGCCGGGACCGCGCAACAGCCATAACTTCGGTGACACCTTCTTCGTCAGCAGCCGTGGCCTGAACATGCCGGCCGCGTTGGCCGCTGATGGTTTCTGGGCGTTCGTGATCAGCATCGTGGTGGCCATCGTCGGCATCGTGCTGATGTGCCGCTGGGCCAACAAGCGCTTTGAAGAAACCGGCGTGCCGTTCCACAAGTTCTGGGTCGGTCTGGCGATTCTGCTGGTGATCCCGACCTTGTGCGCATTGATCTTCGGTGCCCCGTTGCATTGGGAAATGCCGAAGCTGCAAGGCTTCAACTTTGTCGGCGGCTGGGTGCTGATCCCGGAACTGCTCGCCTTGACCCTGGCCCTGACCGTGTACACCGCGGCGTTCATCGCTGAGATCGTGCGTTCCGGGATCAAGTCGGTCAGCCATGGCCAGACCGAAGCGGCGCGCTCGCTCGGCCTGCGTAACGGCCCGACCCTGCGCAAGGTGATCATTCCGCAAGCCCTGCGCGTGATCATTCCGCCCCTGACCAGCCAATACCTCAATCTGGCGAAGAACTCCTCGCTGGCGGCCGGTATCGGTTACCCGGAAATGGTGTCGCTGTTCGCCGGCACCGTGCTCAACCAGACCGGTCAAGCCATCGAAGTGATTGCCATCACGATGAGCGTGTACCTGGCGATCAGTATCAGCATTTCCCTGCTGATGAACTGGTACAACAAGCGCATTGCGCTGATCGAGCGGTAAGGAAAAGCGCATGAGTACTCATACTTTCAAACCCGACATGCCCCCACCGAACAGCAGCATCGGTGTGGTGGCGTGGATGCGCGCGAACATGTTCTCCAGCTGGCTCAACACCCTGCTGACCCTGTTTGCGTTCTACCTGATCTACCTGGTGGTGCCACCGATCCTCAGTTGGGCGATTGTCGATGCCAACTGGGTCGGCACCACTCGCGCCGACTGCACCAAGGAGGGCGCCTGCTGGGTGTTCATTCAGCAGCGTTTTGGCCAGTTCATGTACGGCTACTACCCGACGGAGCTGCGCTGGCGCGTCGACCTGACCGTGTGGCTGGCGGTGATCGGCGCGGCGCCATTGTTCATCTCGCGTGTGCCGCGTAAAGCGATCTACGGGCTGAGCTTTCTGGTGCTTTATCCGATCATTGCCTTCACCTTGCTGCACGGCGGTTTTGGTCTGAGCAATGTGGCGACCAGCCAGTGGGGCGGCCTGATGCTGACCCTGGTTATCGCCACTGTCGGTATCGCCGGTGCGTTGCCGCTGGGGATTGTGCTGGCGCTGGGCCGTCGTTCGAACATGCCGGCGATTCGTGTGGTCTGCGTGACCTTCATCGAGTTCTGGCGCGGCGTGCCGTTGATCACTGTGCTGTTCATGTCCTCGGTGATGCTGCCGCTGTTCCTGCCTGAAGGCATGAACTTCGACAAACTGCTGCGGGCACTGATCGGCGTGATCCTGTTCCAGTCGGCCTATGTGGCCGAAGTGGTGCGTGGCGGTCTGCAAGCGATCCCTAAAGGTCAGTACGAAGCGGCCGCGGCGATGGGCCTCGGTTACTGGCGTTCGATGGGCCTGGTGATCCTGCCGCAAGCCCTGAAGCTGGTGATCCCGGGCATCGTCAACACCTTCATTGCGCTGTTCAAGGACACCAGCCTGGTGATCATCATCGGCCTGTTTGACCTGCTCAACAGCGTCAAACAAGCCGCTGCCGATCCGAAATGGCTGGGCATGGCCACCGAAGGCTACGTGTTCGCCGCCCTGGTGTTCTGGATTTTCTGTTTTGGTATGTCGCGCTATTCCATGCATCTGGAACGCAAGCTCGACACTGGCCACAAGCGTTAGGAGTTCTGTAAATGAGTGAAGCAATCAAAAAGCCTGTAGGTCCTGAAGGCATTATTCAGATGCAGGGCGTCAACAAGTGGTACGGCCAGTTCCACGTGCTCAAAGACATCAACCTCAACGTCAAACAAGGCGAGCGTATCGTCCTGTGCGGGCCGTCGGGTTCCGGTAAATCGACGACGATTCGTTGCCTCAATCGTCTGGAAGAACATCAGCAGGGCCGCATCGTCGTCGACGGCGTGGAGCTGACCAACGACCTCAAGCAGATCGAAGCGATCCGCCGTGAAGTCGGCATGGTGTTCCAGCACTTCAACCTGTTCCCGCACCTGACCATTTTGCAGAACTGCACCCTGGCGCCGATGTGGGTACGCAAGATGCCCAAGCGCAAGGCCGAGGAAATCGCCATGCATTACCTGGAGCGCGTACGCATTCCGGAGCAGGCGCACAAATTCCCGGGGCAACTGTCCGGTGGTCAGCAACAACGTGTGGCGATCGCCCGCGCGCTGTGCATGAAACCGAAAATCATGCTGTTCGACGAACCGACTTCAGCGCTCGATCCGGAGATGGTGAAGGAAGTACTCGACACCATGATCGGCCTGGCTGAAGACGGCATGACCATGCTCTGCGTGACTCACGAAATGGGCTTTGCCCGCACCGTGGCCAACCGTGTGATCTTCATGGATAAAGGTGAAATCGTTGAGCAAGCGGCGCCGAATGACTTCTTCGATAATCCGCAGAATGAGCGGACTAAGTTGTTCTTGAGTCAGATTTTGCATTGATGGTTTGTGAGTAAAACAAACCCGGCCTTGTGCCGGGTTTGTTTTTTTGTGGGTCAGGAAACGGTAAGGGTTTCGTGTTCCTTGTGCACTGTGTGCGTGAAACCTCGCAGGTCTGCGCCTTCAGCCAAGGTCTGGATATCGACGAGCATGTAGGGATGACGATCCAATAAGCGCATCAGCAGCACCAATGCTTTTGGGGGAAGTAACTCGCCCCGTTCGTAGCGAGAGAATGCGTTATGCCCGCCACCAGAGAGCAGTTGCACTGTCTCTTTCTGCGTCAGGTGCAATTTGCGTCGAATTCGTTTCATCTCGGCGCCGATCATTTGTCTGCCAGCGAGAACCAACTCATCACCGGCATCACAATAACGCTCAGCACTATCGGTGTCGAAATCCCATTCCACTTCACCGCACTTCTGGCACTCCCAACCAGATAGATCGTCTACACGGCGCTCCATGCCTTTGACACTCAGGGTTTCTCCGCGACCCTGGAAATGCCTCATTCCCTCACGTGCACCGCAGCTGACACATTGCTGGGTTTTCATGGGTTTTTCTCCTTGAAGGAGATTACCGGTGGGCTGCCGCCGGGGCGATAGGTCACCTTGATGTAAATCTCCTGATCTCGTGAATTGATGTGATACACGTCTTGCCAGATTCGATGATCGTCATAAGTCGTCATCGATTTGTACAACATCCTGGTTTGTAGCTCGAAAACGATCTTTAGCATTTCGCTGAGGTTGAAGCCGAGTTTCTCAGCTGATTTAACCGAAGCTTTGGTGAAAGCTTTTCGACCTAACCGCCTCACCTCAGCCTTGATCACCGCCAGCTCATAATGGGGTGTGTTCTTTTCCATAAGAAACCAAAACCCTGTCCCAGAAATTACCCTTAAAGGGTAATTTTGACCAATCGAAAATCCCGCTCCATGTGTCTCCGATTGACCCTAGGTGGTTGCCGTCCTACACGGGTCTGACTAACATGTCAGAAAATTCATCCTATGATTGGATGAAAGGGAAAATCCTATGTCAGACATTTCTCCACTCGTTAAGCGATCCCTGGTCGATCAGGCTCTGGATCAGCTTCGTCAGCGCATCAACAGCGGTGCCTGGCAGGTTGGCGAGCGTTTGCCGACCGAACCCGAGCTGTGCGTCGAGCTGGGTATCAGCCGCAACACCGTGCGCGAAGCCATGCGCGTGCTGGCGTTTTCCGGACTGATCGAGATTCGCCAGGGCGATGGCAGTTACCTGCGCGCCGTGGTCGATCCGCTCGACACGCTCAAGGCCTTGTCGCGCTGCTCGCTCGATCAGGCGCGGGAAACCCGGCACATCCTCGAAGTCGAGGCCATCGGCCTGGCGGCGTTGCGCCGTACCGACGAGGACCTCGTCGCATTGCGTGAAGCGCTCGGCACCAGCGGCAGCCACTACCACGGCGATCTCGACACCTACATCGCCTGCGATCTGGTGTTCCACCGTCGTCTGGTCGACGCCGCGCACAATCCGACCCTCAGCGAGCTTTATCGCTATTTCTCCAGCATCGTCGGCGCGCAATTGCGCCAGACCCTGAATATCATCCCGCGCCGTCAGGAAGTGTTCGACTTGCATATCGAGTTACTCGATGCGGTCGAGCAACGCGACCCGGAACGGGCCAAAGCTTTGTCGAGGCAGTTGATCAATGAACCTTGAAACCGAGAAATCCATGTCCCGCAGTGAGCTATCCACAACCCCCAAACGCACGGCAGAACTCGAAGAGCTGCTGATCGATGCCGAGGCTGACGACGAGCAAGTGCAACAAAGCCATCCGCTGGTGCGCCGGCCGTGGTTGTTGCTGCTCGGCTTGATTCTGGTCGCGCTGAATTTGCGTCCGGCGCTGTCGAGCATGGCGCCGCTGCTCAGTGATGTGTCGAAAAGCCTCGGTTTGTCGGCGGCTCAGGCCGGTTTGCTGACCACACTGCCAGTGCTGTGCCTGGGATTGTTCGCCCCACTGGCACCGATTCTGGCGCGGCGTTTTGGCGCTGAACGGGTGGTGTTGGGAATTCTACTGACACTGGCCGGCGGGATTATCTTGCGCAGCAACTTCGGCGAGATCGGCCTGTTCGCTGGCAGCGTATTGGGCGGCGCGAGTATCGGCATCATCGGAGTTTTGCTGCCGGGCATCGTCAAGCGCGACTTCGCCAAACATGCGGGCACCATGACCGGCGTGTACACCATGGCGCTGTGTCTGGGCGCGGCGATGGCGGCGGGTTCCAGCGTGCCGCTGAGTGAACATTTCGGTCACAGTTGGGCGATGGGCCTGGGTTTCTGGGTGATTCCGGCGCTGGTTGCAGCGGTGTTCTGGCTGCCGCAAGTCGGGCAGAAACATGGCGCGCACAATGTCGCTTATCGTGTGCGCGGGCTGCTGCGTGATCCGCTGGCCTGGCAGGTGACTTTGTACATGGGCCTGCAATCGTCGCTGGCCTACATCGTGTTCGGCTGGTTGCCGTCGATCCTGATTGGTCGCGGCCTGACGCCGACCCAGGCCGGTCTGGTGTTGTCCGGTTCGGTGATCATCCAGCTCGCCAGTTCGTTGGCTGCGCCGTGGCTGGCGACGCGCGGCAAGGATCAGCGTCTGGCGATCGTCGTGGTCATGGCGCTGACTCTTGGCGGGCTGTTCGGTTGCCTGTACGCGCCGATCGAAGGCCTGTGGGGCTGGGCGATTCTGTTGGGGCTGGGGCAGGGCGGTACGTTCAGTCTGGCGCTGACGTTGATTGTGCTGCGTTCGCGTGATTCGCATGTTGCGGCGAATCTGTCGAGCATGTCTCAGGGTTTCGGTTACACGTTGGCGTCGATGGGGCCGTTCGCGGTCGGCGTGGTGCATGACTGGACCGGCGGCTGGAATGCCGTGGGCTGGATCTTCGGCATCATTGGCACCGGTGCGATCATCGCCGGCCTCGGCGCCGGGCGTGCGTTGTACGTGCAAGTGCAAAGCGAAAAAATCTGACGCATAACCCTTTTTTGGGGCCAGTGATATCCAATGTGGGAGCGAGCTTGCTCGCGAAGACGGTGGTTCAGGCAAAGATCATGTTGAATGTGCCGGCCTCTTCGCGAGCAAGCTCGCTCCCACAGTTTTTGGGGCGCCTTGAAGATCTTGCGTGGTATTCGGTTTACGAATGCCGATAGTGTTTCTGCGCATTGCAGATTATCGTGCTGGCACTCTGTACCTATTTTGGAGTTTGCCCATGAGCGAAGCCCACGCCGCGTTGATCACCCGCTTCTACCAGGCCTTCCAGCGCCTCGATGCCGAAGCCATGGCCGCCTGCTACACCGACGACGTCGTGTTCAGTGATCCGGCCTTCGGCGAACTGCGCGGGCGCGACGCCGGCGACATGTGGCGCATGCTCACCACTCGGGCCAAGGATTTCTCGCTGACCTTCGACAACGTCCGCGCCGATGAGCGCAGCGGTGGCGCACATTGGGTCGCGACCTACCTGTTCAGCCAGACCGGCAACATCGTCATCAACGATATCCAGGCCCGCTTCGTCTTCCGTGACGGCAAGATCTGCGAGCACCACGATCACTTCGATCTATGGCGCTGGTCGCGTCAGGCCCTCGGTTTCAAAGGCCTGCTGCTGGGCTGGACACCACTGGTGCGCAACGCCGTGCGCGCCCAGGCGTTGAAGGGACTGAAGGCATTCCAGGCCGGTCGCTGATAAGATCGCCGCCTGTTTTCCTACACGTTCAGATCCCGAAGTGACCAGCCTTAGCGAAAAATCTGTCGAAGTTGCCGAACCCGTGAGCAAGTCCTGGTTCGTCTACCTCGTGCGCGCCGCCAATGGCTCGTTGTACTGCGGGATCAGTGACGATCCGGTGCGTCGTTTCGCCAAGCATCAAAGTGGCAAAGGCGCACGGTTCTTCCTCTCCAGCCCGGCGATGGCGCTGGTTTATACCGAACTGTGCCGCGACAAGAGCGATGCGCTGCGCCAGGAACGTTTGATCAAAAAACTCAGAAAGAGCGCCAAGGAATGTCTGGTCTCGTCTTATCAATCTGACTGATCAGTTCCCATCAGGCAGATCTGTAGGCTGCTAAGCAAATGCACGCTAAGCTGCGGGCTCACTATCTGAGCGGCGGAGCCGAGCATGTCCGAGTTGATTCTCCACCATTACCCGACCTCTCCATTTGCCGAGAAGGCCCGTCTGCTGCTGGGGTTCAAAGGCTTGTCGTGGCGCTCGGTGCATATTTCGCCGGTGATGCCTAAACCGGATCTGACCGCGCTCACTGGCGGCTATCGCAAGACACCGGTGTTGCAGATTGGCGCTGACATCTACTGCGACACTTCGTTGATCGCTCGTCGTCTCGAGCAAGAGAAGGCTTTGCCAGCGTTCTTCCCCGAAGGTCAGGAGTTCACCACCGCCAGTTTCGCCACTTGGGCTGACTCGGTAGTGTTCCAGCATGCGGTGAGTCTGGTGTTTCAGCCGGAATCTGTGGCCGTGCGTTTTGCCAAGTTGCCGCCGGAAGCGATCAAAGCGTTTATTGCCGACCGCGCCGGTTTGTTCTCGGGCGGCAGTGCCACACGTCTGTCCGCCGAACAGGCCAAGCATCAATGGCCGACGATCATGGTGCGGCTGGAGCAGCAGTTGCAGCGCGAGCAAGGCGACTTCCTGTTCGGCGAACCGTCGATTGCCGACTTTGCGTTGGCGCATCCCATGTGGTTCCTCAAGGCGACGCATGTGACGGCGCCGCTGGTGGATGAGTATCCGGCGGTTTCGGCGTGGCTGAGTCGAGTGCTGGGCTTTGGTCATGGCGCGGCGAGTGCGATGACCTCCGAGGAGGCGCTTGAGGTTGCACGCAATGCGACGCCGGCGGCATTGCCGGATGAGCAGTTTGTTGATCCGAACGGCTTCAAGGCTGGCCAGCAGGTGGCAGTCTCGGCGACGGATTACGGGGTTGATCCGGTGGTGGGTGAGTTGCTGTTTGCCGGCAGTGAAGAGCTGATCATTCGTCGCGAAGACGAGCGTGGCGGCGTGGTGCATGTGCACTTCCCGCGATTCGGCTTCCGCATCGAAGCCCGCTGATCTCTCAAGTCTGATGCAAAACTTTGTAGGAGTGAGCCTGCTCGCGATAGCGGTGTGTCAATGGCGGATTTATCGACTGACACACCGCTATCGCGAGCAGGCTCACTCCTACAGGTTATTTCAGGGCGGCGAGGATTTCGTCCGGGTCAAAACCGCGAATCAACGTGCCATTCACGTCGATCAACGGAATCCCGCGTCCACCCAATGCCTCATACGCCTTGCGCGCCTCGGCATCCTTCTCGATATCGAACTCCTTGAACGCAATCCCTTTGCTGTCGAGAAAGCGTTTGGTCTGCTTGCAGTAGCCGCACCAGTCAGTGGCGTAGAGCACGACATTGGCCTGCGCCCGTGTCTGCTCCGAGACCATCTGCGACGGGTTGAACAGCCGCTCGATCTTGCCCCAGTTCTGATAGACGACCACCACCAGCAGAACCAGTGCAACCTTCTTCAGCACATTGCCGAGCATCAGTTGCGGCGCTTCAACTGATCGGTGAGCGACGTTGGCAGGCCCTTGATCACCAGGGTGCCAGCCTCTTCGTCGTATTCGATCTTCGAACCCAGCAGGTGTGCTTCAAAGCTGATCGACAGGCCTTCGGCGCGGCCGGTAAAGCGGCGGAATTGATTCAGGGTGCGTTTGTCCGCCGGGATCTCCGGCGACAAGCCGTAATCCTTGTTGCGGATGTGATCATAGAAGGCTTTCGGGCGCTCTTCGTCGATCAGCTCCGACAGCTCTTCCAGACCCATCGGTTCGCCGAGTTTGGCCTGACTGCTGGCGTAATCGACCAGGGTCTTGGTCTTCTCGCGGGCGGAGTCTTCCGGCAGGTCTTCGCTTTCGACGAAGTCACTGAAAGCCTTGAGCAGCGTGCGGGTCTCGCCCGGGCCGTCGACGCCTTCCTGGCAACCGATGAAGTCGCGGAAGTACTCGGAGACCTTTTTGCCGTTCTTGCCTTTAATGAACGAGATGTATTGCTTGGACTGCTTGTTGTTCTGCCACTCGGAAACGTTGATCCGCGCCGCCAGGTGTAACTGGCCGAGGTCGAGGTGACGCGACGGGGTCACGTCCAGCTCATCGGTCACCGCCACGCCTTCGCTGTGGTGCAGCAGGGCGATGGCCAGGTAATCGGTCATGCCTTGCTGATAGTGGGCGAACAATACGTGACCGCCGACCGACAGGTTCGACTCTTCCATCAGCTTCTGCAGGTGCTCGACCCCGACTTTGCTGAACGCGGTGAAGTCCTTGCTGCCTTCCATGTATTCCTTCAGCCAGCCGCTGAACGGGAACGCGCCGGACTCCGGATGGAACAGGCCCCAGGCTTTGCCCTGTTTGGCGTTATAGCTCTCGTTGAGGTCGGCGAGCATGTTCTCGATGGCTGCAGACTCGGCCAGTTCCGTGTCACGGGCGTGCAGAACTGCGGGCGTGCCGTCGGGTTTTTTGTCGATCAGGTGGACGATGCAATGACGGATCGGCATGGGCTTCTCGGCTGTAGGAAGGGAGGAGGGCAGGCTCCCCCGAAAAAGCGCTAAGTGTACCGCAACCACTGGTTTTGGCGCGGGTTGTAGGGCAAAACCGGGGCGCGCACTGACGCATATGCAGTTTTTTACCGATTTAGCGCAATAAAGCTGACCAAATGGGTAGCTAGAGGCGGATATTTCCCCGTCTCTGTGCTAGTTTTGCCCGGTCTTACGCGAAGTCACTGCGTTAAGCGTGCAATCAGCATTTGTCAGGTCGAACCAAACCCTGATTTCGGTATCTATAACCCGACTCGTCGTGGTTATCGCCGAGGGTGCCAGATCCAGAAGATCGGGCTCGATGGCTGACACTGCACTCTGCAATCCATATGAATTTGATAGGGAAGGAACACTACATGGCTCTTACTAAAGACCAACTGATCGCCGACATCGCTGAAGCTATCGACGCGCCGAAAACCACCGCGCGTAACGCTCTGGACCAACTGGGCCAAATCGTTGCCGATCAGCTGGAAAACGGCGGCGAAATCACCTTGCCAGGTATCGGCAAGCTGAAAGTGACCGAGCGTCCTGCCCGCACTGGCCGTAACCCTTCGACTGGCGCTGCCATCGAAATCCCTGCTAAGAAAGTGATCAAGCTGGTTGTGGCCAAAGGCCTGACCGACGCTGTGAACAAGTAAGACGCAGCGATAAAAAACCGTGCACCGGAGTGATCCGGGCACGGTTTTTTTGTGCCTGCGATTTGGCAAGCACTTAGATCCCATGTGGGAGCGAGCTTGCTCGCGAAGGCAGTGTGTCAGTCAGAGTTGAATTGACTGATGCTCCCCATTCGCGAGCAAGCTCGCTCCCACAATTGATTTGTGTCCGGCGATGCGGTGTTTAGCGAACCCAGCGCTCGCGGCGCCAGATCTGCTGCTCGGACTTGGTCTGGAAGGTCCAGGCCACAAAGCGGCTCTGCTTCTGGCCCTGAGACATCTCGACGACCTGGCTTTCCAGCACGCCGGCTTTTTTCAGTGCGGTTTCGATGGCCGGCAAGTTCGAAGCTTTCGACACCAGCGTACTGAACCACAGCACCTTATGCTGGAAGTTGGCGCTCTCGGCGATCAGTTGCGTCACGAAACGCGCCTCGCCACCTTCACACCACAACTCCGCCGACTGACCGCCGAAGTTCAGCACCGGCAGTTTGCGTTTCGGGTCAGCCTTGCCCAATGCGCGCCATTTGCGCTCGCTGCCCTTGGTCGCTTCGTCCATTGAGGCGTGGAACGGCGGGTTGCACATGGTCAGGTCAAAGCGCTCGCCCGGCTCCAGCAGACCGATCAGGATGTGCTTGCGGTTTTCCTGCTGGCGCAGCTGGATGACTTTGTTCAGGTCGTTGGACTGAACGATGGCTCTGGCGGCCGCCACAGCAGTCGGATCAATCTCCGAGCCGAGGAAGTGCCAGCGGTATTCGCTGTTACCGATCAGCGGATACACGCAGTTGGCGCCCATGCCGATGTCCAGCACGTTGACGATCGCGCCGCGCGGGACCTTGCCGTCGTTCATGCTCGCCAGCAAATCGGCGAGGAAGTGCACGTAATCGGCACGGCCTGGAACTGGCGGGCAGAGGTAGTCTGCCGGGATGTCCCAATGCTGGATGCCATAGAACGACTTGAGCAGCGCCCGGTTGAACACGCGCACCGCATCGGGGCTGGCGAAGTCGATGCTTTCCTTGCCGTACGGGTTGGTGATCACGAACTTCGCCAGTTCCGGAGTGGTTTTGATCAGCGCCGGGAAGTCGTAACGACCCTGGTGGCGATTGCGCGGGTGCAGGCTGGCCTTTTCACGCGGCTCGACGGTCTTGGCCGGGGTCGCGGTGTCAGGCTTCTTGCGCGCAGGTTTGGGTGTGCGGGGGGCGTTCATGGGCGTGGTCGATTCGGGTATGGCTGAAAGTGGCGGGTATTGTCCCACATCCAGCCGCTGCGAACTCAATATCAGCAACACCACCGATCTCTGTGGGAGCGAGCTTGCTCGCGAAAGCGTCCTCTCAGTCAACATCACTTTCGCCTGACACGGCCTCTTCGCGAGCAAGCTCGCTCCCACAGGGATTGGCAGTGGATGAAGGAAAGTAGGCAATAAAAAAGGCGCGTCACCCGATCGGGTGGCGCGCCTTTTTAATGCGATTTACCAGTTACAGACTGGCAATCCGCGCATGTTGCTCGGCCAGTTTGCCCAAGGCTTGTTCAGCCTCGGCCAGTTTGGCGCGTTCCTTCTCGATGACTTCGGCCGGGGCCTTGTCGACGAAACCGGCGTTGGACAATTTGCCACCGACGCGCTGGACTTCGCCCTGCAAACGCAGGATTTCCTTGTCCAGACGCGCCAGTTCAGCGCCCTTGTCGATCAGGCCGGCCATTGGTACCAGCACTTCCATCTCGCCAACCAGTGCGGTGGCGGACAGCGGTGCTTCTTCGCCAGCCTTCAGAACAGTGATCGATTCCAGACGTGCCAGCTTCTTCAGCAGCGCTTCGTTCTCGGTCAGACGGCGCTGGTCTTCAGCGCTGACGTTCTTCAGGTAGATCGGCAATGGCTTGCCAGGGCCGATGTTCATTTCGCCACGGATGTTACGCGTGCCGAGCATCAGTTCCTTGAGCCATTCGATGTCGTCTTCGGCAGCCGGATCGATGCGCTCTTCATTGGCCACTGGCCACGCTTGCAGCATGATCGTCTTGCCCTGAATACCGGCCAGCGGCGCGATGCGCTGCCAGATTTCTTCAGTGATGAATGGCATGAACGGATGCGCAAGACGCAGCGCCACTTCCAGTACGCGAACCAGCGTACGGCGAGTGCCGCGCTGACGCTCAACCGGCGCGTTCTCGTCCCACAGCACGGGCTTGGACAGTTCCAGGTACCAGTCGCAGTACTGGTTCCAGATGAATTCGTACAGCGCTTGCGCGGCGAGGTCGAACCGGAACTGATCGAGTTGACGGGTCACTTCGGCTTCGGTGCGTTGCAGCTGCGAGATGATCCAGCGATCCGCCAGCGACAGCTCGTAGGCTTCGCCGTTCTGGCCGCAGTCTTCGCCCTTGTCCAGAACATAGCGCGCGGCGTTCCAGATCTTGTTGCAGAAGTTGCGATAGCCTTCAACGCGGCCCATGTCGAACTTGATGTCGCGACCGGTCGAGGCCAGCGAGCAGAAGGTGAAGCGCAGGGCGTCGGTGCCGTAGCTGGCGATGCCGTCGGCGAACTCGTCGCGGGTCTGCTTCTCGATCTTCTTCGCCAGTTTCGGCTGCATCAGGCCGGAGGTGCGCTTCTGCACCAGTTCTTCCAGCTCGATACCGTCGATGATGTCCAGCGGGTCAAGGACGTTGCCCTTGGACTTGGACATCTTCTGGCCCTGGCCATCGCGCACCAGGCCGTGCACGTAAACGGTCTTGAACGGCACTTGCGGGGTGCCGTCCTCGTTTTTGATCAGGTGCATGGTCAGCATGATCATCCGGGCAACCCAGAAGAAAATGATGTCGAAGCCCGTCACCAGTACGTCGGTGGAGTGGAATTTCTTCAGAAACTCGGTCTGCTCAGGCCAGCCGAGGGTGGAGAACGTCCACAGGCCGGAACTGAACCAGGTGTCGAGTACGTCGTTGTCCTGTTGCAGCGCCACGTCCGGGCCGAGGTTGTGCTTGGCACGCACTTCGGCTTCGTCGCGACCGACGTAGACTTTGCCCGACTCGTCGTACCAGGCCGGAATCCGGTGGCCCCACCACAGCTGACGGCTGATGCACCAATCCTGAATGTCGCGCATCCACGAGAAGTACATGTTTTCGTATTGTTTCGGCACGAACTGGATACGGCCGTCTTCAACAGCGGCAATCGCAGGCTCGGCCAAAGGCTTGGTCGATACGTACCACTGGTCGGTCAGCCACGGCTCGATGATGGTGCCGGAGCGGTCGCCTTTCGGTACTTTCAGGCCGTGGTCGTTGACGCTGACCAGCAGGCCGGCGGCGTCGAACGCAGCAACGATTTGCTTACGCGCTTCAAAACGCTCAAGACCGGCGTACTCAGCTGGAATCGCGCCGTCGATGCTGTCGTTGAGCGTGCCGTCGAGGTTGAACACCTGGGCTGCCGGCAGCACGTTGGCATTCTTGTCGAAGATGTTCAGCAGCGGCAGGTTGTGGCGCTTGCCGACTTCGTAGTCGTTGAAATCGTGGGCCGGGGTGATTTTCACGCAACCGGTGCCGAATTCAGGATCGCAGTAATCGTCGGCGATGATCGGGATGCGGCGGCCAACCAGTGGCAGCTCGACAAACTTGCCGATCAGAGCCTGGTAGCGCTCATCGTTCGGGTTCACCGCAACGGCGGAGTCGCCGAGCATGGTTTCCGGACGGGTGGTCGCGACGATCAGGAAATCGTTGCCATCAGCGGTTTTCGCGCCATCGGCCAGCGGGTACTTGAGGTTCCACAGGAAGCCTTTCTCGTCGTGGTTTTCCACTTCGAGGTCGGAAATCGCCGTGTGCAGTTTGGTGTCCCAGTTGACCAGACGCTTGCCGCGGTAGATCAGGCCGTCTTCGTGCAGGCGCACGAAGGCTTCTTTGACCGCTTCCGAGAGACCGTCGTCCATGGTGAAGCGCTCGCGGCTCCAGTCGACGGACGAGCCGAGGCGGCGGATCTGACGGCTGATGTTGCCGCCGGATTGATCCTTCCACTCCCAGACCTTCTCGAGGAATTTCTCGCGGCCCAGATCGTGACGATTCTGGCCGGTGGCTTCCAGTTGACGCTCCACCAGCATTTGCGTAGCGATGCCGGCGTGGTCGGTGCCCGGCTGCCACAGGGTATTGCGACCCTGCATGCGGCGGAAACGGATCAGGGCGTCCATGATCGCGTTGTTGAAACCGTGACCCATGTGCAGGCTGCCGGTGACGTTCGGCGGCGGGATCATGATGGTGTAGGAGTCGCCCGCGCCTTGCGGGGCGAAGTAGTTCTCGGACTCCCAGGTGTTGTACCAGGAAGTTTCAATGGCGTGCGGCTGGTAGGTCTTATCCATGCGCGGCGGGACCCTATTGGCATTAATTCAGGAAAAGCCGACGAGTATAGCGGGGCATGGGGCCGAGGGCGAGCGGGGCGGGCCCTGAGGGGATCTAAATGTAGGAGTGAGCCTGCTCGCGATGCAGGCGCTGCGGTTTTTCAGGTAAACCGAGGTGCTGCTATCGCCAGCAGGCTGGCTCCCACAGGGGTTGGGGGGTTATTCGTATTGGCTGAGCAGCCGTTCCATGCGTGCATCGAGCCGGCGCTTGATTTCGGTTTCGATGTGCGGTGCGAAGTCATCGATCACGTCTTGCATGATCAATTGCGCGGCGGCGCGCAGTTCGCTGTCCAGGTGGAGCAGGGCGTCCGGGCCTTTATTCGCGGGGGGCGCAGGTTGCGCGGCCGGCGCCGGAGTTGGAGCGGGTTGCGGTTCGACTGCGACTGCGACTGCGGCCGGTTCGGCGCCGACAGAGTCAAACAACATCGGAATCTGTTCCTGTTCGCCATCGTCGACCGTGTCGGTCAGCAGCGGTGGTTGCAGGTTGTCATCGCCGAGCAACTGGCGGATCGATTCAAGATCATCCAACAGGTGCGCGGACTTTTGTTGCGGTTTCGGAGTGTCCATTGGAATGCTCAGAGTCGCTGTAAACGGTGGTCTTGCAGAGGATAGCCCTGTTCGCGGTAGAAACGGAAACTCTCCCGCGCGGCCGCCCGAATTGTCGGATCTTCCACCACCACTTCCGCCACACGGGCGAATTTGCTGGCGAAGGCCGGGACTTTCAGGTCGAGGTTGACCAGCAAATCCTGGTGCTGACCGCAGTCATCACCCAATCCCAACACAATCAAACCGTCCGGTTCGCTGTCAGCCGGGCCATGCGGCACGAAGGTTTCGCCCTTGAATGCCCACAAGCGCGCATCGAGATCGTCGCGCTGAGCGGCATCGCTGCAATGCAGGTAGATGCGATGGCCCATGCGCCAGGCTTTCTCGGTGAGCTTGCAGGCAAAGTCCAGGCGCGCCGAAGGGTCAGCGCTGGGCAGGATATAGAAGTCGACTTTGGTCATTGCGGTTCCAGAGCAGCAAGCGGCGTCACCGGAAAGTGACGCCGCTTGTCAGCGGGTTCAGGCTTTGGCGCGATCCAGCAGGTACTGGGTCAACAGGGGCACCGGACGACCGGTTGCGCCTTTGTCCTTGCCGCCGCTGGTCCATGCGGTGCCGGCGATGTCCAGGTGCGCCCAGTTGAGGTTCTTGGTGAAGCGCGACAGGAAGCACGCAGCAGTGATGGTGCCGGCTTTCGGCCCGCCAATGTTGGCGATGTCGGCGAACGGGCTGTCCAGTTGCTCCTGGTATTCGTCGAACAGCGGCAATTGCCAGGCGCGGTCGTCGGCAGTCTGGCCAGCGCTCAACAGTTGGCTGATCAGTTCGTCGTTGTTGCCCAGCAGGCCCGAGGTGTGTGCGCCCAGTGCCACGACGCAAGCGCCGGTCAGGGTGGCGATGTCGATCACCGCTTGCGGCTTGAAACGCTCGGAGTAGGTCAGCGCATCGCACAGCACCAGACGGCCTTCGGCGTCGGTGTTGAGGATTTCCACGGTCTGGCCGCTCATGGTGGTGACGATGTCGCCCGGACGCGAGGCATTGCCGCTCGGCATGTTTTCCGCGCAGGCGAGGATGCACACCAGGTTGATTGGCAGTTTCAGCTCAAGCACGGCACGCAGGGTACCGAACACGGAGGCTGCGCCGCCCATGTCGTACTTCATTTCGTCCATGCCGGCACCCGGTTTCAGGCTGATGCCGCCGGTGTCGAAGGTGATGCCTTTACCAACCAGTGCGTACGGCTTCTCGGATTTCTTGCCGCCGTTGTATTGCATGACGATCAGGCGCGGCGGTTGCTCGCTGCCCTGGCCGACGGCGTAGAACGAGCCCATGCCCAGGGCTTTGATCTTCTTCTCGTCGAGGACTTCGACTTTCAGATCCTTGAACTCTTTGCCCAGGTTCTTGGCTTGTTCGCCGAGGAAAGTCGGGTGGCAGATGTTCGGCGGCAGGTTGCCCAGATCGCGGGTGAAGGCCATGCCGTTGGCGATCGCAGTAGCGTGATTCACCGCGCGCTGCACTTCGGCCTGAGCAGCCTTGATGGTCAGCAGGGTGATTTTCTTCAGGGCGCGCGGTTCGGCTTTCTGGCTCTTGAACTGGTCGAAGGTGTATTCGCCATCAACCAGGGTTTCTGCCAGCAGACGGGTTTTACCGTAGCTGTCGCGGTTTTTGACAATGATTTCATCCAGTGCCAACACGGCGTCGCTGCCGCCCAGACCTTTCAGGGTGTTGAGAATGCCGGCAACGATTTTACGGAATGGACGGTCGCCCAGTTCCTCATCCTTGCCCACGCCGACCAGCAACACGCGCTCGGCTTTCAGGTTCGGCAGGCTGTGCAGCAGCAGGCTTTGACCGACTTTACCAGCCAGATCGCCACGCTTGAGGACGGCGCTGATCGCGCCACCGCTCAGTTCGTCGACCTGTTTGGCGGCGACACCGAGTTTGCGGCCTTCGCCGACGGCAACCACCAGGGTGGCGGTTTTCAACGTTTCTGGGCTAACGCTTTTTACAACCAGTTCCATGTCCGGATCCCTGAATGAATGGTCAACACGCAGGCGTTCGACGGTGTCCGCAGTCGCCTGCTTATAGAGAGAAGAGGCGCAGGCCAAAGCCTGCGACAAGGGCCGCAGTTTGAACCCCGCTCCCCGCGCCTGACAACCCTAGGGGGCGTTCTCAATTAGTTTTCACACCGCGTTGTCGCCTTAAAGCCAGCCAGGCAAGGCGCAGGCCGCTGGGAATGGTTGTTCCCTTTCCAAGGCCTGCAACGCAGACTGGCCGGCTTTAAGGCACAACCCGAAGGGCCGGGCCTGCTGCTGTGCAGGGCTGCGTTGCTCGAAGCTTATTTGGAATGACCAAACCACGCTTCTCGCGCCTTGCCCAGCACAACAGCAGACCCGGCGCGGTGTGAAAACTAATTGAGAAAGCCCCCTAGGTTGTACGATCTGCAAAGGATTACAGACATGGATGAGTGTGCGCAGTGACAGGCGCCCTCAATCACAGGATAATGCCGCATCTTTTTTCGACGGCTCTGCGTTGCGGGCCGGTCGATGTGTTTGCTTGTTTGGCCGCCTTAGCCTGACAACCCTGGAGTGTCTGGTTTGATCGTCTTCCGTTATCTGTCCCGCGAAGTCCTGTTGACCCTCAGCGCCGTGAGTGCCGTGCTGCTGGTCATCATCATGAGCGGTCGTTTCATCAAATACCTCGCTCAGGCCGCTGCCGGCCAGCTCGATCCGGGCTCGCTGTTCCTGATCATGGGCTTTCGTCTGCCGGGGTTCCTGCAACTGATTCTGCCGCTGGGCCTGTTCCTCGGGATCCTGCTGGCGTACGGTCGCCTGTACCTGGAAAGCGAGATGACGGTGCTTTCGGCCACCGGCATGAGCCAGCAGAAGCTGTTTCGCATGACGCTGTTCCCGGCGACGCTGGTGGCACTGGTGGTGGCATGGCTGAGCCTGGGCCTGGCCCCGCAAGGCGCCAATCAATTCCAGTTGCTGCTGAACAAGCAAGACGCCCTGACCGAATTCGACACCCTCGAGCCGGGTCGCTTTCAGGCCCTGCGTGATGGCACTCGGGTCACCTATACCGAGACCCTGAGCGACGATCGCGTCAATCTGGGCAGCGTATTCATTTCGCAGAAAAACCTCGGTGCCGATCAAAAGGATCGCGGGATTTCCGTGCTGGTGGCCGAAAGCGGTCGCCAGGAAGTGCGCCCCGACGGCAACCGCTATCTGATCCTCGATAACGGCTACCGCTACGACGGCAGCCCGGGTCAGGCCGATTACCGCGCCATTCACTACGAAACCTACGGTGTGCTGCTGCCCAAGCCAGACGTCAGCGAAGAAGTCACCGACCGTGACGCCATGCCGACCTCGTCTCTGCTGGGCAGCGATGACATCCGCTCCAAAACCGAACTGCAATGGCGTGTGTCCCTGCCGCTACTGGTGTTTATCGTGACCCTGATGGCGGTGCCGCTGTCGCGAGTCAATCCGCGCCAAGGGCGTTTCCTCAAGCTGCTGCCGGCGATTCTTCTTTATATGGCTTACCTGACCATTCTGATTGCCGCCCGCGGCGCCCTTGAAAAAGGCAAGATTCCGCCAGCCCTGGGCCTGTGGTGGGTGCATGCGATCTTCCTGTTCATCGGTCTCGGTTTGCTCTATTGGGAGCCGCTGCGTCTGAAGATGGCCAGCCGTCGCGCTGCAGCGCTGGAGGTGGCCCGTGGTTAAACTCGACCGCTACATCGGCAGCAGCGTGTTCATGGCGATCATTGCCGTGCTGGCAATCATTCTCGGTCTGGCAACCTTGTTCGCCTTCATCGATGAGATGGGCGACGTCAGCGACACCTACACCCTCGTCGATGTCCTCAGCTTTGTGTTGCTGACCGCGCCACGCCGTCTCTACGAAATGCTGCCGATGGCGGCGTTGATCGGTTGCCTGATCGGCCTCGGCAGTCTGGCCAGTAGCAGTGAGCTGACCGTCATGCGCGCCGCTGGCGTGTCCATCGGCCGTATCGTGTGGGCTGTAATGAAGCCCATGCTGGTGCTGATGCTGGCTGGCGTGCTGATCGGCGAATACGTTGCTCCGGCAACCGAGAGCATGGCCCAGGCCAATCGCTCGCTGGCGCAGGGCAGCGGCGACGCGCAAAGTGCCAAGCACGGTATGTGGCACCGTCAGGGTGAAGAATTCATCCACATCAACGCCGTGCAACCCAACGGCCTGCTGTATGGCGTGACCCGTTATCACTTCGACAAAGAGCGTCACCTGCTGAGTTCGAGTTTCGCCAAGAAGGCCGAGTTCGACGGCAACAAGTGGCAGCTCACCGACGTTGCCACCACGCTGTTCCATGAACGCAGCACCGAAGTCGTCAATACCCCGAGCGAGCAATGGGACGTGGCGTTGAGCCCGCAATTGCTCAGCACCGTGGTCATGGCACCGGAATCGCTGTCGATCAGTGGTTTGTGGGGCTACATCCACTATCTGTCCGAGCAGGGCCTGAGCAACGGCCGCTACTGGCTGGCATTTTGGGTCAAGGTGTTGCAGCCGCTGGTGACCGCAGCACTGGTGCTGATGGCGATCTCCTTCATTTTCGGTCCGCTGCGCTCGGTAACCCTCGGTCAGCGGGTGTTTACCGGCGTGCTGGTGGGCTTCACCTTCCGTATCGTCCAGGATTTGCTCGGCCCGTCGAGCCTGGTGTTCGGTTTCTCGCCGCTGTTTGCGGTGCTGGTGCCGGCCGGGGTCTGTGCGCTGGCGGGTGTCTGGCTGCTGCGAAGAGCCGGTTGATGACAGGCGATTGACCTGTGTTTTAAACCTCGAAAACGCCTCGGTCGACAGATCGGGGCGTTTTTGCATGCAATCCGGGTGACAGGCGAACGTGACGCTTGCGCCGTGTATCAGGTACAATTCCCGGCTATTTTTCGGCGGGCCATGCCTGCAGCCTTTTTGAGTGTTGATCCGTGAGTGATTTGAGTCATATCCGCAATTTCTCCATCATCGCCCACATTGACCATGGCAAGTCGACGCTGGCCGATCGCTTCATCCAGATGTGCGGCGGCCTGGCCGAGCGTGAAATGGAAGCCCAGGTGCTGGACTCCATGGACCTGGAACGTGAACGCGGGATCACCATCAAGGCCCACAGCGTCACCCTGTATTACACCGCCAAAGACGGCATCAAGTACCAGCTGAACTTCATCGACACCCCGGGCCACGTCGACTTCACCTACGAAGTCAGCCGTTCCCTGGCTGCGTGTGAGGGTGCCTTGCTGGTGGTCGATGCCGGTCAGGGCGTTGAAGCTCAGTCCGTAGCCAACTGCTACACCGCGATCGAGCAGGGCCTTGAAGTCATGCCGGTGCTGAACAAGATCGACCTGCCGCAGGCTGATCCTGATCGCGTAAAAGACGAAATCGAGAAAATCATCGGCATCGATGCCACCGACGCCGTCACCTGCAGCGCCAAAACCGGTCTGGGTGTCGACGAAGTACTCGAGCGCCTGGTGCATACCATTCCTGCGCCGACCGGCAACATTGAAGATCCGCTGCAAGCGTTGATCATCGACTCGTGGTTCGACAACTACCTGGGCGTTGTTTCCCTGGTACGTGTACGTCATGGCCGCGTGAAGAAGGGCGACAAGATCCTCGTCAAGTCCACCGGCAAGATCCATCTGGTCGACAGCGTGGGCGTGTTCAACCCTAAACACACCGCCACCACTGATTTGAAAGCCGGCGAAGTGGGCTTCATCATCGCCAGCATCAAGGACATTCACGGTGCACCGGTCGGTGACACCCTGACCCTGGCCTCGACCCCGGACGTTGAAGTGCTGCCCGGCTTCAAACGCATCCAGCCACAGGTTTACGCCGGTCTGTTCCCGGTCAGTTCCGACGACTTCGAGGACTTCCGCGAAGCGCTGCAGAAGCTGACCCTCAACGACTCGTCGTTGCAGTACACCCCGGAAAGCTCCGACGCACTGGGCTTCGGCTTCCGTTGCGGCTTCCTTGGCATGTTGCACATGGAAATCATCCAGGAGCGCCTCGAGCGCGAGTACGACCTGGACCTGATCACCACTGCGCCAACGGTAATTTTCGAGCTGGTGCTGAAAACCGGTGAAACGATTTACGTCGACAACCCATCCAAGCTACCGGATGTGTCGTCGATCGAAGACATGCGCGAGCCGATCGTGCGGGCCAACATTCTGGTGCCGCAAGAACACTTGGGCAACGTCATCACCCTGTGCATCGAGAAGCGTGGCGTTCAAGTCGACATGCTGTTCCTCGGCAATCAGGTGCAGGTCACCTACGACCTGCCGATGAACGAAGTGGTCCTGGACTTCTTCGACCGTCTCAAATCCACCAGCCGCGGCTATGCTTCGCTGGATTACCATTTCGATCGTTACCAATCGGCTAATCTGGTGAAACTGGACGTGCTGATCAACGGCGACAAGGTCGATGCCCTGGCGTTGATCGTGCACCGTGACAACTCGCACTACAAAGGTCGCCAGTTGACCGAGAAGATGAAAGAACTGATTCCTCGTCAGATGTTCGACGTAGCCATTCAGGCCGCCATTGGTGGTCAGATCGTTGCCCGGACAACCGTCAAGGCGCTCAGAAAGAACGTATTGGCCAAATGCTACGGCGGTGACGTCAGCCGTAAGAAGAAACTGCTCGAGAAGCAAAAGGCCGGTAAGAAACGCATGAAGCAGGTCGGCAACGTGGAAATTCCACAAGAAGCCTTCCTCGCAGTGCTCAGGTTGGATAGTTAGGTCCTATGTCACTAAATTTCCCGCTGTTGCTGGTCATCGCCGTGTTCGTCTGCGGCCTGTTGGCGTTGCTTGATCTGTTGATCCTGGCGCCGCGTCGGCGTGCTGCCATTGCCTCCTATCAAGGCAGTGTCAGCCAGCCTGATGTAGTGGTCGTTGAAAAACTGAACAAAGAGCCGCTGCTGGTCGAATACGGCAAGTCGTTTTTTCCGGTGTTGTTCATCGTGCTGGTGCTGCGCTCGTTCCTTGTGGAACCGTTTCAGATCCCTTCGGGCTCCATGAAACCCACCCTGGACGTCGGCGACTTCATTCTGGTGAACAAGTTTTCTTACGGGATCCGTCTGCCGGTGATCGACAAGAAAATCATCGAAGTGGGTGATCCGCAGCGCGGTGATGTGATGGTGTTCCGCTATCCAAGTGATCCGAACGTCAATTACATCAAGCGTGTAGTCGGGCTGCCGGGCGATACGGTGCGTTACACCGCCGACAAGCGTCTGTTCATCAATGGCGAGTCGGTGGCCGAACAGTTGGTCGGCCCGGAGCCAGGCATGCTCGGCAGCGCCGAGTTCTACAAAGAAAAGCTCGGCGCTGCCGAACACCTGATCCGCAAGGAAATGAGCCGTTACCGCGCCACGCCGGACCATACCTGGACCGTGCCGGCCGGGCACTACTTCATGATGGGCGACAACCGCGACAACTCGAACGACAGTCGCTACTGGGATGATCCGAACATTCCCAAGGATCTGCTGGGCATGGTTCCAGACCAGAATATCGTCGGCAAGGCCTTCGCGGTCTGGATGAGCTGGCCGGAATCAAAACTCAGTCACCTGCCGAATTTTTCGCGGGTTGGCCTGATCAAGTAATTACACACGGCGCTGTTGACCACAGCGCCGAATGCATTTCTGGAGCCGGCACAATCGGCTTCGCAATCGCCAGGATTTAATTTTTGAACACAGCGTTAATTGTCCCAGGCCTGCGCCGCATCCCGGCGATGGCAGTGGAATTCAGCCACGAACTCAGCGTGGGTAAACCGTGAGCGTTTCTCTAAGCCGTCTCGAGCGCCAGCTCGGTTACACCTTCAAGGATCAGGAGCTGATGCTGCTGGCCCTGACGCACCGAAGTTTTGCCGGGCGCAACAACGAGCGTCTGGAATTCCTCGGCGATGCCATCCTCAATTTTGTCGCCGGCGAGGCACTGTTCGATCGCTTCCCGCTGGCCCGCGAAGGCCAGTTGTCGCGTTTGCGCGCACGCCTGGTAAAAGGTGAGACGCTGGCCGTACTGGCTCGCGGTTTCGACCTTGGCGATTACCTGCGACTGGGTTCCGGTGAGTTGAAAAGCGGCGGTTTCCGTCGCGAATCGATTCTGGCCGATGCCCTCGAAGCCTTGATCGGCGCGATCTACCTTGACGCCGGCATGGACATGGCGCGCGAGCGCGTGCTGGCCTGGCTGGCCGGCGAGTTCGAAGGCCTGACGCTGGTCGATACCAACAAGGATCCGAAGACCCGCCTGCAGGAACACCTGCAATCGCGAGGTTGTGAACTGCCACGCTACGAAGTGGTTGATATCCAGGGCGAGCCGCACTGCCGAACCTTCTTCGTCGAGTGCGAAGTTGTCTTACTGAATGAAAAAAGCCGAGGTCAGGGTGTAAGCCGTCGTATTGCCGAACAGGTAGCGGCCGCCGCAGCACTGATTGCCCTGGGCGTGGAGAATGGCAATGACTGATACAAACGCAACTCGCTGTGGCTATGTTGCCATCGTCGGCCGTCCCAACGTCGGTAAGTCGACGCTGCTGAACCACATCCTTGGCCAGAAGCTCGCGATCACCTCGCGCAAGCCGCAGACCACTCGCCACAACATGCTCGGGATCAAAACCGAAGGTGACGTGCAGGCGATCTACGTCGATACCCCTGGTATGCACAAGGGGGGCGAAAAGGCCCTGAACCGTTACATGAACAAAACCGCTTCGGCAGCGTTGAAAGACGTCGACGTGGTGATCTTCGTCGTTGACCGCACCAAGTGGACCGATGAAGACCAGATGGTGCTGGAACGCGTGCAGTACGTGACCGGCCCGCTGATCGTCGCGCTGAACAAGACCGACCGCATCGAAGACAAAGCCGAGCTGATGCCGCACCTGAGCTGGTTGCAGGAGCAGTTGCCGAACGCGCAGATCATCCCGATCTCCGCGCAGCACGGGCACAACCTCGACGCGCTGGAAAAGGTTATCGCTGATCATCTGCCGGAGAACGATCACTTCTTCCCGGAAGACCAGATCACCGACCGCAGCAGCCGGTTCCTTGCCGCCGAACTGGTACGCGAGAAAATCATGCGCCAGATGGGCGCCGAGCTGCCGTACCAGATCACCGTCGAAATCGAAGAGTTCAAGCAGCAGGGCAAGACCCTGCACATTCATGCTTTGATCCTCGTTGAGCGTGACGGCCAGAAGAAGATCATCATTGGCGACAAGGGCGAGCGTATCAAACGCATCGGCACCGAAGCGCGCAAGGACATGGAGCTGCTGTTCGACTCCAAGATCATGCTCAACCTGTGGGTCAAGGTGAAGGGCGGCTGGTCCGATGACGAGCGTGCGCTGCGTTCGCTGGGTTACGGCGACCTGTAAGTACACGGTTGTCGCAACACCGAAAAAACCTGTGGGAGCGAGCTTGCTCGCGAAGGCGTAGTGCCAGACGACATATTTGTTGACTGACACCCTGCTTTCGCGAGCAAGCTCGCTCCCACATTGGTTTTGGGGTGAATAAAAAACCGCGTTTTTATCAATGAGAGCTCCATGTCGCAAAACCCGCCTCCCGCCCAACCCGCCTACGTCCTGCATTCTCGCGCCTATCGCGAAACCAGTGCGTTGGTGGACTTCCTCACGCCGCAAGGTCGGCTGCGGGCGGTGTTGCGCAGTGCGCGGGGCAAGGCCGGGACATTGGCGCGGCCGTTCGTGGCGCTGGAAGTCGAGTTTCGTGGCAAGGGCGAGCTGAAGAACGTCGGGCGCATGGAGAGCTCTGGCACCTCGGCGTGGCTCAACGGTGAAGCGCTGTTCAGCGGTCTCTATCTCAATGAATTGCTGATTCGCCTGCTGCCTGCCGAAGACCCGCACCCAGGCGTCTTCGATCACTACGCCGCGACCTTGCTGGCATTGGCCGAAGGTCGTCCGCTGGAGCCGTTGCTGCGCTCCTTCGAATGGCGGCTGCTGGACGATCTCGGTTACGGCTTTTCGTTGAATACCGACGTCCATGGCGAACCTGTTGCGCCGGATGGTCTTTATCGTCTGCAAGTGGATGCCGGGCTTGAGCGGGTCTTTCTGCTGCAACCCGGCCTGTTCAACGGCGTCGAATTACTGGCCATGGCCGAAGCCGACTGGACCGCCCCCGGCGCGCTCTCCGCCGCCAAGCGCTTGATGCGTCAGGCACTGGCTGTTCACCTGGGCGGTCGCCCTCTCGTCAGTCGCGAGCTGTTTCGCAAGCCCTAAGGGTCTGTTTACGTCTGGACGCGGCGCAACGGGCGCTGGCTGCGCGCAGGGCCGCGTTGCTCGGAACTCATTTGGCGCAACCAAACTTCGTTCCTCGCGCCTTGCCCTGCACTCAGCCAGCATCCCGTTGCCGCCGCGCCCAGACGTAAACAGACCCTTCACCGTGTATGCTGTGCGCCGAATCTTTTTCTTCAGGAGCGCGCATCCGTGACCACCAGCAATCGCATTCTTCTTGGCGTGAACATCGACCACGTCGCCACCCTGCGTCAGGCTCGTGGCACGCGCTACCCGGATCCGGTCAAGGCGGCGCTGGACGCGGAAGAGGCGGGGGCCGATGGCATCACCGTGCACCTGCGTGAAGACCGTCGGCATATCCAGGAGCGCGATGTTCTGTTGCTCAAGGATGTGCTGCAAACCCGCATGAACTTCGAAATGGGCGTCACCGAAGAAATGATGGCGTTTGCCGAACGCATTCGTCCGGCGCACATTTGCCTCGTCCCGGAAACCCGTCAGGAGCTGACCACTGAAGGTGGCCTGGATGTGGCGGGACAGGAAGAGCGCATCAAGGCAGCGGTTGAACGTCTGTCGAAGATCGGCAGCGAAGTGTCGCTGTTCATCGATGCCGACGAGCGCCAGATCGCAGCGTCGAAGCGTGTCGGTGCGCCGGCCATCGAACTGCACACCGGCCGTTACGCCGATGCCGAAACCCCGACCGAAGTGGCAGAAGAGCTTAAGCGTGTCGCCGATGGCGTGGCGTTTGGTCTGGCCCAAGGCCTGATCGTTAACGCGGGTCACGGCTTGCACTACCACAACGTTGAAGCCGTAGCGGCGATCAAAGGCATCAACGAACTGAACATCGGCCATGCGCTGGTGGCGCATGCGTTGTTCGTGGGCTTCAAGTCTGCGGTAGCGGAAATGAAGGCGCTGATCCTGGCTGCTGCCAAGCCTTAAGCTTCAACTCAAAACCCTTGTAGGAGTGAGCCTGCTCGCGATATCGGTGTGTCAGACAAAATTAATTGACTGACCCACCGCTATCGCGAGCAGGCTCACTCCTACATTTGATTTGGGGTGTTGATTAGAGCGGGGCAGGTTCTTGAGCGGGTTTTGACTTGTCGATACCGGGCACATGCAGATTGCCCTCAGCCACTTGATCACCCTCAAGTTGCGGCTGCGTCACCCAGGTCAAAATGTCGTAGTAGCGACGAATGTTCGCCACAAAGTGCACCGGCTCGCCGCCTCGGGCGTAGCCATAACGCGTCTTGCTGTACCACTGCTTCTGCGACAGGCGCGGCAGGATCTTCTTCACATCCAGCCATTTGTCCGGGTTCAGCCCTTCCTTGGCCGTCAGCTTGCGCGCGTCATCCAGGTGGCCACTGCCGACGTTGTAGGCCGCGAGGGCGAACCAGGTGCGATCCGGCTCCTTGATCGAATCGTCGAGCTGATCCTTCATATAAGCCAGGTACTTGGCGCCGCCCATGATGCTCTGCTTCGGATCGAGGCGGTTGGACACGCCCATTGCCTGTGCCGTGTTCTGGGTCAGCATCATCAGCCCGCGCACGCCGGTCTTCGAGGTAACCGTCGGCTGCCACAGCGATTCCTGATAACCAATGGCCGCCAGCAGACGCCAGTCGACTTTCTCTTTCTTCGCGTAATTCTTGAAGTGCTGTTCGTATTTCGGCAGGCGCTGCTGCAAGTGCTGGGCGAAGGTCGTGGCGCCCATATAGCCGAGAACATCGACGTGGCCGTAATAGCGATCCTTCAAGCGTTGCAGGGTGCCGTTCTTCTGCACCTTGTCCAGATACGCGTTGATCTCGTTGAGCAGACTGTTGTCTTCGCCCGGGCCAACCGCCCAGCTCTGGCTGCGCGCATCACCGAGGTCGAAGGCCACACGAATATTGGTGAAGTACACCTGATTCATCGCCACTTCGTTGGAATCGACCAGGGTCAGGTCGATCTGGCCTTCATCGACCATGCGCAGCAGGTCGACCACTTCAACCGCGTCGGACTCTTCATACTCGATGCCGGGGAATTTCTTTTTCAGCTCCGCCAGTTGCTCGGCGTGGGTGCTGCCCTTGAGCACCATGATCTTCTTGCCGACCAGATCGCCGGGATCGGTCGGCCGCGACTGGCCGTTGCGATAGATGATCTGCGGGGTGACTTCAAGGTAGGAGTGCGAGAACCGCACCTGCTGCTTGCGCTGTTCGCTGCTGACCAGACCGGCGGCGGCCAGCACCGGGCCGTTCGGCTTGCCGATCTGATCGAACAAGTCATCGAGGTTGTCGGCGGTCTCGATCTTCAGCTCTACGCCCAAATCGTCGGCGAAACGCTTCACCAGCTCGTATTCGAAGCCGGTTTCACCGCTGCGATCCTGAAAGTAGGTGGCGGGGCTGTTACGGGTAATCACCCGCAGCACACCATCCTCCTTTACGCGCTCGAGTGTGTTGGGTTTATCAACACAGCCACCAAGCATCAGGAAGAGTCCGGTTGCGATCAGCCATTTGGCGTACCGCGGACGCAAAGCCGTTGGGAAAAACATCTGCGCAGTATACGCAAACGGCTGCGGGCGCCATATCTCGACAGTGCAGGGCGAGTCTGCTAGCGATCACAAAACTGCACGAAACCCCGCAGAAACGGGGCTTGACGGCATTTTGTTACAGTAAAAATAAGCGGCCTCTGAATCGCTGATTTACCTGACTCTGAAGTCGGAAACACAGATTGATACCCGAGTGCAACCGTGCGTAGCGTTTCGGGTGATGTTGAGGGCGGTTTAGGCTAGAATGCACGGCCTCAAAGCACACCCCTTCCCGAGGCTGTCCCGAAGATGTTGATCCTGCGCGGCGCTCCTGCCCTTTCTGCCTTTCGCCACAGCAAACTCCTTGAGCAACTGAGCCAAAAGGTTCCAGCTGTCAGTGGCCTGTATGCTGAATTCGCTCACTTCGCCGAAGTCACCGGCGTCCTGACCGGCGACGAACAGCAGGTGCTTGCGCGCCTTCTGAAGTACGGTCCAAGCGTTCCGGTACAAGAGCCGACCGGCCGTCTGTTTCTGGTGTTGCCGCGTTTCGGCACCATCTCGCCATGGTCGAGCAAGGCCAGCGACATCGCCCGCAACTGCGGCCTGAGCAAGATCCAGCGTCTGGAGCGCGGTATCGCCTTCTACGTCGCCGGTCAGTTCAGCGAAGCTGAAGCGCAGCAGATTGCCGACGTGCTGCATGACCGCATGACCCAGATCGTCCTGGCCAACCTCGAGCAGGCCGCCGGTCTGTTCAGCCACGCCGAGCCGAAGCCGCTGACTGCAATCGACATCCTCGGTGGTGGTCGCGCCGCGCTGGAAAAGGCCAACACCGAGCTGGGCCTGGCTCTGGCCGAAGACGAGATCGACTATCTGGTCGACGCCTTCAATGGCTTGAAGCGCAACCCGCACGACATCGAACTGATGATGTTCGCCCAGGCCAACTCCGAGCACTGCCGCCACAAAATCTTCAACGCCAGTTGGGATATTGATGGTGAGAACCAGGAAAAAAGCCTGTTCGGCATGATCAAGAACACCTACGTGATGCACAGCGAAGGCGTTCTGTCGGCTTATAAGGACAACGCCTCGGTGATCGTCGGCAATGTTGCCGGCCGTTTCTTCCCGAATCCTGAAACCCGCCAGTACGGCGCGGTGCAGGAGCCGGTGCACATCCTGATGAAGGTTGAAACCCACAACCACCCGACCGCAATTGCTCCGTTCCCGGGCGCGTCCACCGGTTCCGGTGGCGAGATCCGCGACGAAGGTGCAACCGGCCGTGGCGCCAAGCCAAAGGCTGGCCTGACCGGTTTCACCGTATCGAACCTGCAGATCCCGGGCTTCGAACAGCCGTGGGAAGTGCCGTACGGCAAGCCTGAGCGCATTGTTACCGCGCTGGACATCATGATCGAAGGCCCGCTCGGCGGCGCTGCGTTCAACAACGAATTCGGCCGTCCGGCCCTGACTGGCTACTTCCGTACCTTCGAACAATCGATCACCACCCCGCATGGTGACGAAGTTCGTGGTTACCACAAGCCGATCATGCTCGCTGGCGGCATGGGCAACATCCGCGAAGAACACGTCAAGAAAGGCGAGATCGTGGTTGGCTCCAAGCTGATCGTCCTCGGCGGCCCGGCGATGCTCATCGGTCTGGGTGGCGGCGCTGCGTCCTCGATGGCCACCGGCACCAGTTCGGCGGATCTCGACTTCGCTTCCGTGCAGCGTGAAAACCCTGAAATGGAGCGTCGCTGCCAGGAAGTCATCGACCGTTGCTGGCAACTGGGCGACAAAAACCCGATCAGCTTCATCCACGACGTGGGCGCGGGCGGTCTGTCCAACGCCTTCCCGGAACTGGTCAACGACGGCGACCGCGGTGGCCGTTTCGAACTGCGCAACATTCCCAACGACGAGCCGGGCATGGCCCCGCACGAAATCTGGTCCAACGAATCCCAGGAACGTTACGTTCTGGCGGTAGGTCCGGAAGACTTCGAGCGCTTCCAGGCGATCTGCGAACGTGAGCGTTGCCCGTTTGCCGTAGTCGGCGAGGCGACTGCCGAGCCGCAACTGACCGTGACCGACAGCCACTTCGGCAACAACCCGGTGGACATGCCACTGGAAGTGTTGCTGGGCAAAGCCCCGCGCATGCACCGTTCGGTGGTTCGCGAGGCAGAACTGGGCGATGACTTCGATCCGTCGAACCTCGACATCAGCGAGTCCATCGAACGCGTTCTGCATCACCCGGCCGTGGCGAGCAAGAGCTTCCTGATCACCATCGGTGACCGCACGATCACCGGCCTCGTGGCCCGTGACCAGATGGTTGGCCCATGGCAGGTTCCGGTGGCCGACGTTGCCGTCACCGCCACCAGCTTCGACGTCTACACCGGTGAAGCGATGGCGATGGGCGAGCGCACTCCGCTGGCTCTGCTGGACGCTCCGGCGTCGGGCCGCATGGCCATCGGCGAAACCCTGACCAACATTGCCGCTTCGCGCATCAACAAGATCTCCGACATCAAACTGTCGGCGAACTGGATGTCGGCGGCCGGCCACCCGGGCGAAGACGCGCGTCTGTACGACACCGTGAAAGCGGTCGGTATGGAACTGTGCCCTGAGCTGGGCATCACCATTCCGGTGGGCAAGGACTCGATGTCCATGGCCACCCGCTGGAACGATAACGGCGAAGAAAAAACCGTGACCTCGCCGATGTCGCTGATCGTAACTGGTTTCGCGCCAGTGGCTGACATCCGTCAGACCCTGACCCCGGAACTGCGCATGGACAAGGGCACCACCGACCTGATCCTGATCGACCTCGGTCGCGGCCAGAACCGTATGGGCGCCTCGATCCTTGCACAGGTTCACGGCAAGCTTGGCAAACACGCGCCGGACGTCGATGACGCCGAAGACCTGAAAGCCTTCTTCGCGGTGATCCAGGGCCTCAACGCCGACGGTCACTTGCTGGCTTACCACGACCGTTCCGACGGTGGTCTGCTGACTTCCGTGGTGGAAATGGCCTTTGCCGGCCACTGCGGTCTGAGCCTGAACCTCGACAGCGTTGCCGAGTCCTCGGCAGAAATCGCTGCGATCCTGTTCAACGAAGAACTGGGCGCCGTGATCCAGGTTCGTCAGGACGCAACGCCAGACATCCTCGCGCAATTCAGCGCGGCCGGTCTGGGCGACTGCGTGTCGGTGATCGGTCAGCCGATCAACAATGGCCAGATCAACATCACCTTCAACGGTGACACCGTGTTCGAAGGCCAGCGTCGTCTGCTGCAACGTCAGTGGGCCGAGACCAGCTACCAGATCCAGCGTCTGCGTGACAACGCCGACTGCGCCGAGCAAGAATTCGACGTGCTGCTGGAAGAAGACAACCCGGGCCTGAGCGTCAAGCTCAGCTACGACGTCAATCAGGACATCGCCGCGCCTTACATCAAGAAAGGCATCCGCCCACAGGTTGCCGTGCTGCGTGAGCAGGGCGTCAACGGTCAGGTGGAAATGGCCGCCGCGTTCGACCGCGCCGGTTTCAACGCGATCGACGTGCACATGAGCGATATTCTGGCCGGCCGTGTCGACCTGAACGAGTTCAAAGGTCTGGTGGCCTGCGGTGGTTTCTCCTACGGCGACGTTCTCGGCGCCGGCGAAGGCTGGGCCAAGTCGGCACTGTTCAACAGCCGCGCCCGCGACGCGTTCCAGGGCTTCTTCGAACGTAACGACAGCTTCACCCTCGGCGTGTGCAACGGTTGCCAGATGATGTCCAACCTGCACGAGCTGATTCCGGGCAGCGAGTTCTGGCCGCACTTCGTGCGTAACCGTTCCGAGCAGTTCGAAGCGCGCGTGGCGATGGTTCAGGTTCAGGAGTCGAACTCGATCTTCCTGCAAGGCATGGCCGGTTCGCGTATGCCGATCGCCATCGCTCACGGTGAAGGTCACGCCGAGTTCTCCAGCGAAGAAGCCCTGCTGGAAGCCGATCTGTCCGGTTGCGTGGCGATGCGTTTCGTCGACAACCATGGCAAGGTCACTGAGCGTTATCCGGCCAACCCGAACGGTTCGCCGCGCGGGATTACCGGTCTCACCAGCCGTGATGGCCGTGTGACGATCATGATGCCGCACCCGGAGCGTGTGTTCCGCGCGGTGCAGAACTCGTGGCGTTCGGAAGACTGGAACGAGGATGCACCCTGGATGCGTATGTTCCGTAATGCTCGTGTCTGGGTTAACTGATCCTCGTGTACAAGCTGGCGTTTTTTGTTCCTGACAGTCATGTCGAGGTGGTCAAAGGGGCTGTGTTCGCTGCCGGTGGTGGGCGGATCGGTGACTATGACCACTGTGCGTGGCAGGTGCTTGGTCTGGGCCAGTTTCGACCTTTGGACGGCAGTCAGCCGTTTATTGGTGAGGCAGGGCAGGTTGAGCGGGTTGAGGAATGGAAGGTTGAGCTTGTAGTGGCGGATGAGTTGATCGTGGCTGTTGTGGCGGCGCTCAAGTTGAGCCATCCCTACGAGACGCCGGCTTATGAGGTGTGGCGGCTGGAAGATTTCTGATTTTTCTTGCTGCTGAAACAAGAAACCCGCAGATGAGTGATTGTCTGCGGGTTTTTTGTTGCCTGCGATTTGCTGTTCTGGAGGAGTGAGCCCCCTGCTCGCGATGGCGCCCTGACAGGCGACCATGTTCTGGCTGACTGAGTGAATATCCGTTTCTTCGGGTGCTGCGGCTGGCGGTTTCGCCCTTACGGCGACTCACTTTTTTTACAAACGCCTAAAAAAAGTAAGCAAAAAAACGCTTGCCCCAACGTTCGGCCCACTCGCTAAAGCTCGGGGTTCCTTCGCTCCGGGATCCATCCGGGCGCATCGCCTACGGTTTGCTTCGCTGCACCTCCTCTCGATGCATTTGGCTGCGCCAAACGGTCGCTGCGCTCCCACCCCCGGATAAATCCCTCCTCTCAGCCTGCCGACGGGGCCGGTGGATCAAGATCAAGAGCAGGCGAGCTGACACTCGGCCTATTGAGTGGTGAGGAGCGGGGTGGTGGTGTTGCTTTGCTCTGTGGGAGCTGGCTTGTCAGCGATGGCGGCCTGGAGGTTAGGAAACTATTCGGCGGGCTTCGTTTTTTTTTGGGCCAGGTACTCTTTTAGGGTTAATTTGCTGTTCCGATCCTTGTTGTATTCATCCCAAACCCAAGTTCTCATGGTTTTTTCAAAGCCTTGAGCACCGTTGGCGAACTCTTCGAAAGTAAGAGTTCCGTCTGAATTTTCATCAAGAGCTCTGAAGGTTTTTTTCAGATGTTCCAGTTGTTCTGCGTCCGTCATTTTCTTTGCCATGTCGCAGCCATCCTTAATGAATTGAGCTTCGGGTTATCGAGGCTACGACATAAAAACTGCCTGATTCAGCCAACGTAATAAGGTCGATCGAGGCGGTCAACTGTCAGACCTGACAGTTGACAGTGCCAGCAATGTGGGGGGGCAGCCGAGCTGGCGCTCATCCTGTTTGAGTGGTGTGTGATCGACTGGGGTTTTGTGCTGGATTCGCCCCTGATCAGATCGCCGCCCGCCCAGCCCTTTCCCGAGGGAGAGGGAGTCGATTTTTGGGCTTTTCAGAATCTGAATTCGACTCGGTATTTCACGTCGGCGTACATCCACCAGACACCTCGGTCAGTCCCCTCTCCCTCTGGGAGAGGGCTAGGGTGAGGGTTTGCTTTTGACTGTTTAAAGCAGTGTCGAAGTAGCAGAACCTTCCCACAAGGTTTTCAGATTGTCCGTCGGACGCCTGCTCTCTAGGCTTTGTCTGTCGCTGCCAATTCAGCGACCGGGCGTGAGATCCCCGGAATGCTTGCAACTAGCGCCAACACCACGATAATTGGCGCCAGCTCAATCTGCTGCCTGTTTTATGGCGGCTGTGTGCGGGCAGACTTCGGTCTGGCCGGTTGCCTGCTCCGGTGGATCTCACCCTGCACATAGCTGCCACCTCTTCGCCGCGTGAGATCCGGCGAACGATGGCATCCTCACTTGCTGTAGCAGGAGTTGAATTTTGGACAAGCTAATTCCCGACCCCCCCCCGAAACCAAAACCCCACTTGAAGAAGCCCTCCGCGCCGAAGACCAGGCCCGAAACCGCGAAGCCATCAAACGCGCCCTCGACTTCTACCTGTGCCCCGAACCCGCAAAGCCCTGCCGACCGAGCACCATGTTCATGGTCCGCCCAGAGGTCGACACCGAAAGCCTGCTCGCCCACGCCTGCGAATCGTTAGCCTCGGCAAGCACCGCCGCCAGCAACTTCGCCAATGAGCTAAGCGGTTCGCAGCGCAGCACGGCATTGGGCATCCAGCAAATCGTCATGCTCGCCGAACTGGCGGTAAACCGAGCGCTGGATCGAGTCGACCCACAAACCTGACGTCCGCGTCATCGTTCATCGCCAGCAGGCTGGCTCCCACAATTGAAACGCACTCCCTTGTGGGAGCTAGCCTGCTAGCGATGAGGCCGATCCAGACACCAGACCTCTAAACCTTGGCACTGACCTCACTGCGATTGATCAGCGCTTCAAGTGCTCCACTCAAACTCGCAGCTTTGTCACCCACCAACAAGTGCCAAACCCCACCCTCCAACTGGCTGACACCCTGACAACCCAGCTCCTTCAACTGCGCCTCGGACAGCGCCTTGCCATCCGCCAACAGCAAGCGAATCCGGCTCATGGCAATGCAATCCAGTTGCAGCACGTTGTCGCCACCACCCAGCGCATTCAGCCATTGCTGAGCTTCGGTGCCTGCGACCACAACCGCTTTCGGCTCTTCGACAACCGCAACAGGTTCAGCAAGAACCGCACGCCCCAAGGCCGGCATCGCCAGGCGAATCTCATCAGCAATGCTGTCGGCCAGCGGACCGACCACCACCTGCAAACTGCCACCCTTGCCAGGACGCACAACCGCCATCGCACCCAGCGCTTTCAAATCAGCATCGGACGCCTTGTTGCGATCGACCATTTCCAAGCGCAACCGCGTAGTGCAGGCGCCGACCGTCAGTAGATTTTCAGCGCCACCCAATGCCTTGATGTAAGCCCCGGCGCGTTCGTTTTCCGCGAAAACCGCTTTTTCAGCCGTCGCCACATCCTCACGCCCTGGCGTCTTCAAGTTGAAGCGACGAATGCAGAAATCAAACACCGCGTAATACACCACGGCGTAAGCCAGTCCGACCGGAATCACCAACCAGCCATTGGTCGACCGACCCCAACCCAGCACCATGTCGATGAAGCCGCCAGAGAAGGTAAAACCCAAATGGATGTTCAGCGCATTGGTGATCGCCATCGACAACCCGGTCAGCAGCGCATGCAGCAGATACAACAACGGCGCCAGAAACATGAAGGCGAATTCAATCGGCTCGGTCACCCCAGTCAAAAACGACGTCAAAGCCATCGACAGAAAAATCCCGCCCATCACCTTGCGCCGTTCCGGCAGGGCGTTGCGATACATCGCCAGGCACGCGGCGGGCAGGCCGAAGATCATCATCGGGAACATGCCGGTCATGAACTGGCCGCCCTTCGGATCACCGGCGAAGTAGCGCGACAGGTCACCCGTCACCAGAGCCCCGGTAGTTGGATCGGTGAAGTTGCCGAACACGAACCACGCCATGTTGTTGAGGATATGGTGCAGGCCGGTGACGATCAGCAGGCGGTTGAACACGCCAAACACGAACGCGCCGATACTGCCGCTTTCCATCATCAGCGCACCAAACGCGTTGATGCCGTGCTGGATCGGCGGCCAGATATAACCGAACACCACACCCAAACCGACCGCCGCGAACCCTGTGACAATCGGCACAAACCGTCGACCACCGAAGAAAGCCAGATACTCCGGCAGCTTGATGTCCTTGAAGCGGTTGTACAGCGCGCCCGCCATCAGGCCGCTGACAATCCCGGCGAGCATGCCCATGTTGATGCTCGCGTCGAGCACCTTGAGCGTGGAAATCATCACCAGATAACCGATCACTCCGGCGAGGCCGGCGGTGCCGTTGTTGTCCTTGGCGAAACCGACGGCGATGCCGATGGCGAAGATCATCGCCAGGTTGGCGAAGATCACTTGGCCGGCATCGTGGATGATCGCGATGTTCAGCAGGTCGGTATCACCCAGACGCAGCAGCAGGCCGGCAATCGGCAGGATCGCGATCGGCAGCATCAGCGCGCGGCCGAGGCGTTGCAGGCCTTCGATGAAGAGTTGGTACATGGCGTTTGTCCTTTTTGTTTTTGTTAGCGCAGAGGCCAATGTTGATGACAGGCGTGACGCACGGCGGCGGCGCTGCTCAGCTTGAGCAGGTCGCGACTCAGGCGCTGACATTCGGCTTCGTGCAGTTGACGCACGCGGTCCTTGATTTCACCGATCTGCACTGGGCTGACCGACAGTTCGCTCACGCCGAGGCCGATCAAAACGGGTGTGGCCAGCGGATCGGAGGCGAGGGCGCCGCAGACGCCGACCCAACGCTTGTGCACTGCCGCGCCTTCACAGGTCATGGCGATCAGGCGCAGCAGCGCCGGGTGCAGGGCGTCGACCCTAGCGGCCAAGCCGGCGTGGTCGCGGTCCATGGCCAAGGTGTATTGGGAGAGATCGTTGGTGCCGATGGAAAGGAAGTCCGCATGTTCGGCCAGTTGTTCGGCCTGCAATGCGGCGGCAGGGACTTCAATCATCACGCCGATTTCCGGGCGTTGGGTGATCTTCAGCTCCAGGCACAACGCATCTACGCGTTGGCGGATGTGCAGCAACTCATCCACTTCGGTGACCATCGGCAACAGGATCCGGCAACGGCGCAGCGGGCTGACTTGCAGCAGCGCGCGCAGTTGCTGGTCGAGGATTTCCGGGCGCGCCTGAGCCAGACGAATGCCGCGCAGGCCGAGCACCGGGTTGGCCTCGACGGGCAGCGGCAGGTAGTCGAGTTGCTTGTCGCCGCCGACGTCGATGGTGCGGATGATCACTGAGTGATCGCCCATCGCATCCAGTACGCCTTGATAGGCCGCACGCTGTTCTTCGACATCCGGCGCGGTCTGACGATCGACGAACAAAAACTCAGTGCGCAACAGACCAACGCCATCAGCGCCGTTGGCGAAGGCATCTACCGCTTCACCGCTGGAGGCAACGTTGGCGACGACTTCGATGGTCACGCCGTTGCGGGTTTCTGCAGGCAGGTGAGCCTTGGCTTGCTGTGCGTCGCGGCGCTGCTGACGGTCGAGTTGCGCCTGCTGAACTTCAGCCAGGCGTTCGGCATCTGGCGTCAGTTCGAGGCGTCCTCCGTCGGCATCGAGCACCACCGCTTGGCCTTGTCGCTGATCAAGCAACGCAGAACCCAACGCCACCATGCACGGCAGACCTTTGCCGCGAGCGAGAATTGCCACATGCGACGTCGCGCCACCCTCGGCCATGCATAACCCGGCAACGCCTTGCGCACTGAGTTGCAGCAGATCCGAAGGCGTCAGTTCATGCGCCGCGACGACGGCACCGGCCGGTACGTCGTAATGCCACGCTTCACCAAGCAATGCCCGCAACACCCGTTGCTTGAGGTCACGCAGATCGTTGGCGCGCTCGGCCAGCAGCGCGCTGCCGGTGTGCTGCAGCATTTCGCACTGCACGTCGATTGACTGGCTCCAGGCGTGAGTGGCTGCAGTGCCTTGTTCGATGGAGTGTTGCGAAGCATCAAGCAGCGCCGGATCTTCCAGCAGAGCCAGATGCGCGGCGAAGATCGCTTCTTCGTCGGCATTCCTGTGTTTTTTCGCTTGCGCGAGGGTGGCGTCGATTTCGTTGCGGACCTGAGTCAGCGCCGTGTCGAGCACCTGCTGTTGCCGTAGCGGATCATGATTGCCCGCATCCGCTGGCAAACTGATCGCGTTCAAACGAAACAGCGGCCCGCCAACCAGTCCTGGCGCAGCGCAGACACCGTGCAACACGCCAGCCTCGGCCGGGCGCTTAAGAGTGGCAGCATTGACCGGCGCCGCAGCGTGATGATCATCCGGCAGCGCGGTGGCCAACGCCGTAAGCAACGCTTGCAACGCCGCTTCAGCGTCCGGCCCCTGGCAACTGACCTGCACCTCATCCTGCTCGCCAACGGCCAGGCCCATCAAACCGATCAGGCTGTTGCACGGCGCCGATTTGCCGGCGAAGTGCAGTTGCGACTGGCTCTTGAACCCTTGCGCAGTTTGCCGAATCAGCGCAGCCGGGCGGGCATGCAAACCACCGCGATGGGCTACCAGAACATGGCCATGAACCTCAGGCCCGTCGATGACTGCTGCGCTCGCGGCCAGACCGTTGCGCGCAATAATGTGCAGCAACGGCTCGCCGACCTTCACTGTTTTGAGCGTAATCGGCCGCACCTGAAAATCCTGGCTGTTGGTCAGGATCAACAGGCTGACCAGGCTTTTGCATTGCTGGCCGACCTTGTCCAGGTCATAGCGCAACAACGGCTGGCCCTTGCTGACGCGGGTGCCATTCTTGACCAGCATCGAGAAGCCTTCGCCGTTCAACTCAACGGTATCGAGGCCCAGATGCAGAAGGATCTCCGCGCCGTTGTCGGCACGCACGGTGAGCGCGTGGCCGGTGCGGGCAACGTGAATGATCATTCCGGCGCACGGCGAATACAGCGTGTCGTTGATCGGGTCGATAGCAATGCCGTCGCCCATGGCGCCGCTGGCGAACACCGCGTCCGGGACTTTGGCGAGCGTGAGCACCGGGCCGCTGAGCGGGGCGCTGAGGGTCAGCTCTTTATTGTTGTTGTGCATGGCTCGGTCTCATCGGTTATATCTCGGTTCGATGTCCCCTATAGGAGCAGCCTTCGGCAGCTCCTACAGGCTTGCTTCAATTAATGCGTGCGGGTCACTTTGCTCAGGTGGCGCGGCTGATCCGGGTCCATGCCACGGGCCACCGCCAGACCGGCGGCCATCACGTAGAAACTCTGGATCGCCAGAATCGGATCAAGGGCCGGGTGTTCGGCGCGGGTCAGGGTCAGGTCGCGCTCGGTCACGTCATCCGGTGCGGCCAGCAACACGCGGGCGCCGCGTTGGCGCATTTCCGCCGCGAGGCTCAACAGGCCAGCCTGCTCGGCACCGCGTGGGGCGAAAACCAGCAACGGATAGTGTTCGTCGATCAGTGCCATCGGGCCGTGACGCACTTCGGCGCTGCTGAAGGCTTCGGCCTGAATCGCCGAGGTTTCCTTGAATTTCAGCGCCGCCTCTTGGGCGATGGCAAAACCGGCACCGCGACCGATGACCATCAAACGCTGGCAATCGCGCAGTGCTTCGATGGCCACGCTCCAGTCCTGTTTCGCCGCTTCGCGCAGGCCTTCAGGCAGGGCGTTGCCGGCTTCGAGCAATTCGCTGTCCTCTTTCCAGTGCGCGATCAAACGGGCGCTGGCGCTGAGGGTGGCGATAAAACTTTTGGTCGCGGCGACGCTGCTTTCAGTCCCGGCGAGCAGTGGCACGCTGAATTCACACGCGGCTTCCAGTGGCGAATCGGCGGCGTTGACCATCGACACACTGAGCGCGCCACGCTTGCGCAACAGGCGCAGGCTGTTGACCAGGTCCGGGCTCTGCCCCGACTGGGAAAAGGCGAACGCGACCTGACCGCTGACCTTCAATGGCGCCTGCTGCATGGTCACCACCGACATCGGCAACGACGCCACCGGCACGCCAAGTTGCTGCATGGTCAGGTAGGCGAAGTAGCTCGCCGCGTGGTCGGAGCTGCCGCGCGCCACAGTCATTGCCACTTGCGGTGGCTGACGGCGCAAGCGCCCGGCAATTTCGATCATTTGCGGGTCGAGCTGTTGCAGTTGGGCTTGCACGGCCTCGAACGAGGACAGCGCCTCCTCAAGCATTTTTGAAGTCAATGTCTTCTCCTTCGACCATGACGGCGGTCAGTGTGAGTGAGCGATCCAGCCGCACGCAGTCGGCCCAGGCCCCTGGTTGCAGGCGCCCGCGTTCGTTTATGCCGAGGTAGTCGGCGGGAAATTGCGACAGGCGCTGCGAGGCCTCGGCGAGCGGCAAACCGATCTTCACCAGGTTGCGCAGGGCCTGATCCATGGTCAGGGTGCTGCCGGCCAAGGTGCCGTCGGGCAGGCGTACGCCGCCCAGGCATTTGGTCACGGTGTGGCTGCCGAGCTTGTATTCACCGTCAGGCATGCCGGCGGCAGCGGTCGAATCGGTCACGCAATACAGGCACGGGATTGAGCGCAGAGCCACGCGAATAGCGCCGGGATGCACGTGCAGCAAGTCGGGAATCAGCTCGGCGAATTTGGCGTGGGCCAGCGCGGCGCCGACGATGCCCGGCTCGCGGTGATGCAGCGGGCTCATGGCGTTGTAGAGGTGGGTGAAACTGGTCGCACCGGCCGCCATTGCGGCAACGCCTTCCTCGTAACTGCCGAGGGTGTGGCCGATCTGCATGCGCACGCCACGGCTGCTCAGTTCACGGATCAAACCGTCGTGGCCGGCGATTTCCGGGGCGATGGTGATCACCCGGATCGGCGCCAGTGCCAGATATTCTTCGACTTCGGCCATTAACGCGGTGTGGGCGAAGTTCGGTTGCGCGCCGAGTTTTCCCGGATTGATGTACGGGCCTTCGAGGTGTACGCCGAGGACTCGCGCGGCACCTTGCGGACGCTGTTCGCAGAACTCTCCGACTTCTTTCAAGACGCTGGAGATCTCGGCGCTCGGCGCGGTCATGGTGGTGGCCAGCAGCGAGGTGGTGCCGAAACGCACGTGGGTTCTGGTGATCGTCTCGAAGGCGCTGGCGCCTTCCATGATGTCTTTGCCACCGCCGCCGTGGACGTGCAGATCGATGAAACCCGGCAGCAGATACGGCAGGTCATTGTCGGCCGGATCGCAGGGCACGCCTTCGATCGACACGACTTTGCCGTGTTCGTGGACCAGCCGGCCGCGAATCCAGCCGCTGGCGGTAAGGATGTTGTCTTCGGACATTTTGGTTCTCGCTTGTGACTGCGCTTATCGACGCAGCTCTTTATCTACGAAGCTCTGCAACAAAGTCGTAGTAGTCGTTGCGGCAATAGGTGTCGGTGACTTCGATCGGGGTGTTGTCTTCGAGGTAGCCGACCCGGGTCATCAGCAACATCGCGGTGCCGGGGGCAATGCCGACCAGCGCGGCGAACTCGTCAGAGGCGTTGATCGCCTGGATGTGCTGCAGGGCGCGGACGATCGGCTTGCCGATGCCGTCAAGGTATTCGTAGAGCGAATCGCCGACCAGTTGCGGCTTGGGCATGATCGAGGCGGGCAGGGTGCTCATTTCGATGGCCATCACCGTGTCATCGGCTTTGCGCAGACGCTTCATGCGCGCGACCTTGTCGTTGGGCGACAGGCTGAGGCGGATCAGTTCTTCGTGGGTCGGCAGGGTGATTTCGCGTTCCAGCCATTGCGAACTGGGTACGAAACCCTTGAGGCGCAGCATCTCGCTGAAACCCGAAAGGCGCGACAGCGGTTGTTCGAGGCGAGGGGTGATGAAGGTGCCGGAACCTTGCAGGCGACGAATCAGGCCTTGATCAAGCAGAACTTCCAGCGCCTTGCGTGCCGTCACCCGGGATATGCCCAGTTGCTCGCTGAGGTTGCGCTCCGAAGGCATCGCCTGTTCGGACTTCCACTGCCCGGCATGAATCGCTGCTTCCAGATTGCGCGCTAGCTGCAGGTACAGCGGCGTCGGCTGGGAGTCGTCCGGGCGTAGGGTATGGAGGTCGTTCATGTAGGGCATTTCCGTCGCGAGTATAGGATTGTTGTGGCTCGCTTGTGGGGCGGAAATTAATACCACTTGAATACCATGTCAACGCGCGAAAATAGGCTTTGGCCCAATGGAATGGCGGGTTTTAGGGGGTGTGGTTTCAAGTGGTATTAGTGTTGGCCTATAAAAAGCAAAAGATCGCAGCCTGCGACAGCGCCTACAGTTGAGAGTGGTATCACCTCTGTAGGCGCTGTCGCAGGCTGCGATCTTTTGATTTATTTTTTTGCAGGTGACCAGTGGTCAGGGTTTAAGGGCGAATTTCGACCATCGTGCCGTCCGGTACCATGTTCCATACTTCGCGCATATCAACGTTGCGCATGGCGACGCAGCCGTCAGTCCAGTCGAGGGTGTGGAACAGGTCTTCCGGGGTCTCTTCCGAATCCGGCGTGCCGTGGATCATGATCATCCCGCCGGGCTCGACGCCTTCACGCCGGGCGCGGGCCGAATCGCTGATGTTCGGGTAGGAAATGTGCATCGACAGATTGAATTTGTCGCTGGTCTTGCGCCAGTCGATCCAATAGAAACCTTCTGGCGTGCGCTTGTCGCCCTCTATCAGCTTCGGGCCTTTCTTCGCGCCTTTGCCCAAGGAAATGCGATAGGTCTTCAACGGCTTGCCGTCGGCGATCAACTGCAGTTGATGCGCGGATTTAAGCACCAGAACTTTTTCGATAAGAGGTGTATTCGACGGCGTCACGGTGGTCACGAATGACGCTTGGGAGACGGTAACGAACGACAGGCAAAACAGGGCAAGCAACCAGCGCATTGAAACGATTCCCCAGGGAGTGACGCAGATAACCAACATTTTATATGTATGTGTACATGTAGGAGCTGCCGAAGGCTGCGATCTTTTTGTCGGCCATCATGCCAATGTCTTGATTAAATAATGACCGGCTGCGCCAACGGAGGAATCGATTCAGACCGAACCGGATACGCCTCGATACGCCGATCAGCGAAGAAGCATTCTAAGGTACGCCCCACCGTGCGGAAAGCCAGCTCGTCCCAGGGAATGTCGGCTTCGTCGAATAGTTGTACTTCGAGGCTCTCGGGGCCGGCGGCAAAGTCCAGGTCGACCAGTTCGGCGCGGAAGAACACATGCACCTGACTGATGTGCGGTACGTCGATCAGCGTGTAGATACTCAGGTTGCGCACCCGGGCGCAGGCTTCTTCGGCGGTTTCGCGTACGGCGGCCTGCTCGATGGTCTCGCCGTTCTCCATGAAGCCGGCGGGCAAGGTCCAGTAGCCGAGACGCGGCTCGATGGCGCGGCGGCAGAGCAACACTTTCGTGCCCCAGGTCGGCACGCAACCGGCGACGATATTGGGGTTTTGATAGTGAATGGTCTGACAGCTGTCACAGACAAATCGCAGCCGCGAATCGCCTTCGGGAATGCGCTGGGTGACCGGGTTACCGCAGTGGCTGCAAAATTTCATGCTGGGCTTCCTGAATGCTGCGCCTATCTTGGCGTGCAGCGGTGCCGGTCGGCAAGTTGTCGTTTCGCGACACGGCGGGTTTCGGGGGCTTGGGCGCTTGCAACGATTGGTGCATGATGCAGAGTAAGGCACAGATCGAGAACACTCATGCTGGACGAGCTACTGCATAGGGTTAGCAACCACACACCGCGCACGCTGGAGACCGACACCCGTTTCCCCGAGGCCGCCGTTCTGGTGCCGATCACCCGCAGTGACGAGCCGGAACTGGTGCTGACCCTGCGCGCTAGCGGGCTCTCGACCCACGGCGGCGAAGTCGCGTTCCCCGGTGGTCGTCGCGACCCGGAAGACCCCGACCTGATCTTCACCGCGCTACGCGAAGCCGAAGAAGAGATCGGCCTGCCACCCGGCCTGGTTGAAATCATCGGCCCGCTGAGTCCGCTGATCTCCCTGCACGGCATCAAGGTCACGCCTTATGTCGGCGTCATCCCTGATTTTGTCGAGTATCTGGCCAACGATGCCGAGATTGCCGCAGTGTTCACTGTGCCGCTGGAATTCTTCCGCAAAGACCCCCGTGAACACACGCACCGCATCGACTATCAGGGTCGCAGCTGGTACGTGCCGAGCTACCGCTTTGGCGAGTACAAGATCTGGGGGCTGACGGCGATCATGATCGTCGAGTTGATCAATCTGCTCTATGACGCCAAGATCAGCCTGCACCAACCGCCAAAAAGCTTTCTTGATACTTGAACGCATCAATACCTGAGCCATCGGCAGAATGGCCATTCACCGTGAGCCCTGAGGAAAACAAGATGAAATACCGCTTGGGCGACGCCCGTGTCGAGACCCACCCACAGAGCTGGGTCGCCCCCAATGCCGTACTGGTGGGCAAGGTCAAACTCGAAGAGGGCGCCAACGTCTGGTTCAACGCCGTGCTGCGCGGCGACAACGAACTGATCCTGATCGGCAAGAACAGCAACGTCCAGGACGGCACGGTGATGCACACCGACATGGGCTTTCCGCTGACCATCGGTACCGGCGTGACCATCGGCCACAACGCCATGCTCCACGGCTGCACGGTTGGCGATTACAGCCTGATCGGCATCAACGCGGTGATTCTCAACGGCGCGAAGATCGGCAAAAACTGCATCATTGGCGCCAACTCGCTGATTGGTGAAGGCAAAGAAATTCCGGATGGTTCGCTGGTGATGGGCTCGCCGGGCAAAGTCGTGCGCGAGCTGACCGAGCCGCAGAAGAAGATGCTCGAAGCCAGCGCCGCCCACTATGTGCATAACTCGCAGCGCTATGCCCGCGATCTGGTTGAGCAGGAAGAATGAACACAGCCGAAAGACCGGTCGCCTCGCCGTGCGTGAATATTTGTGCGCTGGATGAGGATGACATTTGTACTGGCTGCCAGCGTACGGTCGCGGAGATCACCCGCTGGGGCCGTATGACCAACGACGAGCGCCGCGTGGTGCTGGGGTTGTGTCATGAGCGGGCGAAGGCGAGTGGGTTGGTGTGGATGATCCCTTCGAAATCGTGATCGGCTTGAGGGTGCCCTCACCCTAACCCTCTCCCAGGGGGAGAGGGGACTGACCGAGGTGTCTTTCGCTATACGCCGACCTGAACGATTGAGTCGAGCTCAGGTTTGAAAAGCCCCCGATCTGCTCCCTTTCCCCTCGCCTGAAGGAACGGGATTGTTCGAGCTGCACCGAACTGCGTTATCGAGTCGAACTCGGGAGTCGATTCAACGAAGATCTGCTCCCTTTCCCCCTCGCCCCCTCGGGGGAGAGGGCTGGGGTGAGGGGGTAGCTCTTGATCTGCCGGTCCAGTAATCTGTGCGCCAATCTGACAGGTCACCTCCATGATTTTCCTCATCGCCTACATCAGCAGCGTTGTGCTGATCAACTTCGCCTTCTCCACCGCGCCACACCTGGACATCATCTGGTCGGCCTGGGGCGGCTTGGTCTTCGTGCTGCGCGATATGGTGCAAACCCGTTTCGGCCACGGCGCGATCGTGGCGATGCTGGCGGCGCTGGTGCTGTCTTATGTCACCTCCGATCCGTCGATCGCATTGGCCAGTGCCACGGCGTTCGCGGTCTCCGAGTGCATCGACTGGCTGGTGTTCAGCATCACCAAACGGCCGCTGCGCGACCGCTTGTGGATCAGTTCGGCGCTGAGTATTCCGCTCGATACCTTCATCTTCTTCGGCATGATCGACCTGTTGACGCCGCCGGTGATCATCACCGCTCTGGCTTCGAAATTCGCCGGCGTCACTGCCGTCTGGCTGATCATGGCCTGGCGCGAGCGTAAACAGGCCGTCGCCGGCTGAAGCCAAAGCCTCAGGTTCATGTAAAATGCCGCGCTTTCTCCCCATGGAAAGCGCGTCTGGCGTTGCTTTCCTCGATGATCCGCTTCTTTGAGGACCTGAGATGACCCGTATCGGAACTCCATTGTCGCCAACCGCGACCCGCGTATTGCTGTGTGGCTGTGGTGAGTTGGGCAAGGAAGTGGTGATCGAGCTGCAACGCCTGGGCGTTGAAGTGATTGCCGTCGATCGCTACGCCAATGCGCCAGCCATGCAGGTTGCCCATCGCAGTCACGTGATCAATATGCTCGACGGCGCTGCCCTGCGTGCCGTGATCGAAGCCGAGAAACCGCACTTCATCGTGCCGGAAATCGAAGCGATCGCCACCGCCACGCTGGTCGAACTGGAAGCCGAAGGCTTCACCGTGATCCCGACCGCGCGCGCTGCGCAACTGACCATGAACCGCGAAGGCATCCGTCGTCTGGCTGCTGAAGAGCTGGATCTGCCGACCTCGCCGTACCACTTTGCCGACACCTTCGAGGACTACAGCAAAGCCGTTCAGGACCTGGGCTTCCCATGCGTCGTCAAACCAGTCATGAGTTCGTCGGGCAAAGGCCAGAGCCTGCTGCGTAGCGCTGATGACGTGCAGAAGGCATGGGATTACGCGCAAGAGGGCGGTCGCGCCGGCAAAGGCCGGGTGATCATCGAAGGTTTCATCGATTTCGATTACGAGATCACCCTGCTGACCGTGCGCCACATCGGCGGCACTACGTTCTGCGCGCCGGTCGGTCACCGTCAGGAGAAGGGTGACTATCAGGAATCCTGGCAGCCGCAAGCCATGAGCCCGGTTGCCCTGGCTGAATCCGAGCGCGTTGCCAAAGCGGTAACTGAAGCGCTGGGTGGTCGCGGTCTGTTCGGCGTTGAGCTGTTCATCAAGGGTGATCAGGTGTGGTTCAGCGAAGTTTCGCCGCGCCCGCATGACACCGGTCTGGTAACGCTGATTTCGCAGGATCTGTCGCAGTTCGCCCTGCACGCTCGCGCAATTCTGGGCCTGCCGGTACCGCTGATCCGTCAGTTCGGGCCATCGGCTTCGGCGGTGATTCTGGTGGAAGGGCAGTCGACTCAGACCGCTTTCGCCAACCTCGGCGCTGCGTTGAGCGAGCCGGACACGGCGCTGCGACTGTTCGGCAAGCCGGAAGTGAATGGCCAGCGCCGCATGGGCGTGGCGCTGGCGCGAGATGAGTCGATCGAAGCCGCTCGTGCCAAGGCGACCCGCGCTGCTCAGGCTGTTGTGGTCGAGCTCTAAACCGAGTCGCGACATTCGCGAGCAGGCTCGCTCCCACATGGGATTGGGTGAACACAGAATCTGTGACCAACCCCAAAAACCTGTGGGAGCGAGCCTGCTCGCGAAGCTTTTGATCTTCTGTCAGGCAACCTGATTCAGATCGTTGCCACGCGTTTCCTTCAGGCACAGCACCGCAATCAAACTCAGCACCGCCGCCCCCGACACATACCCGCCGACATAACCCAATCCCCCCATCGCCACCAGCTTCTGTGCAAAGAACGGCGCGGCCGAGGCCCCGACAATGCCGCCCAGGTTATACGCCGCCGAAGCACCGGTATAACGCACGTGGGTCGGGAACAGTTCAGGCAACAGCGCGCCCATCGGTGCAAACGTCACGCCCATCAAGAACAGCTCGATGCACAGAAACAGCGCCACGCCCCAGGTCGAACCCTGAGTCAGCAACGGCTCCATCAGGAACCCGGAAAGAATCGCCAGCACGCCACCGATGATCAGCACCGGTTTGCGCCCGTAACGGTCGCTGGCCCAGGCTGACAAAGGTGTCGCGGCAGCCATGAACAGCACGGCAAAACACAGCAGCCCGAGGAAGGTTTCGCGGCTATAGCCAAGTGTGGAAACCCCGTAACTCAGGGAGAACACCGTCGAGATATAGAACAGCGCATAACAGACCACCATCGCCGCCGCGCCCAGCAATGTCGGCGCCCAGTACTGACTGAACAGCTCGACCAGCGGTATTTTCACCCGCTCCTGGCGAGCGATGGCGTTGGCGAACACCGGTGTTTCATGCAGTTTCAATCGCACATACAGACCGACCATCACCAGCGCTGCGCTGAGCAGAAACGGAATCCGCCAGCCCCAACTGCGGAACTGCTCGTCAGTGAGAGTCATGGCCAGGGTCAGGAACAGCCCGTTTGCTGCGAGAAAACCAATCGAAGGCCCGAGCTGCGGGAACATGCCGAACCACGCACGTTTGCCCTTCGGCGCGTTTTCCGTGGCGAGCAGGGCGGCACCGCCCCATTCGCCACCCAATCCCAACCCTTGGCCGAAACGCAGCACGCACAGCAGAATCGGCGCCCATGCGCCGATGGTGGCGTAGCCCGGCAGTACGCCAATCAGCGTCGTACACACGCCCATCAACAGCAGCGAGGCCACCAGCGTCGACTTGCGCCCGATACGGTCACCGAAGTGGCCGAACAGCGCCGAACCCAGCGGTCGAGCGAGGAAGGCAATGCCGAAGGTCAGGAACGCCGACAGCATCTGCGCGGTGCCAGAGGTCTGTGGAAAGAACACCGGCCCGATCACCAAAGCGGCGGCGGTGGCGTAAACATAGAAGTCGTAGAACTCGATGGCCGTGCCGATAAAACTTGCCGTGGCCACGCGGGTGGCGGAGTTGGTCGGCTGGGCAGGCGCGGTGGCGCTGTAAGCGGTACTGGTCGTCATGCGGTGATCCCTGACAGTCATGAGCTCCATTGGAGCGAATTATTATGGTCGAGCACCCAGGGATGTGGGATGAGGCGCGGTCGCTGTTTCAGGTAGGAACAGTCGCCGGAGTACAACAGAAATGGCCGAAACCTGTTGGGTGCGGGGTAAGCACAAGGTTTGGCGGGGGCTTGGATAAGCGTTTCGATTATAGGAAGGAGGCTAACAATCAAACAAGAGCAAAAGATCGTCCGAACGCGGCCCGATCTTTTGATTTTTATCGGGCAGGCACCAAAGCAGGCACAGAAGAGGTATGCCAAATCAGCACTTTGCTAACCCGGTTCTCTTCAGTCTCAAGAATCTCCAGCCGATAACGCCCGATCTTCAAGCAAACGGCACTTTCCGGAATCGTCTCCAATGCTTCAGTCACCAGCCCATTCAGCGTTTTCGGCCCATCGCTCGGCAAATGCCAACCCAGGCACTTGTTCAACTCGCGGATCGACGCGGCACCGTCAATGACCATGCGGCCATCGCCCTGTGGATGAATATGCGGATTATCCAGACTGTGCTCACTTTCAAACTCGCCGACGATTTCTTCGAGAATGTCTTCCAGCGTGACGATGCCGAGCACTTCGCCGTACTCATCCACGACCATGCCGAGGCGCCGCTGCTGCTTGTGGAAGTTCAGCAGTTGCAGTTGCAGCGGCGTGCTTTCCGGCACGAAGTACGGTTCGTAACTGGCGGCCAGCAGTGCTTCGCGCGACAGATCGCCGTTGTTCAGCAGGTGCCGGATCTGCCGGGTGTTGAGCACCGCTTCAACCTGATTGATGTCGCTATGGAACACCGGCAGGCGTGTGCGCTTGTTATGCCGCAGTTGTTCGATGATTTCTTCGATCGAGTCATCGAGGTTGATGCCGTCGACGTCACTGCGCGGCACCAGAATGTCGTTGACCGTAATATTGTCCAGCGCATGAATGCCTGAGACCGGGTGCGCGCGCACTGGATGCTCTGGATCGTCGTAGCGATCGACGGGAGAGTCATCTTCGCTTTGCTGCACGACCTGAACCTTGCGCGCAAACGGACTCATCAGCAAACCGCTGATACGGCTGAACAGCCAGGCAAACGGATAAACAATCTTCAGCGGCACCGCCAGCAAGGTATTGCCGAACGCCAGCACCGCATCGGGGTAACGCTGAGCGACGGTACGTGGGAAGTAATCGGCGAACACCAGCAGGATTGCCCCGGCACCGAGGCACGCAGCCCATGGGCCGTTTTCTTCGCAGAGGAAAATCGCCAGCAGTGTCGCGATGACGACCGCGAGAGCGCGGCACAGGGTGTTGCAGAGAATAAGGCTGTCGAGCGGGAAGCTCAGCTTCGCCAGCGGCTTATCGCTGGCGCGCGAGGCGTTGCGTTGCGCGAGCAGGTGCTGCTGCGCGATTTCGACGGCGGTAAACAGCCCCGACCATAAAATCAGCAGGACAAATACCGCGAGCATCGGCCCTAGGGGCAAACCGTCCATTTATGCCGCCCGTCAGATGTGCAGGATGTATTCACGAACCAGTTTGCTGCCGAAATACGCCAACATCAGCAGGCAGAAACCGGCGAGGGTCCAGCGAATCGCCTTGTGACCGCGCCAGCCGAGACGATTGCGGCCCCACAACAACACGCTGAAGACGATCCAGGCCAGGCAGGCCAGCAGGGTCTTGTGCACCAGATGCTGGGCGAACAGGTTCTCGACGAACAGCCAGCCGGAAATCAGCGACAGCGACAGCAGTGTCCAGCCGGCCCAGAGGAAGCCGAACAGCAGGCTTTCCATGGTTTGCAGCGGCGGGAAATTCTTGATCAACCCGGACGGGTGCTTGTGCTTGAGTTGGTGGTCTTGCACCAGCAGCAGCAAGGCCTGGAACACCGCGATGGTAAACATGCCGTAGGCGAGGATCGACAACAGAATGTGCGCGAGGATGCCCGGCTCTTCGTCGATGATCTGCACCGTGCCGGTCGGCGCGAACTGCGCTAGCAGCACCGTGATCGCGCCCAGCGGAAATAGCAGCACCAGCAGGTTTTCCACCGGGATTCGCGAGCAGGCAATCAGTGTCAGCGCGATCACTGCCGCGGCAATCAGGCTCGAGGCGCTGAAGAAGTCCAGGCCCAGACCGATCGGGGTCAGTAGATGCGTGAGCAGGCTGGCAGCGTGGGCCACCACGGCGAGAGCGCCGAGGCTAACCAGCAGGCGTTTGTTCGCCTTGGCACCAGTGGCCAGACGAGTGCTCTGATAAAGGGTCGCAGCGGCATATAGAAGGGCGGCGGCGAGAGTGGTCAATAAACTGGGTGACAAGGGGAGCATAAATCCTGTTAGGCAGGCCCGAAAGGGGCTGAGTTTGGCATAGAACCGCCATGGCACGAAAGACTCAGGAAGCTGACAGCGAGGTGTCCGCCAGCCGCAGTCTTCGCTATAATCCGCGACCTGCCCACGCCGCAGGCTCGCCGAGCACATGTTGATTCCGGTCTGGGCCGCCATTATCCCGGTCTACACAGGGCCTGAAAGGATCGCGCAATGTTTGAAAACTTAACCGACCGTCTCTCGCAGACGCTGCGCCATGTCACCGGCAAGGCGAAGCTGACCGAGGACAACATCAAAGACACCCTGCGTGAAGTGCGCATGGCGTTGCTCGAAGCCGACGTCGCCCTGCCGGTGGTCAAGGACTTCGTCAATTCGGTCAAGGAGCGCGCTGTCGGCACCGAGGTGTCGCGCAGCCTGACGCCGGGCCAGGCGTTCGTGAAGATCGTCCAGGCCGAACTCGAAAGCCTGATGGGTGCGGCCAACGAAGATTTGAATCTGAGCGCTGTGCCGCCCGCCGTGATTCTGATGGCCGGTTTGCAAGGTGCGGGTAAAACCACCACCGCTGGCAAACTGGCGCGCTTCCTTAAAGAGCGCAAGAAGAAGTCGGTCATGGTCGTGTCGGCGGACGTCTACCGTCCTGCGGCGATCAAGCAGCTGGAAACCCTGGCCAGCGACATCGGCGTGACGTTCTTCCCGTCCGACCTGAGCCAGAAGCCGGTCGACATCGCCACCGCAGCTATTAAAGAAGCAAAACTGAAATTCATCGACGTGGTCATCGTCGATACCGCCGGTCGTCTGCACATCGACGAAGAGATGATGGGCGAGATCAAGGCGTTGCACGCCGCGATCAACCCGGTCGAAACCCTGTTCGTGGTTGACGCCATGACCGGTCAGGATGCGGCCAACACGGCCAAGGCCTTCGGTGATGCACTGCCGCTGACCGGTGTGATCCTGACCAAGGTCGACGGCGACGCCCGTGGCGGTGCCGCCCTCTCTGTGCGCGCCATCACCGGCAAGCCGATCAAGTTCATCGGTATGGGCGAGAAGAGCGAAGCGCTCGATCCGTTCCACCCCGAGCGTATCGCCTCGCGGATTCTCGGCATGGGCGACGTGCTCAGCCTGATCGAACAGGCTGAAGCGACGCTCGACAAGGACAAGGCCGACAAACTGGCCAAGAAGCTGAAGAAGGGCAAGGGCTTCGACCTAGAAGACTTCCGCGATCAGCTGCAACAAATGAAGAACATGGGCGGCCTCGGCGGGCTCATGGACAAACTGCCGAGCATCGGCGGCGTCAACCTGTCGCAAATGGGCAATGCCCAGAACGCCGCAGAGAAGCAGTTCAAGCAGATGGAAGCCATCATCAACTCCATGACCCCGGCCGAGCGCCGCGACCCTGAGCTGATCAGCGGTTCGCGCAAGCGTCGGATCGCCATGGGTTCCGGCACCCAGGTGCAGGACATCGGTCGCTTGATCAAGCAGCACAAGCAGATGCAGAAGATGATGAAGAAATTCTCCGCCAAGGGCGGTATGGCGAAAATGATGCGCGGCATGGGCGGAATGTTGCCCGGCGGCGGCATGCCAAAAATGTAAGGTGTCCCGTCTCACCCATTTCACTCGCCAAAAGTGAGTGAAATGGGTGAAACGGGATACTGGAATCTCGCCGGTCGTCGCACTGGCGCAGGCCCCGCAAGGATGCGGGATCAACAGCAAACCCGCACTCGGCGGGAGCTGACTGGCCGTTTTCATCGACGGCTCTATATGCAGATCTGCACGGCATGCCATAGGCGCCGGAAAAAGTCATTTGCAAAAATCCGGATATTCCTTAGAATATGCGGCCTTTCGGGCACCCATGCCCGCTGTGCATTTAGATTTGCAGCACCGACTACAGGAACGATGTTCACATGCTAACAATCCGTCTTGCCCTTGGCGGCTCCAAAAAGCGCCCGTTTTACCACCTGACCGTAACCGACTCGCGTAACCCGCGTGACGGCTCCCACAAAGAACAGGTTGGTTTCTTCAACCCTGTTGCACGTGGTCAGGAAACCCGTCTGTCCGTGAACCAAGAGCGCGTAGCCTACTGGCTGAGCGTTGGTGCACAACCTTCTGAGCGCGTTGCTCAGTTGTTGAAGGAATCTGCCAAGGCTGCGGCCTGAGCAATATGAACGCGACGCCTGCTGTTGCCGATGATTTGATCGTTATTGGCAAAATTTATTCTGTTCATGGCGTTCGCGGCGAAGTGAAGGTTTATTCCTTTACTGATCCGACTGAAAACCTGTTGCAGTACAAAACCTGGACGCTCAAGCGCGAAGGCAATGTGAAACAGGTCGAGCTGGTCAGTGGACGCGGGAACGACAAGTTTCTGGTCGCAAAGCTCAAGGGTCTTGATGATCGTGAAGAAGCTCGTCTTCTGGCCGGTTATGAGATCTGCGTGCCGCGCAATCTGTTCGCTGAATTGACCGAAGGCGAGTACTACTGGTACCAGCTGGAAGGTCTGAAGGTCATCGACACCCTTGGGCAATTGCTCGGGAAAATCGATCATCTTCTGGAAACCGGCGCCAATGATGTAATGGTCGTCAAGCCTTGCGCTGGCAGCCTGGATGATCGCGAACGCCTGTTGCCCTATACGGAGCAATGCGTGTTGGCTGTCGACCTGGCCGCGGGCGAGATGAAGGTGGATTGGGACGCGGACTTCTAAACGTGGCTAATTTGCGCGTAGAAGTGATCAGTTTGTTTCCCGAGATGTTTTCCGCCATCGGCGACTACGGCATCACCAGTCGTGCGGTCAAACAGGGGCTCTTGCAGCTGACCTGTTGGAATCCGCGAGATTACACGACGGATCGGCATCACACTGTGGACGATCGCCCGTTTGGCGGTGGTCCGGGCATGGTGATGAAGATCAAACCCCTGGAAGATGCTCTGGTTCAGGCCAAGGCAGCAGCCGGGGAGGCGGCGAAGGTGATTTACCTGTCCCCCCAAGGCCGTCAACTGACTCAGTCGGCGGTACGCGAGCTGGCACAATCGGATGCATTGATCCTGATTGCCGGCCGCTATGAAGGCATTGACGAGCGCTTTATTGAGGCTCATGTCGATGAAGAGTGGTCGATTGGCGACTATGTACTGTCTGGCGGCGAGCTGCCGGCCATGGTCCTGATCGATGCGGTTACACGACTGCTGCCTGGAGCTTTAGGGCATGCGGATTCCGCTGAGGAAGATTCCTTTACGGATGGTCTGCTGGATTGCCCGCACTACACCCGACCTGAGGTGTATGCGGATCAGCGTGTTCCCGACGTGTTGCTGAGTGGCAATCACGCGCATATCCGGCGTTGGCGTTTACAGCAGTCCCTTGGTAGGACCTTTGAACGACGCGCCGATCTTCTGGAAAGCCGCTCGCTTTCTGGAGAAGAGAAGAAGCTGCTCGAGGAATACATCCGCGAGCGGGACGATAGTTAACAACGTATCGATGGTAGATCGAACGATTTACCTTAGGAGCACAGCATGACCAACAAAATCATCCTTGCACTCGAAGCAGAGCAGATGACCAAAGAAATCCCTACCTTCGCCCCAGGCGACACTATTGTCGTTCAGGTGAAAGTGAAGGAAGGCGATCGTTCCCGTCTGCAAGCGTTCGAAGGCGTTGTAATCGCCAAGCGTAACCGCGGCGTGAACAGTGCGTTCACCGTTCGTAAAATCTCCAACGGTGTTGGTGTAGAACGTACTTTCCAGACCTACTCCCCGCAGATCGACAGCATGGCTGTTAAACGTCGCGGTGACGTACGTAAAGCCAAGCTGTACTACCTGCGCGACCTGTCGGGTAAAGCAGCTCGCATCAAGGAAAAACTGGCTTAAGCCCAGCTTCCGATGCAGAAAAAAGCAGCCTACGGGCTGCTTTTTTGTTGCCTGCAATTTATTCAACGTATTTTCGTTTCAGGCCAGAACCATGACTCCCCGCGACCAGGAAATCCAGCGCCGTACCGAACTCTCGGTAACTCGCGTAACCAAAGCCGTCTTCCCGCCGACCACCAACCACCACAACACCCTGTTCGGCGGCACAGCGCTGGCATGGATGGACGAAGTGTCGTTCATCACCGCCACGCGTTTCTGCCGCTTGCCGCTGGTGACCGTGTCGACTGACCGTATCGACTTCAACCACGCGATCCCGGCCGGTTCCATCGTCGAGCTGGTCGGGAAGGTGATCAAGGTCGGCAATACCAGCCTCAAGGTCGAGGTGGAAGTGTTTGTCGAGAGCATGAGCTGTGATGGCCGCGAGAAGGCGATTCATGGGCAGTTCAGTTTTGTTGCTATTGATGATGACAAGCGGCCGGTGCCGGTGCTGCCCGGGTTTGCTGCCTGATCCAGATTAGAGTCGAGCCTTTCGCGAGCAAGCTCGCTCCCACAGGAAGTGTGTCGTTCACAGTTTTTATGTTCGACACGAACCCTGTGGGAGCGAGTTTGCTCGCGAAGGCGTCAGCTCAGGCGCCGCTGGCCTCAGGCTGAATCAACGCCAGCAGCGTCCACCCGGATCCTGGTTTCAAAGCAGTCTCCGGCGTCACCACATGCACCCACCCGCTGTCATCGCGCATAAACAGCAAGGTCGCACGATTACCATGCAGCGCGCGGTAATCCTCCCAGCCAAAACCATCCGTCAGCGTCGTGCTGTATAACTCCGCACCCTGGCCCATCTGGCTGGCGAGTTTCGCGTAAGTAAACGCCTCGCTGCCCAACTGATTGCCACGATGTTCAAGGCTGGCGCGGTGCTTGTCACTGCGGCGGCTTTCATGGCCGCTGGCCAGACCGAACAGGCGCTGATGGCCGAAATCATGCCGAAAGCGCATCGCCGCCAGGGTATTGAGTTCACCCGACGGCGACAGCGCCAGCAAATGCCCCAGTCCGACCAGATCCAGATGCGCATCGGCATGTTGCGAGGCCGGATTGCCGAAGTAAGTCGGTAATCCTTCCATGCGCGCCGCACGAATATTTTCCCAGCTCGAATCGGTCAGCAGCACGCGACTGCCGAGTTGCTGCAGCGACTTGCCCAGCTCCCGCGCCGGGCCGTTGGCACCGACGATCAGGAAGCCACTCGGCGCCGGCTCCGCGACCTTGAGCAGTCGGGCCAGTGGCCGCGCAGTCGCACTTTGCAGGACCACAGTGCCGATGATCACCGCAAACGTCAGCGGCACCAGCAGCAATGCTCCCTCGTGCCCGGCCTCATGCAGGCGAATCGCGAAAATCGCCGACACCGCCGCTGCAACGATCCCGCGCGGCGCAATCCAGCACAGCAACGCGCGCTCACGCCAACTCAGGCTGGAACCGGCCGTGCTGAGCAGCACGTTCAGCGGTCGAGCGATCAGTTGAATCACCAACAGCAGAATCAGCACCAGCGGCCCCAGTCCGATCAGCGCGTACAAATCCAGGCGCGCCGCCAACAGGATGAACAGCCCGGAAATCAGCAGCACACTGAGGTTTTCCTTGAAGTGCAGGATGTGCCGTACATCCACACCTTTCATGTTCGCCAGCCACATGCCCATCAGCGTTACCGCCAGCAGGCCGGATTCATGCATCACTTCGTTGGCGGCAATGAAAATCCCCAGCACCGCCGCCAGCGAGGCGAGGTTATGCAGATACTCCGGCAGCCATTGCCGGCGGATCACGGTGCCGAGCAGCCAGCCACCGACAATGCCGAACACCGCGCCGCAGAGAATCACCCCGCCAAAGGTGAACAGACTCTGCTTGAGGCCGTGCCCTTCGGCGCTGGCAATGATGAAGCTGTAAACCACCACGGCGAGGAGGGCGCCGATCGGGTCGATAACGATGCCCTCCCAGCGCAAAATGTTGGCGATCGAGGCTTTCGGCCGCACCACGCGCAGCATCGGCACGATGACGGTCGGGCCGGTGACCAGTGTCAGGCTGCCGAACAGGATGCCCAGCATCCAGTCGAAGCCGAGCAGAAAATGCGTGGCGACCGCGATGACGATCCAGGTCGAGATCGCGCCAATGGTCACCAGACGATGAACGACGCTGCCGATCTCCTTCCACTCCGACAGGTGCAGGGTCAAGCTGCCCTCAAACAGAATCAGCGCGACCGCCAGCGACACCAGCGGCATCAGCAGCGGCCCGAACATCTCCTGTGGATCAAGCCAGCCCAGCACCGGGCCGACCAGAATCCCCGTCAGCAACAGAAACAGAATCGCCGGCAACTTCAGGCGCCAGGCCAGCCATTGGCAACCCAGCGCGGCCGCGCCGATCCCGCCAAATGCCAAGAGAATTTGCTGCTCGTTCATTGATGCTCCCTGTTCCTTGAATTAGCGGGCTATGAAAGACTAGCGCCCATTCCTACAGTTCACTCTACATTTGCGCACAGTCTTGAGGCTGTGTGACTTGAGCGCCCATGCCTGCCATCGACCATCCACTGATTGATCAATTCCTCGACGCTTTATGGCTGGAGAAAGGCCTGTCCGATAACACCCGTGGCGCTTATCGCAGTGACCTAGCGCTGTTCAATGGCTGGTTGCAGGAGAAAAACCTGGAACTGATCAATGCCGGCCGTGAGCTGATCCTTGATCACTTGGCCTGGCGTCTGGAGCAGAACTACAAACCGCGCTCCACTGCCAGATTTCTTTCCGGGGTGCGTGGCTTTTATCGCTATTTGCTGCGGGAAAAGATGATCAGCGTCGACCCGACATTGCGCGTCGACATGCCGCAACTCGGTAGGCCTCTGCCCAAATCGCTGTCGGAAGCCGACGTCGAGGCGTTGCTTAAAGCGCCGGACCTGAGCGAAGCCATTGGTCAGCGAGACCGCGCCATGCTCGAAGTGTTGTATGCCTGTGGTTTGCGCGTGACAGAACTGGTCAGCCTGACGCTGGAACAGGTCAACCTGCGTCAAGGTGTGTTGCGGGTGATGGGCAAGGGCAGCAAGGAACGGCTGGTGCCCATGGGCGAAGAGGCGATCGTCTGGGTCGAGCGCTATATGCGTGATGGTCGTAGCGAATTGCTCGGTGGCCGCCCCAGCGATGTGCTGTTTCCCAGTCAGCGTGGCGAGCAGATGACCCGCCAGACCTTCTGGCACCGGATCAAGCACCAGGCCAAGGTTGCCGGGATCGGCAAGTCGCTGTCGCCGCACACCTTGCGCCATGCGTTTGCCACGCACTTGCTCAACCATGGCGCGGATTTGCGCGTGGTGCAGATGTTGCTCGGCCACAGCGACCTCTCTACTACACAGATCTACACCCATGTCGCCCGCGCTCGATTGCAGGATCTGCACGCCAAACACCACCCGCGCGGCTGAACAAAAATTCCTGTGGGAGCGAGCCTGCTCGCGAAGAGGGAGTGTCAGTCAGCGTTCATTTAGCTGACACACCGCTTTCGCGAGCAGGCTCGCTCCCACAAGGATCTGCGCAGTCCTGAAAGTGTGGCGACAGGCGCATTCGGCCACCGTGACCTTATGTGTTAGGCTTTGCCGGTTTGCACGATGGACGGTTATGACCCGGTGTTCCGGCACGGGCGTTCTGATCGATCCATTTGTCCGCCTTCAGGAGTTCTCATGCGTCTGACCCAGATTTTCGCCGCCGCAGCCATTGCGTTGGTCAGCACCTTTGCCGTCGCCGATGACGCGGCCGACAAAGCCATTCGTCAAAGCCTGGAAAAACTCGAACTCGAGGTTCCGGTAGAAAGCATCAGCGCCAGCCCGTTGCCGGGCATGTACGAAGTCAAGCTCAAGGGCAGCCGCGTGCTCTACGCCAGCGCCGATGGCCAGTACATCGTGCAGGGTTACCTGTTCCAGCTCAAGGACGGCAAACCGGTCAACCTGACCGAGAAGACCGAACGCCTGGGCATCTCCAAACTGATCAATGCCATCCCGGTGGCCGAAACCGTGGTCTACCCGGCTGTGGGCGAAACCAAGTCGCACATCACCGTGTTCACCGACACCACCTGCCCGTACTGCCACAAGCTGCACGCCGAAGTGCCGGAGCTGAACAAGCGCGGCATCGAAGTGCGTTACGTTGCGTTCCCGCGCCAGGGTCTGAACTCGCCGGGTGACGAGCAACTGCAAGCCGTGTGGTGCTCGAAAGACAAGAAAGCCGCCATGGACAAAATGGTCGATGGCAAGGAGATCAAGGCCGCCAAGTGCGATAACCCGGTTTCCAAGCAGTTCGCCCTAGGTCAGTCGATCGGCGTGAACGGCACACCGGCCATCGTTTTGGCTGACGGACAAGTGATTCCGGGCTACCAGCCTGCGCCACAAGTCGCCAAACTGGCGCTGGGCGCGAAGTGATTCGCGTCGTCACGGTCAGCCGTGACGATCATGGTCCGGCAGCTGCATCGCCGGGCCATCAATAGAGAGCCGCGAGCACGCGGTTGTTTTCCGGCCGACCCCGCGTCGGCCGTTTTATGGGGAGTTCACAGTGAATCCGGTCAAAGTAGGCATCTGTGGGTTAGGGACCGTCGGTGGCGGTACCTTCAACGTACTTCAGCGCAACGCCGAGGAAATTGCTCGTCGTGCCGGGCGTGGAATCGAAGTGGCACAAATTGCCATGCGCACGCCAAAGCCTCAGTTCCAGACGACCGGTATTGCGATTACCAACGATGTCTTCGAAGTGGCCACGAACCCTGAGATCGACATCGTCATAGAGCTGATGGGCGGCTACACCGTTGCCCGCGAGCTGGTACTCAAGGCCATCGAGAATGGCAAGCATGTGGTCACCGCGAACAAGGCACTGATTGCCGTTCACGGTAATGAGATTTTCGCCAAGGCACGCGAGAAAGGCGTGATCGTGGCATTCGAAGCGGCCGTGGCCGGTGGCATTCCGGTGATCAAGGCGATCCGTGAAGGCCTGTCCGCCAACCGCATCAACTGGGTGGCCGGGATCATCAACGGCACCGGTAACTTCATCCTCACCGAAATGCGCGAGAAGGGCCGTACCTTCGAAGACGTGCTGGCCGAAGCCCAGGCACTGGGTTACGCCGAAGTCGATCCGACCTTCGACGTTGAAGGCATCGACGCCGCGCACAAACTGACGATTCTGGCCTCCATCGCGTTCGGCATTCCGCTGCAATTCGACAAGGCTTACACCGAAGGCATCACCAAGCTGACCACCGCCGACGTCAACTACGCCGAAGCGCTGGGCTACCGCATCAAGCACCTCGGCGTGGCGCGCAGCACTGCCGCCGGCATCGAGTTGCGCGTGCACCCGACGCTGATCCCGGCCGATCGCCTGATCGCCAACGTCAACGGCGTGATGAACGCGGTGATGGTCAACGGTGATGCGGCTGGTTCGACGCTGTTCTACGGCGCTGGCGCCGGCATGGAGCCAACCGCCTCGTCGGTAATTGCCGACCTGATCGACGTGGTTCGCGCCATGACTTCCGACCCGGAAAACCGCGTACCGCACCTGGCATTCCAGCCGGATTCGCTGTCGGCCCATCCGATCCTGCCGATCGAAGCCTGCGAAAGCGCCTACTACCTGCGCATCCAGGCCAAGGACCATCCGGGTGTACTGGCTCAGGTGGCGAGCATCCTCTCGGAGCGCGGCATCAACATCGAGTCGATCATGCAGAAGGAAGTTGAAGAGCAAGACGGTCTGGTGCCGATGATCCTGCTGACCCACCGCGTGGTCGAGCAACGTATCAACGATGCGATCGCCGCCCTCGAAGCCCTGGCCGGCGTGAATGGTCCGGTTGTCCGGATCCGCGTCGAGCACCTGAACTAAGTCGTTGTCCTGCACCCGTCCCGTGCACGGGGCGGGTGTCGTGAACACTCTCCATTGGAGTCAGTCATGCGTTACATCAGTACCCGCGGCCAGGCACCGGCCCTGAATTTCGAAGACGTCCTGCTGGCCGGTCTCGCCACCGACGGCGGTCTGTACGTTCCGGAAAACCTGCCACGTTTCACTCAGGAAGAAATCGCTTCGTGGGCCGGCCTGCCGTATCACGAGCTGGCCTTCCGGGTGATGCGTCCGTTCGTTACCGGCAGCATTCCGGATGCCGATTTCAAAAAGATCCTTGAAGAAACCTACGGTGTGTTCTCGCACAGCGCCGTGGCGCCGCTGCGTCAGTTGAACGGCAACGAATGGGTGCTGGAGTTGTTCCACGGCCCGACTTTGGCGTTCAAGGACTTCGCTCTGCAACTGCTCGGTCGTCTGCTCGACTACGTGCTGGAAAAACGCGGTGAGCGCGTGGTCATCGTCGGCGCCACCTCGGGTGACACCGGCTCGGCGGCCATCGAAGGCTGCAAGCACTGCGAAAACGTCGACATCTTCATTCTGCACCCGCACAACCGTGTGTCCGAAGTGCAGCGTCGCCAGATGACCACGATTTTCGGCGAGAACATCCACAACATCGCCATCGAAGGCAACTTCGATGACTGCCAGGAAATGGTCAAGGCGAGCTTCGCCGACCAGAGCTTCCTCAAAGGCACGCGTCTGGTGGCGGTGAACTCGATCAACTGGGCGCGGATCATGGCCCAGATCGTCTACTACTTCCACGCGGCCCTGCAGTTGGGCGGTCCGGCGCGTTCGGTGTCGTTCTCGGTGCCGACCGGCAACTTTGGCGACATCTTCGCCGGTTACCTGGCGCGCAACATGGGCCTGCCGATCAACCAGTTGATCGTCGCCACCAACCGCAACGACATCCTGCACCGCTTCATGAGCGGCAATCAGTACGTCAAGGAAACCCTGCACGCCACGCTGTCGCCGTCGATGGACATCATGGTCTCGTCGAACTTCGAACGCCTGCTGTTCGACCTGCACGGTCGCAACGGCGCGGCCATCGCCGGTCTGATGGACACGTTCAAGCAGGGTGGTGGTTTCAGCGTCGAGCAAGAACGCTGGACCGAAGCCCGCAAGCTGTTCGACTCGCTGGCCGTGGACGACGCGCAAACCTGCGAAACCATCGCCGAAGTTTACGAGCAGACCGGTGAAGTGCTGGATCCGCATACCGCGATCGGCGTCAAGGCCGCGCGCGAATGCCGTCGTAGCCTCGATATCCCGATGGTGATTCTCGGCACCGCACATCCGGTGAAATTCCCGGATGCGGTAGAGAAAGCCGGTGTAGGAAAAGCGCTCGAGCTACCTGCACATCTTTCTGATTTGTTTGAGCGAAACGAGCGTTGCACCGTTTTGCCAAACGAGCTGAAAGCCGTGCAAGCCTTTGTCAGCCAGCATGGCAACCGCGGCAAGCCGCTTTAAGCCGGTAAAAGCTGTCACATTTTGAAGCCCGTCTCCTGACGGGCTTTTTTGTTTCTGCTGCCACACTGTGCGGGTTTTCACCCACGAAGGACGGGTGAGTCGATCACGAAGGAAGTGGCAATGCTGTTTTATAGAGGTTTGAAACCGGCACTGAGTGGGCTGTTCTTGTTCGGATTACTGGCTTTGATGCGCAGCAGCGAGGCGGCGCAACTGGCGCTGCATGACGATGCCGCGACTTCCAGGGTCCAGCCCATCGAACTGGCTGCGCACGAGCGTCAGTGGATTCGAGACAACCCCGAGGTGAAGGTGACGTCGTTGCAGTACCCGTTGTATCTGTTCCAGGATGAGCACGGGCAGTGGAGCGGCTTGAATAATGATGTACTCAAGCGCGTGACGGCGATGACCGGGTTGCGTTTTGTGCATCAGGAGTCGTTTTCCACCGATCACATGCTCGAACGTCTGGAAAGCGGATCGGCGGATATCAGTACGACCCTGGCCATGAGCGAGGAGCGCAAGGCGTTTCTGGATTACAGCCATGCATTTGGTGGTGCGGGCTGGGTGTTTGTCGGCCGCGCTGACGCGCCCCGGCTGGAGGCTTTTGAGCAATTGAGTCAACGGGTGTTGGTGCTGCCGGCCCGGCATGCGCTGGAAGACATGATCCGGCGTGACTTCCCGTCGATCGAGATTCGCTCGGTCAAGACCTACGCTGAGGCGCGAGCACTGGTCGAGAGCGGTGAAGCTTACGCCACCATCGAGAACGAAATCGGCGCTCAGCTGTATCCTTTGGGGTTGCTCAAGGTGGGCGGTCTGGTCGAAGGTAAATGGGAAGCGGATAACCTGGCCGTGCGTAAAGGCATGCCAGTGCTCTTGAGTATTCTCAACAAGGCCCTTGAGGCTTTTCCTGCGGCGGAGTTACGGGCGATCCGGCTGAAATGGCTTGAGGGTGTTGCACCGGTGCCCGTGCCGTCGGTCTGGCAGCAGATGCTCGAATGGGGTTGCTGGGGCATGGGCGGACTCGGCGTGTTTGGCCTGCTTTTCCTGATATGGAATCGGCGACTGACGGCCGTGATCAAACTGCGTCGCGCGGCGGAAAAGGATCTGGGCGATCAACTGGCGTTTCAGCACGCGTTGATCGACTCCATGCCCGACCCGGTGTTCGTCCGTGATCTGCAAGGGCGGCTGATCATGTGCAATCGCAGCTATGAGGAGGCCTTGTCGATTCGACTGGATCAGGTGCTGGGGAAGTTGCTGATCGAGGTTGACGCGCTGCCGCAGGCTACGGCGCTGATGCTGCACGACGAGTTCCTGGTGCAGTTGCGTACCCGCAAGTCGCGCTTCAGCAAGCGCCGATTGCAATTCAAGAGTGGTCCCCGCGAGGTCTATCAGTGGACAGTGCCGTTCTACAGCGCCGACGGCAAACTGCGTGGACTTTTGGGGGGCTGGACGGACATCACCCTGCGTCGTACAGAGAGCGGGTGTCGATGTCTGCAATGAAGATGGGAAATGTCCTATAAGACGCGACTACTTTTCCGATGGGAGGCTTAGGACGGCTGCCCTAGAGTGACAACAACTGCGGTGAGAGTCCGCGATTGTCGCCTCCAGAGGTCGCTTATGCGCTCGCTTAAAGTCCTGATACTTGAACCCAATCCGTTCCAGCTGATGGCATTGCATCAAATGCTCAATGCCATTGGCATCTATGACGTGCTGACGGCGCCGTCGCTGGCCTCTGCGCTGTCTTCGCTGGGTCATCGCGGCGCGGTCGACATCGCCATTTGCGATCCGCAACTCAAGGGTGGCGATGGCCTGGCGCTGATTCATCATCTGGCGACACGGCATGAGGCGCGTGCGTTGATCCTGCTGGGGACGGTCGCACCAAGCCTGCTGAACGATCTAGAGCCTTTGCTGTGTGAACACCGCCTGCGGCTGCTGGGGCGCCTGCAAACCCCGGTGTCGGCGGTGCTGATGCGCGGTTTGCTCGACAGTTACCTGAGCGCCGCTTCGCCAACTCTCCAGGTTTGACGGGGACGGTTATTTTTCTGTCATCTTCGCCGTGCATGCTCTGACAGACCGGTGACTCCAGGAGCGGAGCGATCGGTATGCAGAACTTTCTTCTCGGGCCGGTGGTCATTTATTGTGAACACGCCCCAGGCACACAGTTTTCGGACTATTGAGTGGAGATCGAGATGGAAAGTATCAGTCTATTGCTCGGTGAGGCTCTGAGCCCGTATCAGGTTTCGTTGTCTCCAAACGGTTCCCATGGCGAATGCCTGGTGACCTTGAAGAACAGTCACGGCGCCATTGTGGTGGAACGCGAATTCAATCAGGCACAACTGACCGACAAGCGCCAGTTGACCGATGTCGTTGACGGCTTGCACCGCGACGTTCTGATTGCGGAGGGAAGGCTGGAACCCTGTGTGATCGCGGCATTGCGCAACGCCGCGCTGGATAAACGTGCGGCGCTGTAAAGATGAAATATTTTTTGTGGGAACCTTCCTGCATCCCTGTCAGTCAGACCCGGTAACAGCAGGATCAAGCATTGTGCTCCGGTGCTTGTCGCTTGCTGCTACGGGTCTTTATGTAGGCCACGTTTAACCCCGAGTCGTCTCCCCACTTCTCGGGGTTTCTTTTGTCTGCGATTTGCTCATGGCGCCGCTTGTTGCTCGAAGAACGATCGGGCCTGTTCGAGGTAGTCACTTCGCATCGCGGGGTCCAGCCAGTCGGCGTACAACTGGTTCAGTTGATCGTGGGGAAGGGTGCGCAGCAGTTGGTTTATTTCGCTGATTGCCTGACGGCCCTGGTGTGTGTCGGAGCAGCCGATGTAGCCCGACAGGTATTTACCGGTGCCGCGGATCGGATAAAACAGCAACTCGTCTTCGGCGATTTGCGCCAGATGAGCCTGATAACGAATTTCTGGCCAATAGCCCAGCACCACCTGTAATCGTCCCAGGCGCTGCATCAGCAGCAGATTGTTCAGGGCCTCGTTGCCGTAATGAGGCGTCAGGGCGTCCGTGGGGGCCTGGCGCAGCAAGTCATCGACTATTGCACCGTAACTGCGTTCCGCCACGACACCGATTTTCACTTGGCCATTGGCTAGAAGCGATGCCAGATCGATTTCACCTTCCACGAGAAACGGTGCCAACACTTCGCGATCTTTCTGACGCACCACCAGCCCATTACTGACGGCGCGGAAGGCCGGGATGGAATACGCGATCCATTGCGCGCGCTCCTTGCTCCAGATCAGCGACGGGTCGCAGGTGAAGGAGGCTTCGTGAAGCATCTGGATGCCTCGGGCTCGATTGACTCGCATCAACTTGTGTTCGTATTGCGGCATGCCGGCAATCAGCATCGGCATGAGGTGATCAATGACACCCTGGCCTTTTTTCGGGCCTTCAAAAATGGTCAGGGGCGGCAGGTCGCGCAGTAACCAGGTCAGCGTCGGTTTCGCCTGCGCGCCGTTCGACAACATGAGTAAAAACAACAAGCCGAACAACCGCCACGTCCACCAGTGATGGGCGCGGTTGGTGTGCGATGTCTGCCGGCGTTTCAGCTTAAATGGCTCCGTCTTCGCGCAACTTGGCGATCTGGCGCTCGTCGTAGCCAAGATCGTGAAGTACCTGCGCATTGTGTTCACCCAATTGCGGTCCGACCCATTCCGAACTGCCGGGTGTCTCTGAGAGTTTCGGCACGATGCCCGGCATCTTGAAATCTTTGCCGCCGGGCAGCTTGGCCTGCAGGAACATCTCTCGGGCCAGGTACTGCGGATCGCTGAACATGTCCTCGGCGCTGAAGATCCGGCTGGCCGGTACTTCGGCCTGATTGAGCAGGTCGAGCACGGATTGCAGCGGCAACGAATTGACCCAGCGATCGATCACGCCGTACAACTCGTCGCGACGATTGTCACGCCCGTCGTTGCTGGCCAGCGTAGGGTCATTGGCCAGGTCTTCACGGCCGATGATCAGCATGAAGCGTTTGAAGATCGCGTCACCATTGGCGCCGATCTGCACGTGTTTGCCATCGGCACTGGTGTGGATAGAGGAGGGCGTGATGCCGGGCATGATGTTGCCGGTGCGCTCGCGGATAAAACCGAACACGTCGAACTCCGGCACCATGCTTTCCATCATCGCGAAAATCGCTTCATACAACGCGACATCGACAACTTGTCCGGTGCCACCATTGACCTCACGATGACGCAGCGCCATTAGCGCGCCGATCACGCCCCATAGCGCGGCAATCGAATCGCCGATGGAAATTCCGGTGCGCACCGGTGGGCGGTCCTCGAAACCGGTGATGTAGCGCAAGCCGCCCATGGACTCACCCACCGCACCGAAGCCGGGCTGATCCTTCATCGGCCCGGTCTGGCCAAAACCGGACAGGCGCACCATCACCAGTTTCGGGTTCAACGCGTGCAGGGTTTCCCAACCCAAGCCCAGTTTTTCCAGCACGCCGGGGCGGAAGTTCTCGATGAGGATGTCGGCTTCACTGAGCAGTTTTTTCAGAATCGCCAAGCCGTCAGGGTGTTTGAGGTTCAGCGTCAGCGACTTCTTGTTGCGTGCCTGAACGAACCACCACAACGACGTGCCTTCGTACAGTTTTCGCCATTTGCGCAGCGGATCACCGCCGTCCGGTGACTCGATCTTGATCACTTCGGCGCCGAACTCGCCGCAAATACGCGAGGCAAACGGCCCGGCAATCAATGTACCCAATTCAATGACTTTCAGACCCGAGAGCGGTTTGCTAGTGAACGGCATGCGAAATCCTGTAGGACAAGGCTGAGCGGATACAGCGTTTTAACATAGCCGGCTGTCAGACGCCGCAGCTTGATCGCCATCAATTCGATGATTGCCTACTGCATCGGTTAGACTTGCCGACTTTCCTCGTATCAAGAAGCCCGTTCATGGCCCAGCCGTCCACTACCTACAAATTTGAACTGAACCTCACCGACCTCGACCGCAGTGTCTACGAGAGCGTCAAGCAGACCATCGCCCGTCACCCTTCGGAAACCGAAGAGCGCATGACCGTGCGACTGCTGGCCTACGCCCTCTGGTACAACGAGCAGTTGTCGTTTGGTCGCGGTCTGTCAGACGTGGATGAACCTGCACTGTGGGAAAAGAGCCTGGACGACCGTGTTCTGCACTGGATCGAAGTTGGCCAGCCTGACGCTGATCGCCTGACCTGGTGCTCGCGTCGCACCGAGCGCACCAGCCTGCTGGCCTACGGCAGCCTGCGTGTCTGGGAAACCAAGGTGATCCCGGCGATCAAAAACCTGAAGAACGTCAACATCGCAGCGGTCCCGCAAGAAGTACTGGAAACCCTGGCCAAGGACATGCCCCGCGTTATCAAGTGGGACGTGATGATCAGCGAAGGCACGATCTTCGTCACCGACGACCGGGGTCAGCACGAAGTCCAGTTGCAATGGCTGCAAGGTGAGCGCGGCTGATCCCGCATCACCACCGCAATAATCCCACGTAATCAAGAGAAGTCTCTGTCACCCCATGCGTATCGAACCTCGTCAACTGCCTGCCACTCTGCCGTTTCTCGGTGATCTGCCACCCTTGCTGACCCGCTTGTACGCGGCGCGGGGCGTGCAGTCCGAGGCGGAGCTGGACAAGAGCCTGGCGCGGTTGATCCCGTTTCAGCAACTCAAGGGCATCGATGCGGCGGTAGACCTGCTGGTGACGGCGCTGGAGCAACGCCAGCGCATCCTCATCGTCGGCGACTTCGACGCGGACGGGGCGACCGCCAGTACCGTCGGCATGCTTGGTTTGCGCTTGCTCGGTGCGGCGCACGTCGATTATCTGGTGCCGAACCGCTTCGAATATGGCTACGGCCTGACCCCGGAAATCGTCGAGGTCGCACTGACCCGCGAACCGCAATTGCTGATCACCGTCGACAACGGCATCTCCAGCGTCGAAGGCGTGGCCGCTGCCAAAAAGGCCGGCCTCAATGTACTGATCACCGACCACCACTTGCCTGGCGATGAACTGCCGCTGGCCGATGCGCTGGTCAACCCGAACCAGCCCGGCTGCGAATTCCCGAGCAAGGCACTGGCCGGCGTCGGGGTGATTTTCTATGTGTTGATGGCGTTGCGTGCACGTTTGCGCAGTCTCGGCTGGTACGAGAACAAGCCGCAGCCGAACATCGGTGAACTGCTCGACCTGGTGGCGCTGGGCAGCGTTGCCGATGTGGTGCCGCTGGACGCCAACAACCGGATTCTGGTGCATCAAGGTCTCGAGCGGATTCGCGCCGGGCGCGCACGGCCGGGGATCAAAGCGATCCTTGAAGTGGCCAAGCGAGACGCTGCGCGCATTACCTCCACCGATCTTGGCTTTATTGTCGGCCCGCGCCTGAATGCTGCCGGACGTCTGGATGACATGAGCCTGGGCATCGAATGCCTGCTCACTGCCGACGCCAACCTGGCCCGGGAAATGGCCGCGCAACTGGACGGCATGAACCAGGATCGCAAATCTATCGAACAAGGCATGCAGCGCGAGGCGCTGGCGCAGCTCAAGGACTTGCCGGTCGAATCGATGCCGTTTGGTCTGTGCCTGTTCGACCCGGAGTGGCACCAGGGTGTAATCGGGATTCTCGCGTCGCGGATGAAAGAGCGCTATTTCCGTCCGACCATTGCCTTCGCCGATGCCGGTGATGGCTTGCTCAAGGGCTCCGGGCGTTCGGTGCAAGGCTTCCACATTCGTGACGCGTTGAGCGTGGTGGCGGCGCAGCATCCGAACCTGATCGCCAAGTATGGTGGCCACGCAATGGCCGCTGGTCTTACCTTGCCGCAGGAGAATTTTCCGCTTTTCGCCGAGGCCTTTGACGCTGAGGTGCGTAGGCAACTTCGCGAAGAAGATCTGACCGGGCGCATGCTGACCGATGGCACGCTGGCGGTTGAAGAATTCCACCTCGAACTGGCCCGCGCCTTGCGCCATGCCGGGCCTTGGGGGCAGCACTTCCCGGAGCCGCTGTTTCATGGCGTGTTTCAGTTGGTCGAACAGCGAGTGGTCGGCGAACGGCACCTGAAAGTGGTGCTGAAGAGCGAATGTGGCTCGGTGAAGCTGGATGGTATTGCCTTCGGCGTTGACCGCGATATCTGGCCGAACCCGACGATTCAGTGGGTTGAACTGGCTTATAAGCTCGACGTTAATGAGTTTCGGGGTAATGAGACTGTTCAGTTGATGATTGCCCACATCGAACCGCGCTAAGCCCTTCGCGAGCAGGCTCGCTCCCACAGGTACGGTGTTGTCCTTTGTGGGAGCGAGCCTGCTCGCGAAAGCGTCCTTTCACACACTGAATCACTCTGAACCCTCCCTCATCCCCGGTTGTCGACTAGGCTCTAAGCACTGCTTGATTGGCCTTGTGACGTCTTGTCGAATTTTTTGCCCGCGGGGGCGGGTGCTGCATCTTTTTCCTGTCACTCGTCGACTATTCAAACAGAACCCTGGAGCCTGCCCACTGATTTGAGAGGTGCCCCATGAGTCTGCTGCTTGAACCCTTCACTCTGCGCCAACTGACCCTGCCCAACCGCATCGCGGTGTCACCGATGTGCCAATACTCCAGTGTCGACGGCCTCGCTAACGACTGGCATCTGGTACACCTCGGCAGTCGCGCGGTAGGTGGCGCGGGTCTGGTATTTACCGAAGCCACGGCGGTCACGGCCGACGGGCGGATCACCGCCGAAGACCTTGGCCTGTGGAACGACGAACAGATCGAGCCGCTACAACGCATCACCCGCTTCATCACCGCCCAAGGTGCGGTCGCCGGGATTCAACTGGCCCACGCCGGGCGCAAGGCCAGCACCCATCGGCCGTGGATCGGCAAGCATGGCAGTGTCAAACCCGATGATGGCGGCTGGACACCGGTCGGCCCGTCACCGATTGCTTTCGATCCGCAGCACACGCAACCGAAACAGCTGGATGAAGGGCAGATCGCCGACGTCATTCAGGCGTTTGTCGACGCCGCCAAACGCGCGCTGAAGGCGGGTTTCAGCGTGGTCGAGGTACACGCGGCGCATGGTTATCTGCTGCACCAGTTTCTTTCGCCGCTGAGTAATCAGCGTCGCGATCAGTACGGGGGATCGTTCGAGAACCGCATTCGTCTGGTGCTGCAAGTGACCGAAGCGGTGAGGGCGGTCTGGCCGGAGGAGTTACCGGTGTTTGTTCGCGTGTCGGCCACTGACTGGGTGGAAGACGGCTGGAACCCGGATGAAACCGTGGAACTGGCGCGACGTCTGCACACCCTCGGCGCGGATCTTATCGATGTGTCGTCGGGCGGGACGGCGGCCAACGCGGAAATTCCGGTCGGGCCGGGCTATCAGACGCGCTTCGCAGAGCGTGTGCGCAAAGAGTCAGGCATCGCCACCGGCACCGTGGGAATGATTACCGAGCCGGCGCAGGCCGAGCATATTCTGCGCACCTGTCAGGCTGACATCATTTTCCTCGCTCGGGAGCTGCTGCGTGATCCTTACTGGCCACTGCATGCCGACGATGATCTGGGGGGGCGCAAAGCGGTGTGGCCGGCGCAATATCAACGGGCAACGCATCGTGATCAGCCGATTCATGAGTCTGATTTGCGCGATTGAGTGAGTTGTGAAAAAGCAAAAAGCCCCGGTCAGTGATGGCCGGGGCTTTGTTTCTGTTGGGTGTTTTTGTGCTGACTGGGCGGATGCTATCGCGAGCAGGCTCACTCCTACAGTTGATCTGCGTCGCACACACATCTTGTTAACGACACATAACCCTGTAGGAGTGAGCCTGCTCGCGATGAGGCCCAATCAGACGCCGGAGAACCCTCAAGGGTACTTACGCTTGTCCGGCGCCGGCGGGAAATACTGGTACAACCAGGTCTCGCTCAACGTGCGATCGTTGGTGCGAATAAACAACCGCAGCTCCACCGGCTCCACGCTGTCACTGGTCGGGTACCAGTCAAACAGAATCCGATAGCCCTTGATGTCATCCAGCACCAGTACGCTGAAATCCTGCACCTTGCCGTTCGAGCACGTCACCACCGGTTCGATTCCGGTGCCTTGCGGCAGTCGATCCAGACCACCGCCAGTGAAGTCCACGGCAAAACGACGCGCCCACACCGGCGGGTAATGCTCTCCCGGTGCCCAGCCTTCGGTGAATCCGCCCATGCCGGAACGGGTCGCGTGCACCCGTGCCAACGGCGTGCCCACGGGCGGCAATGCGCTCCAGTAAAGCTTGTAGCCGTAGTTCAGCGAATCCCCGGCAGCCACCGGTTTTTTCGGGGTCCAGAACGCGACGATGTTATCGAGAGTCTCGCCGGTGGTAGGGATTTCCAGCAGATCGATAGAGCCTTCGCCCCACGCCGTGGTCGGTTCTACCCACAGGCTCGGGCGCTTGCTGTACCAGTCCACGGTGTCCTGATAGTTGGCGAATTCATGGTCGGTCTGCACCAGACCGAAGCCTTTCGGATCGGTGTCGGCAAACGCATTGAATTGCAGGGTCGCCGGGTTGTTCAGCGGGCGGCAGATCCACTCGCCGTTGCCGCGCCACATCGCCAGACGATCCGAGTCGTGGATCTGCGGGTGGATGGTGTCGCACATGCGGCGCTCGTGGGTGCCACAACTGAACATACTGGTCATCGGCGAGATGCCCAATTGCTCGATCGCCGTACGCGCATTGATGTGCGCATCGACTTCCATCACCACGCGTTCGGCCTGGCAATCGATGTCGAAACGATAAGCGCCAGTGGCGCTCGGCGAGTCGAGCAGTGCGTAGACCACAAAACGTGTGGCGTTCTGGTCCGGTGTCTCGAACCAGAACTTGGTGAAGTCAGGGAATTCTTCGCGTTTCTTGGCGTAAGTGTCGATCGCCAGGCCGCGCGCCGAGAGGCCATATTGGCCAGTAGCGTCTACCGCACGGAAATAGCTGGCGCCGAGGAACGACAACACATCGTGACGATCCAGCTCCGGCGCTTTGAACAGCTTGAAGCCGGCAAAACCGAGGTCACCCTTGAGCTGCTGGGTGTCGACCGAAGTGTTTTCATAGTTGAACAGCGCCGGGCGGAAATGCACCTCGCGGGCAGTGCGCGTCTTGGCGTCGACGCTGTACATGCGCACCGGCTGACGGAACCCCATGCCGACGTGGAAGAACTGCACGTCCAGCTGACCCTTGTTTTCCTTCCACAGCGAATGCTCGCCGTCGTAGCGGATCGCATTGAAGTTCTGCGGGGTCATGGTCGCCAGGGTTGGCGGCAGCACCTGTTTGGTGTCCTGATAGGCGCTGCCGGCCAGTTGCTTGGCCTGGCGCTTAAGCGCTTCGAAGTCGAAGGCCTGAGCCTCGCCATCGGCGGCGCCGCCATTGGCCGCCCATGCACGGCTGGCCAGCAGGCCAGTGGCCGAAAGACCGGTGTAAGCCGCAATGGCCATGGACGCTTTGAGCAAATTCCTGCGGTGCATATATACAACCTGTCGTGTGCAATCCCGCGCCGTTCCTGGCACGTGCTGGATCAGAAATAACGGTTCGGACAAGCCTTCGGCCAAACGCAACGGACTATTAACAGATGCCCGCTAGCTTAAACGGTTCGCTCGCAATGCAAAATTCGTTGATTCACCGCGCCAGTGTGTCAATGAAACAAGACATGTCGGTTAAACATCTGACAGGGCATTCTGATTTACACGGCATATCTGCTTTTTTCGACTAATTACTCTAAAAACCGCTTTTCAGCGCCGATTTAATTTCTATTCTATGGGCATGACCGGTGCTGACCGGTAGGGCACACGGCGCTGCTGTAAGGGGCAGGGCGATGTGGTGGTTTAGCAATTCTTTGAAGTATTGAAGGACATCGTCCATGGCAAAAATACAAGGGATCACCGACATGTTGGGCATCTTTCCTTGCCTGGGCAGCGGCCGCAAAAGGCGCCGGCTCAGCTCTGACGAAGTGAAGCTGGTGGAGCGTTATCGGGAGCTTTCGGAGAATGACCGGATTGCGATGCGGTATCTGGTGGATGCGATGCGGAGTGTTTCGCGGTTTTGAGTGGAAATAAAAAGGGGCGGACTGAAAGGTCCGCCCCTTTTTTATTTGGATCAGCTACACGTTCCCAGTACTGGATACGGCCGCTGGCCGCGCATCAACTCCGGCACATCCCGCCATTTGACCCACGCCTGCTTTTGCCAGTGCAGCAGCGGCACGGTAACGCCTGCCCAATGCACTGAACTCAAGCTCGGGTGGTTTTCCACAGGGCTTGATTGGGTTTCGCGCAGCATCGGGATGACTTCATGGCTCAACCATTGGCGCAGATGCCGGTTTTCCGGGACGAAGTGATGGATGAGCAGGGCGAACAGTCCGGATTCGCTGACCATCGCGCAATCGATGATTTCGCCGTCCTTGCGCAGGAGGACATTGCGACGCTGGTCGGGATCGAGTTTCAGGGTGAGGCGTTCGTTTAGCGGATAGCCCATCAAGCGACCGAGATCCTGAACACAGAACCAGGCTTCGTGATCTTGCATGAAGGCGTGGAGGAAACGGTTGTGGCGGGTGAAGATGGTGGGGGTGAAGTGCGAGTGTGTTTCATCTGAATTTGACGAATGCATTTCTGACTCCATGTTGAAATGAGAGTCGCCACGAATCCTTCGAAAGATCTGGGTGGCGAACCGTGCGGCGTTCGAAGTCGGAACATTCTCGATCAACATGTAAGCCGAGAGGCCCGCGCCACACAGCCCGCCATAAAGCGAAACTGACAGACAGAAATGCCTGGGTTTCTATGGTGGGCGCTGAGCGTCATGTTGATGATGTCCCGGCTTCGACCCCGGATCGCTGAATTAACAGCGACGGGATAAAGCCTATCGGTCAGGCGCTTGCGGCGACAAGTCTACCCTTTCGCCACACATCGTAGGAAATGGGGCTTTTTCAGGCAGGCTGTGTCTGTAGGAAATGCCTGTTTTTTTAGATTCCGCTGCTAAACCATCCCTGCACCGAAGATTTTCCTTTATGAGTTAGCAATCGGGAAAAGGGAGAAGCAATTCTGTGAGCAAAGATGAAGCGAGGGGTAAAAAGAGAAAGGTGATCGATCTGGATCGCTTCGAAGCTGTTAGAGGTAAAGCCGATATCAAATGGCGTACTGATGAATTGATGACAGTGCTTCGAGGAGACCCCGGAATCAAATCTCGATTCCGGGGTGATTCTTCTTAGCGACTCACCTTCCACGCATCCCCAGCCGGCGCCTTGCCATGGTCATACGGCTTGCCAATCCACATGTAAACCAAGCCCAAGCCAATCACGATCGCAGTACTCAACACCATCGCATAGTTCACGTACCACGCCGCATCCGGCGTACGTGGCCAGGCCATGTTGATGATCGCGCCAACGCCATACACCAGCGCGCCGATGTTCACCGGCCAGCCCCATGCGCCGAGGGTGAATTTGCCGCTCGGCTTCCAGCCTTTACTGCGGGCGTACAGTGCGGCCAGGACGATCATCTGGAACGCGAGGTAGATGCCGATGGCGGCGAAGCTGACGATGGTGGCCACGGCGTCTTGCAGGAAGAAGCCGAGGGCGATGATCAGGGCCGGCAGGACGCCGGACACAAACAGTGCGGCAACCGGTACTTGGGTGGTAGGAGAAATCTTTTTCAGCAGTCGGCTGCCGATGACCATTTCATCGCGAGCGTAGGAGTACAGGAGACGGCTTGCCGCTGCTTGTAGGCTGATGACGCAGGAGATGAAGGAAATCATTACCACGCCCATCACCACTTTCGAACCGACCGGGCCGAAGGCGTTGTTGAGGATGGTGGTGACCGGGTCTTTGTCGGTGCCGTTGATCACCGCTTGCATGTCCGGCACGGCGAGAATCAGCGCCAGGCAGGCGAACATTGCCGCGATGCCGCCGATGTAGATGGTCATGCGCATGGCCACCGGGATTTTTGCGCTCGGGTTCGGGGTTTCTTCAGCGACGTCGCCGCAGGCCTCGAAGCCGTAGTAGAGGAACATCCCCGCCAGCGATGCGGTGAGGAAGGCCGGCAGGTATGAGCCGTCAACGCTGATGTCGAAGGTGTTGAACAGCACGCTCAGCGGTTGGTGACGCTCGAACACCAACAGGTAAACACCGACGATCACTGCGCCAACCAGTTCGCAGAGGAAGCCGAACATAGCGATACGCGCCAGCACTTTGGTGCCGCTGAGGTTGACCAGTGTGGCGAACAGGGTCAGCACTAGGGCGATGACGATGTTGGTGTTGTTGCTTGGCTCAAAACCGAGCATGGCGGCCAGATACGGGCCAGCGCCGACCGCAACTGCAGCAATGGTGACGCAGAGGGCGATGGAGTAGATCCAGCCGACCATCCATGCCCATTTCTTGCCGACCAATCGGCGTGCCCAAGGGTAAACACCGCCGGAAATCGGGAACTGCGAAACCACTTCGCCGAAGATCAGGCACACCAGCAACTGGCCGCAACCGACCAGCAAATAGGCCCAGAACATCGGTGGCCCGCCGGCGGCGAGGCACAGACCGAAGAGGGTATAAACCCCTACGACCGGTGAGAGATAAGTGAAGCCCAAGGCGAAGTTTTCCCACAGACTCATGCTGCGGTTGAAGTTCGAGGTGTAGCCCAGTTTGCGCAGTTGTTCGGCATCGCTGTCGGCAACGGCTGCGGCGAGATCGGGTGAGGCACTCATGTGTGATTGCTCCGTGAAATCGGCAGATTTCGGATGGCCGAGGCCGTGGCGGGGCTTTGTGGGCGCCGCCCGGTTCGGTAGTTATTGTTAGGTGTGGAATCCTGGTGGTGCGTAGTGCCGGTTTCTTTCCTGATACCGGGGTGACGCCTTCGCGAGCAGGCTCGCTCCCACATTTGGAATACTTACTCCTGTGGGCGCGAGCCTGCTCGCGAAGCTTTTAAAGGCTTAGTGCTTGAACATCACATGCCGAACCGTGGTGTAGTCCTCCAGTCCATACATCGACATGTCTTTCCCGTAACCAGACAATTTCTGACCGCCATGGGGCATTTCGCTGACAAGCATGAAGTGCGTATTCACCCACGTGCAGCCGTACTGCAACCGCGCCGACATGCGATGCGCGCGTCCTACATCTGCCGTCCACACGGAGGAGGCGAGGCCGTAGTCCGAATCGTTAGCCCATTCCAACGCCTGCGCTTCATCAGTGAACTTGGTCACTGAAACCACCGGCCCAAATACTTCGCGGCGGACGATTTCGTCGTCCTGCTGCGCATCGGCCAACACCGTCGGCTCGAAGAAGAAGCCGTTACCGTCAACAGCCTTACCGCCAGTGATCAAACGAATGTGCGGCTGCGCCACAGCACGCTCGACAAACCCGGCAACGCGGTCGCGATGTTGCGCGGTGATCAACGGCCCCAGTTCAGTCGACGGATCATCCTGCAAGCCATACTTGATGCTGCTGACCGCCGCGCCGAGCTTCTCGACGAATTTGTCGTAAATGCCTTGCTGCGCGTAGATCCGACAGGCCGCCGTGCAATCCTGCCCGGCGTTGTAGAAACCGAAGGTGCGAATGCCTTCCACCGCCGCATCGATATCGGCGTCATCGAAGATGATTACCGGCGCTTTACCGCCCAGTTCCATGTGCATGCGTTTAACGCTGTCGGCGGTGCTGGAAATGATGTTGGCGCCTGTGGCGATCGAACCGGTCAGCGAAACCATGCGCACTTTCGGGTGCGTAACCAATGGGCTGCCAACGGTAGGACCGCGACCAAACACCAGATTGAGTACACCGGCCGGGAATATTTCCGACGCCAGTTCAGCCAGACGCAACGCGGTCAGAGGCGTTTGCTCTGACGGTTTGAGCACCACGGTATTACCGGCCGCCAGTGCCGGGGCGATTTTCCAGGCGACCATCATCAGCGGGTAGTTCCACGGCGCAATGGAGGCGATCACGCCCACCGGATCGCGGCGGATCATCGAGGTGTGGCCGGGCAGGTATTCGCCAGCGGCCGAGCCGCTCATGCAACGGCTGGCGCCGGCGAAGAAACGGAACACGTCGGCAATCGCCGGAATCTCGTCGTTGAGCGCGGCACTGTAGGGTTTGCCGCAGTTGTCGGATTCGAGCTTGGCCAGTTCTTCGCCGTGGGCTTCGATGGCGTCGGCGAGTTTGAGCAGCAGTAGCGAACGGTCTTTCGGCGCGGTTTGCGACCAGTCGGCGAACGCGTTGTCGGCAGCGCGTACGGCGGCGTCGACCTGAGCTTCAGTGGCTTCGTTGATCTCCACCAGGACTTCGCCGCGCGAGGGGTTGAGCACCGGTTGTGCCGGGCCTTCGCCGTTGACCAGTTGGCCGTTGATCAAGAGTTTGGTTTGCATGTCTGTTGTCCTCACTAATACTTTTATTGTTCTGGCCGAATCGATAACCCTGTGGGAGCGAGCTTGCTCGCGAAAGCGGTGTGTCAGTCGACATCAATGTCGGATGTGACGGCCTCTTCGCGAGCAAGCTCGCTCCCACAGGGGAAAGTGGTGTCTTTCAGATGTTTATTTGCCGCCGCTACCGGCAACGCTTTCGCCACCCCGGGTCAGGTAATAAGCGCCCAAAATCGGCAGCATCGTCACCATCATCACCAGCATCGCGACGACATTGGTCACCGGTACATCCCGTGGTCGGCTAAGTTGATTGAGCAACCACAACGGCAACGTGCGTTCATGCCCGGCGGTAAACGTGGTGACGATGATTTCGTCGAACGACAGCGCAAACGCCAACATGCCGCCGGCCAGCAACGCCGAGCCAAGGTTCGGCAGGATGATGTAGCGAAACGTCTGCCAGCCATCGGCGCCGAGGTCCATCGAGGCCTCGATCAAACTGTGCGAAGTGCGGCGCAGGCGGGCGATGACGTTGTTGTAGACGATCACCACGCAGAAGGTCGCGTGGCCGACGATGATGGTGAACATCCCCGGTTCGATCCCCAGCGTCTTGAAGGTTGCCAGCAGCGCGATCCCGGTGATGATCCCCGGCAATGCGATCGGCAGGATCAGCATCAGCGAGATGCCCTGCTTGCCGAAGAAATCCCGGCGATAAAGCGCGGCTGACGCGAGCGTACCGAGCACCATGGCAATCAACGTGGCGATGGCTGCGATCTGCAATGAAAGCTTGATCGCCTCCAGAACATCCGGCCGCGAAAACGCCACGCTGAACCAGTGCAGCGTGAAGCCCTTCGGCGGAAAGCTGAACGCGGCTTCTTCAGTGTTGAAGGCGTAAAGGAAGATGATCAGGATCGGGAAGTGCAAAAATACCAACCCGCCCCAGGCTGCGATTTTTAAGCCCAGTGAGGCCTGCCCTTGTGATGAAGAGTCAGAGCGCATCGAAAGCCCCCAGTCGTTTGACAATGGACAGGTAAACCGCGATCAACACAATCGGCACCAACGTAAACGCCGCCGCCATAGGCATATTGCCAATCGCCCCCTGCTGCGCGTAGACCATGCTGCCGACAAAGTAGCCCGGTGGCCCGACCAGTTGCGGCACGATGAAATCGCCCAAGGTCAGCGAAAACGTAAAGATCGAACCGGCCGCAATGCCCGGAATCGACAGCGGCAGAATCACCTGCATAAAGGTCTGGCGCGGCTTGGCGCCGAGGTCGGCAGAAGCCTGCAACAGCGACGGCGGCAGACGTTCCAGCGACGCCTGAATCGGCAGAATCATGAACGGCAGCCAGATGTACACAAACACCATGAACCGCCCCAGATGCGAGGTCGACAAGGTGCTGCCACCGACGCCGGGAATCCCCAGAATGAACTGCAACACCGGCTCCAATCCAAGGTGTTGCACAAACCACTGCGCCACGCCTCCCTTGGCCAGCAGCAACGTCCACGCATACGCCTTGACGATGTAACTGGCCCACATCGGCATCATCACCGCGATGTAGAAAAACGCCTTGGTCTTGCCGGTGGTGTAGCGCGCCATGTAGTAGGCAATCGGGAACGCGACGATGGCACTGGCGATCGACACAACGATGGCCATGCTCAGCGTGCGCAGGATGATGTCGAAGTTCGACGGCTGAAACAGCGCGGCAAAATTGGCCAGGGTCAGGTCCGGAGTGACCGCCATGGTGAAGTCGTCGAAGGTGTAGAAACCCTGCCACAGCAGCACCAGCAACGAGCCGAGATAAATCGCGCCAAACCACAGCAGCGGCGGCACCAGCAGCATCGACAGATACAGGTTCGGCTTGCGGTAGAGCAGGTTGGAAAATCTGCGCAACGGCGGCGAGGCAGTCATCGCGAGCGTGCTCATATCAAACCCCGCTCGCCACGGTGTCGTGCAACGGAATCATCGCTTCCCGTGCCCAACGCGCGCTCAGGCGCTGGCCGGTCTGGTGCTGCGCGCTGCTGTCGACCCACTGAGTGTTGGCGTGGCTGATGCTCAGGGTCTGGCCGTTTTCCAGCTTCAGTTCATAGCGCGTGGCGCTGCCCTGGTACTGGATGTCGTGCAGCAGACCGCTGATTTCGATTTCGTGGCTGGCCAACGGGCCTTCGGCAAACCGCACGTGTTCCGGGCGGATCGAAAACGGCTGGGGATGGCCGCTGATCTGGCGCGCCAGATCGCCACGAATCACATTCGAGGTGCCGACGAATTCGGCGACGAAAGTGGTGGTCGGTTTCATGTACAGATTGCGCGGCGTGTCGACCTGCTCGATGCGGCCCTTGTTGAACACGGCGACGCGATCGGACATCGACAGCGCTTCGGTTTGATCGTGAGTGACGAAGATGAAAGTGATGCCGAGCTGGCGTTGCAGCTTCTTCAGTTCGCTCTGCATTTGTTCGCGCAGTTTCAGGTCGAGGGCGCCAAGCGGCTCATCGAGCAACAGCACACGCGGGCGATTGACCAAGGCGCGGGCGAGGGCGACACGTTGGCGCTGACCGCCGGACAACTGCACCGGTTTGCGTGCGCCGTAACCGCCGAGGGCGACCATGTCCAAAGCTTCTTCGGCGCGTTTATGCCGTTCGGTTTTGCCGATGCCTTTGACCTTCAAACCGTAGGCGACGTTGTCGAGGACGTTCATGTGCGGGAACAGCGCGTAATCCTGAAACACTGTATTGACGTCACGTTGATACGGCGGCAAACCGGCCGCCTCGGCCCCGTGAATGCGGATCGAACCGGCGCTCGGTTGTTCGAACCCGGCGATCAGCCGCAGGCAGGTGGTTTTGCCCGAGCCGGATGGGCCGAGCATGGAAAAGAACTCGCCGTCCTCGATATCGATGGAAACCCGGTCAACGGCCTTGACCTCGCCGAACTGCCGGGAAACGTTGGTGAACTGGACTGCAAGCGTCATGGTGCGGTGCTCCAAAAAGGCGAGGGCCGTCGCAGCGGCCCTGCCTGGACTTCTGAAAAATCTGAATCGTTTTACGGTTTGCTTGGCTCACACATTCGGCGGACGAGATGCGATCTGCTTTTAGCTCCCTCTCCCTCCGGGAGAGGGCGGGGGGTGAGGGTGGCTTATTGGCCGTTGCTCTGAAGTCAAAGGCAAGGTCAAAAGCTACCCCCTCACCCCAGCCCTCTCCCTCAAGGGGGCGAGGGGGAAAGGGAGAAGACCGCGTCGTTATTGAGAGCTAGCGGCCGCCCATGATCGCGATGTAGTCCTGGGTCCAGCGGCTATACGGCACAAATTTTCCACCGTCGGCCTGCGGGGTTTTCCAGAAGGCGATCTTGTCGAACTGGTCGAAACCGTTGGTCTTGCAACCTTCAGCGCCAAGCAACTCACTTTCTTTGCACGCCGCAGGAACGGCCGGCAACGAACCAAACCACGCCGCCACATCGCCCTGGACTTTCGGTTTCAGCGACCAGTCCATCCACTTGTACGCGCAGTTCGGGTGCTTGGCTTCGGCGTGGAGCATGGTGGTGTCGGCCCAGCCGGTGGCGCCTTCTTTGGGAATGGTCGAAGCAATCGGCTGTTTCTCGTTCATCAGGCCGTTGACCTGATACGGCCAGGCGCTGGAGGCGACCACGCCTTCGTTTTTGAAGTCGCTCATCTGCACCGTGGTGTCGTGCCAGTAGCGGTGGATCAGCGGCTGCTGTGCGCGCAACAGATCAAGCACGGCTTTGTACTGATCTTCGGTCAGTTGATACGGATCCTTGATACCCAGTTCAGGCTTGGTCGACTTCAGATACAGCGCCGCATCTGCGATGTAGATCGGGCCGTCATACGCCTGCACGCGGCCCTTGTTCGGCTTGCCGTCGGGCAGATCCTGAGCGGTGAACACCACGTTCCAACTGGTCGGCGCAGTCTTGAACACGTTGGTGTTGTACATCAGCACGTTCGGTCCCCACTGGTACGGGGTGCCGTAAGTCTGCTGGTTGACCACGTACCACGGCGCATCTTTCAGGCGTGGGTCGAGGGTGTTCCAGTTCGGGATCAGCGCGGTGTTGATCGGTTGCACCCGTTTGCCGACGATCAACCGCAGTGAGGCATCGCCTGATGCGGTGACCAGGTCGTAACCGCCCTTGGCCATCAGGCTGACCATTTCGTCCGAGGTAGCGGCGGTTTTCACATTGACCTTGCAGCCGGTTTCTTTCTCGAAACCGGTCACCCAGTCATAGGCTTTGTCGCTCTCACCACGTTCGATGTAACCCGGCCACGCAACGATATCCAGCTGACCTTCGCCAGCACCGACAGCCTTTAACGGCTCGGCCGCTTGCAGGCTGGCGCTGGCCAGCAGGGCCGTGGTGATTGCACTGAGCAGTGCGGTCTTGTGCACGAACATGGTTGAACCCTCTTCTTTAAATTATGGTCGGGGCAGTTGTGAACGCGGTGAAGCATGCCGTTGGCGGCTTGTTATTAGCGTAGTCAGAGATGCTGGCCGTGGCGGGCCATGATGTGCCGCACCACGCTGTAGTCCTGCAACGAATCACTGGATAAGTCTTTGCCGTAACCGGAGCGCTTCAGCCCGCCGTGGGGCATTTCGCTGACCAGCATGAAATGACTGTTGATCCACGTGCAGCCGTACTGCAAGCGCGCGGCAACCTGCATGGCCTTGTCGAGATTCTGCGTCCAGACCGACGAGGCGAGGCCGTATTCGGAGTCGTTGGCCCAGTCGACGGCCTGCGCGAGTTCGTCGAAACGGGTCACGGTGACCACCGGGCCGAACACTTCGCGCTGAACGATTTCGTCGCTCTGTTTGCAACCGGCGAGCAGCGTCGGCTGATAGTAGAAACCGGCACCGGAGTGCACCGCCGCACCGGTCACGCGTTCGATGTGCGGCTGGCCGAGGGCGCGCTCGACGAAACTGGCGACGCGGTCGCGCTGACGGGTGCTGATCAGCGGGCCGATCTCATTATCGGCATCACGTTTGCCGGCGAAGCGCAGGCTGCTGACGGCGGCGCCGAGTTCGGCGACCAATTTGTCGTGAATCCCGGCCTGCGCGTAGATCCGGCAGGCAGCGGTGCAGTCCTGCCCGGCGTTGTAGTAACCGTAAGTGCGCACGCCATCGACCACGGCCTGGATGTCGGCGTCGTTGCAGACGATCACCGGGGCTTTGCCGCCGAGTTCGAGGTGCGTGCGTTTCAGGGTTTTCGCGGCGGCCTGGAGGATTTTCTGCCCGGTAACGATATCGCCGGTCAGCGAGACCATGCGCACCTTGGCGTGGCCGACCAAATGGCTGCCGACGCCTTCGCCGCCACCGCAGATGATGTTGATGACCCCGCGCGGGAGGATTTCGGCCAGCGCTGGCGCCAGAGCGAGGATCGACAGCGGCGTGTGTTCGGACGGTTTGAACACCAGCGTGTTGCCGGCGGCGAGGGCCGGGGCGATTTTCCACGCGGCCATCATGATCGGGTAATTCCAAGGCGCAATCGAGGCGACCACGCCAATCGGATCGCGACGGACCATGCTGGTGTAGCCCGGCAGGTATTCGCCACTGAGCTGCCCGGTCTGGCAGCGTACGGCGCCAGCGAAGAAACGGAACACATCGACCGTCGCGGTCAAATCGTCCTGACGCGCCAGGTGCAACGGCTTGCCGCAGTTCAGCGATTCGAGGCGGGCGAGGTGGTCGGCGTGTTTTTCCACGGCGTTGGCGATCTCGAGCAACAGGTTCGAACGTTGCTGAGGCGTGGTGCGCGACCAATCGGCGAAGGCGCGGTGGGCGGCGAGGATGGCGGCTTCGACTTGCTCGGTGCTGGCTTCGGCGATGTGCGTGAGGATTTCGCCGGTGGCCGGATTGAGAATCGGCTCGACAAAACCTTCCCCGGCGACCAGTTCGCCATCAATCAACAACGCGGTACACATCGGGGTCTGCGCGCCAGCCATTTTCCGCGATCTCTTTTCTTGTGTGGCCATTGTTGCTCCCTGAAACCCGGGAGCCGGCCGTCTTATAGATGCAGCAAGACTAGTGCGCGGCTCCGAGGTCGACAAATACTAAATACTGAAGGCAGCATTCGATTAAATAGATGGCTTGCGCCCGCCGTGGGGTTGCTCGCGTGCGACAGTCAGGAATGGGTCGACCAATGTGGGACGCGCGGTGCCACGGCGCCAGGCCAGGCCGACGTCCAAGGTCTGATTGAGGTCGGCGATCGGACGCGCTTCGATGATGTCGCCCTCCAGCGACCATGGGCGATAAGTCATGTCCGGCTGGATCGACACGCCCAATCCGGCGGCGACCAGACTTCGCACGGCCTCGGTGGACGCGGTTCTCAGAGTGATTTTCGGTTGCAGCCCGGAACCGCGCCAGAAACGCTGGGCATTGCGATCCATTTCATCGACGTTAAGTTGAATCAACGGTTCGCGGGCGACGTCGGCGAGATTGATGCTGTCGTGCTCCAGCAGTGGATGCTGGGCCGGAAGCCACAAACGGTGCGGTGAGTGAGTCAGTACTTCAGTCTGCAAAGCGTGGCGATCTTCGAGGTTGGAGAGGATCAATACGCCGACATCGATCTCGCCACTGACCAGCAAATGCTCGATGTAGGGCCGTTCGTCTTCCATCACTCTGATTTCGACATTGGGATACGCGCGCTGAAACCGGGTGAGCAGATCCGCCAGGTAATAACCGGCGACCAGACTGGTTACGCCGACGATCAACTGCCCGGCAACCTGATCGGTACTCTGTTGCAGGCTGCGTTTGGCGTTGTCCACGGTCGCCAGAATCAGGTGCGCCTGGCGTAGGAATTGATGACCTTGGTGTGTCAGCGTCATGCCCTTGGCGTGGCGGCTGAACAGGCTGACGCCGATTTCCTCTTCCAGTTGCTGGATCGCCAGGGTCAGGGTCGATTGGGATATGAACGCGGTTTGCGCGGCGGCGGAGATCGAGCCGGTCTCGGCCACGGCGATGAAGTGACGAATCTGACGCAGGGTCATCATGAGAAGGGCTACCCAGTGGGCGGTTTTTATAGATTGGCCTGAGTGTATATCTATTTTCACGAAGGGCTGCTGCAGGGCGAGCAACATCTGGAAGCACACTCGCAGGTCGGACAGGGGCACTTTCGAACTAGGCTGAGGGCCTTATAGATCCGGATAACCCCTGTTTGGAGGCGGAACATGAACACCCGTGGATTGCTCGATCAACTGCTCAAGTCCGGCCAGGATCTATTGCAGAACAAGGCTGGCGGAACGCAGAACAAACCGGCTGCCGGAGGCTTGGGCGGTTTGCTCGGCGGCGCATCAGGCTCTGGTGGCCTCGGCAGTCTGCTGTCAGGTGCAGGTGGTGGTGCATTGGCCGCAGGTGCGATGGGCCTGCTGCTCGGTAACAAGAAAGTGCGCAAGGTCGGCGGCAAAGTTGCGATCTACGGCGGCCTCGCGGCGCTGGGTGTGTTGGCCTACAAGGCTTACGGTAACTACAACGCCCAGAAAGGCACCGCTCCACAAAGCGAACCGCAGACCCTCGATCGCTTGCCACCGGCACAAGCCGAACAGCACAGTCAGGCCATTCTCAAAGCACTGGTGGCGGCCGCCAAGGCTGACGGCCATATCGATGACCGTGAACGCCAACTGATCGAAGGCGAATTCACCAAACTCGACAACGATCAGGAACTGCAACACTGGCTGCACGCCGAGCTCAACAAACCCTTGGACCCGACCGACGTCGCCCGGGCCGCGAGCACGCCGGAGATGGCGGCAGAAATGTACATCGCCAGTGTGATGCTGGTGGATGAGGAAAGCTTTATGGAGAAGAGCTATCTGGATGAACTGGCGCGGCAACTGAAGCTGGAGCCGGGGTTGAAGGTGGAGTTGGAGAAGCAGGTGCGCATCGCATCGGTGTAAACCCGGCTGGCCCTTTCGCGAGCAAGCTCGCTCCCACAGGGGATTGCGTTCCAATGTGGGAGCGAGCTTGCTCGCCAAGGCATTTTCCGCCGCACCCCGGCGGCAATGACAGATCTATCGCCTCTTTTTGCCATTACCCCACTGGCACGCCCACCCGCAATTGTCGGACAGTCCTAGCCCAGAGCCCTCCCGCGACCAAGGCGGACAGGCCCGAGGGTTACAAAGCGTCTTATAAATGAAACACCGCCCTCGGCTATACTCCCCGCATTTCGACTAGGCACGAGGAATCACTGTGAAGAACTGGACGTTGCGCCAACGCATTTTGGCGAGCTTTGCGGTGATTATCGCCATCATGTTGCTGATGGTTGTCGTCTCTTATTCGCGGTTGCTGAAGATCGAGGCCAGTGAAAACAGCGTGCGTGATGACGCGATTCCCGGCGTCTATTACAGCTCGATGATCCGTGGCGCGTGGGTCGACAGTTACATGCAGACGCAAGAACTGCTCGGACTCAAGGAAGGTCAGGGGATTTCCAGCGAGGACGCGGCCGACTACAAGGCTTTCGAGGCGCGTTTGCAGGAGCAGATGGAGAACTATCGCAAGACGATGGCGACCGACGAGGATCGTCTCGAGTTTGCCGCGTTCGAGAAGTACCACGACGGCTACCTCCAGATTCAGGATGCCGTGCTGGACCTGCACAAGCGCAACCTGGAAGCGGACGCGGTCAGGATGTTCCACGAAAAGCTGACGCCAGCCTGGTATTCCGGGCGTATGAAGCTCAACGACATCATCGGCGAGAACAAGAGAGTCGCCGATCAGGCCATGAACAACATCGACGAGGCGGTGGCGGCGGCCAAGGTCAGCATGTTCGTCTCGCTGCTGGTGGCTGTGCTGGCGGCCGGTGCCTGCGGCTTGCTGTTGATGCGCGCGATCATGGCGCCGATGAACCGCATTGTGCAGATTCTCGAAACCATGCGTACCGGCGACCTCAGTTCGCGTCTCAACCTCGACCGCAAGGACGAGTTCGGCGCCGTCGAAACCGGCTTCAACGACATGATGACCGAGCTGACTGCGCTGGTATCCCAGGCGCAACGTTCGTCGGTGCAGGTCACCACCTCGGTGACCGAAATCGCTGCCACCTCCAAGCAACAACAAGCCACCGCTACCGAAACCGCCGCGACCACCACCGAGATCGGCGCGACTTCGCGCGAGATCGCCGCTACCTCGCGCGATCTGGTACGCACCATGACCGAAGTGTCCACCGCCGCCGATCAGGCCTCGGTGCTGGCCGGCTCCGGCCAGCAAGGCCTGGCGCGCATGGAAGACACCATGCACTCGGTGATGGGCGCGGCCGATCTGGTCAACGCCAAACTGGCGATCCTCAATGAGAAGGCCGGCAACATCAATCAGGTGGTGGTGACCATCGTCAAGGTTGCCGACCAGACCAACCTGTTGTCGCTCAACGCAGCGATTGAAGCCGAAAAGGCCGGTGAATACGGTCGCGGTTTTGCCGTGGTTGCCACCGAAGTGCGGCGTCTGGCGGATCAGACCGCTGTCGCCACTTACGACATCGAGCAAATGGTCCGTGAGATCCAGTCGGCGGTGTCGGCGGGTGTCATGGGCATGGACAAGTTCTCCGAAGAAGTGCGCCGTGGCATGTCCGAAGTGCAGCAGGTTGGCGAGCAGCTGTCGCAGATCATCCATCAAGTGCAGGCGCTGGCGCCGCGGGTGTTGATGGTCAACGAAGGCATGCAGGCCCAGGCCACCGGTGCCGAGCAGATCAATCACGCGCTGGTGCAGTTGGGCGACGCCAGCAGCCAGACCGTCGAGTCGCTGCGTCAGGCCAGTTTCGCCATCGACGAACTGAGCCAGGTGGCCGTCGGGCTGCGCAGCGGCGTTTCGCGATTCAAAGTCTGATGAGCGAAATCCTCGCCAAACGCAGCGCCGCGCAGGTGGCGAAGACGGCGTTATTCCTGCTGTTTCGCATCGGCAGCGAGCGCTACGCCTTGCGCGCCACCGAAGTGGCGGAAGTGCTGCCGCGCCTGCCGCTCAAGCCAATCGCCCGGGCGCCGCAGTGGGTCGCCGGGGTGTTCGCCTATCGCGGTGCGGTGGTGCCGGTGATCGACCTCAGCGCATTGACCTTCGGTCATCCCGCCGAGGCGCGCACCAGCACCCGTCTGGTATTGGTCAATTATCGGCCGGATGAAGCGCAACCCGCGCAATGGCTCGGGCTGATTCTCGAACAGGCCACCGACACCCTGCGTTGCCATCCGCAAGAGTTTCAGCCTTACGGCCTCGACAACCGCGCGGCGCCTTACCTCGGCCCGGTGCGTGAAGATGCCCAGGGATTGGTGCAATGGGTACGGGTCAATGACTTGCTCGATGACGCCGTGCGTACTTTGCTGTTCCCCGATCCGCCGCTGAGTCCGGCGCAGCTTGAGGCGCAGTCATGAGCAGTGATCAGCGCTTTTTCGACTTTCTCAAGGAGCGCATCGGCCTCGATGTGACCTCGGTTGGCCCGGCGATCATCGAGCGCGCTGTGCGCCAGCGCACGACACTCTCGCAAGCCGCGCATGCCGATGAGTATTGGCAATTGCTGCAAGGCTCGCGAGACGAACAACAGGCGCTGATCGAAGCGGTGATCGTCCCCGAGACGTGGTTTTTCCGTTATCCAGAGTCTTTTGCCACGCTGGGCAAACTGGCGCGCAATCGCCTCGCTGAACTGAACAATATGCGTGCTTTGCGCATTCTCAGCCTGCCATGTTCCACCGGCGAAGAACCCTATTCGATTGCCATGGCCTTGCTCGATGCCGGGCTCAAACCGCATCAGTTCAAGGTCGATGGCATGGACGTCAGCCCGCTGTCGGTGGAGAAGGCGCGGCGTGCGCTGTACGGCAAGAATTCGTTTCGCGGCCAGGATCTGGACTTTCGCGAACGGCACTTCACGCCTGAGCAGGACGGCCATCGGGTCAATGACTATGTGCGTGAGCAAGTGCGTTTGCAGGTCGGCAATGTGCTCGATCCGACGCTGCTGACCAGCGAGCCAGCGTTCGATTTCGTGTTCTGCCGCAACCTGCTGATCTATTTCGACCAGCCGACGCAGAAGCAGGTGTTCGAGGTGCTCAAGCGCCTGACCCATTTCGATGGCGTGCTGTTTATCGGCCCGGCCGAGGGCAGTTTGCTCGGGCGTCTGGGCATGCGTTCGATCGGTATCCCGCAATCCTTCGCGTTCAGTCGCCACAGCGATCCGCACCCCGAGCCGTTGCCAACGCCCAAGCCCATTGTGGTGCCGGTCACCCAACCGCCTCGCAGCACGCAGCCAGCACCAGTGCGCACTCGACCGTTTGCCGCCGTAACGCCACTGCCGACCGCCAGCAAAAGTGCCAACCCGGATGCGGCGACCCTGCTGGCCAATATCGCCGCGCTGGCCAACGAAGGCAAAAGCGCTGAAGCCCGGGCGGCCTGCGAACAGTATTTGCGTAGCCATGAACCGGTGGCTCAGGTGTTTTACTGGCTCGGTCTGCTCAGCGACGTCGCCGGCCTGACCCTCGAAGCTCAGGGCTTCTACCGCAAGGCGTTGTACCTCGAACCGCAACACCCTGAAGCGTTGATGCACCTGGCCGCGTTGTTGCAGGCTCAGGGCGATACAGCGGGTGCCAGACGATTGCAGGAGCGTGCCGCCCGCAGCGGCCGCACCGCCGACAGTGAGCGTAAACGATGATCCCGTCCGACACCTTGAACGTCACCCACGAAGACGCCCGGGCCATCGACGATTGCTGGAACCGCATCGGCATTCATGGCGACAAGTCCTGTCCGCTGCTCGAAGACCACATTCATTGCCGCAATTGTTCGGTGTATTCCGCCGCCGCCACGCGCCTGCTCGACCGTTATGCGTTGCAACAGGACGAACGCGACCCGGTGGCGATCGCTGTCGAAAGCGATGTGAAAACCCGCTCGCTACTGATGTTCCGGCTCGGTGAAGAATGGTTGGGGCTGGCGACGCGCAGTCTCGTCGAAGTCGCGCCACTGCAGGCGATTCATTCATTGCCGCACCAGCGCTCACGCGCATTGCTCGGTGTGGCCAATGTGCGCGGCGCGTTGGTGGCCTGCCTGTCGCTGGTTGAATTGCTCGATCTGGATGGCAACGCCGCGCCAGCCACCGGCGCGCGCATCATGCCGCGGATGCTGATCATCGCCGCCCGTGGCGGGCCGGTGGTGGTGCCGGTGGATGAGGTCGACGGTATTCATGCCATCGACGAGCGCATTCTTGATGCCGCCTCGCAATCCGGCGCGCAAGCCAGTGCCAAATACACCCGTGGTGTTCTGCAGTATCGCGGTCGCAGCCTGCGTTGGCTGGATGAAGAACAGCTGCTGTCCGCCGTGACCCGGAGCCTCACATGACCCCCGAGCAAATGCGCGACGCCTCGCTGCTTGAGCTGTTCAGCCTCGAAGCCGAAGCCCAGACCCAAGTGCTCAGCGCCGGATTGCTGGCCCTGGAGCGCAACCCGACCCAGGCCGATCAACTGGAATCGTGCATGCGCGCGGCGCATTCGCTCAAAGGCGCGGCGCGAATTGTTGGCATCGATAGCGGCGTCAGCGTCGCCCATGTCATGGAAGATTGCCTGGTCAGCGCGCAGGAAGGGCGCTTGTTGCTGCGGCCCGAACACATCGATGCGCTGTTGCAGGGCACCGATTTGCTGATGCGCATCGCCACACCGACCAATGCGCCGCAGCCGAGCGATATTGAAACTTATGTGGCGTTGATGGCGGGTTTGCTCGATCCGTCGACGCCGCCGGCAGCGTTCGTTGCGCCGCCGATGGCCGAGTTGCAACTTCAAGCGCCGCCCGTATTTGAACTGACGCCAGCGCCGATCATCGAAGCCCCGGTCGAACCCTCTGAACCGGCGCCACGCAAAAGCAAACGCACCACCGAAGGTGGCGAACGGGTGCTGCGGGTCACCGCTGAACGCCTGAACAGTTTGCTCGATCTGTCGAGCAAGTCGCTGGTGGAAACCCAGCGCCTCAAACCGCATCTGGCGACCATGCAGCGCCTCAAACGCATGCAGAACAACGGCTTGCGTGCGCTGGAAAATCTCAACGTGCACCTCAAGGAACACGCGCTGAGCCTTGAAGCGCTGGAAGCCTTGGAGGACGCGCGCCGTTTGCTCGCCGAATCCCAGCAATTGCTGAGCGAGAAAAACGCCGAACTCGACGAGTTCGCCTGGCAGGCCAGCCAGCGCGCACAAGTGCTCTACGACACGGCGTTGGCCTGCCGCATGCGGCCCTTTGCGGACGTGCTGACCGGTCAGGTGCGCATGGTCCGCGATCTGGGCCGCAGCCTCGGCAAGCAGGTACGGCTGGAGATCGAAGGCGAGAAAACCCAGGTCGATCGCGATGTGCTGGAAAAACTCGAAGCACCGCTGACGCATTTGCTGCGCAATGCGGTCGATCACGGCATCGAAACCCCGGAACAACGGCTGCTCAAGGGCAAACCGGAAGAAGGCTTGATCCGCCTGCGCGCCTCGCATCAGGCCGGTCTGCTAGTGCTGGAGTTGAGCGATGACGGCAATGGCGTCGACCTGGAGAAGGTCCGCCGCAGTATTGTCGAGCGGCAGTTATCTCCAGCCGAAACCGCTGCGCAACTGAGCGAAGAAGAACTGCTGACGTTCCTGTTCCTGCCCGGTTTCAGCTTGCGCGACACGGTCACCGAAGTGTCTGGACGGGGCGTTGGCCTCGATGCCGTTCAGCACATGGTTCGCCAGTTGCGCGGGGCCGTGGTGCTGGAGCAAACGGCGGGAGAGGGCAGTCGCTTTCATCTGGAAGTACCGCTGACCTTGTCGGTGGTGCGCAGTCTGGTGGTGGAAGTTGGCGAAGAGGCCTACGCCTTCCCGCTGGCGCACATCGAACGCATGTGTGATTTGGCGCCGGAGGACATCGTGCAGGTCGAAGGCCGTCAGCATTTCTGGCACGAAGGCCAGCACGTCGGGCTGGTTGCGGCCAGCCAGTTGCTCAACCGCCCGGCCAGCCAGAACAGTGGCGAAACCCTTAAAGTTGTGGTGATCCGTGAGCGCGATGCGGTTTACGGGGTTGCCGTGGAGCGCTTTATTGGCGAACGCACGCTGGTGGTCTTGCCGCTCGATGAGCGTCTGGGCAAAGTGCAGGACATCTCCGCTGGCGCCTTGCTTGATGACGGCTCGGTGGTGCTGATCGTCGACGTCGAAGACATGCTGCGCTCGGTGGACAAACTGCTCAATACCGGGCGCCTTGAGCGCATCGCGCGTCACGGCAATCAAGCTGCCGAGGCGGCGCGCAAGCGGGTGCTGGTGGTCGACGACTCGCTGACCGTGCGCGAGCTGCAACGCAAACTGCTGCTCAATCGCGGCTACGATGTCGCCGTGGCGGTGGACGGCATGGACGGTTGGAACGCGCTGCGTTCGGAAGACTTCGATTTGCTGATCACCGACATCGACATGCCGCGCATGGACGGCATCGAGCTGGTCACCCTGCTGCGCCGCGACAACCGTCTGCAATCGCTGCCGGTGATGGTTGTGTCATACAAGGATCGGGAAGAGGACCGCCGCCGTGGCCTCGATGCCGGCGCCGACTATTATTTAGCCAAAGCCAGTTTTCATGACGACGCCCTGCTCGACGCAGTGGTCGAGCTTATTGGAGGAGCGCGGGCATGAAGATCGCCATCGTCAACGACATGCCCATGGCGGTGGAGGCCCTGCGCCGGGCGCTGGCCTTCGAGCCAGCCCATCAGGTGGTCTGGGTCGCCCGCAATGGTGCCGAGGCAGTGCAACTGTGCGCTGAAAATACTCCGGATCTGATCCTGATGGATCTGATCATGCCGGTGATGGACGGCGTCGAAGCCACGCGCCGGATCATGGCCGAAACCCCGTGCGCGATCGTCATTGTGACGGTCGATCGCCAGCAGAACGTGCACCGGGTCTTCGAAGCCATGGGCCACGGCGCGCTGGACGTGGTCGATACCCCGGCGCTCGGCGCCGGCAATGCCCAGGAAGCGGCGGCGCCGTTGCTGCGCAAGATCCTCAATATCGGCTGGCTGATCGGCGAGAAACCCACGCGCTCGCGGCCGACGCCGACGGCCCAGCGCAGTTCTGCGTCGTGTCAGCGACTGGTGGCGATCGGCTCATCTGCAGGCGGGCCGGCGGCGCTGGAGGTGCTGCTCAAAGGCTTGCCCAAGGATTTCTCGGCGGCGATTGTGCTAGTGCAGCATGTCGATCAGGTCTTTGCTGCCGGCATGGCCGAATGGCTGGCCAGCGCCAGTGGCCTCGATGTGCGTCTGGCCCGTGAAGGCGAACCGCCGCAGGCCGGCGCCGTGTTGCTGGCCGGCACCAACCACCATATTCGCTTGTTGAAAAACGGCACGCTGGCCTACACCGCCGAGCCGGTCAACGAGATCTACCGCCCCTCGATCGATGTGTTTTTCGAAAGTGTCGCCAGTTATTGGAATGGCGACGCGATCGGGGTTTTATTGACCGGGATGGGACGCGACGGCGCGCAAGGGCTTAAGCTCATGCGCCAGCAGGGTTACTTGACCATCGCGCAGGATCAGCAAAGCAGTGCGGTGTACGGCATGCCCAAAGCCGCCGCGGCGATTGATGCCGCGGTTGAAATCCGTGCGCTGGAAAAGATAGCGCCACGATTGCTGGAGGTTTTTCCCAAATGAACAGGTTTATCCGCAATCCTGGCCCCCGCAGTACTCAGGTGACCGCCCATGAATGACTTACAGATCGACGACATTAAAACCGACGAAAACGCCGCCATGGTGTTGTTGGTGGACGATCAAGCGATGATCGGCGAAGCGGTGCGCCGTGGGCTGTCGAATCAAGAAAACATCGACTTCCACTTCTGCTCCGACCCGCAGCAGGCCATTGCCCAGGCGGTGCGGATCAAACCGACGGTGATTCTCCAGGACCTGGTGATGCCCGGCCTCGATGGCCTGAGCCTGGTGCGCGAATACCGCAATCACCCGGCGACCAAGGACATTCCGATCATCGTCCTGTCGACCAAGGAAGACCCGCTGATCAAGAGCGCGGCGTTCTCTGCCGGCGCCAACGATTACCTGGTGAAACTGCCGGATACCATCGAGCTGGTGGCGCGCATCCGCTATCACTCGCGTTCCTACATGACCTTGCTGCAGCGCGACGCGGCGTACCGCGCGCTGCGCGTCAGCCAGCAGCAATTGCTCGACACCAATCTGGTGCTGCAACGCCTGATGAACTCCGACGGCCTGACCGGGCTGTCCAACCGCCGGCACTTCGACGAGTACCTGGAACTGGAGTGGCGCCGCTCACTGCGGGAACAGAGTCAGTTGTCGCTGTTGATGATCGACGTCGATTACTTCAAGTCCTACAACGACAGCTTTGGTCACGTTGAAGGCGACGAAGCGTTACGCAAGGTCGCTACGGCGATCCGCGAGGCCAGCGCACGACCGTCAGATCTGCCGGCGCGTTATGGCGGTGAGGAGTTTGTGCTGGTGCTGCCGAACACCTCGCCGGGCGGCGCGCGGCTGGTCGCGGAGAAACTGCGCCAGACCGTGGCATCCTTGAAAATCCCGCACAACACCCCGGCGGAAGGGGCGAGCCTGACCATCAGTATTGGTCTGGCGACCATGGTGCCGCAGGCGGGTAGTGATTGTCGGTTGCTGATTTCGGCGGCGGATCGTGGCCTTTACCTGGCGAAGAACAATGGGCGTAATCAGGTCGGGATCGAGTAAACGCTGACCCTCACCCCAGCCCTCTCCCAATGGGAGAGGGGGCCGACCGGGGTGTCTGGCGCTGAACATCGACCTGATCGACCGAGTCGATTATGGATCTTCAAGCTTGGCGATCATGGATTCGGCAAAGCCCTTTCACGTCGGCGTACCTCCCGAATATCCCCCGATCAGTCCCCTCTACCTCTGGGAGAGGGCTAGGGTGAGGGCAGGCCCATACGCCAATTTCCGCCTGAAAGCCTTGGCGATTATGGATTCGGCAAAGCCCTTTCACGTCGGCGTACCTCCCGAATATCCCCTGATCAGTCCCCTCTACCTCTGGGAGAGGGTTAGGGTGAGGGCAAAGGCTTTAATGATCCCCACACCCGCCAGACGGGCTGCCGTCACAGCCTGATTACGTTATACTCGCCGGCTTTCAAAAGTTCGCCAACGAGTGCTGCCCGTCATGGAAATCAACCCGATCCTGAACACCATCAAGGACCTGTCCGAGCGCTCCGAAACTATTCGGGGGTATCTTTGACTACGATCAAAAGCATGAGCGTCTGACCGAAGTCAATCGCGAGCTTGAAGATCCGAGCGTCTGGAACAAACCTGAATACGCCCAGGAACTGGGCCGCGAGCGCGCTGCGCTGGCGCAGATCGTCGATACCCTCGATGAACTGAACGGCGGTCTGGCCGATTGCCGCGACCTGCTGGACATGGCCGTCGAAGAAAACGACGAAGGCGCAGTGGGCGATGTCGTCGCCGAGCTGGCCCGTCTCGAGGAAAATCTGGCCAAGCTGGAATTCCGCCGCATGTTCAGCCATGAAATGGATCCGAACAACGCGTACCTGGACATCCAGGCCGGTTCCGGCGGCACCGAAGCCCAGGATTGGGCCAACATCCTCCTGCGCATGTACCTGCGCTGGGCGGATAAACGCGGTTTCGACGCGACCATCATGGAACTGTCGGCCGGTGAAGTCGCCGGTATCAAAGGTGCGACCGTGCACATCAAGGGCGAATACGCCTTTGGCTGGCTGCGTACCGAAATCGGCGTACACCGTCTGGTGCGCAAGAGCCCGTTTGACTCCGGCAACCGTCGTCACACCTCGTTCTCCGCGGTTTTCGTCTCGCCGGAGATCGATGACAAGGTGGAAATCGAAATCAACCCGGCAGACCTGCGGATCGACACCTATCGTTCCTCCGGTGCCGGTGGTCAGCACGTAAACACCACCGACTCGGCCGTACGTATCACTCACGTACCGACCAACACCGTGGTCAGCTGCCAGAACGAACGTTCCCAGCACGCCAACAAGGACACCGCCATGAAAATGCTGCGGGCCAAGTTGTACGAGCAGGAAATGCAGAAACGCAACGCCGCGTCGCAAGCGCTGGAAGACACCAAGTCGGACATCGGCTGGGGTCACCAGATTCGCTCGTACGTGCTCGATGCGTCGCGGATCAAGGATCTGCGCACCAACATCGAACGCAGCGACTGCGACAAGGTACTCGACGGCGATATCGACGAATACCTGGAAGCCAGCCTGAAATCCGGGCTGTAAAAGACGCATTACAGGATCGGCTGATTCAACCCGATCCCTGTAGGAGCCAGCCCTGCTGGCGATCCCCGGGCCGCAAGGCCCGGGGGCAACGAACCTGATGGAATATCTAAAGACATGAGCGACCAACAACTCGACCCGCAAGCCCTGCAACAGGAAGAAAACTCCCTGATCGCCCTGCGCAAGGAAAAGCTGGCTGCCGAGCGCGCCAAGGGCAACGCCTTCCCGAACGACTTCCGCCGCGAAAACTACTGCGATGCACTGCAGAAACAGTACGCGGACAAGACCAAGGAAGAGCTGGCAGAGGCTGCAATCCCGGTCAAGGTTGCCGGTCGCATCATGCTCAACCGTGGCTCGTTCATGGTGATCCAGGACATGACCGGTCGCATCCAGGTCTACGTCAACCGTAAAACCCTGTCGGAAGACACCCTCGCCGCGGTGAAAACCTGGGACATGGGCGACATCATTGCCGCTGAAGGCACCCTGGCGCGTTCCGGCAAGGGCGACCTGTACGTTGAAATGACCAGCGTGCGTCTGCTGACCAAATCTCTGCGTCCGCTGCCGGACAAGCACCACGGCCTGACCGACACCGAACAGCGCTACCGTCAGCGCTACGTTGACCTGATCGTCAACGAAGACGTGCGCCAGACCTTCCGCGTGCGTTCGCAAGTGATCGCGCACATCCGCAGCTTCCTGATGAAGCGCGACTTCCTCGAAGTCGAAACGCCGATGCTGCAGACCATTCCGGGCGGCGCTGCGGCCAAGCCGTTCGAAACCCACCACAACGCGCTGGACATGGAAATGTTCCTGCGTATCGCGCCAGAGCTGTATCTGAAGCGTCTGGTGGTCGGTGGTTTTGAAAAGGTCTTCGAGATCAACCGCAACTTCCGTAACGAAGGCGTTTCGACTCGTCACAACCCTGAATTCACCATGTTGGAGTTCTATCAGGCGTACGCCGATTACGAAGACAACATGGACCTGACCGAAGAACTGTTCCGTGAACTGGCGCAGCTGGTACTGGGCAGCACCGACGTGCCGTACGGCGACAAGGTGTTCCACTTCGGCGAGCCGTTCGTGCGCCTGTCGGTGTTCGACTCGATCCTCAAGTACAACCCTGAGCTGACCGCCGATGATCTGAACGACATCGACAAGGCGCGCGCCATCGCCAAGAAGGCCGGCGCCAAGGTGCTGGGCTTCGAAGGTCTGGGCAAACTGCAGGTGATGATTTTCGAAGAGCTGGTCGAGCACAAGCTGGAACAGCCGCACTTCATCACTCAGTACCCGTTTGAAGTGTCGCCGCTGGCGCGTCGCAACGACGACAACCCGAACGTCACCGACCGCTTCGAGCTGTTCATCGGTGGCCGTGAAATCGCCAACGCCTACTCCGAGTTGAACGACGCGGAAGACCAGGCCGAGCGCTTCATGGCGCAGGTGGCCGACAAGGACGCCGGCGACGACGAAGCCATGCACTACGACGCCGACTTCGTGCGCGCGCTGGAGTACGGCATGCCGCCAACGGCCGGTGAAGGTATCGGCATCGATCGTCTGGTGATGTTGCTGACCAACTCGCCGTCGATTCGCGATGTGATCCTGTTCCCGCACATGCGACCGCAAGCGTAAACGTTTCAGTTAAAAAGCCGCCTAAAACAGGCGGCTTTTTATTGCCTGTCTGGTACAAATGTATCAATTGGTTACTTTTGAATTGCAGAGGAAGTTCTGTCGTGATGGGTGCAATAGCTCAAGAAGGTGCAGCGGGTATCGCCACTGCGGTCGCTGAAAGCGTTCAGTACCAGGGTCGCAAGGCCAGCCGACAGGGCAGTGAGCAGCGTCGCCAGGACATTCTCGACGCGGCGATGCGCATTGTCGTGCGTGACGGTGTGCGTGCCGTGCGCCACCGCGCGGTGGCGGCCGAGGCCGGAGTGCCGCTGTCGGCGACCACCTATTACTTCAAGGATATCGACGACCTGCTCACCGATACCTTCGCTCAATACGTTGAACGCAGCGCGGCGTACATGGCCAAGCTGTGGGTCAACAACGAAGGTTTGCTGCGCGAAATGGTCGTCAGTGGCGACGGCAGCCCGGAGTCGCGCTCGCAACTGGCTGATGACATCGCGCGGTTGATGGCTGACTACGTGCATCGTCAGTTGGTTAACCGTCGTGAACATTTGATGGCTGAACAGGCGTTCCGTCAGGAAGCATTGCTTAATCCGCGTCTGGCGATTCTGGTGCGTTCGCATCAGCAGATTCTGTTGCAGGGCACCTGCCAGTTGTTCCAGGTGCTGGGCTCGCGTGAACCGCAACAGGATGCCAAGGTGTTGACGGCGATTATCGGTCGGATGGAATATCAGGGCCTGCTCAACGACGCCGAGCCTTTGGCCGAAGAGGACATGCTCGGCATTCTGACGCGCTATATGCATCTGGTGCTCGCGTCGGTGTAATCCGCTGTTGCTTCACCCTGTGGGAGCGAGCCTGCTCGCGAATGCGGTCTGACATTCAACATCTCTGTTGCCTGACACACCGCTTTCGCGAGCAGGCTCGCTCCCACAGGGTAATGTGGCGATGTTAAGGGCCTTGTGTTCATAGGGAGTATTGAATGAAAGCCTGGCGTGGCGTGCTGATCGCCTTGTCGTTCCTGCTGCTCAGTGGCTGTCTGGTGACCTTCAAGGAGCCGCTGACCGCCAGTGACCCGGCGCCCAAGGGCCTGCTCGGCAAATGGTCGAGCACCAACGCCTGGGGCGAGCCGATGAACCTTGAGTTGACGCGCCTGGGCAAGGACCGCTATCAGGCTGTCACGTACTTCAAGGCCAAACCCCGCGAACGCGAAGCCTATCCCTTCACTGTGTCGCGCCATGGCAGCCGCTGGTATCTGTCGGCGAAAGTCCCGGCGCAGTACGGTGGCCACTTCACCATCGCCGGCTTCGAACTCACCGACAAACACGAACTGGTGGTCTACAACCTCGATCTCGAGCAGATCAACCAGGCGATCAAACAAAAAGCCCTCGACGGTCAGGCCTTCCAGACCGACGATGGCGACGGCGTGCAAGTCGACAGTAACCTCGATAAGGTCTTTGCTTACCTCGATGATCCGGCCAATTCCGATGTCTTCGTGGAAGCCGTGCGCTACCAGCGCCAGGCCCGCGCCCAATAATTCATTACGTCAGGTTTTCTACAGGAGTTTCGGGTGGACGATTACCAGCAGACGATACGCATGTTGTCCGATCGCATTGTGCTGGCGCAGACGCCGATCCGTGTGCTCGACGCCGTCAAGTGGGACGAGAACATTCGCAAGGGGTTCCTCAAGGCCAAAGGCAAGGAAATGCCGGCGGTGGATCGCGACTACTACCTCAATCGGCCGCTGAGTTTCGATTCGAGCAAGGTCAAGCTGGAGTTCCAGAACATCGAGCGCGACATCACCCGCCAGCTTGGCCAGTTCAACCCGGTCGGGCAGATCATGCGGCGCATGTGCAAGGAATACCGCATGGTGGTGCGCATGCTCGAAGCGCGCGGTACCGAAGATTTCGGTCTGATCTCCCAAGAGTTGTATGGCGCCGCGTCTGATGCGTTCCACGCCGGTGACCCGACCCTGGCCGACCTCGGCCTGATGATGTCCGACTACCTGAACAACATTGATGGCCGTGGCGATTTGAAGGACGAGCCGAAGATCCTCACCGCCAAGGACGCCGTGCATCTGCTGCAAACCCGTCTGAACAAAGTGTTCGGCGAGGCCGAAGAAACCATCCGCGTATTCGAGTCCGACGGCATTGTTGCCGACGCAGCGGCAGGCGCTGACTACATCAAGATCCGCACCGACGCGATGTTCAACGACCGTGACGTGCGCGCGCTGGAAGTCCACGAAGGCCTGGTCCACGTGGGCACCACGCTCAACGGTTTGAACCAGCCGATCTGCACCTTCCTGTCCAAAGGCCCACCGTCGTCGACGGTGACCCAGGAAGGCCTGGCGATCCTGATGGAAATCATCACCTTCGCCTCCTACCCGAGCCGCCTGCGCAAACTGACCAACCGCACCCGCGCCATTCATATGGTCGAGGAGGGCGCGGACTTCCTGCAGGTTTTCGAATTCTTCCGTGAGCAGGGCTTCGAGATGGCGGAAAGTTACGGCAACGCCAGTCGCGTTTTCCGTGGATCGACGCCGACGGGGCTGCCATTCACCAAAGACTTGTCCTACCTCAAGGGCTTTATCATGGTTTACAACTACATTCAGTTGGCCGTGCGTAAGGGCAAGCTTGAGCAGATTCCGTTGTTGTTCTGCGGCAAGACCACGCTGGAAGACATGCGTACCTTGCGCCAACTGGTGGATGAAGGATTGGTGGTACCGCCGAAGTATCTGCCTGACCAGTTCCGCGATTTGAATGCGTTGTCGGCGTGGATGTGCTTCTCCAACTTCCTCAACCATTTGAGCCTGGACCGGATCGAAGCGGATTACTCCAATATCCTTTAAGCCAAACCCTTAACCTGTGGGAGCGAGCTTGCTCGCGAAAGCGGTTTGAAACTCAGCGCATATGTCGACTGACACTCCGCCTTCGTGAGCAAGCTCACTCCCACAGGGTTATATGTTTTTCTCCGAATCGTATTACCAAATTCTGCGAGGTTTCACCGGATGAGAATCCTCGGCATCATTTGCCTGCTCCTGACCCTCGGCGGTTGCAGTTCGCTGTTGTTCTACCCTGAGCCGGGCCAGATCTTCACCCCGGAAAAAGCCAAGCTCGAATACCGCACCGTCACCCTGGTCACGGCGGATGGCTTGAAGCTCAACGCTTGGTGGCTGCCGGCCAAACCCGGCGTAGAGGTCAAAGGCACAGTCCTGCACCTGCACGGCAATGGCGGCAATCTGCCTATGCATTTGGGCGGGAGCTGGTGGCTGCCAAAAAACGGCTATCAAGTGCTGCTGGTCGACTATCGCGGTTATGGCTTGTCCGAAGGCAAACCGAGCCTGCCGGCGATCTATCAGGACATCGACGCCGCGTTCGCATGGCTGGACAAGGCGCCGGAAGTCAAAGGCAAGCCGCTGATCCTGCTCGGCCAAAGCCTCGGCGGTTCGATGGCGGTGCATTGGCTGGTGCAGCATCCCGAGCGGCAAAAACAGCTGAAAGCGCTGGTGCTCGACGGCGTGCCCGCGAGCTATCGCAGCGTCGGCCAATACGCGCTCAGCACTTCGTGGCTGACCTGGCCATTTCAGGTGCCGTTGTCGTGGCTGGTGCCGGACAGCGACAGCGCGATCAACTCGATGCCGCAACTCAACGGCGTGCCGAAACTGATCTTCCACAGTATCGACGATCCACTGGTGCCGCTGTCCAACGGCATCCGTCTGTATCAAGCGGCGCCACCGCCGCGCGTGCTGCAACTGACCCGTGGCGGCCATGTGCAGACCTTCGGCGACCCGGTGTGGCGCCAGGTCATGCTGCGCTACCTCGACGATCCCGAGCACTTCAACGGCCTGCGCCGCCTCGGCGAAATCCCCAATTATCCGACACCCCCGAATTCTGAAGACGAGAGTCCGCAATGACTGAAGAACGTAACGCCATCCCGCTGATCATCACCGGTATCTGCAGCATCCTCGGCACCGTCGGGGCGCTGTGGTACTACGGCTACCTGCACTTCGCCAAACCCGAGGATGCGTTGCTGCTCAACGAATTCACCATGCTCAAGACTGTTCCGGGTGAGGATTACAAAGTCTCGCTGGACCCCGCGCCGCAAGTGGCGCAGTGCATTGATGGGGTGCTGGTGTTGTTCGATACCGAGCAGAAAGGTCTGACCGGTGTGTTGATCAACGCACAGAAAAAAGCCGTGCGCTGCATGGGCGAAGAAACCCCGCAGAAGCTTGAGCAGTGATTCTGCAGGACCAGCCCTCACCCTAACCCTCCCGAAACGTCGGACCGCCCAGAGGGAGAGGGGACTGACCGAGGTGTTCTTTCGAGTTGCGCCGACCTGATCCATCGCGTCGAACACAAATTCTGAAAGCGCCATAAATCGGCTCCCTCTCCCTCGGGAGAGGGCTGGGGTGAGGGGCCACCATTTCAGCCCGCACAAAAAAGCCCCGCCTGACTCAGTCAGGCGGGGCTTTTGCGTTACAGCAGGGCGCTTAGTTCGAGCTGACCGCCGAACGTGGCATCACTGGCTGGTTGTCGTTGGAAATGGTCACTTCCACACGACGGTTCATCGCACGGCCGGAAGCGCTGCCGTTCTCGGCAACCGGGTATTCCTTACCGTAGCCTTGGGTGACGATGCGCGCTGGATCAACGCCCATTTTCACCAGTGCGGTGCGCACGGAGTTTGCGCGACGCTCGGACAGCGACTGGTTGTGGCTGGCGGTCCCGGTGCTGTCGGTGTAACCCTCGACGATCACTTTGCGATCCGGGTTTTCCTGAAGGAACTGCGCCAGTTTGTTGATGTTGACCAGACCGCTGGACTTCAGGTCAGCACGGTCGGTGGCGAACAGTACGTCACCGAAAGTCACCAGCGTACCGCGATCGGTCTGCTTGGCGTTCAGGCTGTCCTGCAGTTGTTTGATCTGCTGATCGCGAGCATCCAGACGCGCCTGGGCACGTTGGGCGGCGGCGTTCTTCAGGTTATTTTCCGCAGTGCGCAGGGCGATGGTCTGCTTGGCCACTTCCACACGCTGGTTGGTCAGGTAAGCCAGTTGGTCAACCTTGGCCGCGTCTTGCTTGTCCAGGTAGGCCTTGTCGGCCTTGTCCAGGTAATCGCTGGCGTCTTTGGTTTCCAGTGCCGCGACTTTGCTCGCCTGGGGGTTGGCTTGCAGGCCGGCGTAGTTGGTGCGCGCGTTTTCCAGATTCGGGTTAGGCGGAGTCGAGCAGGCAGCCAAGGCAACACTTGCGGCGAGGAGAGCGGGGATCATCAGTTGCTTACGCATAATTTGTCGTCCTTTCTATCGGTAAGAGATTCAGCTTTGCGGTCGGGATGCGCGCTTACTGCACGGTGCGCTGACTTTCCTGACGCAGTTCCTGAACACCTTTCTGGGAATCCTTCACAGCCTGTTCGGCTTTAGCGGCCTGAGCCTTGCGTTCGGCGACGCGAGCGTCCCACTCGGCTTGCTCGGACAGGATGCGAGCTTCGTCATACTTCTTGTCGTGCATGGCGATTTCGGCTTGTTTCAGTTTGTCCTGTGCTTGCTTCATCTCAACGGCAGCGAACTCGGTACCGCCAGCGCTGACGGCGCTGTTCACCGCCGACTGGGTCACGGCGTATTGCTCGGTCGGTGGGTTACCGGCGCAACCGGCCAGTACGAAGCTGGTGCCGATGGCCAGAGCCGCCAGTTTCAGACCGCGCAGGTGGGTAAACGAGGTTTGGTTTTTCATGGTCTTCAACTCCATTAGGCATCTCCTGAAAACAACTGAATCCATCCTGGTCGAGGAGCCGAAAGCGTCGTGTGAAAGGCGTTTTTGAAACGCTCGTTCCAGGCGTGGTTACAGGTTCCGACCGGAGGCGTTTTTCAAAAGTTCAGAAAAGATGGCCTATCGCCAAAATAATTTTTGATCGAATGGACAAGGCTCTAGAGCGGGAACTTTGGCGGGATGAAGCGGTACGCGCGGAGTTTTCGGATCCCGAAAACACACTGATTTTGAACTGGAATACGATCTTTGTAGGAGTGAGCCTGCTCGCGATAGCGGTGTATCAGACAACAAAAATGTCGACTGAAAATCCGCCATCGCGAGCAGGCTCACTCCTACAGTTTGATCTGTGTGGTGTCAGTGTTTTTGCTTGCCTGCTGCGGCCGAGAGGTCATGCAAATGCCGGCGCGAAAGGGCCAGAAAACGCGGCGTAGGCCCGACGTCTTCATACAGCGGATCACCTTCCTCATCGGTCGCCACCACCGTCGAACCCTTCACATACGGCAGGCTCGCTTCAAACTCTTCAAGCGCCGCGCCGATCAGTTCGCCAAGCAATTCTTCGACATGACGTTTGGGGTACATCTCGGTAATCGCTGCCAGACGCGCAGCAGCTTCAACGTCCAGATGAATCGCGTAGCCAGTGTCGGTCAGGCGACCCTTGGCGTTTTCTTCCCAATGCTGGGCGAGTTCACGAATTTTCATGATGACCTCATTTCGCACCTGCTCATGGCAGGTCTGGGTGAGTGTCCGCCGGGGCCGGCGGCAAGCCGTTGTGCGGCTTACTGTTGAGACTAGCTTTCGCCCACAAGGTTTAACGTCCCTTGGTCGGATGCTTGTAAGAAGCGTCGTAGAGCGGCACTCTCTAGGTCATGCACTCGTTTCTAAGCCGTCCGGATTACTGCTGGGGAATTGCTGATGACCGATATTGATGCACGCTTGCGCGAAGACGTTCACCTGCTCGGAGAGCTGCTGGGCAACACCATTCGAGATCAGTACGGCGAGGCTTTCCTCGACAAGATCGAGCAGATCCGCAAGGGCGCCAAGGCCGATCGGCGTGGTTCTATGGACGCCGAACTGAGCGCCAGCCTCAATCAATTGAGCGAAGACGAATTGCTCCCCGTGGCGCGCGCGTTCAACCAGTTTCTCAACCTGGCGAACATCGCCGAGCAGTATCAGTTGATTCATCGTCGCGAGGAGTCGCAGCCGGCGCCGTTCGAATCCCGCGTGCTGCCGGAATTGCTCGCGCGTTTGCGCAGTGAAGGCCACAGCGCCGAATCGCTGGCCCGGCAACTGGCGCGGCTGGAAATCGAGCTGGTGCTTACTGCGCACCCGACCGAAGTGGCGCGGCGCACGCTGATCCAGAAGTACGACGCGATCGCCGGGCAACTCGCCGCGCAGGATCATCGCGACCTGACCAGCGCCGAACGCGAACAGATTCAAAACACCCTGCAACGGCTGATTGCAGAAGCCTGGCACACCGAAGAAATCCGCCGCACGCGCCCCACGCCAGTCGATGAAGCCAAATGGGGTTTCGCGGTGATCGAACACTCACTGTGGCAGGCGATTCCCAACCATATGCGCAAGGCCGACAAGGCGTTGTATGAAGCGACCGGCCTGCGTCTGCCATTGGAAGCCGCGCCGATTCGCTTCGCCTCATGGATGGGTGGCGACCGTGATGGCAACCCCAACGTTACCGCTGCGGTGACCCGCGAAGTGTTGCTGCTGGCGCGCTGGATGGCCGCCGATCTGTACCTGCGTGATGTCGATCATCTTGCCGCCGAATTGTCGATGCAACAGGCCAGCGATGCACTCAAAGCCAAGGCCGGCGACAGCGCCGAACCGTATCGTGCGGTGCTCAAGCAACTGCGCGAACGCCTGCGCGCCACGCGCAATTGGGCACACGCTGCGCTGACTGCACCGACGCCAGCGCCGACAGACGTGCTGCACAACAACCGCGATCTGCTCGATCCACTGGAGCTGTGCTTCAACTCGCTGCACGAGTGCGGCATGGGCGTGATCGCTGATGGTCCGTTGCTCGACTGTCTGCGTCGGGCGGTGACCTTCGGCCTGTTCCTTGTGCGTCTGGATGTGCGCCAGGACTCGTCACGCCATAGCTCGGCGATGACTGAAATCACCGATTACCTCGGCCTCGGTCGCTACGAAGACTGGGACGAAGAGCAGCGCATCACCTTTCTGACCCGCGAACTGAGCAATCGTCGGCCACTGCTGCCAGCGCATTTCAAACCGTCCGCTGACACCGCCGAAGTGCTCAACACCTGCAAGGAAATTGCCGCGGCGCCGGGCGCTTCGCTCGGTTCCTACGTGATCTCCATGGCCGGTGCAGCTTCCGATGTGCTCGCCGTGCAACTGCTGCTCAAAGAGTCCGGCGTGCTGCGGCCGATGCGCGTGGTGCCGTTGTTCGAAACCCTCGCCGACCTCGACAACGCCGGGCCGGTGATGGAGCGGCTGTTGCTGCTGCCGGGTTACCGCGCACGGCTGCAAGGTCCGCAGGAAGTGATGATCGGCTATTCCGATTCGGCCAAGGACGCCGGCACCACGGCGGCAGCGTGGGCGCAATATCGCGCGCAGGAACGCTTGGTGGAAATCTGCCGCGAGCAACAAGTCGAACTGCTGCTGTTCCACGGTCGCGGCGGCACCGTGGGCCGGGGCGGTGGCCCGGCGCATGCGGCGATTCTGTCGCAACCGCCGGGCTCGGTGGCCGGGCGTTTCCGCACCACCGAGCAGGGGGAAATGATTCGATTCAAATTCGGCCTGCCGGACATCGCCGAGCAAAACCTCAATCTGTATCTGGCGGCGGTGCTTGAAGCAACGCTACTGCCACCGCCGCCGCCGACACCAGAATGGCGTCACTTGATGGACGAGTTGGCGGCCGATGGCGTCAGCGCTTATCGCCAGGTCGTGCGGGAAAATCCGCAATTCGTCGAGTACTTCCGTCAGTCCACGCCAGAGCAGGAGTTGGGTCGCTTGCCACTGGGCAGTCGTCCGGCCAAACGCCGCGCCGGCGGGATCGAAAGTCTGCGGGCGATTCCGTGGATCTTCGGCTGGACACAAACGCGGCTAATGCTGCCGGCGTGGCTGGGGTGGGAGTCGGCGCTGAGCAAGGCGCTGGAGCGCGGTGAGGGCGAGTTGCTCGGGCAGATGCGCGAACAATGGCCGTTCTTCCGTACGCGTATCGACATGCTGGAAATGGTCCTGGCCAAGGCTGATGCGGATATTGCGCTGTCCTACGATCAGCGTCTGGTCGAGCCTGATCTGCTGCCGTTGGGCGCGCAGTTACGCGACCTATTGTCGCAGGCGTGCGCGGTGGTGCTCGGCCTGACTGGCCAGTCGCAACTGCTGGCACATAGCCCTGACACCCTTGAATTCATCCGCCTGCGCAACACCTACCTCGACCCGCTGCATCTATTGCAGGCCGAACTGCTGGCCCGTTCGCGGCAGCAGGATGTCGAGCAGGGCAGCCCGGTGGAACAGGCGTTGCTGGTGTCTGTGGCGGGGATTGCCGCTGGTTTGCGAAATACCGGCTAAGGTTTTTGTCGGGTGCGCGGTAGCCGGACGAAGACTTGGCTGTCGCGTTGCCTGACCGGCGAAAGTGCCGCGAGGCGACAGTTAATGATGGGGTTGCGACTTGGGTTACCGCGTCGCGAGGTCGCGGGGGGCGTCGGTTTCTCCGACTTTTGGCGTCTTGTGTGGGCGCAGCCTGCTGTGTATCTTGATCAGCCTTTGGCCGTTTATGCGGCCACGACCCGTATTTTCAGGATTCGTCCCAAGAGGCGAATCCTTTGTTTTGTAAAAGCTTTTTATAAAAAAATTGAGGAGCACATCTAATGCGCGTCATTCTGCTGGGAGCTCCCGGGGCCGGTAAAGGTACTCAGGCTAAGTTCATCACCGAAAAATTCGGCATTCCACAAATTTCCACCGGCGACATGCTGCGTGCAGCGGTCAAGGCCGGTACTCCACTGGGCGTTCAAGCCAAGAGCATCATGGATGCCGGCGGCCTGGTGTCGGATGACCTGATCATCGCACTGGTTCAGGACCGCATCGCTCAGCCAGACTGCGCCAACGGTTTCCTGTTCGACGGCTTCCCGCGCACCATTCCGCAGGCTGAAGCTCTGGTTTCTGCCGGCGTTGAGCTGGATGCAGTGGTTGAAATCGCTGTTGAAGACGAAGAAATCGTTCAACGCATCGCCGGCCGTCGTGTTCACGAAGCCAGCGGCCGCGTTTACCACATCGTCTACAACCCGCCGAAAATCGCAGGCAAAGACGACATCACCGGCGAAGAGCTGGTACAGCGCAAGGACGACACCGAAGAAACCGTGCGTCATCGCCTGTCGGTCTACCATTCGCAGACCAAGCCGCTGGTGGATTTCTACCAGAAGCTGTCGGCTGCCAACGGCAAGCCAAAGTACAGCCACATCGAAGGCGTTGGTTCGGTTGATGCAATCACCACCAAGGTGCTGGCAGCGCTGAGCTGAAAAGTCTGATCGGCTGCATCATCCACGGCCCGCTTGCGGGCCGTAGTTGTTTATACTGACGCCCTTTTTCCCACACCTGTTTTGGAAACATCGATGAGCACCTTGCTGGCCCTGGACACCGCGACTGAAGCTTGCTCCGTTGCCTTGCTGCATGACGGCAAGGTCACGAGCCATTACGAGGTGATCCCGCGCCTGCACGCGCAGAAACTGCTGCCGATGATCCAGCAACTGCTGGCCGACGCCGGCACCACGTTGCAAGCGGTCGATGCGATTGCTTTCGGTCGTGGGCCGGGTGCGTTCACCGGGGTGCGGATTGCCATCGGTGTGGTGCAGGGTCTGGCGTTTGCGCTGGATCGTCCGGTATTGCCGGTTTCCAACCTGGCCGTGCTGGCGCAGCGGGCGTTGCGCGAGCGTGGCGTGAGCCAGGTCGCGGCGGCCATTGATGCGCGGATGGATGAAGTGTATTGGGGCTGCTACCGCGAGACGGCGGGGGAGATGCGTCTGGTTGGTGCCGAAGCGGTGTTGCCGCCGGAAGTCGCGGCGCTGCCGGCCGATGCCAGTGGCGACTGGTTCGGTGCTGGTACCGGTTGGGGTTATGCCGAGCGCATCGCGGTCAATCTGACCGGTTCCGATGCCGCCATGCTGCCCCACGCCGAAGACTTGCTGACCCTGGCGCGCTTCGCCTGGGAGCGCGGCGAGTCGATCCCGGCTGACGATGCGCAACCGGTTTACCTGCGCGATAAAGTCGCCACCCCGAAAGCCCGCTAACTCGTCACGAACCCTGTGGGAGCGAGCTTGCTCGCGAAGGCTTCTGGTCAGCCAATATCAATGTTGAATGTGCTGAACTCTTCGCGAGCAAGCTCGCTCCCACAGGGAATTAAGTCGCCCGCGAATCCGCCAATCGTCAGTTTCTAATCCCTCGCTTTAAACCTTTTGCGCTTTATGTGTTCTAGTTATCACTCGGCAGTTTGCTAAGTCGGTCAAGTGCCGCTAAATTGCCATCATCGATACCGAGCATGAAATTATGCGTATAGACGGCCTTTCCTCTCAGTCCTACCCCATCAAGCGCAAGCCTCGCAAAGGCCATGTGACTGTGGATGAGTCCGTCGATGACATCGACGGTGAGCTGGAATTTCCGACTGAAGAGCAACTGGCTGCCCGTGCTGCCGCCAAAGCCGCCGCGCAACGCCTGAGCAATCTGCCCGCCCGCCAACAAGACATGATTTACCACCGCGCCATGAGCAAAAGCGTAGCGATGGCCCTCGCCAGCTACCTGAGCACCGCCGGTTTTGTCGATTGGGATGCAGACGTGCTGGGCCTCGATCTGTATATCTGATGGGTCTGCCTTACTACCTCGGTTGTCCGTCCTGGAGCGAAAACGCCTGGCGCGAGTATCTGTACCCGGTAGACGCCAAAACCTCCGATTTCCTCGGTCTCTATTCCCAAGTGTTCAACGCCGTTGAAGGCAACACGACCTTCTACGCCAGCCCGTCGCCCGCCACGGTGCAGCGTTGGGCCGAGGTCATGCCCGAGCACTTCCGCTTCACCGCCAAATTCCCCGGCGACATCAGTCACAGCGGTGACCTGCGCGAGCAACTGACCGCCGCCGAAACATTTCTGCAATTACTCAAACCCCTCGGTGAGCGCGTCTCGCCGATGTGGTTGCAACTGTCGAAAAGCTTCACGCCGCAGCGGCTGCCGGAACTGGCGGCGTTTATTGATGCGCTGGATTGCCCGTTGGCGGTGGAAGTGCGCCATGAACAGTTCTTCGCCAAGGGCGAGAGCGAACGTCTGCTCAATCGCCTGCTGCTGGATCGTGGCGTTGAGCGCATCTGCCTCGACCCGCGTGCGCTGTTCAGTTGCTTGTCGACTGAATCTTCGGTAATCCACGCGCAATCGAAAAAGCCACGCGTGCCGACGCGCCCGGCGGCGTTCACCCAGTTCCCGCAAGTGCGTTTTATCGGCCATCCGGAACTGGAAGCCAACGACCCGTTCCTAGTGCCGTGGGTGGCGAAAATCGCCGAGTGGATCGAAGAGGGCCGCACGCCGTACATCTTCCTGCACACCGCCGATAACCTGCTGGCGGCGAAACTGGCGCAACGTTTTCACGCACAACTGATGCAACGTTTGCCTGGCCTGCCAGCGCTGCCTGCGCTATACAGAGAACCCGCCGCGGAGCAACTTGGCCTGCTCTGAAGCGGATTTTTTTCTGCCCAGGAGTCTGCCGATGGATGCCCAAGCCCGTAAAGCCCACGCCTTCAAAGCCCTGCATGACCAATCGGGGATTTTCGTGATTCCTAATCCGTGGGATGCGGGGTCGGCAAAAATGCTCGCCAGTCTTGGCTATCAGGCTTTGGCGACCACCAGTGCCGGTTATGCGTTTTCCCAAGGCAAGGCCGATGGCGCGTTGAGCCTTGATGAGACCTTGGCCAATGTCCGCGCGATTGTCGCTGCCACCGATTTGCCGGTAGCGGTGGATCTGGAAAACGGTTTCGCTGATGACCCGGCTGAATGCGCCAAGAGTCTGCTGCGTGCTGCCGAGGCCGGCGCTGTTGGTGGTTCGATTGAAGACGCCACGGGCCGCGCGGATGCGCCAATCTACTGCTTCGAACACGCTGTGGCGCGCATCGAGGCCGCTGTCGCTGCGGTGCGCACGCTACCTTTTCCCTTCATCCTCACCGCGCGGGCGGAAAACTACCTGCACGGTAATCCCGATCTCAACGACACCATTCGCCGCCTGCAGGCCTTCGCCGAGGCAGGGGCCGACGTGTTGTATGCGCCAGGTTTGCGCAACGCCGAAGAAGTGCTGGCAGTGGTGCGTGCGGTGGCGCCGAAACCGGTCAATGTGCTGATGTCCGGCGGTTTGAAACTGACCGTGCAGGAGCTGCAAGAAATGGGCGTGCGGCGCATCAGTACCGGTTCGGCACTGGCGTTGGCGGCGTTCGGCGAATTCTTCCGTGCCGCTGAAGAAATCCAGCAATCCGGCACCTTCGGGTTTACCTCGCAGTCGATGCCGTACGCCAAAGCCAATCAATTCTTCAAAGGCTGAGCATGGGGCGGTGGATCGCGCTAACCGTGTTGCTGATCACTGGCGGCGCGTTGATCAGTGTGTGGCGCGGTTGGCTGGACGTGCCGCCGTCATGGAATCCATGGGCGCCACTGGACGTAAAAACCGCGCCCAACTGGCTGACCGGCTACAAGCTGATGCGTTTGCGCAGTGATCCTGAACTCTGTGCCCAGGCGTTGAACAGCTCTGATCTGCGGGTCACGCGACAAGCCGATAGCCCGGACGCCAAGTGCCCGCTGATCGGTGCCTTGCGCGTACAGGGCGGTGAGGTGGCGCTGAGCAGCAGTTTCCTCGCCAGTTGTCCGCTGGCGGTGGCCTACGCGATGTTTGAACAGCACACGCTGCAACCTGCTGCACAATCCGTGTACGGGCAGAAGGTCGCACGCCTTGATCACCTCGGCAGCTTCGCCTGTCGCAATATCTACAATCGCGAAAGCGGCGCGCTCAGCCGCCATGCCAGTGCCGATGCGCTGGACATCGCCGGGTTTCGTCTCGCCGACGGCCGCAGCATCAGCGTGCTCAAGGACTGGCCGAAGCAAAATCAAGACGCACAATTTCTGCGTCAGGTGCGCGATGGCGCCTGCGAGGCGTTCAGTGTGTTTTTGGGTCCGGATTACAACACCGCCCACCGCAATCACTTTCATGTCGATGTCGGACGCTGGAGCGTGTGTCGCTGAGGCTTAGGCGGCGAGGCGCAGGTTCTGCAGAACGATCGGGCGCGCCCAACCGTTATCAAAATCCAGTGCTTTCTGTTGCTCGACGATTTCTTCCGGCGGGAACGGCGGGTAAGGCTTCTGCAGCAGATCCAGATCGAACTCGGCAATCGGCAAGTACAGCGGCTTCTTCTGCGGGGCCGGGCCAGGCTCTGGAACGGGCTGACCATTGTTGATCACCACCGGGCGAACCCAACTGCTGTCGAAATCCTGCTGCGCCTGCTGAGCTTGCAGTTCTTCTGGCGGGAATGGCGGGAACGGCTTGTCCAGCAGTTCCATTTCGAATTCGGCGATTGGCAGGAACAGCGGCTCTGGCGGACGCACTTCGGTTTCCACCACATCGCACTCGCGCTGGCTGACGATGTGCGCGTGCAGCTCGCTGCCGATGGTCGGTTCTTCCGGGCTGCTCAGGTCAACCGGCGGAAATGTACCGCAGGCAGGCACCACTTCACTCGTCTGTTCGGCCATCGCTTGGGCAAAGAAATCCTGCCACAGGTGACTGACGCCGCTCAGTGCTTGAGTGTTGTGACGGCTAAAGTCGCCATGGGGCGAGATGTAGCCAATCGATGTGGGAAGAATGCCTGACATTTTTTTCGGTTGACGCTCAGCTCTGGCAAAATGCGCGTTGAATGAATTATCGGCGGTTTTTGCCGATCCTTGAATTTTTGAGCGTGTTTTCCATGATCGAGCAACCCGCGGCCTGCCGCATCCATGTCCAGGCCCTCGGCCCGACGTTTGAAGCGCAAGCCGAGCAGTGGGCCGAACGCCTCGGTCTGCCGCTTGCAGTGGCGGACGGCGAGTTCGCCTTGCAGGTCGGCGACCAGGGTTTGCAGTTGCAACAGCTCGGCCCGGACGCACCGGGGCCGGTGCGGGTCGACTTTGTTGAGGGTGGCGCGGCGCATCGTCGGCTATACGGCGGCGGCAGCGGGCAGATGATCGCCAAGGCTGTCGGCATCGCTCAGGGCGTGCGCCCGCGGGTGCTGGATGCCACGGCGGGATTGGGCAAGGATGCGTTCGTGCTGGCCAGCCTCGGTTGCGAGATGAGCCTGATCGAACGCCAGCCGCTGATCGGCGCCTTGCTGGAGGATGGTCTGGCGCGCGCGGCGGAAGATTTCGACGTGGCGCCGATTGTGGCGCGGATGAAATTGCTCAAGGGCAACTCCATCGAGGTCATGCAGAACTGGGAGGGTGAGGCGCCGCAGGTGATCTACCTCGACCCGATGTTTCCGCACCGTGAGAAGACCGCGCTGGTGAAAAAGGAAATGCGTCTGTTCCGGCCGTTGGTGGGCGATGATCCGGATGCCCCGGCGTTGCTCGAAGCCGCGTTGGCGTTGGCGACGCACCGGGTGGTGGTCAAGCGACCGCGCAAGGCGCCGTGCATTGCGGGGCCGAAGCCGAGTCATGCGCTGGATGGCAAGTCCAGTCGATACGATATCTACCCGAAGAAAGCGCTCAAGCCTTAAACCGAGTTGCCCCCATTCGCGAGCAAGCTCGCTCCCACATTTGAAATGCATTCCAATGTGGGAGCGAGCTTGCTCGCGAAGGCGTCCCCTCAGACACCTTAAAAGTCAGGACCTGTAAGCACGCATAAACAACCCCACCACTTCCTGCACATGGCTCTCCGAAGCCTCTTCGCTCAACGGTTCACCACAGCCATACAACAAACGAAAATTCCCCGCGCCCTTGATCAGGCAGAAGAAATGCTCAGCAGCATTGCGCGGCAGATCGATGCTCAGCGCGCCGGTCTCGTGGATGCGCGTCAACAGCCGTTCCATGCCCTGCACCATGCGTTGCGGACCCGCCTCGAAGAAGATCAGCGACAGCTTCGGATCCTGACTGCCGAGCGCCATGATCAAACGGTGCAGATTCACCGATTCATCGCTGTTGATCAGGTGATGAAAGCCTCGCGCAATGTTCAGCAACACATTTTCGACGGCGATGCCTTCGGGCAATTCGAAGAACAGCGGCGGTAATTGCTCCTCGCATTTGGCCACCACGGCGGCGGAGAACAGCGTCTCCTTGTCGTTGAAATGGCTGTAGACCGTCAACTTCGACACGCCGGCCTCGCTGGCGACCGCGTCCATGCTGGTGTTGGCGTAGCCATGACTCAGAAACAGAATTTTCGCCGCGTCGAGGATCGCTTGGCGCTTGGCCAGATCCTTGGGGCGGCCCGGGCCGTTTGGAGCTGAAAGATTGTTCGACATTCTTCGCTTTTAATACTGGACTGGTGAGTTTGCTATTAATAACATACCCGCCAGTATAATTATTCCAAGCACCATTAGCGAAAGGTCCGTCACCATGTTCCGCCATGCGTTGTCCCTCGCGTTGCCAGTGAGTCTGGCGTTCCTTTTGTCAGCATGCGGTCAGGAAGAGGCGACGCAAGTCGCCGTGCGACCAGCCATGGTGGTGCAGCCAGAGCCTTCGGCACAGGCGATGGAAAGTTATCCGGGCGAGGTGCGCGCCCGCTACGAACCGGATCTGGCATTCCGCATTGGCGGCAAAGTCAGCCGACGACTGGTCGATGAAGGTCAGCGCGTGAAGGCTGATCAGCCACTCGCCGAACTCGATCCGCAGGACGTGCGCCTGCAACTGGAAGCCACTCGCGCCCAGGTGGCTGCCGCCGAAGCCAATCTCAATCTGGTCCGCGCCGAACGTGATCGCTACAAGACCCTGATGGATCGGCAGATGGTCAGCCGCTCGGCCTACGACAACGCCGAAAACCTTTACCGCTCCGGTGAAGCCCGCCTTAAACAGATCAAAGCCGAATTCAACGTGTCGACCAATCAGGCCAGTTACGCGGTGCTGCGCGCGCCGCAGGATGGCGTGGTGGCTAAACGCTCGGTGGAAGTCGGCCAAGTGGTTGCCGCCGGACAGACTGTTTTCACTCTTGCCACTGATGGCGAGCGCGAAGTACTGATCAGCCTGCCGGAGCAGAGCTTCGGGCGCTTCAAGGTTGGCCAGCCTGTGACCGTCGAACTGTGGACACAGCAGAACCAGCGCTTCGCCGGGCAAATCCGCGAATTGTCGCCCGCCGCCGATCCACGCTCGCGCACTTTCGCTGCGCGCATTTCTTTCGTCAGCGGCAAAGTCCCGGCCGAACTGGGGCAGAGCGCCCGGGTGTTTGTGCAATCGGCCGATAGCGTTTCCCTCTCGGTGCCGCTCTCGGCACTCACCGCCGAAAACGGTGTGACCTACGTCTGGGTCGTCAGCGCCAACAACACCTTGAAGAAAACCCCGGTGCGCATCGGCCCGTTCGGCGAGAAAACCGTGCCGGTGCTCGAAGGCTTGAACGCCAGTGACTGGGTGGTGGCTGCTGGCGTGCATGTGTTGCTCGAAGGGCAGCAGGTGCGTCCGGTGGATCGCTCCAATCGCGTGGTCAATCTGGCGAACAAGGAGTAAGCCCCGATGCGCTTCAACCTTTCCGAATGGGCGCTGCGTAATCGCCAGATCGTACTGTTCCTGATGCTTTTGCTGGCCATCGTCGGTGCGTTGTCCTACACCAAACTCGGCCAGAGTGAAGACCCGCCGTTCACGTTCAAAGCCATGGTGATTCAAACCCGTTGGCCGGGGGCGACCGCGCAGGAAGTCTCGCGGCAGGTCACCGAGCGTATTGAAAAGAAACTGATGGAAACCGGTGAGTACGAGCGCATCGTGTCGTTCTCGCGCCCCGGCGAATCGCAGGTCACGTTCATTGCCCGCGACTCGATGCATTCCAAGCAAATCCCCGACCTCTGGTATCAGGTGCGCAAGAAGGTCAGTGATATTCGCCAGACCTTGCCGCCGGATATTCAGGGGCCGTTTTTCAACGATGAGTTCGGCACCACGTTCGGCAATATCTATGCGCTGACCGGGGACGGTTTCGATTACGCGGTGCTCAAGGATTACGCCGACCGCATCCAGATCCAGCTGCAACGGGTCAAGGATGTCGGCAAGGTCGACTTGCTCGGTTTGCAGGACGAGAAAATCTGGGTCGAACTGTCCAACGTCAAACTGGCGACCCTTGGCTTGCCGCTGGCAGCAGTGCAACAAGCGCTGCAAGAACAGAACGCGGTGTCGACCGCCGGGTTCTTTGAAACCGGTAGCGAGCGCTTGCAGCTACGGGTCTCGGGGAATTTTCAGACGGTCGAGGAGATAAAGAACTTCCCGATCCGCGTCGGCGATCGTACGTTCCGCATCTCCGATGTCGCCGATGTGCGTCGCGGGTTCAACGATCCACCGGCGCCGCGCATGCGCTTCATGGGCGAAGATGCGATTGGTCTCGCGGTGGCGATGAAGGATGGCGGCGACATTCTGGTGCTGGGTAAAGCGCTGGAAGGCGAGTTCTCGCGCATCCAGAAAAACCTTCCGGCCGGCATGCAATTGCGCAAGGTTTCCGATCAGCCGGCGGCGGTGAAAACCGGAGTCGGCGAGTTCGTCCAGGTGCTGGTCGAGGCGCTGGCGATTGTCTTGCTGGTGAGCTTCTTCTCCCTCGGCGTGCGCACCGGCATGGTCGTGGCACTGACCATTCCACTGGTGCTGGCGATGACCTTCGCCTGCATGTATTACCTCGGCATCGGCCTGCACAAGATCTCCCTTGGTGCGTTGGTGCTGGCGCTGGGCTTGCTGGTGGATGACGCGATCATCGCCGTGGAAATGATGGCGATCAAAATGGAGCAGGGCTTTGATCGCATCCGCGCGGCGAGTTATGCCTGGACCAGTACCGCGTTCCCTATGCTCACCGGTACGTTGATCACCGCCGCCGGGTTTCTGCCGATTGCCACGGCGCAATCCGGCACTGGCGAATACACCCGTTCGATCTTCCAGGTGGTGACCATCGCCTTGCTCGCGTCCTGGGTGGCGGCGGTGATGTTCGTGCCGTATCTGGGGGAAAAACTCCTGCCGGATCTGGCGAAAATTCATGCGGCCAAACATGGTACCGCCGATGGTCAGGCTGATCCGTACGGCACGCCGTTTTATCAGCGCGTTCGGCGCTTGGTGGAGTGGTGCGTGGCGCACCGCAAGACCGTGATCGTGCTGACGGTGGGGCTGTTTATCGCCTCGGTGATGTTGTTCCGTTTCGTCCCGCAGCAGTTTTTCCCGGCTTCCAATCGACTGGAGTTGATGGTCGATCTGAAGCTGGCCGAAGGCGCGTCGCTGGCCAATACCACCGGTGAGGTGAAACGTCTGGAGGCGATGCTCAAGGATCACGCCGGTATTGATAATTATGTGGCGTATGTCGGCACCGGATCGCCGCGCTTTTATCTGCCTTTGGATCAACAGTTGCCGGCGGCCAGTTTTGCGCAGTTTGTGGTGTTGGCGAAAACCATTGAGGAACGTGAAGCGCTGCGCAGTTGGTTGATCGAGACGCTTAACGAGCAATTCCCGGCCCTGCGTTCGCGGGTGACGCGTCTGGAGAACGGTCCTCCGGTTGGTTATCCGGTGCAGTTCCGCGTCACCGGTGAACATATCGAAGAAGTCCGGGCGTTGGCGCGCAAGGTCGCGGCCAAGGTTCGCGAGAATCCGCATGTGGTCAATGTGCATCTGGATTGGGAAGAACCGAGCAAGGTCGTGTACCTGAACATCGATCAGGATCGCGCGCGAGCATTGGGTGTAAGCACGGCCAATCTGGCGAAATTCCTGCAGAGTTCGTTGACCGGGTCGAGTGTCAGTCAGTATCGCGAAGACAACGAATTGATCGAGATTCTGCTGCGCGGCACGGTGCATGAACGCACTGAATTGTCCTTGTTGCCGAGTCTGGCGGTGCCGACGGATAACGGCCGCAGTGTGGCGTTGTCGCAGATTGCCACGCTGGAATATGGCTTTGAGGAAGGGATTATCTGGCATCGCAATCGTCTGCCGAACGTGACCGTGCGTGCGGATATTTATGGCAAGGAGCAGCCGGCGACATTGGTGAAGCAGATCATGCCGACGCTGGATTCGATTCGCGCCGAGTTGCCCGATGGTTATCTGCTGGATGTCGGCGGTACGGTGGAGGATTCCGAGCGTGGGCAGAAGTCGGTGAATGCCGGGGTGCCGATGTTCATCGTGGTGGTGCTGACCTTGCTGATGGTGCAGTTGCGCAGTTTTTCGCGCACGGTGATGGTGTTTTTGACGGCGCCGCTGGGGTTGATCGGGGTGACGTTGTTTTTGATGGTGTTCCGTCAGCCGTTCGGGTTTGTGGCGATGCTGGGGACGATTGCGTTGTCCGGGATGATCATGCGCAATTCGGTGATTCTGGTGGATCAGATCGAGCAGGACATTGCTTCGGGGCTTAAGCCTTGGCAGGCGATTATCGAGGCTACGGTTCGACGCTTCAGGCCGATTGTGTTGACGGCGCTGGCGGCGGTGCTGGCGATGATTCCGTTGTCACGTAGTGTGTTTTTTGGGCCGATGGCGGTGGCGATCATGGGTGGGTTGATTGTTGCGACTGCGCTGACGCTTTTGTTTTTGCCGGCGTTGTATGCGGCTTGGTTCCGGGTGCGTAAGGGCGCTTGATTCTTTTGTGACGTGGCGGCCTTTGGGCCGACCATGTTCTTGGGGGGTTGGGTGTATATCCGTTTCTGCGGGTGCTGCCGCTGGCGGTTTCGCTCTTACAGCGAGTCCCTTTGGCAAACGCCCCAAAGGAACCAAAGGTCTTTGCCCTGACGTTCGGCCCGCTCGCTGGGGCTCGGGGTTCCTTCGCTCCGGGATTGATCCGGGCGCATCGCCTACGGTTTGCTTCGCTGCACCTCCTCTCGATGTGTTCGACTTCGTCGAACGGTCGCTGCGCTCCCACCCCCGGATCAATCCCTCCACTCAGCCTGCCGACGGGCCTTAAGATCAAAAGCTGCAGCCGAGCTAACGCTCATCCTGTTGAGTGGTGAGGAGCAGAAGCGATCTGCTCTCGCTTTTCTGTGAGAGCGAGCTTGCTCGCGAAGGCGGCCTGATAGCCGACCTGTTTTTGCAGATGTACGCAATCCAACTGTAGGAGCGAGCTTGCTCGCGAAGGCGGCCTGACAGCCGACCTGTTTTTTGCAGATGTACGCAATCCAA
>NZ_FOCU01000011.1:0-138289 GCF_900110195.1 Pseudomonas sp. ok266 | reverse complement strand
AGCCGACCTGTTTTTTGCAGATGTACGCAATCCAACTGTGGGAGCGAGCTTGCTCGCGAAGGCGTTCTGAAATCCAACGATCCTCTGCCTGAATGCACCCAGTTCAAATTGTGGGAGCTGGCTTGCCAGCGATGACAGCACGTCAGTCGCTACCTGTCTGTCTGAATATCCATTGCTCGCTCTGCTCCCGCGACTTCCTACATCTTTTTCAGAAACCTCTGATATTGAGCCAGGGTGCCGCTAATGCTGTACTCAAGCCTCTGCTTTTCCAGAGTCCTTGAGTCCGCCTTGATGAAAAAGCCTCCATCCTTGAAGGGCCGATCCGACCCGGTGTTCGATTTGCTGGTGCGCCCGCCCCACAAGCATCGTCTGGCGGATTATCTTGCGCTGCTCAAGCCGCTCGATGATCAAGGGCGTTATCTGCCATTTGAAGCGTTGCGTTATCGCTGGGCGGCGGGGCTGGATGCCAAACTGTGTTGGGCGTTGGTCAAGAAGGCGCGGGCGGCCCAGTACATCGACCTTCTGCCGCTGGGCGAGCCGGTGCAGTGGGGCAAGTATCTGTTGACCCCTTTGGCACAGAAAACCATCTCCATCGTCGATCGGCAGGCCAGTACGGCCGCGCTGGAATTCATGACCAGCCAGATCGGCGAGCGGGCGCATTTCAGTTATCTGCTGAACGATCTGATCGAAGACGAGGCCATCGCCAGTAGTCAGTTGGAGGGCGCGGCGACCACCACGCGCGTAGCCAAGGACATGCTCAAGCAGCAGCGTCTGCCCCGTACTCCGGATGAACGCATGGTGATGGGTAATTACCGGATGATGAATTTTGCCTGGGAGAGACGTTACGAACCCATGAGCGTGGATCTGATCGCAGCGATTCATCGGGTGGGGGTCGAGGGCATTGATGACGAGCAGTATTCCCCCGGGGTGTTCAGGATCAATGACGAAGTGGTCGTTCAGGACGGGGCGGGCAACACCGTGCACCGACCACCACCTGCAGCAGGATTGGTATTGCTGCTGGAGCGACTGTCGCAGTGGGTCAACCTGCCCGACGGCTCACCGCAAGAGAAGAGCTATCTGCATCCGCTGATCAAGGCAATTACGCTGCACTTTGCCTTGGGTTACGAACATCCCTTTCGTGACGGCAACGGGCGGGTCGCAAGGGCGTTGTTTTACTGGTTCATGTTCAAGAACGAGTTTGCGGCGTTTCGCTACGTTGCGATCAGTTTGTTACTGCGTAATGCGCCGGTGAAATACGGGCCCTCATATCTGCATACAGAGGCGGATGAGCTGGATCTGACTTATTTCATCGAGTTCCAGTGTTCGGTCATTCAGCGAGCGGTGCTCGGGTTTACGGATGTTTATCGCGAGAGCGTGGCCTACGCCGAAGAGTTCGAGCGCTGGCTGACGAATTCTGGCTGCTTCGATCAGATGACGAAAAAACAACACGCGGTGTATCAGGCGGCAAAAAACGGGGTGGCGAAGGAGTTCACAGCGAGCAATGTGGCGGAAAATTTTGTTTGCTCGCACCGCGAGGCGGTTTTGGTTCTGAAGGGGCTGGACCAGTTACAGGTTTTTGAGAAAAAGAGGATGGGACGAGAGTGGGTGTTCTTTTTACGTAGTCCCTTACGTGGAGTGAAGCACGGGAGCGAGTGGATTCGCCCCCGTGCTCTGACTGCTTAGAGCGTGCCGAATACCTTCTTCGCCAAACTGGTCGCCGCAGCAGCCGGGTTCTGGCGGATGGTTTCTTCCTGTTTGCCGATCATCTCGAACAAGCCATTCAGCGCCTGCTCGGTCACGTAATTCTCAACGTTGGCACTCTTCGCATCGACAACGCCAAACGCAGCAGCCTGACCAGCGAACGAGTTGTACTTCTGTGCTACGCCAACCTTGTCGGTCGCCTGTTTGACGATCGGCAGGAACTTGGCGCGGATCTGTTCGCGGCTGGATTTGTCGAGGTATTGCGTGGCCGAGTCCTTGCCGCCGCTGAGGATGCCTTTGGCGTCTGCCACGCTCATTTTCTTCACGGCGTCGACGAGGATGGGCTGGGCTTGAGTTACAGCGCTTTCCGCCGCTTTGTTCATCGCGGTTTCCAGTTCTTCAACCTGAGCACCCATGCCGAAGGCTTTCATTTTGCTCGCGGCTTTGCCGAGTTTGCCCGGCAGTTCGATCTTCACGTCCGGGTTGTTGCTGAAGCCGCCGGGTGTGCCCAGTTGCTTGACGGCGATTTGTGCGCCTTGGGTCAGGGCATCCTTGAGGCCGCCGGTGGCGTCTGTTTGCGACAGGTCACTGAGCGACAGGGCCAGCGCGCTGGCGGAGATCATCAGGCCTGCGCACAGGCCGGCGAAGCGAAGGGTAGGGCGGAGCATGGCGGCTTCCTTGTTGCAGAAAGTGAATTAACGAACGGCGTCGACGCGGATTTTCAGCGGCTGCGGGTCGTTGCCGTCGAGTTGCACGGCATGGTTTTCGGTGGTGATGAACATCAACTCACCGTTGACTTCAATGCGCGCGCTGACCGAGTAACGGTGGCCAGGTTTGATCTGCGCTGGATCGTAGCTCAAGTGGAAGGGCAGCGGCACCTGGCCTTTGACCGGACCTTTTTGCTCGTCCAGTACCACGGCTGGCGCATCTGCCAGCGAGACGTCTTGCAGGCTCACGCTGAGGGTCGCGCTCGGAGGCAGAGCGATGCGCTGCAGGTAGAACACTTCACCGTCGAGGCCGACCTTGCCGGCAGGTGTGGTCGACTGGCAGGCGCTGAGCAGTGTTGCGGCGGCGAGCAGAGTCAGTTTTTTCATGATGTTCTCCATTCAATTGTAGGAGCGAGCCTGCTCGCGATAGCGGTTTAGCATTCAACATTTCAGTTGTCTGACACTCCGTCTTCGCGAGCAGGCTCGCTCCCACAGGGTTTGCATCAGGTCTCGGGTTGAGTGATGACCTGATCGGCAGCATCTTCACTGCGATGCAGCGCAACCTGGCGGATCGACAGTCGAATTTCCGCCGGCAACACGCGTTTGGCTGCACCTTCGGCAAGCTCGCCAAGCAGTTCGTGATAACTCAGTTTGCCGGCCTCGTCGCGGCGCAGCACGTCGAGGTCGAGCATTGTCTGGATGAAGTGACGGAACAGGCTCTTGTCGAAGAACTCCGGGGCATTCAAGCCATGGAGGATCGACAGGCGCTGGGCCATGACCGTGCAGAGGTCTTCCAGCTCTTCGGCGCTGATGCTGTTCTGGCCGCTGTTGAGCAGCAAGGACACGGTCATGTAGAAGCGCTGCAAGGTCTGCGCGATGCTCTTCGACAGCAGCGTCAGCAGGACGAAATGCCGCGAACTTGGTGCCGGACGCAGATAGACGTCTTTCTCGAAACGCAACAGGCCTTGTTCGACGAACGCTTCCAGCCACTGATCGACCACACCGTCCAGTTCGTCCAGCGTCCAGCGAATGAACAGCTCAGATTGCAGGTACGGATACAGCGCGCGGGTGTAGCGCAGGATCTGTTCGCGGCTCATGCGCGAAGCGCTCTGGAAGAAGCTCGCCAGCAGTGCAGGCAACGCGAAGATGTGCAGCACGTTGTTGCGGTAGTAGGTCATCAGGACGGCATTCTGCTCGTCCAGATAGAGAATCTTGCCCAGCGCATCGTTCTGCTCGGCGAGCAGGTCCATGTCTTTCACATGCTCGATCAGCGCACGGCCGTCGCCTTCCGGCAGCGTGGTGTGCGGCGAGTACGGGACTTTGCGCAGCAGCGCCAGATACAGATCCAGCACTCGCGCCATGGCGCGATCATCCAGCGCCAGACGCGTAGTCGACAGCAGTGCCAGCGCCACGAGGTTGACCGGGTTGATCGCAGCGGCTTCGTTCAAATGCTGCGCAACTTTTTCGCCGAGGCGATTGGTGGTCTCGTTGAGCCACGCCGGTTTGTACTGCGGGCCGAGTTCCTGCTGGCGCCAGTCCGGTTGCTCGGCGTCGAGGAACTCCGCCAGTTTGATCGGCTCACCGAAGTTCACCGCAACCTGACCGAAACGCTGCTTGAGCGCGCCGATGACTTTAAAAATGTCGAAGATCGATTCTTTCTTCTTACTCGCGCCACGCAATTCGCCGAGGTAGGTGCGACCCTCCAGCACGCGCTCATAGCCGATGTACACCGGCACAAACACGATCGGCATCCGCGACGAACGCAGGAAGCTGCGCATCGTAATGGCGAGCATGCCGGTTTTCGGTTGCAGCATGCGCCCGGTGCGCGAGCGGCCACCCTCGACGAAGTATTCGACCGGGAAGCCTTTGGTGAACAGCGTGTGTAGATATTCGTTGAACACCGAGGTGTACAGCGGATTGCCCTTGAACGTGCGGCGCATGAAGAACGCACCGCCACGGCGCAGCAGGCTGCCGATCACCGGCATGTTCAGGTTGATCCCGGCGGCGATGTGCGGCGGGGTCAGGCCGTTGCGGAACAGCAGATATGAGAGCAGCAGGTAGTCGATGTGGCTGCGATGGCACGGCACGTAGATCACTTCGTGACCTTGCGCGACCTTCTGCACGCCTTCGATGTGGTTGACCTTGATGCCGTCGTAGATCTTGTTCCAGAACCAGCTCAGCACCACTTCGAGGAAGCGGATCGCGGTGTAGGTATAGTCCGAGGCAATCTCGTTGCCGTAGCGCAAAGCCTGGGCCTTGGCTTTCTCCGGCGAGATGTTTTCGCGCTCGGCTTCGTCGAGGATCGCTTGCTTGACCAGCGGCTGGTTGAGCAGGCCTTTGACCAGGTTGCGCCGGTGGGAAATGTCCGGGCCGATGACCGCTGCTTTGAGGTTGCGAAAGTGTACGCGCAGGATGCGCTGGGCCATGCGCACGGTGCGTTCGTGGCCCTTGTTGTGCTCGATCAGCTCACGCAGGTGAATCGGTGCGGAGAACTGCACGCGGGTTTTGCGCCCGAGGACGATGATGCTCAGCAGCCGACGCAGGCGCCCGGTGACCGCCCAGCTGTCGGCGAACAACAATTTCCAAGGACTGTTTTCGCTGTCCGGCGACTGGCCCCAGAACACGCTGACCGGAATGATCTGCGCGTCTTCGGCAGCGTTCTGCGTCAGGGCACTGACAAGGCGGGTCAGGGTCGGCGGTGCGCCGCGCTTGTCCTGGCGACCGAGCCAGTCCGGATCCGGCGTCAGGTAGAAAAACGCCGCCGGTTCGATCAGCGAACCCACCGACACCGGCAGCACCGGACGTGGCAGGCCGGCCTTGGTGCACTCGGTATCGACCACGGCCAGATCGGTCAGCGAAGGGTTTTGCAGGACGTAGAACACCGGACGACTGCGGTCGAGGTTGAGGGTGAGCGACGACTGGTTGATCGTTTCCGAGCGAACCCAGAGGTACAACAGTCGGCGCAAGGTGCCAAACACTAGACGGCGGAACGGGGAACGGGTCATACGGCTTCTGCGTGAGTGGATAAACCGAGCGGTTGCTCGGGAGGGCGACAGTTTGCCGTATTGGGCGAAAATCGGCAAAAAAGCGGCGAACTAATCTCCTGTTGAGACTTTCCGCACCTGTCATATACTCGGCGGTCTGTCGCCGGGGGCCTTTTATGGACGTCGGACGCAGGCTGACGTTCCGCAAAGGCTTTCCTGCGAAAAGCCTGTCCAATAATAAAAAAGGAGTATGAACAGATGGCAACACGTGAAACCGGCAACGTGAAGTGGTTCAACGACGCCAAGGGCTACGGCTTTATCCAGCGCGAAGACGGGCTGGACGTGTTCGTGCACTACCGCGCGATTCGCGGCGAAGGGCATCGGTCGCTGACTGAAGGCCAGCAGGTTGAATACGCAGTGATTACTGGCGAGAAGGGTTTGCAGGCTGAGGATGTTGTAGGCCTGTAACCTTGAAGATCAAAAGATCGCAGTCTACGGGTGTGCACATGACCCTGAAGGCGCTGCCGCAGGCTGCGATCTTTTTTGGGGCGAGAAAGTCCTGAACTCAATGCTGTATAAACAATCACCCTGTCAGTTATGACAGTAGACGTCTTTTTTTCTCACGCTTACCTTCGCGGAACAAAATCCCTGTGAATCAGAGTTTCCAGGGCGTTGTCTGTTCGAGAGGAAAGCGGCCATGTGGAAGAGTGTTTCGATTTTTCTGATAATGGGAGTTGTTGGATGCTCGGTGCAACCCACTCCCTCGGAGGTTGCGCAACCCCGCTTTCCGGCGATGACAGTTCAGTCATCACCACCACAGAACGAAACTCAGAGTACGTCCGCCGCGCAGCCGTCGATATTCAACGTGATCGAAGCGCCGACCGGTGAGTTGAACGTCGACACGCTCGGCAGCGAAGCCAACGTCCAGGTCAGCTATCCAAGCCTGGCAGCGAAGGACACCGTCGGTGTGCGCCTGGCCGGTGTGGCGTTGCGTGATGCGCCGATCCAGACCGTGTCCACCGCAGGCACGCTGACCTTCAAGTTGCCCAAAGCCTGGATCAGCGAAAACAAGGGTCGTACGTTCAACCTCACTTATACCTACAAGGTAGGTGGCGCGGGCAGTCTGATTACCTCGTCGCCACTGAGCATTCGCGTGGTCAGTGCTCAGGGCCAGAACGTATTCAAGGTGGTCGAAGCACCGACGGGTGAGTTGAACGTCGACACGCTCGGTACCGAAGCCAACGTCCAGGTCAGTTATCCGAGCCTGGCAGCGAAGGACACCGTCGGTGTACGCCTGACCGGTGTGGCGTTGCGTGATGCGCCGATCCAGACCGTGTCCACCGCAGGCACGCTGACCTTCAAGTTGCCCAAAGCCTGGATCAGCGAAAACAAGGGTCGTACGTTCAACCTCACTTATACCTACAAGGTAGGTGGCGCGGGCAGTCTGATTACCTCGTCGCCACTGAGCATTCGCGTGGTCAGTGCTCAGGGCCAGAACGTATTCAAAGTGGTCGAAGCACCGACGGGTGAGTTGAACGTCGACACGCTCGGCACCGAAGCCAACGTTCAGGTCAGTTATCCGAGCCTGGCAGCGAAAGATACTGTCGGCGTGCGCCTGACCGGTGTGGCGTTGCGTGATGCACCGATCCAGACCGTATCCACCGCAGGCACGCTGACCTTCAAGTTGCCCAAAGCCTGGATCACCGAAAACAAGGGTCGTACGTTTAACCTCACTTACACCTACAAGGTGGGTGGCGCGGGCAATCTGATTACCTCGTCAGCGCTGCCCGTGCGGGTAATCGGTACGGAGCCGGGAGGAGATGGGCAACGCGTTGCCAATGATCTCAATGCACAGTACGCCGATACACGACAAAATTGCGGCAGTGCTTCGCTACCAGCGGCGTTGTGCTCGGGTGTCATATTGCGGGCGACGATCAACGGTACGGCTTATCGCGCCTGGAACCCCAGTCCGCTTTCGCAGCAGAATGGAGGAGTTTCATTTTTTTACTTGCGTAAAGATGCGCACTTCAAAGGATTTCCCTCCAACTATCCAAACACCAGTGGTTTCGTCTTTTTTCCACTTCAGCAGCGCCCGGCGGGGAGTGTGGAAGTTCAGGTTCTATGCATTTTTCCCATAGACGGAGGCAGTGATATAAGGGGCGATCAGGGCTGTGGTGTATCCAGTAATTATCCGACGGTCAGTCGCTCATGCGAGCAGCAGGGAATTACCACTGCTGCAGGATGGCTCACCCATTACAACCAAGGACCCACAGGCTGGAAATACCAGCGGCAGTGTGGGTTCAATGTCCGACCCGGTCAGGGAACGCTTGCAGCCAATGCGTTTTATCAGGGAATACTGGCCATGAAGTTAATGGGGGCCGAGTCGTTCAACTCGTGGAATGAAATCCGTCTGGCGACATGGCCACAGAACATCCATACGACCATTCCAATCAAGGCATTCTTTTATACGAGTAATGGTTTGGCGGCTGCCCGGTTCAACCAGGAGGATTTTTACAAGTATTCCAGCAAGGCAATACCGATTATCAAGCTGACGATGCCCCGAACAACTGCCGATTCCGCACGGTTTGAATTCATAAAAGCCGATCAAGCGGTGGGCAACTGGAACTGAGGGAGCTATTCAGGGTGTAACTTGTAATTTCAAGGTCGAAAGATCGCTGTCCGAGACAGCGATCTTTTGCTTTCAGGCGGTTTTCCAGGTGATTTCTTCTTCACCGTCTGCGCTGATACGCATCCAGCGGTCCGCCGTCTCTTCACCTTCCTCTTCAACCCACGTCCCCGGCGCGCAACGCACTTCGACGTTTAGCGCAGCAAAGGCGGCGCGGGCGCAGGCGATGTCGTCGTCCCATGGGGTCTGGTCGCTTTCGAGGTACAGGCTGTTCCACTTGCCCACGGCTTTCGGCAGCCAGGTCACCGGCACGTTGCCGGCCGTGCACTTGTAAGTCTGGCCTTTCTGTACCCAGTCACTGCACGGGCCCAACGCTTCGCCCAGCCAGGCCGAAATGGCCTTGTGGTCGACGTCGGCGTCTTTCAGGTAAATCTCGATGTCCGGTTGGCGCATGGATGTCCTCACTGCGGGTCTGAAAAATCCATTCGCGGATTTAGCCGGCCCCGGGCACTCGCCCGAGACCAAAAGTTATTGAAGAACGAAATAATCGTAGCGCATCGACACGGTGGTCACGAACGGCTCGGCCTGTTCGATCACCGCCGCACGACGCTCGGCACTGGCGCGCCAGCCGTGAGGTGTCATCGCCAACAGGTTGGCGCGATCCTCAGGCTTGTCCAGCGTCAGCTTGAATTCCAGGGTTTCGCTGTGCGCCAGCGCCATGCCTTCCGGCACCAGGGCCAGATGCTTGTCGTCGGTGTATTCACGCACTTCGTCATAAAGACGTTCGCGCAACTCCATCAGGTGGCCGCTGGTCGGGCCGACTTTCATCAGACCGCCGCCGACACTGAGCAGACGCTTGGCTTCTTCCCAGTCCAGAGGACTGAAAACGCTGGCGAGAAACTGGCAACTGCCCGACGCCAACGGCACGCGGGCCATGCTGGCGATCAACCAGGTGATCGCCGGATTACGTTTGCAGGCACGTTTGACCGCTTCGCGGGAAATATCCAGTGCGTAGCCATCCGCGTTCGGCAAGGCCTCGGCGATCTGCGCGGTGTAGTAACCCTCGCCACAACCGATATCGACCCAGCGATCCGGCGCATAACTCGCCGCCAGCTCGGCCAGACGCTTGGCCACCGGCGCGTAATGCCCTGCGTTCAAGAAGTCCCGGCGTGCTTCGACCATGGCCTGGTTGTCGCCAGGATCACGGCTGTTCTTGTGCTGTACCGGCAACAGGTTCAGATAACCCTGTCGCGCACGGTCGAAGCGATGGCCTGCCGGGCAGACCACGCCGTTGTCGACTGTATTCAGCGGTTCACTGCAGATGGGGCAAGCGAGCATCAGGCGAGCAACTTGATCAGGGTCTGGTAGTAGATCTCGGTCAGCACATCGAGATCGGCGGCCAGAACGCGTTCGTTGACCTGGTGAATGGTCGCGTTGACCGGGCCCAGTTCAACCACTTGCGTGCCCATGGTCGCGATGAAACGGCCGTCGGACGTTCCGCCGCTGGTGGACGCTTTAGTCTCACGACCGGTGATGTCCTTGATGCTCGCCGACACCGCGTCGAGCAGCGCGCCCGGTTCGGTGAGGAACGGCAGGCCGGACAGTGCCCAGTCGATGTGCCAGTCCAGATCGTGCTTGTCGAGAATATCGGCCACGCGTTTCTGCAGGCCTTCGACGGTCGATTCGGTGGAGAAGCGGAAGTTGAACACCGCCACCAGATCACCCGGAATCACGTTGGTCGCGCCAGTGCCGGAATTGACGTTGGAGATCTGGAAACTGGTCGGCGGGAAGAAATCGTTGCCGTGATCCCAGTGCTCGGCAGCCAGTTCGGCCAGCGCCGGAGCAGCGAGGTGGATCGGGTTCTTCGCCAGATGCGGGTAAGCGACGTGACCCTGAATGCCTTTGACGGTGAGCTTGGCACCGAGCGAGCCGCGACGGCCGTTCTTCACCACGTCGCCAACCAAAGTGGTGCTCGATGGTTCGCCAACGATGCACCAGTCCAGACGCTCGTTACGCGCAGCAAGACGCTCGACCACAGCCTTGGTGCCATGGTGCGCCGGGCCTTCTTCGTCGCTGGTGATCAGGAACGCGACCTTGCCCTTGTGGTTCGGGTAGTCAGCGACAAAGCGCTCGGCGGCGACGGTCATCGACGCCAGGCTGCCTTTCATGTCCGCTGCGCCACGGCCGCAGAGCATGCCGTGTTCATCGATCAGCGCGTTGAACGGGTCGATCTGCCACGCCGTGACCGGGCCGGTCGGCACCACGTCGGTGTGGCCGGCGAAGCACAGCACCGGGCCGTCGTTGTTGCCGTGGGTGGCCCAGAAGTTATCCACATCTTCGATGCGCATCGGCTCGAGATTGAAACCGGCATCGCCCAGGCGCTGCATCATCTGCTTCTGGCAATCGGCGTCGACCGGCGTCACGGACGGACGGCGGATCAGGTCGATGGCGAGTTGGAGGGTCGGCGAAAGGTCGGCGTGGGCCGTCATGGAAAACTCCGAAGATCATGAATGTGGGCGCGGACTAACCTACAGGAATTGGGTTCGGCCAATGAGCCGAACGCCGCCAAGCCCCGCAAAATGGCGGTTATCTTAAAGCAAAACGGCGACCATTGGCCGCCGTTTAGTGCTTCGATGAGGATTTAGACGACCGGCGCCGGTTCCGCTGCAGCCGCCGGTTTCGGCAGCGACGACAGGAACGCCATGATCAGCGCCGCCAGATACGGCAGCGACTGCACCAGCAACATCACCACCCAGAAACGCATGTCGTTGCTCGGCATGCCGTTGACCAGGAAGATCCCCAGCGCCGCGCCCCACAACAGCAGCATGATGAACAGCTCTTCGCGCGCTTCGGAAATCGCCACCCAGAAACCATGGTTGTCGGCGTTTTTCGGCGTGCGGAAGAACGGAATGCTGCTGGTGAAGAAGCCGTACAACACCGCTTTGGCGATGGTGTGCGATAACGCCAGCCCGGCCAGTGCCGCGCAAAACGCATCTTTCAGGTTCACGCCGACCGCGCGACGGTAGAGGAAGATGATCTTGCCGACCTTGAACACGAACAGCGCCAGTGGCGGGATTGCGAAGATCAGCAAAGGCGGATCGACTCGTTGCGGCACGATGATCATCGCCGCCGACCACAACAGCGCGCCGACGGTGAAGAAGATGTTCATGCCGTCCGCGACCCACGGCAACCAGCCCGCGAGGAAGTGGTAACGCTGGCCACGGGTCAGCTCGGTGTCCTTGCCGCGCAACAGGCTGCCGGTGTGGCGCTTGATGATCTGAATCGCACCGTAGGCCCAGCGGAAACGCTGCTTCTTGAAGTCGATAAACGTATCCGGCATCAGGCCCTTGCCGTAGCTGTCGTGGTAATACGCCGCCGACAGGCCTTTCTCGAACACGCGCAGACCGAGTTCGGCGTCTTCACAGATGCACCAGTCAGCCCAACCCAATTCTTCCAGCACCGAGCGGCGGGTCATGGTCATGGTGCCATGCTGGATGATCGCGTCACGGTCGTTACGAGTGACCATGCCGATATGGAAGAAACCTTTGTATTCGGCGTAGCAGAGCTTCTTGAAGGTGCTTTCGTTCTGATCGCGATAATCCTGCGGCGACTGCACCACGGCGATTTTCGGGTCGGCGAAGTGCGGCACCATGTGCTTGAGCCAGTTCGGGTGCACGCAGTAATCGGAGTCGATTACCGCGATCACTTCAGCGTCTTTGGCGGTGTGCGGAATCAGGTAGTTCAGCGCGCCGCCCTTGAAACCGGCGAGGGGCGAGACGTGGAAGAACTTGAAGCGTGGGCCGAGGGTTTCGCAGTAATCGCGCACCGGCTCCCACACCGCCGGATCCTTGGTGTTGTTGTCGATGATCAGGACTTCGTAGTCCGGATAATCGAGCGCGGCGAGGGCGTCGAGGGTCTGTTTGACCATGTCCGGCGGCTCGTTGTAGCACGGCACATGGATCGAGACTTTCGGGCGATAGCTGGAGTCGCCCTCGACCGGCAGGAACTCACGCCGCCGCTTGTGAATCCACACCGCTTCGGCCAGTTCATGCGCTTCGGTGAGCAAAACGATGAACACCCCGAGTGCACCCAGCGCCAAGAGGAAGCCGACGGTCAAACTGAACCACGTGCTGTATTGCAGGCTGTAGTCGTAACCGATCCACACCAGCACCGAACCACAGAGGAAGGCGATAAAGGTCAGGAAGATCCGCCCACGCTGACGCAATGCTGAGCCGTCGATCATCAGCAAGGTCAGCGACAACAGCGCCAGCACCACCGAACCGATCGCCAGCACGCGCCACTGCGGGATCGCGACCACCGGGCCTTCGAAGTTGAATTTTTGCTGACGCGCAGCGTTGAACACGCCCCAGTACGCGCCGACCGAGCCTTCGTCGCTGGCCTTCCACGGCTGGTCAAACGCCTCGATCACGAAGTAGTTGAAGCCTTGGCGGTTGAGCTTGTTGACCAGTGTGCGCAAGTAGATCGCCTGATCCGCCGGCGACGCATCGGCACCGCCACGCATGCGACCGTTGCTCGGCCAGCCGACCTCGGAGAGCAGCAGCGGTTTTTTCGGGAAGAGCTTTTTCAGATCGCGAGCGCGATCAAAAACGAACTGGCCGGCCTTGTCGACCGGAATGAACTCCCAGTACGGCAAAACGTGCGCAGCGATCAGGTCAACGTGTTTGGCCAGCTCCGGGTGTTCTTCCCAGACGTGCCATTGCTCGGAAGTGGTCACCGGCACCTTCACCGCTGCGCGCACGCGATCAAGCAGCACGCTCAGCTCTTGGGCGGTGATTTCCTTGCGGAAGATCGCTTCGTTACCGACCACCACGCGCACCACGCTGCGTGAAGTGTTGGCCAGTTCGATGGCACGGGTGATTTCCCGTTCGTTGCGCTCCTGATCCGGGCTGATCCAGATCCCCAGCGTCACGCGCAGGCCGAATTCTTCAGCCAGTTTCGGGATGTCTTGCAGCGAACCGTCGACCGAGTAGATGCGGATGTTATCCGTCAGCTTGCTCATGATCTCCAGGTCGCGGCGCATTTCGTCGTCAGTCGGGTACTGATCTTTTTGCGGATATTGTCCCTGCTGGAACGGCGAATAGGAGAAACCGGAGATCTGCTCCGGCCAGTTCGGCGCGGAAACCGGGCGATTGATCAGCGCCCAGAAACCGGTGAACAGGGCGGCGATTGCCAGAACCACCACCAGGTTGAGTCCAAATTTACGCGATGACATAGCTATTTCGGGTTCCAAAGGCTGTGGAACGGAGGATCGGTCGGCTATACGCCCGAGGGGCGCGCATCCTACACCGGCAGTTCGCAAGTCGTACATCAGACAGGGAAATGCCCGACATTGGGCAGCCGACTTTGACTTAAGTTCTTACACTTGTAGTTCGAAGCTTAAAACTTGTCGCTGTGTAGCCCTATAATGCGCGCCGGTTTTTGGGGTAATGGTCATGAGTACAGAAGATCCGCGGTTTGCAGGCATCGCCCGTTTGTATGGCATCGAAGGCATGGAGCGCTTGCGCGCGGCCCATGTGGCGATCGTCGGCGTCGGTGGCGTCGGTTCCTGGGCGGCGGAAGCCATGGCCCGTTGTGGCGTCGGCGAGATTTCGCTGTTCGACCTTGATGACGTTTGCGTCAGCAACGCCAACCGCCAGTTGCACGCGCTGGACAGCACCGTCGGCAAGCCCAAGGTCGAAGTGATGGCCGAGCGTCTGCGCGGGATCAACCCGGATTGCACGGTGCACGCCGTGGCGGATTTCGTCACCCGCGACACCATGGCCGAATACATCACGCCGAACATCGACTGCGTGATCGACTGCATCGACGCGGTCAACGCCAAGGCTGCGCTGATTGCCTGGTGCAAGCGCCGCAAGATCCAGATCATCACTACCGGCGGTGCGGGCGGGCAGATCGATCCGACGCTGATTCAGGTGTGCGATCTCAACCGCACGTTCAACGACCCGTTGGCCTCGAAAGTGCGTTCGACGTTGCGTCGTGATTATGGTTTTTCGCGCACCGTGACCCGCCATTACAGCGTGCCGTGTGTGTTCTCCACGGAACAACTGCGCTACCCGAAACCGGATGGCAGCATTTGCTTGCAGAAGAGTTTTGTCGGTGACGGTGTGAAGCTCGACTGCGCCGGCGGGTTTGGTGCGGTGATGATGGTGACGGCAACGTTCGGCATGGTTGCGGCGACCAAGGCTGTGGACAAGATTGTCGCGGGTGTGCGGCGCCCGGCGGATCGCATTAAGCCTGAGGTTTGATGCTGGGGCTGATGGACCTATCGCGAGCAGGCTCATTCCTACAGGGGGAATGCGTTCCAATTGTAGGAGTGAGCCTGCTCGCGATGGCTGCGAAGCAGCCGCTTTAAAGTGCCAACTCATTCATCCGCTGGAGCACAGCATTCAGGCCATTGCTGCGCGATGGCGATAGCTGGCGCGACAGGCCGAGCTGATTAAACCAATCAGGCAAGTCGATTTGCTTTAAATCAGTCGCCGACAACCCGTTAACCCGCAGCAGCAACAACGCCACCAACCCACGAATCATCCGCGCATCGCTGCTGGCGCTGAATTGCCAGTGACCGTCGTGCAGTTCACCAACCAGCCAGACCTGACTCTCACAGCCATGCACCCGGTTAGCCTCGCACTTTTCGGCGTCACTTAGTGGCGGCAAACGATCACCAAACTGCATCAACAACCGCGCCCGTTGTTCCCAGCCCGCTGCATTCTGAAAAGTCTGCAGCGCCTCGGCGGCCTCGACCGGCAAACTCATCGCAACAACTCCAGCGCCTGATCCAGCGCTTCAAAAAAGCGCTCCAGATCCTCGGAATCGTTGTACAGCGCCAGCGACACCCGAATCGCCCCGGCCAGTTCGAAGCTTTTCAGCAGCGGCATCGCGCAGTGATGCCCGGCGCGCACCGCGATCCCTTGCTCGGTCAAAAGATGCGCGAGATCGGCGTTATGCACACCCTCGACAACAAAACTCGCCAGCGCCAATTGCGGCTTGCCGAGCAAACGAATGCCGTTACGGGCGGCGAGGCCACGCAGCAGATAGTCATGCAGCGCAGTCTCGTGGGCGGACACCGCGTCCTGATCCAGACCGGCCAGATAATCCAGCGTCGCGCCAAGGCCGATCACACTGGCAATCGGCGGTGTGCCCGCCTCGAAGCCCAGCGGCGCCGGGCGGAAACGCGCGTCGTGATAGTTGGCTTCCAGCACCATCTCACCGCCGAACTGCCAGGGCTTCAGTTGTTCAAGCGCAGCGTTGCGTCCGAACAGCACGCCGAGGCCATCGGGGCCATACAGCTTGTGGCTGGAAAACACGTAGAAGTCGCAACCCAGCGCCTGCACGTCATGCCGACCATGCACCACGCCTTGCGCGCCATCGACCACGGTCAGCGCGTTGTGCGCCTTGGCCATGCCCAGCAACGCCGGCAATGGCTGCCACGAACCGAGCACGTTGGACAACTGACTGACCGCCAGCAAGCGCGTGCGCGGGCCGATCAGGTGCACAGCGGCAGCAAGGTCGATCAGACCGTCGGCATCCAGCGGCAGGATCACCAGTTTGAGACTTCGCCGTTGGGCCAGTTGCTGCCACGGCAGCAGGTTGGCGTGATGCTCCAGGGCGCTGATGACAATTTCATCGCCCGGGTGGAAAAGAGGTTCCAGGCCATACGCCAGGAGGTTCAGCGCACTGGTGGCGCCGTGAGTAAAGATGATTTGCCCACTGTCATCGGCATTCAGCCACTGGGCAACCTTCAGCCGACTGTCCTCGAACGCCTGCGTGGCATGAGCGCCGGGCAGGTGTTGCGCACGATGCACATTGGCCGCGCCGTTGGCGTAGTAATGCGTCAGTGCGTCGAGCAGGGCTTGGGGTTTTTGCGTGGTGGCGGCGTTGTCCAGATAGGTCTGGTCTTGCCGTTGCAGCGCGGCGATGGCCGGGAAATCGGCACGCCACGGGGAGGGAATCATCATTTGTTCAGCCCTGTGAACTTGGGCGGGATGTACACAAGACACTGTGGGAGCGAGCTTGCTCGCGAAGGCGTCCTTGAGGACGCCAAAAGCTTCGCGAGCAGGCTCGCTCCCACAGGTTATCAATGTGCTGCTTAGTTGTGAGCGTGCAGCGCTTCGTTCAGTTCGATCGCCGATTTGTGGGTTTTGCACTCCACAGCACCGGTTTCCGAATTGCGACGGAACAGCAGGTCAGTCTGACCGGCCAGCTCACGCGCTTTCACAACTTTAACCAGATTGTTGTGCTCGTCCAGCAGGGCAACCTTGGTACCGGCCGTCACGTACAGGCCCGACTCAACGGTGTTGCGGTCGCCCAACGGGATACCGATACCGGCGTTGGCGCCGATCAGGCAGCCTTCGCCGACCTTGATCACGATGTTGCCGCCGCCCGACAGGGTGCCCATGGTCGAGCAACCGCCGCCCAGGTCCGAGCCCTTGCCGACGAATACGCCAGCGGAAACACGGCCTTCGATCATGCCCGGGCCTTCGGTGCCGGCGTTGAAGTTGATGAAGCCTTCGTGCATCACGGTGGTGCCTTCGCCCACGTAAGCACCCAGACGCAGACGCGCGGCGTCAGCGATGCGCACGCCAGCCGGTACCACGTAGTCGGTCATTTTCGGGAACTTGTCCACCGAGAACACTTCCAGCAGCTCGCCACGCAGACGGGCTTCCAGTTGCATTTCCGCCAGTTCGCTCAGGTCGATGGCGCCTTGGCTGGTCCACGCTACGTTCGGCAGCAGCGGGAAGATCCCGGCCAGGCTCACGCCGTGCGGCTTGACCAGACGGTGCGACAGCAGATGCAGCTTGAGGTAAGCCTCAGGTGTCGAGGTCAGTTGCGCGTCTTCGGCCAGCAGGGTGGCGACCAGCGGCTTGTGGCTCTCGGCCAGACGGGTCAGCAGCTTGCCTTGTACGGCGTCGATGCCTTTCACGGCTTCAGCCAGTTGCGCAGCCTGCGCGGTGGTGAAGGTGATGGCCTGATTGCCTGCGGTGTAACCGAGGATCGGCGCAACGGCAGCGACCAGTTCGGCCGACGGATTGAGCAGTGGCTGGGCGTAGAACACTTCCAGCCAGGCGCCTTGACGGTTCTGAGTGCCGACACCAAAGGCGATGCTGAACAGGGAGTTGGACATGTGAATACCTCTAGCAATAAGTGACGGGCTGCTTATTTGAGTGCGGCCGCGTAGATGTCTGGCTTGAAGCCAATCAGGGTTCGGTCACCGAGATCGAGCACCGGGCGCTTGATCATCGAGGGTTGGGCGAGCATCAGTTCGATGGCTTTCGACTGGTCGAGATCGGCTTTGCGTTCGTCGTCGAGTTTGCGAAAGGTCGTGCCTGCGCGGTTCAACACCGTTTGCCAGCCGTGTTCGTCACACCATTGGGTCAGGTGTTCACGGTCGATGCCGGCGGTTTTGTAATCGTGAAAGTCGTAGCTGACAGCGTGTTCATCGAGCCAGGTGCGCGCCTTCTTCATGGTGTCGCAGGCTTTGATGCCGAAAAGGTGCAACGTTTTACTTGAAACGGTCAAGGAATCGCCCCCTTTACAGGTGCTGGAGAAAAATGGTGTCGGATTATGCCATGACCGAACCGGTTCGCGGCGCCTCAGGTCGATTTGGTAATGCAAAACCCTGTGGGAGCGAGCTTGCTCGCGAAGAGGCCCTGTCAGTCAATATCTCTGTTCGATGAACGACCGCATTCGCGAGCAGGCTCGCTCCCACAATGGGCGTTGTTCCAGGCTGCGACATAGGTGCAACGGTCAGACGCATCCTAAGCGGCTAATATGGCAGTTCAACGCTGTCGATTGTCTGAGATTTCCGCTATATGCAAACTGCTTACACCGTCCTGATCCTGCTGATGCTGGTTAGCGTTTCGCGTCTGGTCGGGCGGGTCATTCCGCTGCCTCTGCCACTGGTGCAGATTGCCGCCGGCGCCTTGCTCGCCTGGCCGACCTTGGGTCTGCATGTGGCGCTCGATCCCGAATTGTTCCTGTTTCTGTTCCTGCCACCCTTGTTGTTTTCCGATGGCTGGCGCATGCCCAAGCGCGAATTCTGGCATTTGCGCGGGCCGATCCTCACGCTGGCGGTGGGGCTGGTGTTGTTCACCGTGGTCGGCGCCGGCTACTTCATTCATTGGTTGTTGCCGTCAATTCCGCTGCCGGTGGCCTTCGCCCTGGCGGCAGTGTTGTCGCCGACGGACGCTGTGGCGGTGTCGGCCATTTCACAAAACCGCTTGCCGACCCCGTTGATGCATATATTGCAGGGCGAGGCGCTGATGAACGATGCCTCCGGTCTGGTGACGTTCAAGTTCGCCCTGGTGGCGGCCATCACAGGCGTGTTCTCGCTGACCAATGCCAGCCTGACTTTCGTCCTGGTGGCGCTCGGCGGGTTGGCGGTCGGTGTGGCCTTGAGCTGGCTGGTCGGGCGCTTGCGGGCGTGGATGATTGCCCGTGGCTGGGATGATCCGGCGACGCACGTGGTGTTCATGTTGTTGCTGCCGTTCGCGGCTTATGTGCTGGCCGAGCGTCTTGGCGTCTCGGGCATTCTCTCGGCCGTGGCGGCAGGGATGATGCAGAGCTGGCTTGATCTGTTGCCTCGGCAGACCAGCACCCGCTTGCTCAATCGCAGCGTCTGGTCGCTGCTGGAGTTCGCTTTCAACGGTTTGATTTTCCTCCTGCTCGGCCTGCAGTTGCCGGACATCATCAAAGCCGTGGTCAGTCACGAGCCGACGTTGTGGCCGACGTTGTTCTATCGCTGCCTCGATGTCGTGGCGATTTTTCTTGCGCTGGTGTTGTTGCGGTTTGTCTGGGTGCAGAGCATCTGGCGTCTATCGGTGCTGTTGCGACGCTTGCGCGGCAAGGGCGAGCTGACGCAAGTCCCGACCGCGCGCTCCTGCTGGCTGCTGACTGTCGGCGGTGTGCGCGGTGCAGTAACGCTGGCCGGCGTGATGTCGGTGCCGATGTTGATGGGGACGGACGCGTTTCCCGAGCGTGATCTGCTGATCTTCATCGCCGCCGGGGTGATTCTGCTGTCGCTGATTTCGGCATGCATCGCGCTGCCTCTGCTGTTGCGCGGCATCGAAAAAAGCCCGGACGACAAGCGGCGCCAGGAAGTGCGCGATGCCTGGCGCAAAACCGCGGAAGCGGCGATTCATGCGCTCGAGACAGAGGAAACCACTCCGCAGGACGCTGCTCAGGCCGCTTTGTCCGCCGAGTTGAAGGCGCGGATCATGTCCGAATATCGTCATCAACTGGATGTCTTCAACGATTCCGCCGAAGCGCAGGCCCTCGCGTTTCAGATGGATTTACTCGAGCGGCGCATGCGCCTGAAAGCGCTCAGGGCACAGCGTCTGGAACTCTATAGCCTCAGTCGTCATCACCAGATAGGTGATGACGTCCTCAGAGAAGTGTTGGCCGATCTGGATTTGAGTGAGGCCAATCTGGGGAAGGTCAAATAACCCAGCAAGAGTCCGCACCAGATGGCTGGTGCGGACTCTTGATGATTACTGCTGGCGAGTGATGAAGGCGCGAATCCGTTCGGCGGCTTCGACGCATTCGGCCAGGGGGGCAACCAGCGCCATGCGTACACGGCCTGCGCCCGGGTTGACGCCATCGACATCACGGGACAGATACGAACCCGGCACCACGGTCACGTGCTCTTGCTCAAACAGGTCGCGGCAGAATGCGGCGTCATCACCTTGCACGTTCGGCCACAGATAGAAGCTGCCATCCGGACGCTGCACGTCCATTACCGGGCTGAGGATCTCCAGCACCGCATCGAATTTCTCGCGGTACAGCGCACGGTTGGCGCGCACATGCACTTCGTCATTCCACGCCGCCACGCTGGCCAGTTGCGTTTGTACCGGCATCGCGCAGCCGTGGTAGGTGCGATACAGCAGGAAGCCCTTGAGGATGTCGGCATCGCCGGCAACAAAGCCAGAGCGCAGGCCCGGCAGGTTGGAACGCTTGGACAGGCTGTGGAACACCACGCAACGCTTGAAATCCTTGCGACCCAGTTCAACACAGGCAGTCAGCAGGCCCGGCGGAGGGGTTTGTTCGTCGAAGTACAACTCGCTGTAGCACTCGTCGGCGGCGATCACGAAGTCGTATTCGTCGGCCAGGGCGATCAGTTTTTTCAGGGTGTCGACCGGGATCAGCGCGCCGGTCGGGTTGCCCGGCGAGCAGAGGAACAGGATCTGGCAACGTTTCCAGATGTCCGGCGAAACGGCATCGAAATCCGGGTTGAAGCCGTTCTCGTCCAGGCACGGCAGGTAGTGCGGCTTGGCCCCGGCGAGGAACGCGGCGCCTTCGTAGATCTGGTAGAACGGGTTCGGGCTGACCACCAACGCATCGTCGCCACGGTTGACCACGGTCTGGGTGAACGCGAACAGCGCTTCACGGGTGCCATTGACCGGCAACACGTTGCGCGCCGGATCGATCCAGCCGCTTGGTACGCCGAAACGACGCTCGCACCAGCCGGCAATGGCCTCGCGCAGGGCGGGGATACCGAGGGTGGTCGGGTAGACGGCCATCTGATCCAGACTGTTGGCCAGCGCTTCGGCGACAAAGCTTGGCGAGCGATGTTTCGGTTCGCCGATCGACAGGGCGATCGGGCGTTTGTCCGGGTTCGGGGTCACGGTGCCGAGCAGGGCGCGGAGCTTTTCGAACGGGTACGGCTGGAGCTGGTTCAGAGCGTTGTTCATTGGGGCTGGGTCTCGTGCAAAGCCATTTGAATCCGGGGCGCCATCAAATACTGAGGCGCGACAGTTTGATATCGGGTTCCTGATTGACGCTCAGTTGCTCAACGATCGCATCCTGCAAACGGCTGCACAGCAACGGGTCGGACAAGGGCTGGTTGTGGGCGTCGGTGATGAAGAAGACGTCCTCCACGCGCTCGCCGAGGGTCGCAATCTTGGCGTTCTGTAGCGACAGGTCGAACTCGAGGAAAATCCCGCCGATCCGTGCCAGCAGGCCCGGGCGATCAGGGGCGGTCAATTCCAGCACGGTCACCGGACGCTGCGCATCGTTATGGATGGTGACCTGCGGCGCAAAGGCGAAATGCTTGAGCTGGCGCGGTACGCGACGCTGGATGATCGTCGGGTAATCGTCCGGGTTGCGCAGGGCTTCGGTCAGGCCTTCGCGGATCTGCTTGACCCGTGCCGGGTTGTCGCCGATGGATTCGCCTTCGTTGTCGAGCACAATGTAGGTGTCGAGGGTGAACTGGCTGCTCGAGGTGATGACCCGGGCGTCGTGAATGTTCAGGTTGAGCTGATCCATCGCCGCCACGGTCACGGCGAAAAAATCATGCTGGTCCGGTGCATAAATGAAGATCTGCGTGCCACCCTCGAACTCGCGCTGGGTGGTTTCCTTGATCAGTACGAGCGGCCCGCCATCGACCGGTTGCTGCAGGATCGCATCGCTGTGCCAGGCCACGTCGCCGGCGGTGTGGCGCAGGAAATAGTCATCGCCCAATTGCGCCCACAGTTGCTCGACATCGTCCGGGTCGGTGCCACCACGCACCAGAATATCCAGCGCGGCGCTTTGGGTCTGGCGGATCTGCTCTTCGCGGTCCACCGGGTTTTCCAGGCCACGGCGCAAGGCGCGCTTGGTCTCGGTGTAGAGCTGGCGCAACAGGCTGGCGCGCCACGAGTTCCACAGTGTCGGGTTGGTCGCGTTGATGTCGGCCACGGTCAGCACGTAGAGATAGTCGAGGCGGGTTTCATCGCCAACGGCCAGGGCAAAGTCGTGAATCACTTGCGGGTCGGACAAGTCCTTGCGCTGCGCGGTGGTCGACATCACCAGATGGTTCTGCACCAGCCAGACAATCAGACGGCTATCCCACACCGGCAACTGATGACGCTGGCAGAACGCCTCGGCATCGACTGCGCCGATCTCCGAGTGATCGCCATGCCGGCCTTTACCGATGTCGTGGTACAGGCCCGCCATGTAGATCAGTTCGGGCTTAGGCAGTTTGGCCATGAGTTTGGCGGCCAGCGGAAATTTCTCCGAGACCTGGGTGTACTGCAATTTGCGCAGGTGCTTGATCAGGTTAAGCGTGTGCGCATCGACCGTATAGATGTGAAACAGGTCGTGCTGCATCTGCCCGACGATAAAACCGAATTCGGGCAGATAACGCCCGAGAATGCCGTAACGGTTCATCCGGCGCAGGTTGCGGTGGATGCCGATCTTGCACTTGAACAGCTCGATGAACAGGCTGGTGTTACGAATATCGTTGCGGAAGTTGTCGTCGATCAGGTGACGGTTTTCCCGCAGCAGACGAATGGTATCGGCGCGCACACCTTTGATTTCCGGCTGCTGGGCCATCAGCACGAAGATCTCGAGCATGGCGAATGGCGTGCGGCGGAACACGTTGTCGTTGCGTGCCTCGATATAACCGTCGTGCAACTGGAAGCGTGAGTTGATCGGCTGCGGCGCAGCTTCGTCTTCCGGCGCGAGAATGACTTCCTCGAAGTGCTGGATGATCAGGTCGCTGAGCTGGGCAATGCTCATAACCACACGGAAATATTGCTGCATGAAGTTTTCGACGGCCTGTTTGGCGTCGTCGCCTTCAAAGCCGAGCAATCCGGCGATGGTGCGCTGATGATCGAACAGCAAGCGGTCTTCTGAGCGGCCCGCCAGCATGTGCAGGGCGTAGCGCACTTTCCAGAGGAATTCCTGAGAGGAGGCGAGCAGGGCGTTTTCGCTTTCGACCAGGAAGCCTTCGCCGGCGAGGGCGCGCAGGTTCAGGGTGCCGTATTGACGCCGGGCCACCCACAGAATCGTCTGGATATCCCGCAGGCCACCGGGCGAGCCTTTGACGTTGGGTTCCAGGTTGTATTCGGTGTCGTTGTATTTGTGGTGACGGGCTTTTTGCTCGGCGCGCTTGGCCAGGAAGAACTCTTTGGCCGGCCACATGTGTGCGGTGCTGGTGACATCGAGCATGCGCTGACGCAGACGCTCGGGACCGCAGATGGTGCGGCTTTCCATCAGGTTGGTGACGACGGTCAGGTCAGCACGGGCCTCTTCGGCGCATTCGTCGACTGAGCGCACACTCTGACCGACTTCCAGGCCGATGTCCCACAGCAGCGTCAGAAAACGCTCGATGGAGTCGCGGAAAACTTCGTGGTCGGCGCTGTCCAGCAGGATCAGCAGATCGATATCGGAATAAGGGTGCAGCTCACCGCGACCGTAGCCGCCGACCGCGACCAGCGCGATGTCGGCGTCTTCGCTCCAGTTGAACTGCTCCCAGGCCTTTTGCAGGATGTTGTCGACGAACCAGGCGCGGTCTTCGATCAGGCGGCGGATGTCGCGGCCATTGCGAAAACGCGTGTCGAGCACCTCGCGAGCCTGGCGGATCGCCTTCTTGAACGCCGCGATAGGACTCGCTTTCAGGGCCAGTTCAGCCTGGAACTGGCCGCGGTCGAAGAGTTCGGGATCCACCTGCGGCATCGATTGGCTTTCCTTCTATAAGGCTGGGAGCGTTGTGTGGATCAGGCCGAGACGCGCGGGATGGTGTCATCGGCGCGCAGGGTGAAGATCTCGTAGCCGGTGTCGGTGACCAGCAGGGTGTGTTCCCACTGTGCCGAGAGCTTGCGGTCCTTGGTGATCGCGGTCCAGCCGTCGCCGAGTACTTTGGTGTCGGCCTTGCCCTGGTTGATCATCGGCTCGATGGTGAAGGTCATGCCGGCCTTCAGTTCCATGCCGGTGCCCGCGCGGCCGTAGTGGAGGATCTGCGGCTCTTCGTGGAAGACCTTGCCGATGCCGTGACCGCAGAACTCGCGAACCACGGAGAAGCCGTTCTTCTCGGCGTGCTTCTGGATCACTTCGCCGATGTCGCCGAGGCGGCAGCCGGGTTTGACGATCTCGATCGCCTTGTACATGCATTCCTGGGTGATCTGCGACAGACGCTCGGCCCAGACCGGCACTTCGCCGACGTGGAACATGCGGCTGGTGTCGCCGTGGTAACCGTCCTTGATCACGGTGACGTCGATATTCAGGGTGTCACCGTTTTTCAGCGGCTTGTCGTTCGGGATGCCATGGCAGACCACATGGTTGATCGAGGTGCAGATCGACTTCGGGTAGCCCTTGTAGTTGAGCGGGGCAGGGATGGCTTGCTGCACGTTGACGATGTAGTCGTGGCAGATCTGGTTCAGCTCATCGGTGGTGACGCCCGGCTTGACATGTTCGGCAATCATTTCCAGCACATCGGCGGCCAGTTTGCCGGCGACGCGCATGCCAGCGATGTCCTCGGGAGTTTTGAGGTTGACGGTCATACAGGCTCTCTCTGCGCTCGGCGGCGCTTGCTGATACGAATAGGGTGGCGAGTGTTCGATTGGCGACCCTGAAAAACGCGATTCTAACAGACGCACGGCGCAATTCAGCGCCCGCGTGCATCGCTTCTCTCTATACAATGGTGCGTTCGGGGCCGATTCCAAGGGGGCTGCGCCCATGTCCTTGGTGCGAATACAGATTCCGGGTTCCGTTTCTGCGCACCCTGTGGTATAAAATGCGCCGCTTTCCGGGGATACCCCGAAAAGCTTAAATCCACACACGTGTCGACACGATGACCTGGGTGCTTTTGGCTTTATGCCACTGGTTGGTCATTGGGATACGTGGAGGCCAAACCCGACTTATTAAGGAACTATCATGTCCCAAGTCAACATGCGCGATATGCTGAAGGCCGGTGTGCACTTCGGTCACCAAACCCGTTACTGGAATCCGAAAATGGGTAAGTACATTTTCGGCGCGCGTAACAAGATTCACATCATCAACCTTGAAAAAACCCTGCCAATGTTCAACGAAGCTCTGACTTTCGTAGAGCGTCTGGCCCAGGGCAAAAACAAGATTCTGTTCGTCGGCACCAAGCGTTCCGCTGGCAAGATCGTTGCTGAAGAAGCAGCACGTTGCGGTTCGCCGTACGTCGATCACCGCTGGTTGGGCGGCATGCTGACCAACTTCAAAACCATTCGTGCTTCCATCAAGCGTCTGCGTGACCTTGAAGTTCAAGCCGAAGACGGTACTTTCGCCAAGCTGACCAAGAAAGAAGCGCTGATGCGCTCCCGTGACCTGGAAAAGCTGGATCGTTCGCTGGGCGGCATCAAGGACATGGGCGGTCTGCCAGACGCACTGTTCGTGATCGACGTTGACCACGAGCGCATCGCGATCACCGAAGCCAACAAGCTGGGCATCCCGGTAATCGGCGTTGTCGACACCAACAGCAGCCCGGAAGGCGTTGACTACATCATCCCAGGCAACGATGACGCAATCCGCGCTATCCAGCTGTACATGGGTTCGATGGCTGACGCAGTGATCCGTGGTCGCAACAATGTTGCTGGCGGCACTGTAGAATTCGCAGCTGAAGAAACTCAGGCTGCAGCTGAGTAATTAACGCCCTGGCGTTGACTCAGTAAGCAAAAAGGGGGCTTGGCCCCCTTTTTGCCACCTCGAAAACCATTTGTCGGCGGCGCAGCTACAGCTCCTGTAACGTGCAGCAGCTACAAGGTGGGGCTCGGGACGAATTGAACGCCCGTTCGATCGGGTGGAATGGTTGAAAACCTATCCAAGAGGAATTTGAAAATGGCAGCAATTACTGCAGCGTTGGTTAAAGAACTGCGCGAGCGTACCGGCGAAGGCATGATGGACTGCAAGAAAGCCCTGGAAAAGGCTGACGGCGACATCGAAAAAGCCATTGATGACATGCGTGCTTCGGGCGCGATCAAGGCTGCGAAAAAGGCTGGCAACGTTGCCGCTGAAGGCGCAATCGCAATCAAGGACGACGGTAAAGCTGCCGTTATCCTGGAAGTGAACTCGCAGACCGACTTCCTGGCCCTGCAAGACGACTTCAAAAATTTCGTTGCTGCCAGCGTTGAAAAAGCCTTCGCTGACAAGCTGACCGACGCTGCTCCGCTGATCGCTTCGCAAGAAGCTGCTCGTGAAGCACTGGTTGCCAAAGTAGGCGAGAACGTCAACATCCGTCGTCTGACCCGTATCGAAGGCGACGTTGTAGGTTCGTACCTGCACGGCAACAAGATCGGTGTTGTTGTGGCTCTGAAAGGCGGTGACGTCGAGCTGGCCAAAGACATCGCGATGCACGTTGCTGCCAGCAACCCTGAGTTCCTGCTGCCTTCGCAAGTTTCGGCTGAAGCGATCGAGCGTGAAAAAGCTGTGTTCCTGCAGCTGAACGAAGAGAAGATCAAAGGCAAGCCAGAAAACATTGTTGAGAACATGGTCAAAGGCCGTATCAGCAAGTTCCTGGCAGAAGCAAGCCTGGTTGAGCAGGCGTTCGTCAAGAACCCTGAAATCAAGGTTGGCGAGCTGGCCAAGAAAGGCGGCGCAGAAATCGTTTCCTTCACTTACTACAAAGTAGGCGAAGGCATCGAGAAGCCGGTCGACAACTTCGCTGAAGAAGTTGCTGCCCAGCTGGCTGCCGCCAAGCAATAAGACGGTTTTTCAACTGTCGCCCGAAAGAGGCTGCCCGCTTACGCGCGCAGCCTCTTTTCAGATGGGGTTGCCAATTTTTAATTGGTTTCCACTTGGAACTGACTTACAAAGCCATGTTCCGATGGCGCTGAAGCAGCGCCAAGCTAGAGTGAACGCCAGCTGTAAACAGCTCGCAAAGAATTTTTAAATACGCCGCAGGAGAGATTCGCAATGGCTCAGCAGGGCAGTGGTTATCAGGCTCGCTATAAACGCATTCTACTCAAGCTTAGCGGCGAGGCCCTGATGGGCTCGGAAGAGTTCGGGATCGATCCAAAAGTGCTGGATCGGATGGCGCTGGAAGTCGGCCAACTGGTCGGCATCGGCGTACAGGTCGGTCTGGTGATCGGTGGTGGCAACCTGTTCCGTGGCGAGGCGTTGAGCAAAGCCGGTATGGATCGGGTGACAGGTGACCACATGGGCATGCTGGCCACTGTGATGAACGCCCTGGCCATGCGCGACGCGCTGGAGCGTGCCAATATCTCGGCCATCGTGATGTCGGCCATTTCCATGGTGGGCGTGACCGATCACTATGATCGCCGCAAAGCCATGCGCCACCTGAACTCCAAAGACGTGGTGATTTTCGCGGCCGGTACCGGTAATCCGTTCTTCACCACGGATTCGGCAGCCTGCCTGCGTGCAATCGAAATCGATGCCGATGTCGTGCTCAAGGCGACCAAGGTCGATGGCGTCTACACCGCTGACCCGTTCAAAGACCCGCATGCCGAGAAGTTCGATCATCTGACTTATGATGAAGTACTGGATCGCAAGCTGGGTGTGATGGATCTGACCGCTATTTGCCTGTGCCGCGACCACAAGATGCCGCTGCGCGTATTCAACATGAACAAGCCCGGTGCCCTGCTGAACATCGTCCATGGCGGCGCTGAAGGCACCCTGATCGAGGAAGGTCAACAATGATCAACGAAATCAAAAAAGACGCTCAAGAGCGCATGCAGAAATCCCTGGACTCTCTGACCCACGCCTTTGGTCAGATTCGTACCGGCAAGGCTCACCCAAGCATTCTGGGTAGCGTGATGGTGCCGTACTACGGCGCAGACACCTCCATCACTCAAGTGGCGAACATCACCGTTAAGGACTCGCGTACCCTGCAAGTCGTTGCGTTCGAGCGCAACATGCTCGCCGCAGTCGACAAGGCAATCCAGAGCGCTGGCCTGAACCTCAACCCGACCAACCTGGGCGAGTTGTTGCTGATCTCCATGCCGGCCCTGACTGAAGAAACCCGCAAGGGCTTCACCAAGCAGGCGCGCAGTGCCGCCGAAGACGCGCGAGTTGCCGTGCGCAACATTCGTCGTGATGCCTTGGGTGAGCTGAAGAAGCTGGTCAAAGACAAAGAAATCAGCGAAGACGAAGAGCGTCGTGCTGCTGCCGATATTCAGAAAATCACCGACAAGGCTGAAGCTGATATCGACGCGGCTACCAAGCAAAAAGAAGCGGATCTGATGGCCGTATAAGGTTCGAGCTTTTAATGGACAAGACCAAGCAGACTGCGCCGTCCGCGGTGCCGCGCCATGTCGCGATCATCATGGATGGCAACAATCGCTGGGCGAAAAAACGCTTTATGCCGGGTGTCGCCGGGCATAAAGCGGGCGTGGATGCTGTGCGGGCCGTCATCGAGGTGTGCGCCGAGGCCAAGGTCGAGGTGCTCACCCTGTTCGCGTTTTCCAGTGAAAACTGGCAGCGCCCGGCCGATGAAGTCAGTGCCTTGATGGATCTGTTCTTCAAGGCATTGCGTCGTGAGGCCAAGCGCCTCAACGACAACAACATCAGCCTGCGCATCATCGGCGATCGTTCACGCTTTCATCCGGAGCTTCAGGCAGCAATGCGTGAAGCTGAAGCGATGACGGCCGGTGCCAACCGTTTCATCCTGCAGATCGCCGCCAATTATGGCGGTCAGTGGGATATTGCACAGGCTGCCCAGCGTCTGGCGCGTGAAGTCCAGGCCGGGCACCTGCGCCCGGAAGACATCACCCCGGATCTGTTGCAAACCTGTCTGGCGACCGGCGATCTGCCATTGCCGGACCTGTGCATCCGTACCGGTGGCGAACACCGCATCAGCAACTTCTTGCTGTGGCAACTGGCTTACGCCGAGTTGTACTTCTCCGACCTGTTCTGGCCGGACTTCAAACACGATGCCATGCGTAATGCGCTGGCCGATTTCGCTTCGCGCCAGCGTCGCTTCGGTAAAACGAGCGAACAGGTCGAAGCTGGAGCCCGGGTTTAATGCTTAAACAACGAATCATCACTGCGCTGATCCTGCTGCCGATCGCCTTGTGCGGTTTTTTCCTGCTCGAAGGTTCGGGTTTTGCCCTGTTCATCGGTCTGGTCGTGAGTCTGGGCGCCTGGGAATGGGCGCGTCTGGCGGGCTTTACCGCTCAATCGTTCCGCGTCGGGTATGCCGCGGTCGTCGCATTGATGTTGTTCGTCATGTATGTGCTGCCGGGCCTGGCACCTTGGGTGCTGGGGGCTTCGGTGCTCTGGTGGGCGGTGGCGACTTATCTGGTGCTGACATATCCGCGTTCCAGCGAGCATTGGTCCACGGCTGCCACCAAACTGGTCATTGGCTTGCTGATTCTGTTGCCGGCCTGGCAAGGTCTGGTGCAGATCAAGCAGTACCCGCTGGGTAACTGGCTGATCATGGCGGTGATGGTCTTGGTCTGGGGTGCCGATATTGGTGCTTACTTCTCCGGGCGCAAATTCGGCAAGCGCAAGCTCGCCCCGCAAGTCAGTCCGGGGAAAAGCTGGGAAGGCGTGTACGGTGGTCTGGTGCTGAGTCTGCTGATTACCGCCATTGTCGCGTTTGTCCGCGACTGGACCGTCGCCGAGTTGCTTAAAGGCTTGATTGGCGCTGCGCTGATCGTCTTCATCTCCGTGGTTGGCGATCTGACCGAAAGCATGTTCAAGCGTCAGTCCGGTATCAAGGACAGCAGTAATCTGCTGCCCGGTCATGGCGGCGTGCTTGATCGTATCGACAGTCTGACCGCGGCCATTCCGGTATTCGCCGTGCTGCTGTGGATGGCTGCACCGTGAGTCGCCCACAACAGATTACCGTTTTGGGTGCGACGGGCTCGATCGGCCTGAGCACACTCGATGTCATTGCCCGGCATCCTGAGCGTTATCAGGTTTTCGCGTTGAGTGGTTTCACGCGTTTGAGCGAGCTTTTCGCCTTGTGCGTGCGCCACGTGCCGCAATTCGCTGTGGTGCCCGAGGCAGCTGCCGCGCGCAGTTTGCAGGACGATTTGCGTGCCGCCGGTTTGCCGACCCGCGTATTGGTAGGGGAAGAGGGCCTGTGTCAGGTCGCTGCTGCTCCGGAAGTCGATGCGGTGATGGCAGCAATCGTGGGTGCAGCAGGGCTGCGTCCGACCTTGGCGGCAGTTGAAGCAGGCAAGAAGATTCTTCTGGCCAATAAAGAGGCGCTGGTGATGTCCGGCGCCTTGTTCATGCAAGCGGTGCGCAAGAGCGGTTCAGTGCTGCTGCCGATCGACAGCGAACACAACGCGATTTTCCAGTGCATGCCACCGGATTTTGCTCGTGGATTGAGCTCGGTCGGTGTCCGTCGGATTTTACTCACAGCCTCTGGTGGTCCGTTCCGACAGACGCCCATGAGTGAATTGGCGCATGTTTCACCTGATCAGGCGTGTGCGCACCCGAACTGGTCCATGGGGCGCAAGATTTCGGTCGATTCGGCCAGCATGATGAATAAAGGTCTTGAGCTGATCGAGGCTTGTTGGTTGTTCGATGCAAAGCCTTCGCAGGTCGAGGTGGTGATTCACCCGCAGAGCGTGATTCACTCGCTGGTCGATTATGTCGACGGTTCGGTACTGGCGCAGTTGGGCAATCCCGATATGCGTACGCCGATTGCCAATGCCCTGGCCTGGCCGGAGCGCATTGATTCCGGTGTAGCACCACTGGATCTGTTCGCCGTCGCGCGTCTGGATTTCGAGGCGCCGGATGAAGAACGCTTCCCTTGCCTGCGTCTGGCGCGGCAAGCTGCCGAGGCTGGCGACAGCGCTCCGGCGATGCTCAATGCGGCCAATGAAGTGGCGGTGGCGGCGTTTCTCGACGGACGGGTCCGTTACCTGGAAATCGCGAGTATCATCGAGGAAGTCTTGAGCCTCGAGCCGGTTGTTGCATTGGCAGATCTCGAGGCCGTGTTTACGGCTGATGCCAAGGCGCGAGTCCTGGCTGAGCAATGGTTGAAGCGTCACGCTCGATAAAATTTGCAACACAATGGCTACACGCGGCACTGAACAGGATTGCGGAGAAAGTAGATGAGCGCGCTCTATATGATTGCCGGCACCCTGATCGCCTTGGGTGTGCTGGTCACCTTTCACGAATTCGGCCATTTCTGGGTCGCGCGTCGCTGTGGCGTCAAGGTTCTGCGCTTTTCCGTAGGCTTCGGCATGCCGTTGCTGCGCTGGCATGACAAGCAAGGCACCGAATTTGTAATCGCGGCGATACCGTTGGGTGGCTACGTCAAGATGCTCGATGAGCGCGAAGGCGAAGTGCCAGTCGATCAGCTTGACCAGTCATTCAACCGCAAATCCGTGCGTCAGCGTATCGCCATTGTTGCCGCCGGCCCCATTGCCAACTTCCTGTTGGCGTTGGTGTTCTTTTGGGTATTGGCCATGCTCGGCAGCGAGCAGATTCGCCCGGTCATTGGTGCAGTTGAATCCGGCAGTATCGCCGCCACTGCCGGTTTGAACGCTGGTCAGGAAATTGTTGCTGTCGATGGGGAGCCGACTACCGGTTGGGCTGCCGTCAATCTGCAATTGGTCCGGCGTCTTGGTGAAAGCGGTTCCCTGCAGTTGCTGGTGCGCGAACAGGGCACGACTGTCGATTCGCCGCGTGAGCTGAAGCTGGATAACTGGCTCAAAGGCGCAGATGAGCCGGATCCGATCCGCTCCCTGGGGATTCGCCCGTGGCGCCCGGCCTTGCCGCCGGTACTCGCCGAACTTGATCCGAAAGGTCCGGCCCAGGCGGCCGGCTTGAAGACTGGCGATCGTCTGTTGGCGCTCGACGGTCAGGCGTTGAATGACTGGCAGCAAGTGGTTGATACGGTACGTACGCGTCCTGATACCAAAATCATGCTGCGTATCGAGCGCGACAATGCTCAAATCGACGTCCCTGTGACCCTGGCAGCGCGCGGTGAAAGCAAATCGCCCAGCGGATATCTGGGGGCGGGCGTAAAAGCTGTCGACTGGCCACCGGAGATGATCCGCGAGGTCAGTTACGGGCCGTTGGCTGCAATTGGCGAGGGTGCCCGTCGCACTTGGACCATGAGCATTCTGACGCTCGATTCACTGAAGAAAATGCTGTTCGGCGAGCTCTCGGTAAAAAACTTGAGTGGACCGATAACCATTGCTAAAGTGGCGGGCGCTTCTGCCCAGTCGGGCGTCGCTGATTTCCTGAATTTCCTTGCTTATCTGAGTATTAGCCTGGGCGTTCTGAATTTGCTGCCCATTCCTGTACTGGATGGGGGGCATTTGTTGTTTTATCTGATCGAGTGGGCGCGTGGTCGTCCCTTGTCGGATCGGGTGCAAGGTTGGGGGATACAGATCGGTATCAGTTTGGTGGTCGGGGTGATGTTGCTTGCTCTGGTCAACGATCTGGGTCGTCTGTAACGCTTCGCTGAATTGCGAATCTGCCGCATTTTGCGGCAGTTTGTTTATTGCCAGTTGGAATAAGAAAGGACTTCATGAAACGTCTGCTGCTAACTGCGGTTCTCACCGTATTGATGATCGCCGAAGTTCACGCCGAGTCCTTCACTATCTCTGATATTCGCGTCAATGGCCTCCAGCGGGTCTCCGCGGGTAGCGTCTTTGGTGCCTTGCCGTTGAACGTCGGTGAGCAGGCGGATGATCGTCGCCTGGTGGAATCCACTCGTGCGTTGTTCAAAACCGGTTTCTTTCAAGATATCCAGCTGGGCCGCGAAGGCAACGTTCTGGTAATCACGGTCGTTGAACGCCCGTCGGTCGCCAGTATCGAGATCGAAGGCAACAAGGCGATCTCCACTGAAGACTTGATGAAAGGTCTCAAACAGTCCGGTCTGGCCGAAGGCGAGATCTTCCAGCGTGCCACCCTTGAGGGTGTGCGTAACGAACTGCAACGTCAGTACGTCGCGCAAGGTCGCTACTCGGCTACCGTTGATACCGAAGTGGTATCGCAGCCGCGTAACCGCGTGGGCCTGAAGGTGAAGATCAACGAAGGCACCGTTGCGGCCATTCAGCACATCAACGTGGTAGGCAACACGGTTTTCCCCGAGGAAGACCTGACCGACCTGTTCGAGTTGAAAACCACCAACTGGCTGTCGTTCTTCAAGAACGATGACAAGTACGCCCGTGAAAAACTTTCCGGTGACCTGGAGCGTCTGCGTTCCTACTACCTGGACCGTGGCTATATCAACATGGATATCGCTTCGACCCAGGTGTCCATCACCCCGGACAAGAAGCACGTCTACATCACTGTCAACGTCACTGAGGGCGAGAAGTACACCGTTCGTGACGTCAAGCTCAGTGGTGATCTGAAAGTCCCTGAAGATCAGGTCAAGTCCCTGCTGTTGGTGCAGAAGGGGCAGGTGTTCTCGCGCAAGCTGATGACTACCACATCCGAGCTGATCACCCGTCGTCTGGGTAACGAGGGTTACACCTTCGCCAACGTCAACGGCGTACCTCAGCCACACGATGATGATCACACTGTAGACATCCTGTTCGCTGTTGATCCGGGCAAGCGTGCCTACGTCAACCGCATCAACTTCCGTGGCAACACCAAGTCCGAAGACGAAGTGCTGCGTCGTGAAATGCGTCAGATGGAAGGCGGCTGGGCTTCGACTTACCTGATCGACCAGTCTAAAACCCGTCTTGAGCGTCTGGGCTTCTTTAAAGAAGTCAACGTTGAAACCCCGGCTGTTCCGGGTGTCGACGATCAGGTTGACGTGAACTACGCCGTTGAAGAACAGGCTTCCGGTTCGATTACCGCCAGCGTCGGTTTCGCCCAGAGTGCCGGTCTCATCCTGGGTGGTTCGATCACCCAGAACAACTTCCTCGGTACCGGTAACCGCGTCAGCGTTGGCCTGACCCGAAGCGAATACCAGAGCCGCTACAACTTCGGCTACGTTGACCCGTACTGGACCGCCGATGGCGTCAGCCTGGGTTACAACGCGTTCTATCGCACCACTGACTACAAAGACCTCGACGTCGACGTAGCAAGCTATGCGGTAGACAGCCTGGGTGCCGGCGTGAACGTTGGTTACCCGATCAGCGAAACTTCGCGTCTGACCTTCGGCCTGTCCGCTCAACAAGACACGATCAAGACCGGTACCTATACCGTTGACGAAATTTTCGACTTCGTTAACAAGGAAGGCGACAAGTACCTGAACTTCAAGGCGTCGGCCGGCTGGTCCGAATCGACCCTGAACAAAGGCGTGTTGCCGACCCGTGGCCGTTCCCAGAGCCTGACTCTGGAATCCACCATTCCTGGCAGTGACCTGTCGTTCTACAAACTTGATTACCGCGGTCAGCTGTTCCAGCCGATCAGCGAGAACTACACCCTGCGTCTGCACACCGAATTGGGTTATGGCGACGGTTACGGTTCGACCGACGGCTTGCCGTTCTATGAAAACTACTATGCTGGTGGTTTCAACTCGGTTCGTGGCTTCAAGGACAGTACCCTCGGCCCGCGCAGTACGCCGAGCCGTGGTACCAACCCGGGCACGCTGGCTGACCCGGACCAGGATCCACTGCCGTTCGGTGGTAACGTCCTGATCCAGGGTGGTGTCGAGGTTCTGTTCCCGCTGCCATTCGTAAAAGACCAGCGTTCCCTGCGCACTTCGGTATTCTGGGATGTGGGTAACGTATTTGACTCGCAGTGCAAGGACACTACCAATGCGAATGGCTCGACGTCGAACACCAAGTGTAACGACATCAGCCTGAGCAACATGGCCAGTTCCGTGGGTGTTGGCGTGACCTGGGTCACCGCACTGGGTCCTCTGAGCTTCGCGCTGGCCATGCCGGTCAAGAAGCCGGATGACGCTGATACTCAAGTGTTCCAATTCTCCCTCGGCCAGACGTTCTAAGCGTCTGACCCAAGATAACGACAATGGATTTTGTAGGAGTGCATCGTGCGTAAGTTGACTCAATTGGTTCTCCTGGCCTCCTTGATGGTGGCAGGCCCGGCATTTGCCGACATGAAAATTGCCGTTCTGAACTATCAGATGGCCTTGCTGGAATCCGACGCGGCGAAGAAATACGCCGTTGATGCCGAGAAGAAGTTCGGTCCGCAACTGACCAAGCTGAAGACGCTGGAAAGCAGCGCCAAGGGCATTCAGGACCGTCTGATGGCCGGTGGCGACAAAATGCAGCAAGGTGAGCGCGAGCGTCTGGAGCTGGAATTCAAGCAAAAGGCCCGTGACTTCCAGTTCCAGTCCAAGGAACTGAACGAAGCCAAAGCCGTTGCCGACCGCGAAATGCTCAAGCAACTGAAGCCGAAACTGGATAGCGCAGTGGAAGAAGTCATCAAGAAAGGTGGTTTTGACCTGGTGTTCGAGCGTGGCGCAGTGATCGATGTCAAGCCTCAGTACGACATCACGCGCCAGGTAATCGAGCGCATGAATCAGCTGAAGTAACCCATGACCGTGACTATCAAGCTCGGCCAGTTGGCCGAGTTCCTCGGCGCCACCCTGCGTGGCGACCCTGAGAAGCAAATTACTGGGCTAGCCACTTTGCAAGAGGCTGGCCCAGCTCAGTTGAGCTTTCTGGCAAATCCTCAATATCGCAAATACCTGACGGGCTCGCAGGCGGCAGCACTGTTGCTCAAAGAGGCCGACGCCGAAGGTTTTGCCGGTAATGCGTTGGTGGTGCCTGATCCTTACCTGGCGTACGCGCGCATCTCCCACCTGTTCGATCCGAAGCCAAAAGCCGCTGCGGGTATCCATCCGTCAGCGGTGATTGCGCCGGACGCGGTGGTTGATCCAAGCGCCAGCATCGGCCCCTTTGTGGTGATCGAAGCCGGTGCGCGAATTGGCGCGCAGGTGACACTGGGCGCACATTGCGTTGTTGGTGCCCGCAGCGAAATCGGTGAAGGCGGCTGGCTCGCCCCACGCGTGACGCTGTATCACGATGTGCGTATCGGCAAGCGTGTGGTGATCCAGTCCGGTGCCGTGCTTGGTGGTGAAGGCTTCGGCTTCGCCAACGAAAAAGGTATCTGGCAGAAGATCGCCCAGATCGGTGGCGTGACCATCGGCGACGATGTCGAGATTGGCGTGAATACCGCCATCGACCGCGGCGCGCTGGCCGATACCGTCATTGGCAATGGCGTGAAGCTCGACAACCAGATCCAGATCGCCCACAACGTTCAGGTCGGTGATCACACTGCCATGGCGGCCTGCGTCGGGATCTCCGGCAGCACCAAAATCGGCAAGCATTGCATGCTGGCCGGCGGTGTTGGCCTGGTGGGCCATATTGATATTTGCGACAACGTTTTCCTGACCGGGATGACCATGGTGACTCACTCGATTACCGAGCCGGGTGCCTATTCTTCCGGCACAGCCATGCAACCGGCGGCCGAATGGCGCAAAAGCGCGGCCCGCATCCGTCAGCTCGATGACATCGCGCGACGTTTGAAACAGCTGGAAAAGCGCGTAGGGGAAGTGACCCCTGACGGCAATGCTTCATCAGATGGCTGATACCATTTCCATATCAAGTGTGCACAGCCTCTAGACTGCCTCCTTGATTTGCTAGAGGAGTGCGCGTCAGTCGCGCTCCCAATCTTTACATAGGCTTCCCCCCGAAATGATGGACATCAACGAGATTCGCGAATACCTGCCTCACCGTTACCCGTTCCTGCTGGTGGATCGGGTGGTGGAACTGGACACTGAAGGCAAGCGCATTCGCGCCTACAAGAATGTCAGCATCAATGAGCCGTTCTTCAATGGTCACTTCCCGGCGCACCCGATCATGCCGGGCGTGCTGATCATCGAAGCGATGGCTCAGGCTGCCGGGATCCTCGGTTTCAAAATGCTTGATGTGAAGCCTGCCGACGGCACGCTGTATTACTTCGTCGGTTCCGACAAGCTGCGCTTCCGCCAGCCAGTATTGCCGGGCGACCAGTTGATCCTCGAAGCCAAGTTCATCAGCTGCAAGCGTCAGATCTGGAAGTTCGAATGCCAGGCTTCGGTCGATGGCAAGCCGGTCTGCTCGGCTGAAATCATCTGTGCGGAACGCAAGCTATGAGTTTGATTGACCCTCGCGCAATCATCGATCCGTCGGCCGTTCTGGCTGATGGCGTCGAGGTCGGCCCGTGGTCGATCATCGGCGCAGGTGTGGAAATCGGCGAGGGTACCGTGATCGGGCCGCATGTAATCCTCAAAGGCCCGACCCGCATCGGCAAGCACAATCGCATCTACCAGTTTTCCTCGGTAGGCGAAGACACGCCTGATCTGAAGTACAAGGGTGAAGAAACCCGCTTGGTGATCGGTGACCACAACGTCATCCGTGAAGGCGTGACCATTCACCGTGGCACCGTGCAAGACCGTTCGGAAACCACGCTGGGCGATCACAACCTGATCATGGCTTATGCCCACATCGGGCATGACAGCGTCATCGGCAATCACTGCATTCTGGTCAACAACACCGCGTTGGCCGGGCATGTGCACGTGGATGACTGGGCGATCCTTTCCGGATTCACCTTGGTTCACCAGTATTGCCACATCGGCGCTCACAGCTTTTCCGGTATGGGCACTGCGATCGGCAAGGACGTTCCTGCGTTCGTCACCGTGTTCGGCAACCCTGCCGAAGCGCGCAGCATGAACTTCGAAGGCATGCGCCGTCGCGGTTTCAGCGAAGACGCGATTCATACCCTGCGTCGCGCTTACAAAACCGTCTATCGCCAAGGTCTGACGGTTGAGCAGGCGCTGGCCGAACTGGCTGAACCTGCTGCGCAATACCCGGAAGTTGCGATATTCCGCGACTCCATCCAGTCGTCGACTCGCGGCATCACGCGCTGATCATGGCCAATCTGCGTATTGCGCTGGTGGCGGGTGAAGCTTCCGGTGACATTCTCGGTGCCGGCCTCATGCGCGCGCTCAAGGCTCAGCATCCGGCGGTCGATTTCATCGGCGTCGGTGGCCCGTTGATGCAGGCTGAAGGCCTGACTTCCTACTTTCCCATGGAGCGCTTGTCGGTCATGGGCCTGGTGGAAGTCCTCGGTCGTTTGCGCGAATTGCTCAAGCGCCGCAAAGACCTGATCGCGACGCTGATCGCCGAGAAGCCGGATGTGTTCATCGGCATCGACGCGCCGGACTTCAACCTCAATATCGAACTCAAGCTGCGTCAGGCCGGGATCAAGACCGTGCATTACGTCAGCCCGTCGGTGTGGGCGTGGCGGCAGAAGCGTGTGCTGAAGATTCGCGAAGGCTGCGACCTGATGCTGACGCTGCTGCCGTTCGAAGCAAAATTTTACGAAGAAAAGGGCGTGCCGGTGCGGTTCGTCGGCCACACGCTGGCCGATACCATTCCGCTGGAAGCTGATCGCGCTGCGGCGCGTGCCGAGCTGGGCCTGCCCGACGGCCCGCTGGTGGCGTTGATGCCCGGCAGTCGCGGCGGCGAAGTCTCCCGTCTGGGCGCGCTGTTCCTCGACACCGCCGAACGTCTGCGTGCGATGCGCCCGGGTTTGCGCTTTGTCATCCCGTGCGCCAACCCTGAACGCCGCGCGCAACTTGAAGAGCTGCTCGCCGGGCGTGATCTGCCGGTGACCTTGCTCGACGGCAAATCCCATCTGGCCCTGGCAGCGTGCAATGCCGTGTTGATTGCCTCCGGCACCGCGACCCTCGAAGCGCTGTTGTACAAGCGGCCGATGGTGGTGGCGTACCGCTTGGCGCCGTTGACGTTCTGGATCCTCAAACGCATGGTCAAGAGCCCGTACGTGTCCTTGCCGAACCTGCTGGCCCAGCGCCTGCTGGTCCCGGAATTGTTGCAGGATGATGCGACAGTCGACGCGTTGGCACAGACCCTGTCGCCACTGATCGAAGGTGGCGAAGAACAGACCCGTGGTTTCGACGAGATCCACCGCACGTTGCGGCTGGATGCCTCCAATCAGGCGGCGGACGCCGTCCTTAACCTGATCGGTCAAACGCGATGAGCAAGACAAGCATGCAGATGGGCCTGGATTTCACTCTGGTCGCCGAAGTAGAAGAGTTGGTTGCCGGCGTTGATGAAGTCGGTCGTGGCCCGTTGTGCGGTGCGGTGGTGACGGCGGCGGTGATCCTCGATCCGAACCGGCCGATCCTCGGTCTCAACGACTCGAAGAAACTCACTGAGGCCAAGCGCGAAAAGCTTTACGACGAAATCATCGAAAAGTCCTTGAGCTGGTGTATTGCGCGCGCCGAAGTGGAAGAAATCGACGAGCTGAACATCTTGCACGCGACCATGCTGGCCATGCAGCGCGCGGTGGCCGGCCTGCACATTCAGCCGAAACTGGCGATGATCGACGGCAACCGCTGCCCGCAACTGCCGATGCGTGCCGAAGCGGTGGTGCAGGGCGACGGCAAGGTTCCAGCCATCGCTGCCGCGTCGATTCTGGCCAAAGTCAGTCGCGACCGCGAAATGGCGGCATTCGAATTGATCTATCCGGGTTACGGCATCGGCGGCCATAAAGGCTACCCGACGCCCGTTCATCTGGAAGCCTTGTCGCGTCTTGGCCCGACGCCGATTCACCGGCGCTCGTTCGCCCCGGTGCGTCTGGCTTACGAAGCGCTGGAAGGTCTGACGCAGGTTTAGTCGCAAGGCTGATGTTTTGTTCGAGGCCCGGTACAATCCGGGCCTTGTTGTCTCTATGTAACTGGACAGGATCACTATGCCGGCTTCATTCGTTCATCTACGCCTGCACACTGAATACTCCCTGGTCGACGGGCTGGTGCGGATCAAGCCGCTGGTCAAGGCACTGACGGCCATGAACATGCCGGCGGTCGCGGTCACCGACCAGAACAACATGTGTTCCCTGGTCAAATTCTACAAAAACACCATGGGCGCGGGCATCAAGCCGATCTGCGGCGCCGACCTGTGGCTGTCGAACAAGGACCCGGACGCACCGCTGAGCCGGCTCAGCCTGTTGGTGATGAACGCCAAGGGCTATCGCAACCTCACCGAGTTGATCTCGCGCGGCTTCATCGAAGGCCAGCGCAACGGAATGATCATCGTCGAGCGCGAGTGGGTTGCTGAAGCCAACGAAGGCCTGATCATGCTGTCCGCCGCCAAAGAAGGCGAGATCGGCATGGCCATGATCGGCGGCAACCCGGCTGAAGCTGAAGCCTTGGCGCGCGAATGGATGGCGGTATTCCCGGATCGTTTCTATCTGGAAATCCAGCGCACCAATCGCCCTAACGATGAAGAACAGCTGCACGGTGCCGTTGCACTCGCCGACAAGCTCGGCGCGCCGCTGGTGGCGACCAACGATGTGCGTTTCATCAAGCAGGAAGACTTCGCCGCCCACGAAACCCGCGTGTGCATCGGTGAGGGCCGTGCCCTCGACGATCCGCGGCGCTCGAAGAATTATAGCGATCAGCAATACCTGAAAAGCGCCGAGGAAATGATCGAGCTGTTCAGCGATATTCCCGACGCCATCGAAAACACCGTCGAAATCGCCAAGCGCTGCAATATCGAAGTGAAGCTGGGCACTCACTTTTTGCCCAACTTCCCGATTCCCGATGGCATGACCATCGACGAGTATTTCCGCAAAGTCTCCTTCGACGGTCTGGAAGAACGCTTGTCGGTGCTGCTGCCCAAGGACACCACCGAAGACTACGAAGCCAAGCGTCAGGTCTACGTCGACCGGCTGAATTTCGAGCTGGATATCATTATCCAGATGGGTTTCCCCGGTTACTTCCTGATCGTGATGGACTTTATCCAGTGGGCCAAGAACAACGGCGTGCCGGTAGGTCCGGGCCGTGGGTCGGGTGCCGGTTCGTTGGTGGCTTATGTACAGAAGATCACCGACCTCGATCCGCTGGAATACGACCTGCTGTTCGAACGATTCCTTAACCCGGAACGGGTCTCCATGCCCGACTTCGACGTCGACTTCTGCATGGACGGTCGCGACCGCGTTATCGATTATGTGGCCGAAAAATACGGTCGCAACGCGGTAAGCCAGATCATCACCTTCGGTTCCATGGCGGCCAAGGCTGTGGTGCGTGACGTGGCGCGGGTGCAGGGCAAGTCCTACGGCCTGGCGGATCGTCTGTCGAAGATGATTCCGTTCGAAGTCGGCATGACCCTGGAAAAAGCCTACGAGCAGGAAGAAATCCTCCGTGACTTCATCAAGGTTGATGAAGAAGCTGCGGAAATCTGGGAAATGGCGCGCAAGCTCGAAGGCGTTGTGCGTAACGTTGGTAAACACGCCGGTGGTGTGGTTATTGCGCCGACCAAACTGACGGACTTCTCGCCAATCTATTGCGATGAAGCCGGTGACGGTCTGGTGACCCAGTTCGACAAGGACGACGTTGAAGCGGCTGGTCTGGTGAAGTTCGACTTCCTCGGTCTGCGGACCCTGACGATCATCGACTGGGCGCTGAAAACCATTAACCGCGACCGTGCCAAGGTCAACGAGCCGCCGCTGGATATCGCGTTTATCCCGCTGGACGACAAACCGACCTACTCGTTGTTGCAGAAAGCTGAAACCACCGCGGTGTTCCAGCTTGAATCGCGCGGCATGAAAGAGCTGATCAAAAAGCTCAAGCCCGACTGCCTGGAAGATCTGATCGCACTGGTGGCCCTGTTCCGTCCGGGCCCGCTGCAGTCCGGCATGGTGGACGACTTCATCAACCGTAAGCACGGCCGCGCCGAACTGGCGTATCCGCACTCGGATTACCAGTACGAGGGTTTGAAGCCGGTTCTGGCACCGACTTACGGCATCATTCTGTATCAGGAACAGGTGATGCAGATTGCTCAGGTCATGGCCGGTTACACCCTCGGCGGTGCGGACATGCTCCGTCGGGCGATGGGTAAGAAAAAACCCGAGGAAATGGCCAAGCAGCGCGGCGGTTTCATTGAAGGTTGCGCGACCAACAACATCGACGCCGACCTTGCCGGTAACATTTTCGACCTGGTAGAAAAATTCGCCGGTTACGGCTTCAACAAATCCCACTCCGCCGCCTACGGCCTGGTCTCGTACCAGACAGCCTGGCTGAAAGCCCACTACCCGGCGCCGTTCATGGCTGCGGTACTGTCGGCGGATATGCACAACACCGACAAGGTCGTGACCTTGATCGAGGAAGTGCGCACGATGAAACTGCGCCTCGATGCGCCGGACGTGAACACTTCGGAGTTCAAGTTCACGGTGAACGACGACGGCCGCATCGTCTACGGCCTGGGCGCGATCAAAGGTGTTGGTGAAGGCCCGGTTGAGGCGATCACCGAGGCGCGTCAGGAAGGTCCGTTCAAGGATCTGTTCGACTTCTGCGCGCGGGTCGACCTCAAGCGCATCAACAAACGTACCCTCGACGGCTTGATCCGCAGCGGTGCGCTGGATCGTCTGGGGCCGTACTTCCATGACGAACAGAAGGCTTATCAGGCCAACATCGACCGCAACCGCGCCGTGCTGCTGGCAGCGATGGAAGAGGCGATCAAGGCGGCCGAGCAGACCGCGCGTACCCACGACTCTGGTCACGCCGACCTGTTTGGCGGGCTGTTTGTCGAGGAAGACGCCGACGTGTATGCGTCGCACCGCAAGGCCAAGGAGCTGACGCTTAAGGAGCGCCTCAAAGGTGAGAAAGACACCTTGGGCCTGTACCTGACCGGTCACCCGATCGACGAATACGAAGGCGAGATTCGCCGTTTCGCCCGTCAGCGCATCATCGACCTGAAGCCGGCGCGCGATACGCAAACCGTGGCGGGGATGATCATTGCCCTGCGGGTGATGAAGAACAAGAAGGGCGACAAGATGGGTTTCATCACCCTCGACGACCGTTCGGGGCGGATTGAGGCGTCGCTGTTTGCCGATGCGTTCCACTCTGCGCAGTCGTTGTTGCAGACCGACGCGATGGTGGTGGTCGAAGGCGAAGTCAGCAACGATGACTTCTCCGGTGGCCTGCGCCTGCGCGTCAAGCGGGTGATGAGCATGGAAGACGCGCGCACCAATCTCGCCGAAAGCCTGCGCCTGAAGCTGCAAACCCAGGATCTGAAAGGCGATCAGCTACGCTGGTTGGGGGATTTGCTCAAGCGTCATCGCGGCGCGTGCCCGATCACCATGGAGTACACCAGCCCGGATGCGAAGACCTTGCTGCAGTTCGGCGAGACTTGGCGGATCGATCCGGCGGATGCGTTGATTCAAGCCCTGCGTGACCAGTTCGGGCGAGACAACGTCTTCCTCCAATACCGTTGACCGGCAAGTGCCATCATGGCGCTTGCCCGCAACCTGAATTTTTAATCTCGACCTCAGCGCGCCTCTCCCTTAAGGTAGGGCGCGAATAGACAACCGGCCGGCCCAAGCTCATTTGGGACACGACCCAAGACGGACGCCTATGAACCCGAATTTTCTAGATTTCGAACAGCCGATCGCCGACCTGCAAGCCAAGATCGAAGAGTTGCGCTTGGTCGGTAATGACAATTCGCTGAATATCGGCGATGAGATCTCCCGCCTGCAGGACAAGAGCAAAACGCTGACCGAAGACATCTTCGGCAAGCTGACCAGCTGGCAGATCGCACGTCTGGCGCGTCACCCGAAACGACCGTACACCCTCGACTACATCGAGCACATCTTCACCGAGTTCGACGAACTGCACGGCGACCGTCACTTCTCTGACGACGCGGCCATCGTTGGCGGTATCGCCCGTCTGGAAGACCAGCCGGTGATGATCATCGGTCACCAGAAGGGTCGTGAAGTCCGTGAGAAGGTGCGCCGTAACTTCGGCATGCCGCGTCCGGAAGGCTACCGCAAGGCTTGCCGTCTGATGGAGATGGCCGAGCGTTTCAAAATGCCGATCCTGACCTTCATCGACACCCCGGGTGCTTACCCGGGTATCGACGCTGAAGAGCGTAACCAGAGCGAAGCGATCGCCTGGAACCTGCGCGTGATGTCGCGCCTGAAGACCCCGATCATCGCCACCGTTATCGGTGAGGGTGGTTCCGGTGGTGCACTGGCCATTGGCGTCTGCGACCAGCTGAACATGCTGCAGTACTCGACCTACGCGGTAATCTCGCCGGAAGGTTGCGCTTCGATTCTGTGGAAAACCGCCGAAAAAGCGCCGGATGCTGCTGAAGCAATGGGCATCACCGCCGAGCGTCTGAAAGGCCTGGGCATTGTCGACAAGGTGATTGGCGAGCCTCTGGGCGGCGCGCACCGTGATCCGGCGGCTGCCGCTGCGTCGATCCGTGCCGAGCTGAGCTCGCAACTGGCGATGCTGAAGAAGTTCGATAACGAAGCGTTGCTGAAGCGCCGTTATGATCGACTGATGAGCTACGGTCTCTGATCGAACGCCGATTCAGCTGACAATGCAAAACACTGTGGGAGCGAGCTTGCTCGCGAAGGCGTTATAACAGGCAACGAAAATGTTGAATGTTGAACCGCTTTCGCGAGCAAGCTCGCTCCCACATTGGTTTCGGTGAAGGTGAAAAAATGAGTCAGCTCTCGATTGATTTGCCTTCCCGGTTATTACTGAGCCTTGAGCCTTGGCGCAACGCCACTCATTGGCGTATTGCATTCTCCGGTGGTCTCGATTCCACTGTTCTGCTGCATCTGCTCGCCTATCTCGCAAAATCCGAATCCCTCCCTCCACTCAGCGCTATTCATATTCACCACGGCCTCCAAGCTGCGGCTGACGCGTGGCCGCAGCATTGCCAGTCCGTGTGTGATGCGCTGGGAGTGCCGTTGCTGATCGAGCATGTGACGGTGCAACCAGGCGCGAGTCTGGAGCGGGCGGCGCGGGATGCGCGTTACGCCGTGTTCAGTGCGCTGACCCAAGCTAATGAGGCGTTAATCACTGGTCAGCACCGTGATGATCAGGCGGAAACACTGCTGTTCCGGCTGCTGCGTGGAGCGGGAGTGCGCGGATTGTCGGGAATGCCGCAGCAAAGGCCAGTGGGGCAGGGCATGTTGATTCGCCCGTTGCTGGATGTCACTCGAGCCGAGCTGGAACGTTACGCACAGGCTCACTCGTTAAGCTGGATCGAAGACCCGTCAAATCAGGATCGACAGTTCTCGCGCAATTACCTGCGCCATCAGGTTATGCCGGTGCTGAGCGAGCGCTGGCCGCAAGCGCAGGCGAACATGGCCCGCAGCGCCGCGCATCTGCGTGAAGCCCAAGGGTTGCTGGATGAATTGGCGCAGATCGATCTGACGCAAGCCGCTACCGCTCATGATTTCGAATGGCTGGGATTACCGTCGCTGGAGTTGGCGCCGCTGGCGGCGTTGTCTGCCGCCCGCCAGCGAAACGCCCTCAGTCACTGGCTTGAGCCGCTGACGCGCCTGCCTGACACCGACCATTGGTCGGGTTGGACGGATCTGTGCGATGCCGCTCCTGATGCGTCACCGGTCTGGCGTCTGGCCGATGGCGAGTTGCACCGCAGTGCCGGTCGTCTGTGGTGGCTCAGCGGTCACTGGCTACGCACGCCGATGATCGGCGTCGAGTGGCAGAGCCCGGCGTCAGCGCTACGCTTGGCCGATAACGGACATGTCACGTTCAGCGGGCAGACTCCCGTCGGGCCTTTGCGCATTGCCTATCGTCAGGGCGGTGAAGTCATGCATCTGGCGGATCGCGGCCACCGTGACCTCAAGCGCCTGCTCAATGAGCGCGCGGTCCCGGGCTTCATGCGTGGCAGATTGCCGCTGCTGTTTCGCGGCGATGAATTGCTCGCGGTGGCGAACCTGCCGGGACTTGATGGTCATGCACAGGACGGCTGGAAATTGCATTGGCTGCCAACAGACGAAGATCAAGGTTTGAGCTGAAAGGAGCATTCCGGTAGACTACGCTCCCTTCTTGATACAACTTCTGTGGATTCGCCTGAATTGCAGGAGTTGCCGATTACCAAGCAGTCTTTGCTGGGCGATTCCAAAAAATGTGTAGCGAGCAACGTACCGGTGTTTCACCTGCCGGTCTGTCCCAACGCGGCGGTTTTTTTGAAAGGTGCACTGTGATTAATGCAGGTGATCGGGGGCTTCGGCCTTCCTTCGCTTTCCCCGGCGGCTCGTACCGCTTTAACGCAGACTTCTAGGGTTTTTCATGACGCGCTACATATTCGTCACGGGCGGTGTTGTTTCTTCATTGGGGAAAGGCATTGCATCGGCTTCATTGGCAGCCATCCTGGAGGCGCGGGGACTTAAGGTCACCATGCTGAAGCTGGATCCGTACATCAACGTCGATCCGGGCACCATGAGCCCGTTCCAGCACGGTGAAGTGTTCGTCACCCACGACGGCGCCGAGACCGACCTGGACCTGGGGCACTACGAGCGGTTCATCCGCACGACCATGACCCAGAACAACAACTTCACCACCGGCCGTGTCTACGAGCACGTGCTGCGCAAAGAGCGCCGTGGTGACTACCTGGGTGCAACCATCCAGGTGATTCCGCACATCACCGACGAAATCAAGCGCCGCATCATCAAGGGTGCCGGTGACGCTGACGTGGCGATGGTTGAAATCGGTGGCACCGTCGGTGACATCGAGTCGCAACCGTTCCTCGAAGCCATCCGTCAACTGCGTTTCGAAGTCGGCGCCAAGCGCGCGATGCTGATGCACCTGACACTGGTGCCGTACATCGCCACCGCTGGCGAGACCAAAACCAAGCCAACCCAGCACTCGGTCAAAGAACTGCGTTCGATCGGCCTGCAGCCAGACGTGCTGGTGTGCCGTTCCGATCACCCGATCGACATCTCGTCGCGTCGCAAGATCGCTCAGTTCACCAACGTTGAAGAACGTGCGGTGATCGCGCTGGAAGACGCCGACACTATCTACAAGATCCCGGGCATCCTGCACTCGCAGGGTCTGGACGATTTCGTCGTTGAGCGTTTCGGTCTGCAATGCGGCAGCGCGGATCTGTCCGAGTGGGACGCAGTGGTTGACGCCAAGCTGAACCCGGAACACGAAGTGACCATCGCCATGGTCGGCAAGTACATGGAGTTGTTGGACGCCTACAAGTCGCTGATCGAAGCGATGAGTCACGCCGGCATCAGCAACCGCACCAAGGTCAACCTGCGTTACATCGATTCCGAAGACATCGAAAACCAGGGCACTGCGCTGCTCGAAGGTGTTGACGCGATCCTCGTACCGGGCGGCTTCGGTCTGCGCGGCGTGGAAGGCAAGATCACTGCCGTTCAGTACGCTCGCGAAAACAAGGTTCCATACCTGGGTATCTGCCTCGGTATGCAAGTGGCGGTCATCGAGTTCGCCCGTAACGTGATGGGCTGGAAAGACGCCAACTCCACCGAGTTCGATCGCGCCAGCGGTCATCCGGTGGTCGGTTTGATCACCGAGTGGGAAGACGCGACCGGTGCCGTTGAAGTACGTACCGAATCGTCCGATCTGGGCGGCACCATGCGCCTTGGCGCTCAGGACTGCCTGCTTGAAGCCGGTTCCAAGGTCCACGACTGCTACGGCAAGGACGTGATCGTCGAGCGTCACCGTCACCGTTACGAAGTGAACAACAACCTGCTGCCACAGCTGATCGAAGCGGGCCTGAAAATCTCCGGTCGCTCCGCTGATGCGGCGCTGGTTGAAGTGGTTGAAGCGGCCGATCACCCATGGTTCGTCGCTTGCCAGTTCCACCCTGAGTTCACCTCGACACCACGTGATGGCCATCCGCTGTTCAGCGGTTTTGTCAAAGCAGCGTTGGCTCAACACCAGAAGAAGGCGTAACCCCGATGGCACAGAAGATCATCCGCGTCGGCGACATCGAAATTGCCAACGACAAACCCATGGTGCTGTTCGGCGGCATGAACGTGCTGGAAAGCCGTGACATGGCCATGCAGGTTTGCGAAGAGTACGTAAAGGTCACCGAAAAACTCGGTATCCCTTACGTGTTCAAGGCCAGTTTCGACAAGGCTAACCGTTCTTCTGTGACCTCTTATCGCGGTCCTGGCCTGGAAGAGGGCATGCGCATCTTCCAGGACATCAAACAAGCCTTTGGCGTGCCGATCATCACCGACGTCCACGAGCCTGATCAGGCCGCGGTCGTCGCTGAGGTCTGCGACATCATTCAACTGCCGGCCTTCCTGTCGCGCCAGACCGATCTGGTCGTCGCGATGGCCAAGACCAATGCAGTGATCAACATCAAGAAAGCCCAGTTCCTCGCGCCTCAGGAAATGAAACACATCCTGAACAAGTGCGTGGAAGCGGGTAACGATCAATTGATCCTCTGCGAGCGTGGTTCGAGCTTCGGCTACAACAATCTCGTGGTCGACATGCTCGGCTTCGGCATCATGAAGCAGTTCGAGTACCCGGTATTCTTCGACGTGACCCATGCGCTGCAAATGCCGGGTGGTCGTGCCGACTCCGCCGGCGGTCGCCGTGCCCAGGTTCTGGATCTGGCCAAGGCGGGCATGAGCCAGTCGTTGGCAGGTCTGTTCCTCGAAGCGCATCCGGATCCGGACAACGCCAAATGCGATGGCCCTTGCGCCTTGCGTCTGGACAAACTGGAGCCATTTCTGGCCCAGCTCAAGGCTTTGGACGAACTGGTGAAGAGTTTTCCGACGGTAGAAACCGCGTAAACCTCAATTCTCCGGTAAAGTACCGCACGATTTGTCGCTCATGCCCTCGGGCATGAGCGTTATCGTCTGCAAGCCTGCCCGCTGCACACCCCTTGCCGACGGTAAAAAGATTTCCTCTAGCTGCGTCGTTTTCGTCAACTTTGGAGTGTTTACAACAATGGCAAAAATCGTCGACATCAAAGGTCGTGAAGTTCTCGACTCCCGTGGCAATCCCACCGTGGAAGCGGACGTGCTTCTCGACAACGGCATCATCGGCAGCGCTTGCGCGCCGTCCGGTGCATCCACTGGCTCGCGTGAAGCACTCGAGCTGCGTGATGGCGACAAGAGCCGTTACCTGGGCAAGGGCGTGCTCAAAGCGGTAGCCAACATCAACGGTCCGATCCGCGATCTGCTGCTGGGCACCGACCCAAGCGACCAGAAAGCCCTGGATCACGCGATGATCAAGCTCGACGGTACCGAAAACAAGGCAACCCTGGGCGCCAACGCCATCCTCGCCGTGTCCCTGGCTGCGGCCAAGGCTGCTGCGCAGGACCAGGACCTGCCGCTGTACGCACACATCGCTAACCTCAACGGTACTCCGGGTGTCTACTCGATGCCGGTGCCGATGATGAACATCATCAACGGTGGCGAGCACGCTGATAACAACGTCGACATCCAGGAATTCATGGTACAGCCGGTTGGCGCCAAGTCTTTCTCGGAAGGTCTGCGCATGGGCACCGAGATTTTCCATCACCTCAAAGCTGTGCTGAAGGCCCGTGGCCTGAGCACTGCCGTTGGCGACGAAGGCGGTTTCGCACCGAACTTGGCCTCCAACGAAGACGCGCTGAAAGTGATCTCCGAAGCAGTGGCCAACGCCGGTTACAAGCTGGGCACCGACGTGACCCTGGCCCTGGACTGCGCGGCCAGCGAATTCTACGAAGACGGCAAGTACAACCTGTCCGGCGAAGGCCAGGTGTTCACCGCTGAAGGTTTCGCCGATTACCTCAAAGGCCTGACCGAACGTTATCCGATCATCTCGATCGAAGACGGTCTGGACGAGTCCGACTGGGCTGGCTGGAAGATCCTCACCGACAAGATCGGCGAGAAGACTCAACTGGTGGGCGACGACTTGTTCGTAACCAACACCAAGATCCTGAAAGAAGGCATCGATAAAAAGATCGCCAACTCGATCCTGATCAAGTTCAACCAGATCGGCACCCTGACCGAAACCCTGGAAGCCATCCAGATGGCCAAGGCTGCCGGTTACACCGCAGTGATCTCGCACCGTTCGGGCGAAACCGAAGATTCGACCATTGCCGACCTGGCTGTGGGCACCTCGGCTGGCCAGATCAAGACCGGTTCCCTGTGCCGTTCCGACCGCGTTTCCAAGTACAACCAACTGCTGCGTATCGAAGAGCAGTTGAATGGCAAGGCCAAGTACAACGGTCGCAGCGAGTTCCGCGGCTAAGTACAAATCGATGGAAGGACACCGGATTGTGTCGAAAAAGTCGTGACAGCGATGGATTTGCCACTAATCTGATGCCTTAACAGCACAAGCCTGGGTCTTCCAGGCTTCGTGCTATCAGATGCTTCAAAGTTTTGGCGTGGCTGTCTTTTTTCACTGGATACCTGATATTCGATGCGCAGTCCTTACTGGTTGTTTCTCGTTTTGCTCTTGCTACTGGCCGGTTTGCAGTACCGCCTGTGGGTGGGCAATGGCAGTCTGGCGCAAGTCGCCGAGCTGAATCAGCAGATAGCTGATCAACACGCCGAGAACGAAGGTTTGCTGGAGCGCAATCGCGTGATGGACGCTGAAGTCAGCGAGTTGAAAAAGGGCATGGAGACCGTTGAAGAGCGGGCTCGTCACGAACTGGGCATGGTCAAGGACGGCGAAACCCTTTACCAGTTGGCCCAATGATCAATTCCCTGCCGGCCTTCTGGGCCGTGATTCCTGCTGCGGGCATTGGTGCCCGAATGGCCGCGGACCGTCCCAAGCAATACCTGCAACTGGGCGGGCGCACAATTCTCGAACACAGCCTCGGCTGTTTCCTCGACCATCCAAGCCTCAAGGGGCTGGTGGTCAGTCTTGCGGTTGATGATCCTTACTGGCCGAACCTGGCGTGCGCGGGCGACTCGCGCATTCAGCGCGTTGAAGGCGGCGCGGAGCGTTCCGGCTCGGTGCTCAATGCTTTGCTGCACCTGCACGCGCAAGGTGCCGACGATGAAGATTGGGTGCTGGTGCACGATGCGGCACGGCCGAATCTGAGTCGCGAAGATCTCGACCAGTTACTCGATGAACTGGCGGATGATCCGGTCGGTGGTTTGCTCGCGGTGCCTGCGCGCGACACGTTGAAGCGGGTCGACAAGCACGGGCGCGTGGTTGAAACCGTGGATCGCAGCGTGATCTGGCAGGCGTACACCCCGCAGATGTTCCGCCTCGGTGCGTTGCATCGGGCGTTGGCCGACAGTCTGGTCGCGGATGCGCTGGTTACCGATGAAGCTTCGGCGATGGAGTGGGCTGGCCTGGCGCCGCGACTGATTGAAGGGCGGGCGGATAACCTCAAGGTGACCCGGCCGGAAGATCTGGAGTGGTTGCGTCAGCGTTGGGCTAACCGCCGCTGATTGCTGTGGCGCCTATTCCGCAGCCTTCGCGAGCAAGCTCGCTCCCACATTTGATTTGCGCCTGACACCAGATTTGCAGTCACTGCAGGTCCACTGTGGGAGCGAGCTTGCTCGCGAAGGCGGACGCATGAGCAACCCATCACTCAGCTTCGATACTCCGGCCGCTCAGCCAATCCTTCCTTGAGAAACTCCACCAACTTGCGCACCTTCGGCGACAAGTGCCGCTGTTGCGGGTACAGCGCCCACACCGCCGTATTTGGTGGCTGATGCGCCTCCAGCAACGAAATTAGCGCGCCGCTGTGCAAATGCTCCAGCACGTAATAATCCGGCAACTGACACAACCCCACCCCCTGTAACGCCGCATCCAGCACCGCTTGCCCGCTGTTGCAGCGCCAGTTGCCCTGCACCCGCTGGGAAAACTCCCGCCCGTTTTGCTCAAGCTGCCAGATGTCCGAGCTGCCAATCAGGCAATTGTGCCGACTCAATTCCGACAGGCTATGCGGGCGACCGTACCGCTCGACGTAGGACGGTGACGCGCACAGATACATTCGGCGTGGCGCCAGGCGTGTCGCGACCAATCGCGAGTCCTGCAAACGACCCAGGCGAATCGCCAGATCCAGGCCTTCATGCACCAGATCAAGCTGGCGATTGCTCAATTCGATATCGATGCGCAACTGCGGATAAAGGCCCATAAACCGCGTCACCAGCGGCACGATAAAACGCTCGCCGTAAGCCACCGCGCAGGTCATGCGCAGCATGCCTTTCGGTTCGCTGGTCAGATCGCCGACGGCACGCAAGGCTTCTTCGCGGCCATCCTGCAAGCGTTGGCAATGTTGCAGGAAGGTCTGCCCAGCCTCGGTCAGCGTCACCCGGCGTGTGCTGCGATAGAGCAGGCGCGTCTGAAGTCTTTCTTCCAGCCGTACGATTTGTCGACTGATGTGCGAGGACGAAACCCCAAGGCGTTCGGCGGCGGCGGTGAACTGGCTGCATTCGGCAACGGCAACAAACTCGTCAATGCCTTCCCAGCGGCTTTCGGACATCGGGATTATCCCTGTATGGCAATAATGTTTTGCTTTTGTCCGGATTATTCATCAGTTGGCGTTGAACTACACTGGTCGTCTGGTTTTTTATTCAATGGATTCACTGGAGAGTCAGCATGATCAAGTCGCGCGCCGCCGTTGCCTTCGAGGCCAAGAAGCCGCTGGAAATCGTAGAAGTCGATGTCGCCATGCCCAAGGCCGGTGAAGTGTTGTTGCGCGTGGTGGCTTCCGGGGTTTGCCACACGGATGCCTACACCCTGTCCGGTGCAGACCCGGAAGGCATCTTCCCGTCGATCCTCGGCCACGAAGGCGGCGCCATCGTCGAAGCGATCGGCGAAGGCGTGACCTCGGTTGCGGTGGGCGATCACGTCATTCCGCTGTACACCCCGGAATGCGGCCAGTGCAAATTCTGCAAGTCGGGCAAGACCAACCTGTGTCAGGCGATTCGCGCGACTCAGGGCAAGGGTTTGATGCCGGACGGCACTTCGCGTTTTTCCTACAAGGGCGAAACCATTTTCCACTACATGGGTACTTCGACATTCTCGGAATACACCGTGTTACCGGAAATCTCCGTGGCCAGGATCTCTAAAGATGCGCCGCTGGAAAAGGTTTGCCTGCTGGGCTGCGGCGTCACCACCGGTATCGGTGCGGTGCTCAACACTGCCAAGGTCAAACCCGGTGACACCGTGGCCATCTTCGGTCTGGGCGGCATTGGTTTGTCCGCAGTCATTGGCGCGGTGAAAGCCAAGGCTGCGCGAATCATCGCCATCGACATCAACCCGGCCAAGTTCGAGATCGCCAAACAACTCGGCGCTACCGACTGCGTAAACCCGAAAGATTTCGATCGTCCGATTCAGGAAGTGATTGTCGACATGACCGATGGCGGCGTCGACTTCTCCTTCGAATGCATCGGCAACGTGCAACTGATGCGCGCCGCCCTTGAGTGCTGCCACAAAGGTTGGGGCGAGTCGGTGATCATCGGTGTGGCCGGTGCCGGCCAGGAAATCGCAACCCGTCCATTCCAGCTGGTGACTGGTCGCGTCTGGCGCGGTTCGGCATTCGGTGGCGTGCGCGGTCGTACCGAGTTGCCAAGCTACGTCGACATGGCCCAGAGCGGCGAGATTCCGCTGGATACTTTCATCACCCACACCATGGGCCTGGAAGACATCAACAAGGCCTTCGACCTGATGCACGAAGGCAAGAGCATCCGTACCGTCATTCATTTCTGATCAATCGTGGCGACATGGGCGCAAGTCTTGAAGGCTTGCGCTCATGACCGTGTAGGAGTCTTTACATGAGTCTGGAAAACATCTCCTGTCAGAAGAGTTTCGGCGGTTGGCACAAGCGTTATCGCCATCGCTCAGACGTGCTCGGTTGCGACATGGTGTTCGCCGTGTACCTGCCACCGCAGGCGGAGCAGGGCGGCAAGTTGCCGGTGCTGTACTGGTTGTCGGGCCTGACCTGCACCGACGAGAATTTCATGCAAAAGGCCGGCGCGATGCGCATGGCTGCCGAACTGGGTCTGATCATCGTTGCGCCGGACACCAGCCCCCGTGGGCCGGATGTGCCGGGTGATCCTGATGGCGCGTGGGATTTCGGCCTCGGTGCCGGTTTCTATCTGAATGCCACGCAGGAACCTTGGTCGCGCCACTATCGGATGCATGACTATGTCGTGCATGAGTTGCCTGCACTGGTCGAAGCGCATTTCCCCGCCTCGGACAAACGCAGCATCAGCGGTCACTCCATGGGCGGTCACGGTGCGCTGGTCTGCGCGCTGCGTAACCCGGGACGCTATCAATCGGTGTCGGCGTTCTCGCCAATCAACAACCCGATGGATTGCCCGTGGGGTCAGAAAGCCTTTTCGCGCTACCTGGGCGAAGACCGTTCCAAATGGAAAGAGTGGGATGCCTGCGCACTGATTGCCGAGGCGGATGAAAAACTGCCGCTGCTGGTCGATCAAGGGGATCGCGATGACTTCCTCGCCACCCAGCTCAAACCCGAAGCTCTGCAACAAGCGGCAAAACAAGCGGGTCATCCGCTGACATTGCGCCTGCAACCGGGCTACGACCACAGCTATTTCTTCATCTCAAGCTTCATAGACGACCACTTGCAGCATCACGCACAAGCCCTTCGGGACTAATGCAGGTAGAATCACGCCCTGACAAAAATCGGGGCGTTTTTTTATGCGTATTGGCCACGGCTATGATGTGCACCGTTTCGCTGAAGGCGATTTCATTACTCTGGGCGGCGTGCGCATCGCACACAGCTTCGGGCTGCTCGCTCATTCCGACGGTGACGTCCTGCTGCACGCCTTGAGCGATGCCTTGCTCGGCGCCGCTGCGCTGGGTGATATCGGCAAGCATTTCCCGGACACCGACCCGCAATTCAAGGGCGCCGACAGCCGTGCGCTGCTGCGTCATGTGGTCGCGCTGATCCATGCCAAAGGCTGGAAAGTCGGCAATGTCGACAACACTATCGTTGCCCAGGCACCGAAAATGGCCCCGCATATCGAATCGATGCGCGCGCTGATCGCGGCGGATCTTCAAGTTGAGTTGGATCAAGTGAACGTGAAAGCTACCACCACCGAAAAGCTCGGCTTTGTCGGTCGCGAAGAAGGCATCGCCGTGCACTCCGTTGCCTTGTTGCTGCGCGCATGAACGAACTGCAATTGCTCGGCCCGCGGGCCTATGGTGAACCCCTCGGCACTGCGGTACTGAAAGCCATCGCTGAAGACTTTCAGGTCGATGAAGTCCTCGATATTCCGTTCAGCGGCGATGGCGAACATCTGTGGATCTGGGTCGAAAAACGCGGCCTGAACACTGAAGAAGCTGCGCGGCGTATCGCCAAGGCTGCCGGCGTGCCGTTGCGCACGGTGAGCTATGCTGGCCTCAAGGATCGTCAGGCGCTGACTCGCCAGTGGTTCAGCGTGCAATTGCCGGGCAAGGCCGATCCGGATCTGTCGGCGGCGGAAAACGACACGCTGAAGATTCTCAAGACCACTCGCCACAAACGCAAACTGCAACGCGGTGCGCATTCGGCCAACGGTTTCACCTTGCGTTTGACTCAGTTCGACGGCGACAAAGCGGCGATTGACCAGCGCCTGCAGCTGATAGCCCAACAAGGCATCCCCAATTATTTCGGCGCCCAGCGTTTCGGCCACGACGGCGGCAACGTCGTTGACGCGCGTTCGTGGGCGGCGCGCAAGGCCTTGCCGGAACAACGCAATGTGCGTTCGCGCCTGCTCTCGACGGCGCGCAGTTTTCTCTTCAACAAGGTGCTCGCCGCACGAGTGACCGATGGCACCTGGCAAAAAGCCCAGGTCGGCGACCTGCTCGCGTTCACCGACAGCCGCAGTTTTTTCCCGGCCGGAGAAGCCGAGTGCAGTGACCCGCGTCTGGCAATTCTTGACCTGCATCCGACCGGCCCGCAGTGGGGCGAGGGTGACTCGCCGACCGCAGGCGCTGTCCATGATCTGGAGCAGGGGATTGCTGCCGGTGAAGCAGAGCTGCGCGATTGGTTGATCAACGCCGGTATGAGCCACGAACGTCGCATCCTGCGGCTGCCCATTGGCGGGTTGACGTGGCATTATCCCCAGCCTGACATTCTGCAACTGGAATTCGTCCTCCCGGCCGGATGCTTCGCCACCGTATTGGTGCGCGAACTCGTTGATCTGGTGCCGGTGGGGCAGACGGACAGCCCATGCGTATTCTGATTTCTAACGACGATGGGGTAACCGCACCCGGTCTCGCCGCGCTTTATGCTGCGCTGGCGGATTACACCGAGTGCGTGGTTATCGCCCCGGAGCAGGACAAAAGCGGCGCCAGCAGTTCGCTGACGCTCGACCGTCCGCTGCACCCGCAATACCTGGCCAACGGCTTTATCAGCCTCAACGGCACTCCGACCGACTGCGTGCACCTGGGCCTCAACGGCTTGCTGGAGCGCGAGGCGGACATGGTGGTTTCCGGGATCAACCTCGGCGCCAATCTTGGCGATGACGTGCTGTATTCCGGGACAGTGGCGGCCGCCCTTGAGGGACGTTTTCTCGAACGTCCGTCGTTCGCTTTTTCGCTGGTCTCGCGACAGGTGGATAATCTGCCGACAGCGGCCTACTTTGCGCGCAAACTGGTCGAGGCCCATGCCGGGCTTGATCTGCCACCGCGCACGGTGCTCAACGTGAACATTCCCAATCTGCCGATCGACCATATTCGCGGTATTCAGTTGACCCGCCTCGGCCATCGCGCCCGTGCGGCGGCGCCGATGAAAGTGGTCGATCCGCGTGGCAAGGCCGGTTACTGGATTGCTGCAGCCGGCGACGCCGAAGACGGCGGCCCGGGCACGGACTTCCATGCGGTGATGCAGGGCTACGTTTCCATCACCCCGTTGCAGCTCGATCGAACCTTCAACGATGCGTTCAGAAGCCTCGATGGCTGGCTGGAGGGACTGCGCTGATGGCCCGTGAACATGAAGACAGGCTGCGCAGCGGGATCGGCATGACCTCTCAGCGTACCCGCGAGCGGCTGATCCAGCGCCTGTACGAAGAGGGCGTGTCCAACGCCAAGGTGCTGGAAGTGATCCGGCGTACGCCGCGTCACCTGTTCGTCGATGAAGCGCTGGCACACCGTGCTTATGAAGACACGGCGCTGCCGATCGGCAATAACCAGACGATTTCCCAGCCTTATATGGTGGCGCGCATGAGCGAGCTGCTGCTGGAGGCGGGCCCACTGGATAAGGTGCTGGAGATCGGCACCGGTTCCGGTTACCAGACGGCGGTGTTGTCACAACTGGTTGAGCGGGTGTTCTCGGTTGAGCGCATCAAGGTACTGCAGGATCGCGCCAAGGAACGTTTGGTTGAACTGAACCTGCGCAACGTGGTGTTCCGCTGGGGCGATGGTTGGGAAGGGTGGCCGGCGCTGGCACCTTATAACGGCATTATCGTCACCGCCGTGGCCACGGATGTACCGCAAGCCTTGCTTGATCAACTGGCTCCGGGCGGACGCATGGTGATTCCGGTAGGCTCCGGGGAAGTGCAGCAATTGTTGCTGATCGTGCGTGAGGAAAACGGCTTTTCCCGGCATGTTCTCGGGGCTGTCCGTTTTGTGCCGTTGCTCAATGGGCCACTGGCCTGAGCATTTGTTTACGCGCGCTGAATTCCTTTCGTTCGCCTCTGTCTTACTCGGGCAACGATGGTTTAAACGCAGCAGATTGTCAGATGGCAAACGTGTGCGTGAAGCGATTTCGCTTCATTAAAGGTAAAGCCGATCCGGCCCGTTATACTTGCGACACCTCATGCCGACATCCGGCATTCCACATTTTTCAGCCACCACAAAGGGAGCGGCGGGTGAGTCTCACAGTCATTGCGCAGCGTATGGGTAACACGAGCTTTCAGCGCCTGGTGACTGGCCTTGTCTTGAGCACCTTGCTGGTCGGTTGCTCCAGCACCAAATCGAGCAATGTGCGGGTGGTCGATCGCAACAACGCGGTGGCCCAGCGTCCTACGGTGACGACCGGACAGTATGTAGTCCGTCCGGGCGATACGATGTTTTCGATCGCATTTCGCTACGGCTGGGACTACAAAGCCCTCGCGGCCCGGAACAATATTCCTACGCCGTATACGATCCATCCGGGTCAGACGATTCGCTTCGACGGCCGCACCGGTTCAACGCCGACGGCGGTGGTGAGCAACAGCAGTTCTTCACCTTCTTCGTCGAGTAAAACCACGGTAATCCGGCGCCAGGCAAATGGCACCACGACCACTACAACCACCGGTTCTACGGGGGCTGTACCGTCCGTCGCCAACAAGCAAGCGCCCGCGCCGTTGCCTCCGGCAGGCCCAGCCCCGACCGGCTGGGGATGGCCATCTAATGGCATTCTGATTGGAAAATTCTCTTCAAACGGTAGTTTGAATAAAGGAATTGATATCGCCGGAGATTTGGGACAGCCTGTTTTAGCTGCGTCTGATGGGACGGTGGTATACGCCGGGAGTGGCTTAAGGGGCTACGGCGAATTAGTCATCATCAAACACAGCGAAACCTACGTCAGTGCCTACGGACATAACCGCAGGCTGTTGGTTCGGGAGGGACAGCAGGTCAAGGTCGGACAGACAATTGCCGAAATGGGGTCAACGGGTACAGACCGGGTGAAACTGCATTTTGAGATTCGCCGCCAAGGTAAACCTGTAGATCCGCTGCAGTTCCTGCCAAGACGTTGATTTGTAAGCCAGCCTGTTCCGTCGCGTAGAGGGGACAGGCTCCAGCGCTGCCAAGGATAAAGGCGTCGCTTGAGCTTGGGGTCGAACTCACCAAAGGACTATAACAATGGCTCTCAGTAAAGAAGTGCCGGAGTTTGACATCGACGATGAGGTTCTCCTTATGGAGACCGGCATCGATTCGGAATCTTCGATGTCGAATGATGAAGGGGCTGCTCCACCTTCCGTTCGTTCCAAATCCAAACACTCCGCTTCACTTAAACAACATAAGTACATCGACTACACGCGTGCACTTGATGCCACGCAGTTGTATCTCAACGAAATCGGCTTTTCCCCACTGCTCTCTCCGGAAGAAGAAGTTCATTTTGCGCGACTGTCGCAAAGTGGCGATCCGGCCGGACGCAAGCGCATGATTGAAAGTAACCTGCGGCTGGTGGTCAAAATCGCCCGGCGTTACGTCAATCGGGGGCTGTCGCTGCTGGATCTGATCGAAGAGGGCAACCTCGGATTGATCCGGGCGGTGGAAAAGTTCGATCCCGAGCGCGGCTTCCGCTTCTCGACCTACGCGACCTGGTGGATTCGTCAGACCATCGAGCGCGCGATCATGAATCAGACCCGGACCATCCGGTTGCCGATCCATGTGGTCAAGGAACTCAACGTGTACCTGCGGGCTGCACGGGAGCTGACGCAGAAGCTCGACCACGAACCTTCACCCGAAGAAATCGCCAACCTGCTGGAAAAACCGGTGGGTGAGGTCAAGCGCATGCTTGGCCTGAACGAGCGGGTTTCTTCGGTCGACGTCTCGCTGGGTCCGGATTCGGATAAAACCCTGCTGGACACCCTTACCGACGATCGTCCGACCGATCCTTGTGAACTGCTGCAGGATGACGACCTGTCGCAGAGCATCGATCAATGGCTGTCGGAGTTGACCGACAAGCAGCGCGAGGTGGTTGTACGCCGCTTCGGTCTGCGCGGCCACGAGAGCAGCACGCTGGAAGATGTAGGCCTGGAGATCGGCCTGACCCGGGAACGGGTGCGGCAGATCCAGGTAGAAGGCCTCAAGCGCCTTCGTGAAATCCTCGAGAAGAATGGCCTGTCGAGCGAGTCGCTGTTCCAGTAAGCGCCTCACACGCTCGCCCGCAAGAAGCCCCGACTGGTTCGGGGTTTTTTGTTGGCCTCGATTTTCTGGGCATTCCGCCGCTCTTTTTCATTGTCGGACGTACGGTTGGCATTTCCATCCTTTGTAGTCTCGGGGTGTAAGCCTTGGCTTACTCTCTCGTAAGTGTTCCCTATTTTTACAAGACGGCAGACGTCGATTACGGACATCGCCGTAATTTAACTTATTGTTTTATATGTTTATTTTTTAACATTAAGTGCTTATGACAATCTTTTTCGGCACCCGCAGCCGATTGCTCTTGTCAGGGAACTCTCTAGTATCGGGGCTGTGTCGACGGACAGACACGCCCTTCAAGGAAGAGGGGAACGGACATCGCAGGACGCGATTCATCAGGACGATGAAAAGGAATACAGGGAATAGGGAAAAAATGTGGGCGGGTCATACCGCCCCTTTTTTCGCCTGCAGAAAAGTAAAAAGGCCCGCGAGGGGCCTTTTCGTTCGAGCGCGGGGCTGATCAGCGCTCGAGGTCTTTGATCTTGCCTTTGACGCCATCCCACTCTTCGGCATCCGGCAGCGATTCTTTCTTCTCGGTGATGTTCGGCCAGATTTCAGCCAGCTCAACGTTGAGTTGAATGAATTCCTGCATCTCTTCCGGAACTTCGTCCTCGGAAAAAATAGCTACAGCCGGGCATTCCGGTTCGCACAGGGCGCAGTCGATGCACTCATCCGGGTGAATCACCAGGAAGTTCGGGCCTTCGTAAAAGCAGTCCACCGGACACACTTCTACGCAGTCGGTGTACTTGCACTTGATGCAGTTGTCGGTGACGACGAAGGTCATTTCTAATTTTCTCCTCAGGCGGCGGCAGCGTTGCCCCTTCACGGTTGGGGTCGCCAGGTTCGGGAGCGATACCTGCTGGCCAGGCTATTAGCCAGCAGCATCCCAAACCGCGCGAGATTCTAACAGCTTGAAGCCGTTTGCGTTATATCCGCTTCTTCAGTGCTTATATCCGGTTCTTCAGTGCATAGAGCATTTCGAGAGCTCGGCGCGGGGTCAGGTCATCCAGATCCAGTTTAGCCAGTTCATCGAGCACCGGGTGTGGCAGGCTGGCGAACATGTCGCTTTGCTGTGGCGTCGCCGGTTTGCCCTTGGCGGCAGGTTTCGGCGCTTCATGCGGCAAAGCGGTTTCTTCCAGTCGGCTCAAGTGCTCACGGGCACGCACGATCACTTCACTTGGCACACCAGCCAGTTGCGCCACCGCCAGACCGTAGCTCTGGCTGGCAGGTCCCGGCAGCACGTGGTGCAGGAAGACGATGCGTTCGTTATGCTCGGTCGCATTGAGGTGGACGTTGGCCACCAGTGGCTCGGCTTCCGGCAACACGGTCAGTTCGAAGTAGTGGGTGGCAAACAGCGTATACGCGCGCAGATGCGCCAGACGCTCGGCCGCCGCCCATGCCAGCGACAGACCGTCGAAGGTGCTGGTGCCGCGCCCGACTTCGTCCATCAGCACCAGGCTGCGCTCGGTAGCGTTGTGCAAGATGTTGGCGGTTTCGCTCATCTCGACCATGAAGGTCGAACGGCCACCGGCCAGGTCATCGCTGGAACCGATTCGAGTGAAGATGCGGTCGACCAGCGACAGTTCGCAACTGGCTGCGGGCACGAAGCTGCCAATGTGAGCGAGCAACACGATCAATGCGGTTTGGCGCATGTAGGTGGATTTACCACCCATGTTCGGGCCGGTGATCACCAGCATACGGGTGTTGTCATCCAGGCTCAGGTCGTTGGCCACGAACGGCGTGGTCAGCACTTGCTCGACCACCGGGTGACGACCCTGGGAGATGCGCATGCACGGCTCGCTGACGAAGCGCGGGCAGTTCAGGTCAAGATTCAGCGCACGCTCGGCGAGGTTGCTCAACACGTCCAGTTCGGCCAGCGCGCCGGCGGTGTCCTGCAGCGGTGGCAACTGGCTGATCAGGTCTTCCAGCAGCGCCTCGTAGAGCATCTTTTCGCGCGCCAAGGCACGGCTCTTGGCAGACAGGGCTTTGTCTTCGAACTCTTTCAGTTCCGGCGTGATGAAGCGCTCGGCGCCTTTCAGGGTTTGCCGACGGATATAGTCCGCCGGTGCCGACTCGGCCTGCTTGCTCGGCAATTCGATGAAGTAGCCGTGAATGCGGTTGTAACCGACTTTCAGGTGGCTAAGACCGGTGCGAGCTTTCTCGCGGGCTTCGAGATCGATGAGGAACTGGCCGGCGTTTTCGCTCAGCGATTGCAGCTCGTCGAGTTCGCTGTCGTAACCGGTTTTCAGCACGCCGCCGTCACGGATCACCGCCGGCGGATTGTCGATGATGGCCTTTTCCAGCAGTGCCGCCAGTTCCGGGTAGGTGCTGGTGATGGTCGCCAGACCTTGCAGGTGCGGTGCTTCCAGGTCAGTCATCGCCACTTGCAGTTCAGGCAGGGCACCGAGGGCGTCGCGCAAGCGAGCAAGGTCACGAGGACGTGCGTTACGCAGGCCGATCCGCGCGAGAATTCGCTCGATGTCGCCGATTTCCTTGAGCTGTGGTTGCAGCTTTTCGAAACGATAGCGATCGAGCAGGCACGTGATCGAAGTCTGGCGCGCCAGCAGTACGGTCAGATCGCGCAACGGACGGTTCAGCCAACGGGTCAGCAGACGGCTGCCCATGGCGGTCTGGCAGCGATCAACGACTGATTGCAGGGTGTTGTCGCGACCACCGGCCAGGTTGGTGTCGAGTTCGAGGTTGCGACGGCTTGCACCGTCCAGCACCACGGTGTCATCCAGACGCTCGTGGCGCAGGCTGCGCAGGTGGGGCAGGGCGGTGCGCTGGGTCTCCTTGGCGTAGGCCAACAGGCAACCCGCAGCGCCGATGGCCAGGGTCAGGTTCTCGCAGCCAAAACCCTTCAGGTCTTGGGTGGAGAACTGCTGGCAAAGGCTTTTCAGTGCTGAATCACGCTCGAAATCCCACGGCGCACGACGACTGACGCCACGGCGTTTTTCCGCTGGCAGATCCCTCGGCCAGTCATCCGGGATCAGCAACTCAACCGGGTTGATCCGCTCCAGTTCCGCCAGCAGGTTTTCCCAGCCTTTGATTTCCGACACGCTGAAACTGCCGCTGGTGATGTCCAGCACGGCAAGGCCGAACAGACGTTCGTCACCCAGCAGGGCTGCAATCAGGTTGTCGCGGCGTTCATCAAGCAGCGCTTCATCACTGACCGTACCCGGCGTGAGGATCCGTACGACCTGACGCTCAACCGGGCCTTTGCTGGTGGCCGGATCGCCGACCTGCTCACAAATCACCACGGACTCGCCAAGCTTCACCAGCTTCGCCAGATAGCCTTCCGCCGCGTGGTAAGGAATACCACACATCGGAATCGCCTGCCCCGCCGACTGTCCGCGCGCGGTCAGGGTGATGTCGAGCAACTTGGCCGCCTTCTTCGCGTCTTCGTAGAAGATCTCGTAGAAGTCGCCCATGCGGTAGAACATCAACTGATCCGGGTGCTGATTCTTCAGGCGCCAGTACTGCTGCATCATCGGGGTGTGGTTTGAAAGGTCGGTCATACGCGGAGTTCAGCTCTACCTGTCTATTTGACAACTCATATCTGTCTAATGGTACAGGGAATTTTTCGGCATTGTTGCCGGCGGGCTCAGATAGCCCTGAACCAGGCTACCTCATGACACTTCAGTCAATAGGGGCGCGCGGTTAGTGCAGGAAAGAATAATTCCGCGAATCTTGTAAAGGGCGCTCTGGTGTATGATGCCAGCCTTTAAATGTGCGTCAGCGCTTGAAGACAGATATAAGGAAAATAGCATGGGATTTTTTGATGAATTTCCTCGATTTTATAAGACCAGCCAGACGAGCCCGTTTCCGGATCGCCTGAACTCCCGGTACCGAGCCATCATGGAACGAAACGCTGAACTCATTCGAGGGAAGAGAGTTCTGGATATTGCCAGCCATGACGGTCGTTGGTCCTTTGCTTCCCTTCAGGCTGGGGCTGCACATGTCACCGGAATCGAGCCGCGCCAGGAATTGATTTCAAATGCTATAGAGACGTTCACCGAGTATGGGATCGATAGTTCTCGATATGAATTCCTGCAAGGTGACGTATTTGACCAGATCAAAGGCAAGACCTTTGACGTAGTTTTCTGTCTTGGTTTTTATTACCACACTATTCGCCATGCCGAGTTGTTCGACCTGATTGAACGAACCGGCGCAAAATTTGTTGTCATCGACACCGAAGTTACTCCTGTTTCCGAGGAACTGGCAGATCCAACCAATAACGATCCACGCGTGGTTTACGGCAACCCGTATGGCGTTCAGATGCTGCTTGATCAGGTAGATGATCAGCAGATGGCGTGGACTGATTCTCTTACTCGCAAGGGTTTCACCATCGTGGGAAGGCCTTCGCGCCAGGCAGTAAAATTCATGGCCAAGCATTTTGGTTATGAAACAGAGACGTTCAACTGGGAAGAGTATTTCCAGACCAACCCCGAGGCCAGAGTTTCTATGGTCGACTACTCGGAAGGTTGGAGGGACACATTCTTTTGTAAGCGATAAAATCCGATTTTTCAAAAGCCCGCCATTGAGCGGGCTTTTTTCGCCAGCAGGACAGAGGAGTGGTCACAAAGCGGTGAGCCAAGTGTTGATAGGGAGTAGCTGAAAGCCGATGCTGAATGACTTGTGAGTGGTTACATAAGCGTTTTTGCATCAAATATTGATTTATGCATTAGCTATGCGATTTAGCATTTGTCTTCGCGAATAACTTCAAGCACTATGCGCGTTATGCAAAAACGCAACGTAGCCTCCGTCTTAAGAGCATTGCTCGACCAGCACGGGATCTCCCCCACGGAGCTCCACCGTCGCACCGGCGTGCCTCAATCCACTCTCTCGCGGATTCTCAGCGGGAAGATCGTCGATCCTTCGGATAAACACATTTCGAAGATCGCCGAGTACTTCGCCGTGAGCACCGATCAATTGCGCGGGCGCGCGGATGTCGCGCCGTCGGCCGGTGGCGCGCGTGATGACGTGCACGCGGAACTCAAGGACATAATGCTGTGGGACGACGATACGCCGGTCGATGATGACGAAGTATCGGTGCCGTTCCTTCGCGAGGTTGAATTGGCTGCTGGATCAGGAAGATTCGTCATCGAAGAGAGCGAGCGCTCTAGCCTGCGCTTCGGCAAGCGCAGCCTGCGCCATAACGGTGTGCAGTTCGACCAGGCCAAATGCGTGACAGTACGTGGCAACAGCATGTTGCCGGTGTTGCGTGATGGTGCCACCGTCGGCGTCAACGCCGGCAAGTGCGGCATCGGCGACATCATTGATGGCGACCTGTACGCGATCAATCACAACGGCCAGTTGCGCGTGAAGCAACTCTATCGCCTGCCGACCGGCATTCGTCTGCGCAGCTTCAATCGCGATGAACACCCGGACGAGGACTACAGCTTCCAGGAAATCCAGGAGGAGCAAATCGTCATCCTCGGTCACGTCTTCTGGTGGGGCATGTACGCCCGCTAACCCGACCCTTCTCAGATAAACCCGCCTCGCAGGCGGGTTTTTTTTCGCCTTGATGAAACCGCCAAACCCTTGAGCTGCGGGGCTTCCATGCATCTGCGCATTTCCTGTGCATAAATAAATGCATTTGCGCATTGACTGGATATGCATTCATGCATATTCTTGCCACCAAGCCGCTCGACAAAGCGGCTGGCAAGAAAGCTCTTTAGTTCCACAAGAACAGGCAGCGATGAACCGGCCTCAACGGTTCAGAGGGTTGGCAACTGACCCGGGTGTGCAGCGTAAAGCACCAGAAGCAGTTATCCGGCGGGCAGGGACCGCGGTCGGAAAAACAATTTGAACGGACTCGTACCGCGCCAGTAGCGCCGAAAAGTCAGCTTCCTTCTTGAAAACAGGATTTGAAGGAAGGCGAAGGAGCGCATTACTGAAAAGCCCGGCTTCAGCGCCGGGCTTTTTTGAATGCCTGCCTGGCTTCGATCTGATCGAGCCGCCAACCCCCAGGGGTTGTAAATCTAAAAAGGAGAAATGCATGAATCGATACGTTTTTATCGCCCTGTTCAACCTGAAGGTTTATCAAATTCTGGATACCGATGAAGCGATGCCGGTGAACCCTCCAGATGGTGTGTGGGGAGAATGGGCGGATGCCACGGGTAACACGACAGTTCAGGTCGGATGGAATGCTTTCAGGGTCAGTGATCATTGGGAGTTTGTCGCGCCTACTTATGACCAGCTAGTGCGCGAAGGTCAGGTTATGGCGGCCATGCTGCTGGCAGACACGCAAAAATGGCTGCTGCTCAATCCATTTGATTACAAGGTGGATCTGGGCGTCGCAACGCCTGCCGAAGAAGCAGCGTTACTGGCTTTCAAGCAATACGTTGTCGCCGTGAGCGAATACAAAAATCAACCTGATTTCCCGTACACCATTACTTGGCCAGCGATCCCTTTCCCTTTCGTTTAAATCAGCTGTGCGGTTTTCCGGGCCGCATTACTGAAAAGCCCGGAGACTGCCGGGCTTTTTGGAATGCCTACCTCAAGAGATAACGATTGAACCCAACACAAATCACTCACCCCCGGGAGGCGTGACATGACAACCGAGCAACAAGCATTGGCCGATATGCCGATCTGGCTGGTCATCCTCCTTGCCGTCGTCGGCGGAGTTTCCGGCGAAATGTGGCGCGCCGACAAGGAAGGTGCCCGTGGCTGGTCATTGCTGCGACGCCTGGCCCTGCGCTCCGGCGCCTGCATGATCTGCGGCGTGTCGGCAATCATGCTGCTGTATGCCGCAGGACTTTCGATCTGGGCCGCCGGCGCGTTCGGTTGCCTGACAGCGATGGCCGGCGCCGACGTCGCCATCGGCTTGTACGAACGCTGGGCCGCCAAGCGCATCGGCGTCTGCGAAGTTCCGCCTCGCGACCAACCTTAACCAAAACCAATTTTCCGTGCCGCCATTTTGGCGGCAGGGTTTCGCGTGGACGATTGAAAAGGAGGTCATGTATGCCCACACCGATCCAGCAGCCGTCGCAACTGTTCACAGCCATCGCGACGACGCTGCGCAACACTGCCGGGCTCAACATCAATGTCGGCAATCACGATGATTTCACTGCACCGGGCGATCAGGCCTGGGTGTTGATCGACTTCGACCGGAATGGGGCGGGAGTACGTGGCGCTGACGGGCGAATTGCGCATGTCATGACGGTGTCCTTGCAAGTCATCCCGGCCCTTTCTGCCAGCGCATTTGCAGCATGCGATCTGATCGCTGTGCTGAAGAATTTGATCACCGACAATCGCTGGGGACTGCCTGGCGATCAATGTGATCTGCCGACCAATATCGATGGATTGCCGTCGTTGCTGACCCGCGCTGACCAGCAAATCAAAACCTGGACCCTGACGTTCAACCAGACCCTCTACCTCGGCCCGACCTTGCTCGATGATCCACTGGGCACACCGAAATTCGCCCGCACCTGGGAAGTCAGCAACATCGACGATCCAGACCAATACACCGCGCTGGAGGCCTGACCGATGTTCGACGCGTTATTGCGCATGCAACTGGGGCCGATCATCGAACGCCTGGCCGAAATGGAAGCGGAAATCGACGACCTGCACCGCCGCGCTGAAAGCTTCTGCCGCATCGGCATTTGCCAGACAGTCGATGCGGCGAGCAATACCTGCCAGGTCAGCCACGGTGGCTTGCTCACGCCAGCGATCAAGTTTTTCAACCCCAGCGCCGGCGCACAGAGTGAGTCGCGGATTCCGACCGTGGGTGAGCAGTGTCTGCTGTTCAACTACGGCAGCGGCGAAAGTGGCGCACAAAGTGTCGCCCTGTTCGGCCTGAACAGTGATCGCTTTCCACCCGTTTCGACTGTCCCCACGCTGACGCGACGGGTTCATGTCGACGGCAGCGAAAGCGGCTACGACGATGCCACGCACACCCTCCACTGGCAAAACGGCCCAGCGGCTTTCAGAGGTTCTCGCGAGTCGCTGGAACTGAGCATCGGCCCGGCGCGACTGGCGATGACGCCACAACTGATCACCCTGCAACTGGGGGCCGTCGGCCTGACCATCGACGCCTCTGGCGTGCACTTCAGCGGTCCATTGGTCGATCACCAGGGCCGTGTCATCAGCCCCTGATTCAAGAGCCTCCACATGATCGGAATCGATAGAGACAGCGGGGCCACGGTCGACGACTGGCTGCAATTTGTGCAGCGCGCGACCCGGGCCCTGACCACACCGCTGGGCACCCGGCAAAAACGCCCGTTGTACGGATCGTTGATCCCCACGCTGCTGGGGCAGAACCTCGGTGACGACGTTCTGCTGTTGGCCCAGAGCCACGCCGCGCAGGCGTTCTACAACAAGCAAAACGGCATCGACGATTTTCAGCCACAAGTGATCGTCGCCAGCCGCCAGGGCGCCGGTCTGCGGCTGCGCTTCGCCGGCATCTGGAAAAACCGTCAACAAACCTTCGAGGTCGTGACATGAGCATGTTGATCCCCGGCCAGAACCAATTGGCCGAACCCGCGCTGATCACCGTTGAAGCCTTCGAAGACTTGCTCGCCGAGTTCAAGACTTTCGTCATCGAATATGTCGGTGTGCGTTCGCCGGACAGTGCCGCAAAACTCAAGACCAGCCTGGAAAACGAAAGCGAACTGCTGACCCTGGCGCTTGAGGCTTTCTGTGTTCGGCTGCAAACCCACGAACGCAAATACAACGCCCGCATCAAACAGATGCTGGCGTGGTGGGCGACGGGGAGCAACCTCGATGCGCGGCTAGCGGACATGGGCCTGGAGCGGCAGTTGCTTGATCCCGGCGACCCGGCGGCATTCCCGCCAGTGCCGGCGATTTATGAAAGCGACGACGATGCCCGCTTGCGTTATTACCTGGCGCCCCATGCGCCGGCAGCAGGTTCGCGGATGCAGTATCGCCGCGAAGTTTTCACCCTCGGCGAGCGTCCGACGGTGCATGTCGAATCCACTGAGGCAGGTGTGGTGAATGTCACTTACACCTTCAACCCGGACGGCCTCGCTGCACAGGTCAAGGATGGCAATGGTCGGCGCACCGCGCCGGGCGAAGTGCAGGTCACTGTGCTGTCCCGCGACGGTGATGGCACGCCTTCCGCGTCTTTGCTTGACGGCGTTCGTCAGCATTTCGCTCGCCCCGACGTGCGACCTGAAACCGACCTCGTCAGCGTCAAGGCAGCCGATATTCAGCGCTATAAGATCCGCGTCGTCGCGAAGATCAATTCCGGCCCGGATTCGGGTCTGACCAAAGTCGCCGCGCAACAGCAATTGCAGGCCTACGCCGACAGTTGCCATCGTCTTGAAGGCCGCGTTGATCCAAGCTGGATCGACTACACGCTGCACAGCGCCGGCGCTGTGCAATTGCAGATTCTCGAACCGCTGGCGCCGATCGTGACGACGGCGTTTCAAGCGCCGTACTGCACCGCAGTCGAAGTTGAGGTGCTGACGCTATGAGTGAGCCAACTCAGCGTCCGACGCTGCTGCCGGCCAACAGCTCGGCACTCGAACGAAGTCTGGATCTGGGCTTCGGCGCACTGCTTGATCGCATCGCGCCGCCGTTTCCCGAACTGATGAACCCGAGCGAAACGCCTGTCGCCTTTCTGCCTTATCTGGCAGCGGATCGTGGTGTCGCCGAATGGAGCACCGCCGCACCGGAAGCGGAAAAACGCCTGACCGTTGAACTGGCCTGGCCCACCGCGCGCCAGGCTGGCACCCGCAAGGCGTTGGAAAACGCCGCCAAGGGTTTGCAGTTAAGACCCGAGATCCGCGCCTGGTACGAACAGACACCGCCCGGTGCGCCGTACAGCTTTTCCGTACGAGCTTTTAGCGACCAGCCCTACAGCGAAGAAATCGACGCCCGTCTCGACCGACGTCTGGCGGATGCCAAGAGCGAACGCGATGTGCTGACGGTCTCGGTCGGCTTGAGCGCTTTCGGCAATCACGTCATCGCCGCCGCGACGTTCTGCGGTGAGCTGACCACGGTTTATCCGGTGTTCATCGAAGGCCTTGAAACCTCGGGAGAGGCGTTCATGGCCGCCGGCATGTACACCGTCGAAACATCCACTATTTATCCTCAGGGGGCCTGAATGGCTGACTATTACACCCTGCTCACCAACGCAGGGATTGCCTACGAAACGGCGTGCAAGGCCGCGGGCACGCCGATCAAGTTGACGCAGATTTCCGTCGGTGACGGCGGCGGCACGGTCTACAACCCGGCCGCCACCGCCACTGCGCTGAAACGCGAAGTCTGGCGCGGGCCGCTCAATGCGCTGTTCCAGGACGAGAAAAATCCGAGCTGGCTGCTCGCCGAAGTGACCATTCCGCCGGATGTTGGCGGTTGGTATGTGCGAGAGGCGGGGCTGTGGACTGATACCGGGATTCTCTACGCCATCGTCAAATATCCAGAGTCGTTCAAACCGGTACTGGCGACGTCGGGTTCGGGTAAAGAGTTTTACATTCGCTCGATTTTCGAGACCAGTAATGCGTCGCTGGTGACGTTGCTGATCGACGACACCGTGGTCAAAGCCACTCGTGCCTGGGTCATGAGTTATCTCGCCGAAGAACTCGGCAAGCTGGATGGTAAGCAGTCGGTGCGTGTTGCGGCATCCAGCAACATTGTGTTGAGCGGTGCGCAGCAAATTGACGGTGTCGCAGTGATTGCTGGCGACCGCGTGCTTGTTGCGAACCAGACGCTAGCGAAGGACAACGGCTTGTGGATCGTCGCCAATGGCGACTGGGTGCGGGCGAATGATGCCAATAGCAATGCCAAGGTCACGCCGGGCCTGACGGTCATGGTGGAGGAGGGCACGGCGAACGGTGATTCGCTGTGGCACCTGACCACCAATGCGCCGGTCATCCTGGGCACCACCGCGCTGACGTTCAAGATGCTGGCCGGGCGCACCGGGATTGCTGCCGGGACTTACAAGAGTCTGACGGTGGATGAATATGGCCGGGCGACTGCGGGGGCCAACCCCAATACGTTGGCCGGGTTCGGGATCACTGATGCCCTTGGAATCAACGCAACGGCAGTTGCGGCTCGAAAGCTTGAAACGCCTCGGAGTATTTCCGTCTCCGGCGCGGCGAGCGGTAGCGCGTCGTTTGACGGATCGGCAAATGCCAACATATCCATAGCGCTTGCCGACTCAGGCGCTGCTGCCGGTACTTACACAAAGGTTACCGTTAACACTAAAGGTTTGGTGACAGGGGGAGCAGCACTTTCCGCGACAGACATCCCGTTACTTGACTGGTCGAAAATTGGCTCCGGCAAGCCGGCTACTCTCGCGGGTTACGGGATAACCGATGCCTACACCACAGCGGGTACCCAGGGCGTCGTCAATCAGGCCATTGCCGACTTCTCGACAACTAAAAACCTGGCCGCTCCGGCCTTTCTGAACGGGTTCTACGACGCAAACACTTCGCGCTACTGGACGGCGAACGGCAACTTGTATGTCTCCATCGACTTTGCCCGTGGAACTGCGATTGGTGGTCAATCAACTCTTTTGTGTGTTCTACCGCCCGGAGCAAGGCCTCGATTCAGATGTTGTGGCACCGGCGATTGGGTTACGTCGTCACCCTTGGCGTTTGGTTACCTCTCCTGGTCACTTGAAACCAACGGGAACCTCAGCATCGACCTGTCAGTGGGAGCGTCGGCTGGAGCTAGCGCCTACCAAGCTCAAATTCACCTCTGCACTCAACTAGCGTGAAGGCAAGCCATGTATTACATCCTCGATTCAAAAGGCGGATTTCTCTTCTCCGACGCCAGTAATAAAAATTACTCTGACTGGACGCTCATTCCACTTCCCCAGCCTTGCTGGAACCCGCGATTTACCGGAGCACGAGACAAGGAAACTGGGGAATGGACTGGCATGTGGGTGCAGGACGGAGAGCCAGTGCCAACCGCCGACGAGATTTGTTTGCGGATAGACACCTATGCTGACGAAATTCGGCGGCTCGTTGCCGGCGACCCATTGCGTGCAGTTGAGTATGAACGTGCTACTGCTGAGGCTCAGCAGTTCAAGGATGATGGCTATCCGGATGATGCAGTGCCGCGCACGGTCGCTGCTTGGGCGATCACGGGTCGAACGCCACGTGAAGCCGCCGACAGCATGCTGGCTGAGGCCAGCCAATATGTGCAGGTATTAAACCTGATCCGCGAGAATCGCCTGCAGGCGAAGGAGCAGATCAAACAGAAGATCGCAGCGGGGGCCACTATGGAGGCCAAGCAGATTGCTGATGAAGCAATCATTGCGATTCAAGCAGCGGCTGCCGACGTTAGACCCGCAATAGGTTAACCATGAAGTCCTGGTGGTCTTTTCACGGGCCGCCCTAGATAGCGCAGCGCTCCAATAAGTGCCCCGAATTCGGGGTGTTTTTTTCTAACCCCAAAAGCACTCAACACCCGCCAAGCCCCTCCCCACGAGGGGCTTTCCCGTTTATGGAGAAACGAAAAATGGCAACCCGCCAAACCTACACCGTGCTCGTCCCATTCCCCACCGGCGGTGGGCACTGGTCGAGCGTCGGTCAAGACCTCGATCTGCTCGACGTCGAGGCCAGTGCCTTGCACACCGCCGGTCGACTGGAACTGAAAACCCCCACCACCCAGGCCAAAAAGGCCGCTGCCAAGAAGGCTGACTGAATATGGCTGAGGTTCTGAACTTCGAGCACAACGGCATTACCGTCAATGCCACCGAATCCCCCGAGGCCATGGGTGGCCTGGGTGACAACGTGATCGGTCTGGTCGGCACTGCGCCGAAAGCCGATCCGCTGATTCCGCGTAACGCACCGTTCCGCATCAACAGCTTCACCACCCATGCGCTGCTCGATCCGACCGGTTCGGAAGAAGGCACTCTGTATCACGCGGTTTACCAGATCCTCAAAGTGGTCAAGGTGCCGGTCTACGTGGTGATCGTCGAAGCGGGCGCGACCCCGGCCGACACCGTCAACAACGTGATCGGCGGTGTTGATCCGCTGACCGGTCGCAAGCTCGGTCTGGCCGCGCTGGGCAGTGTCCCGGAAGACCTGACCATCATCGGTGCGCCGGGCTTCACCGGCACCAAAGCGGTGGCCAGCGAGTTCGCTTCGTTCGGCAAGCGCATCAAGGCACGTGTGGTGCTGGACGGCAAGGACGCCTCGGTCGCCGATCAGGTGCTGTACAGCCAGGAGCTGGGCGGCGCCGACCTCGGTTTCGACCGTTGCCTGGTGGTGCACAACATGCCCGCCGTGTACTCGAAAGCAGCGAAGAAAAACGTCTTCCTGTCGCCTTCCAGCCTGGCGATTGCCGCGCTGGCTAAGGTCAAGCAGTGGGAGAGCCCGGGCAACCAGGTGACCTACGCTGAAGACGTTTCGCGGGTCGTTGAATACAACATCCTCGACACCTCCACCGAAGGCGATCTGCTCAACCGCTACGGCGTCAGCTACTACGCCCGCACCGTGCTCGGCGGCTTCTCGCTGCTGGGTAACCGCTCGATCACCGGCAAGTTCATCAGCTACGTCGGCCTCGAAGATGCGATCAGCCGCAAGCTGGTCAAGGCCGGCCAGAAAGCCATGGCCAAGAACCTCACCAAATCCTTCATGGATCAAGAGGTCAAGCGCATCAATGACTGGCTGCAAACCCTGGTCGCCGACGAAACCATTCCTGGCGGCAGCGTCTATCTGCACCCGGAACTGAACAGCGTCGAGAAGTACAAGAACGGCACCTGGTACGTGGTCATCGACTACGGCCGCTACGCGCCGAACGAACACATGGTTTATCAACTCAACGCCCGCGATGAAATCATCGAGCAGTTCCTGGAGGACGTTCTCTAATGTTTACCAACCGCGTAAGACAGGCCATCGCGGCCACCCTGCAAGGCCTGCCGTTGTCGGCAACCGTTGAAGAATTCACCCCGCCGAAGATCGAATTCGACGTGGAAGAAATGCGTGGCGGCCGCTTCATCGTCGAAGAAATGGCCAAGGGCGGCAAAGCGCTCAACGCCAAGCTGACCCTGCAAGGCCTCGGCGCCGAAGTCATGCTCGCACTGGGTGTGAAGCTGGGCGACGACATCCTGCTGAACGTGCGTGAAGCCGGTCAGGATCAGGATGGCAACACCTGGTTCACCTATCACACCGTTGGCGGCAAGCTGAAATCCCTCGAAGAAACCGCAGTGAAAATGGGTGAAAAACCCAAGACCAACCTGGAGCTGTCCTGCCGCACCTACAACCGCCTGGAAAACGGCGTGCCGGTGATCGACATCGACGTGCGTACCCAGAAGTTCGTGCTCAACGGCGTCGACATCCTCGGTGATGCGCGGCGTGCGGTGCTGATGCCGTAACTCACGGCTCACAGGCAATCACAAAACCCTGTGGGAGCGAGCCTGCTCGCGAAGCCTTTGGCACATTCAACATCAATGTGACTGAACGACCGCTTTCGCGAGCAGGCTCGCTCCCACAGTGGGCCAGTGTGACTGGCAGAAATTGAGTAACCCCCAAGAATCACCAAGGAATTCATACATGTCGTGGATGCCACCCCAGCATGACCTGCTGTCGCCAGTTACCGGCGACGACGGTTCGCAGATCGAAACGATCCAGCTCAAACCGCTGTTCTACGCCGCACAGAAAGAAGCGCTGGAACGCGCCGGCGATGACGAAGACGATCAGTTCTTCGAACTGGCCCTGCTCGCCACCGGCCTGTCGGTCAAGGAACTCGACCAGCTCAAGCGCCCGGACTACGTGAGCATCGCCCAGTACGTGCACGAGATGTCGACCCGTCCGGCGTCGTACTTTCTGGAGCAGGTCGAAGACGCGGAAAAATCCGCCGATCCCGACGAAGTGCAACTGCTGCAACCGCTCGCAGTGACCGGCCGCACCGTGACCTCGCTGTCGCTGGAAATGCCGGCACTTCGCGCCACCAAAGTGATGAAGAAATTGAAAACGGCCAAGGAACGCGCCGAGTTCATCACCGCCCATTGCACCGGCCTGATGATCCCCGATCTGGCCCTGATGACCGTCCCGGACTGGACGCAATTGCAGGTGCGCATCGACGATTTTTTAAACCAGCCGGCGGCCTACTTTCGGAACGCGATATCGAAGTAATCCTCGATATCGTCCCGCTCATTTACCCGGTAAGTGAGGCGGAAATTCTCGAATGGGACGCCGAAAAGGCGTTGCGCCGCTACGACATAGCGATCACTCGCCTTGGCGTGAAACAGGAGTAGAGCGGCAATGGCAGAGATTAAATATGCGCTCACGTACGCCGGTGAGAGCGGCAATACAACAGGCGGATTTTCGGTGCCCGACAACCTCGGCAAACCGCTGCAGGATCTGAACCTGACACTGGCGTTGGCAAGCGTGGATATTCGTTTGCTGACCCAAGAGCAGATCAAGCTGCGCGAACTACTGGTCAGCCAGCAGTCGTTGTTCAAGGCCGGCGCAGCAGCCCCTGCTGCAAGCGCTGAGCCGAAGTCCAAACTCAAGGCCGAAATCGAGCAGCGTCCGCCGCCGAAAATCACTCAATCGGCAATGGCCAACGAAACGGCGCTGGTTGAATTGAATCAGGTGCTGCACCTGAGCAACGAATCGCTTCAGGCACTCTCGGAAACGAACCTGGAAATCGCCAGTGATAAACGGGTTGCCCCTAGTGGGGCTACTGGCGCGGATTTGCTGCAAGTGCAACTCGCAGCGCTGCGGTCCGGCATCAGTGATGGTCTGAAGGGCGAGCAGAAAAAGGAGGCATTACAGGACTTCTCTCGTGATGCCGCCATCAATGCCTCGGCCTTCAAGATCGATGTCAAGGCTGCTGGCGAGATGTTGGCGGGCTGGCGCACCGCTCTGAAGCTTGATCGGGTGCAGAGCCAGGATCTGGCAGACGCGACCAGCTACCTTGGCAACAGCGGCCTGAACGTCAAAACCGCTGACATCGGTTCCGTCGTTCAAAGTGCCGGGGAGGGCGCCAAAGCTGCAGGGATGACGCCCGAGCAAGTGGCTGCACTTGCGGCAGCATTTCTGAACAGTGGCGCTAACAAGACAGATGCCGCAGCGGCGCTGAAGAGTTTCACGACGGTTCTGGGTAAAGGTCAGTCCGCCTCATCGGCGCAGCGCTCGGCCTGGGCCGAAATGGGGCTGAACCCCGAGTCGCTGGCACGTGGGATGAGTGAAGATGCCCCCCAAACGATTAAGTTGGTTCTGGAAGAACTCAGGAAACAACCTGAAGAGAAACAGGCTTCACTGACAAAAACGCTGTTTGGCAACAATGATGCAATCCTTGAGTTGTTGAAGAAGCCTGAGGATGCTCAAACTGCGTTCAAACTGGTTTCTGACAAATCCCTGTATGCAACATCCAAACGCGGTGAGGATGCAGGTTCGGCGGCGCAAACCGCTGAGGCTTATGGCAATACATCGCAGGGACGCTGGAATGCGCTGGATGCGAGTCTCAACAGGCTGTCCACGGCAGTCGGCAACTCATTGGCCCCGGTGACAGATGGCTTTGCCGTCGCGCTCACGGCGGTGGTCAATGGACTGAGCGCCGCAGCCGAAAGCTTCCCGTTCGTCACAGCTGCACTGACGTTGCTTGGGGCGGCTGCCACGCCGTTCGTAGCGGGCACATTGAAGACCGGTGTGTCTTCAGTGCTCGATGCGATTTCCACGAGGCTATTGCGACTGGCTGCAGCGCGTTTACCGTCCGAAATCGGCGATATGATCGACGGTGACGATGACGACAGTGGCGGTCGAAAAAAGAAGCGATCAGCTCGCGGGTCGGGTCAAGGCAAACGAGCCAAGCCACCTGCGAAAAGTGCTCAGCCCCGCACGCCAGCTGTGCGCCAAAGCCTGGGCAATCGCTTGCGCGGTGCAGCGCTCAAAGTCATGCCCGCCATCAAAAGCACGGCTGCCAAGGTCTTGCCCGCAGTGCGCAGCGCAGGTGCGAATGTCATGCCGATGCTGTCTCGGGCTATGCCTTTGGTGAGTAAAGTCGCTGCACCTTTGATGGTCGCCCATGCCGCATACACAGGCCTGAAAGGCTTGCGTGAAGGTGATGACAACGCGGTGGGAAGCGCAAAAGGTGAGCTGGCGGGTACAGCTATTGGCGCGTTTCTCGGCTCGCTTATTCTTCCGGGTGTCGGTACGGCCATCGGGAGTGTCGTAGGTGGACTCGCAGGGTCCTACCTGGGGGAAAAACTCGCCAGTCCGCCCGCCGATAAACTCGCTGCGCCGGGAGAGGTCGCAAAGAATCTGGTCAACGCTCCCACCCAAAATCAAAACCAGCAAGTCACCTTCTCCCCACTGATCCAGGTCACCTGCCCGGCGCCAGATACTGCCGAGCAGATTCGTACGATCATCGGCCAGCAACTGAGCGGGCAATTCCACGGCCAGTTCTTGCCGCTGTTGACCAATAATCCGCTCGCCACCCGCCGTGACGCAGCCCTCACCGATGGAGTCGCCTGATGAAACAACAAATGGCTTTAGGCAGTTTCATCTTCGGCCTGTCACGCGACTTCGCCTATAGCACGCTGGCGCGAAAGTCCGACGGAGGCTGGAGCGAAATCCAGATCCTGACCAGCAAACCCAAGTCCAGCCAGACCGGGCAAAAACCGGAAACCCTGACCATCACCGGCAAGTCGATGTACGCCGTGGCGATGGATCGGCTCGACGAATTGCGTGCGTTGCAGGCCCAGCGTATCCCACTTCCATTGATCGACGGCATCGGTCGCAATTGGGGCCTGTGGCGAATCAACAATATTCAGGAAAACCAGAGCCAGATCATCGATGACGGCACGGCGATGGTCGTCGATTGGGTCATTGAATTGGCGGAGTTCAATAATGCGTAAAGTTCGAAGCGTGGCCGGTGATTCGGTGAATCTGCTGCTTTATCGCGAAACCGGGCGCAGCGATGATTCTGCCGAAGAGGCCCTGTGGAAGCTCAATACGACCCTCGCCGAGCATGGCCCGGTCCTGTCCGCAGGTGTCTGGGTGGTACTGCCGGAACTCGATACAAAACCCGCCGCGATCAACCCGCTCACAGCCTGGGATTAAGGAGGTTGCATGACATTGGGTTTTACCCCGGCGGTAGAAATCTACGGCGCCCATGCGGCCCTGCTCAATCAGCGTCTGATCAGTTGGGAGCACATCGATGCCGCCGGGATCGAGTCTGATCAACTGACTCTGACCGTGGACCTTGAAGGCCTCGACGGGCTGCCGAACCTCGGAGGCCGAATCGGACTGAAGGTCGGCTACCGAGAAACCGAAATGGTCGACAAGGGCCAGTTCAAAGTGACACGGCTGACGCCGACGCTGTTCCCGTTCCGCCTGACACTGGTGGCCACAGCTGCACCGTTCAGCAAGGATGACGAGACCGGTTTCAAGCAGCGCCGCACCGCCAGCCATGGTCCAACGACGCTCGGCGGACTGTTTCGCGAACTGGTGTCGCGGCATGGTTTCTCACCGCGAGTTGCCCCCGATGTGTCACTGATACGGATCGAGCACATCGACCAAACCAACGAAACCGACATGGGCTTTCTGACGCGGTTGGCGGCAAAGTACAACGTGGTCGCCAAACCGTACGATCAGATCTACGTGCTGGCGCGACCCGGTCAGACCAAATCACTGTCCGGCAAAGTGCTGGCGAACGTGATCCTGTCGGTGACCAGCAACAATCGGCCGGGTGATCACGCCTTTGTCAGCGCCACGCTGGAAGAGACTGCGCGGGCGCAGAATCAGGGCTGCATAACCCGCTGGCTGGATACTGCTACGGGTATTTTGCAAGAGGTCAAAACCGGGCTTTCGCCGTACAAGATCCTGCGCCAGCACCAACCCAGCGAAGCCGATGCCATCGCCGTGGGAGAAGGCGAAGTGCGCAAAATGCTCCGGCAAAAGTTCAAGGTGAAGATCACCTGCCCCGGCGATCCACGGCTGGCCGCCGAAGGCCTGGTGCTGCTCGATGACACCTGGCCGGACTTCATGCGCGGACGCTGGTCGATCGACAAGGTCACCGCCAGTGGCAATCGTGAGAACAGCTATCGCTGCCTGATCGATGCGTCGTGCCTCGACCCGAAAGCCGAAGCCAAAGACTGATTCCTCAATCTCACAGCGGTGAAGATCCCTGTGGGAGCGAGCTTGCTCGCGAATGCAATCTGACATTCAAAAGAGTCATCGACTGAAACACCGCTTTCGCGAGCAAGTCGAATCGTCGCACCGTCGCTCCCACAGGTTTTGCAGTGCGCTGCAGATCGCATTCATTCTGGAGTATCCCCATGAAGATCACCCCGATCCTCACGCAACTGCGTGGGCAATGCCCTGGCCTTGCCAATCACATTTCGGTGGGCCTCGATCTGGCCTTGCTGCAAGGCAACCCGGAACTGCCGACACCCTCGGCCCACGTGCTGCCAATCGCCGATCTGGCCAGCAACAGCACCACCCAAAACCTCACCACCCAACCGATCCGCGACCGCTTCGAAATCGTCCTGGTGCTTGACGCTACCGACGCTACAAAAGCGCTGGATCTGTTGCACGACCTGCGCGCCGAGTTGTGGCGCGCGCTGGTCGGTTTCAAACCAGATTCGACCTACAGCGCCATCGTTTACGACGGCGGCGAAATGGTCTCGATCAACAGCAGCCGCGCCTTTTACCGGCTGCGCTTTTTTGCTGAGTTCCAGCTCGGCCGCAATCTGCCGAGTCAGCCTGCGGAGAGTTGGCACGAACGCGAACTGGACGGTTTGTCGTCCTTTACCGGGGCCACCGTGCGGGTCGATGCGATCGACCCGGCCGACCCCAACCTGAAACGCCCGGGCCCCGATGGGCGCGTGGAAATGACTTTCTCTGGAGACGTAACCCCATGAGCAATCGCATCACCGTACTGCCGGCCGCTGGCCGTGTCGTACCGGACCCGGAGGCGGGCGATCTGCTGCCGGCCGAAGGCCGTGAAGTGCTGGACAGCGCCTGGTGGCGCCGACGTCTGGCCGACGGCGATATCACCCTCAAAACCGCACCAGCCAAACAAAAGGGAGCCAAATAATGGCGATCGGATTCAGCAACATCCCTGCGGACATTCGTGTACCGCTGTTCTATGCCGAAATGGACAACTCGGCCGCCAATAGCGCGAGTTCGACCCTGCGTCGTTTGATCGTCGCTCAGGTCAACGACAACATCGCGCCGACGGAAGTCGGCAAACTGGTGCTGGTGTCCAGCGTTGCGCTGGCGAAAAGCATCGGTGGCCAAGGCTCGATGCTCGCCTCGATGTACGAGACCTTCCGCAAGGCCGACCCGATCGGTGAGATCTGGTGCCTGCCGCTGCACAACACCGAAGGTGCGATCGCCAAAGGCGTGCTGACCCTGACCGGCACCGCCACTCAGGCCGGCGTGCTCAATCTGTATGTCGGCGGCGTGCGTGTGCAAGCCACCGTGGTCAACGGTGCCACCGCTGCCCAAGCGGCCACCGCCCTGGCGCAAAAAATCAACGCCACCGCCGACCTGCCGGTCAGCGCTGCCGCTGCCGAAGGTGTGGTCACCCTGATCGCCAAATGGACTGGCGACAGCGGCAACGACATCAGCCTGCAATTCAATCGCCTGGGCAAGAGCAACGGCGAAGAAACCCCGGCTGGCCTGACCACTGCGGTCACTGCCATGACCGGCGGTGCCGGTGTGCCGGATCAGGTTGAAGCCATTGCCGCGCTGGGTGACGAGCCGTTCGAATTCATCGCACTGCCATGGTCCGATCTGTCGACCCTCAACACCTGGCAAGCGGTCATGGATGACAGCACCGGTCGCTGGTCGTGGGCCAAGCAACTGTTCGGTCACGTCTACAGCGCCAAGCGCGGCACCGTCGGTACGCTGGTCGCAGCAGGCCAGGCGCGTAACGATCAGCACATGACCATTCAGGCGCTGGAGCCGGGCGTACCGCAACCGTTCTGGGTACAAGCCGCCGCACTGGCTGCACGCACCGCCGTATTCATCTCTGCCGACGCCAGCCGTCCGACCCAGAGCGGCAGCCTGCCGGGCGTTGACCCGGCACCGGCGAGTGAGCGCTTCACCCTGACCGAGCGTCAGTCGCTGCTCAACTACGGCATCGCCACCGCGTACTACGAAGGCGGCTACGTGCGCATCCAGCGCTCGATCACCACTTACCAGAAAAACGCTTACGGTCAGGCCGATAACTCCTACCTGGACAGCGAAACCATGCACCAGTCGGCGTTCATCGTGCGCCGTCTGCAAAGCGTGATCACCAGCAAGTACGGCCGGCACAAACTGGCTTCCGACGGCACCCGTTTCGGCGCCGGCCAGCCAATCGTCACCCCAGCGACCATTCGCGGCGAGCTGATCGCCCAGTACGCCAAGCTCGAACTGGAAGGTCACGTCGAGAACGCCGAGCTGTTTGCCGAGCACCTGATCGTCGAGCGCGACGTGCAGGACCCGAGCCGCGTGAACGTGCTGTTCCCGCCGGATTACATCAACGGTCTTCGCGTGTTCGCACTGCTCAACCAATTCCGTCTGCAGTACGACGACGCGGCTTGATCGCCGCGTTTGACCACCAGCATTCAGCCCACCGCGTGTGGGCTTTTTTATTCAAGGGAGTAACACCATGGGTCAACTGATTGCAGGCACCTGCTACGTCAAAGTCGACGGCGCACAACTGACCATCAATGGCGGCTGCGAAGCCCCGCTGATGGCGGTCAAACGCGAAACCGTCGTACCCGGCTTCTACAAGGAAACCGACATCGCGCCGTCGTTCAAAGTGACCGCGCTGCACACAGCCGACTTCCCGCTGAAGAAGCTGATCGAAGGCACCGACATCACCGTCACCTGCGAATTCAGCAACGGCAAAGTCTACGTACTGGCCGGCGCCTACCTGGTCGAAGAACCAGTCTCCAAAGGCGATGACGCCACCATCGAACTGAAATTCGAAGGCATCAAGGGGACCTGGCAATGAGCGGCGCCGTGAAGCTTCAGGTTGCGATCGAAGCTCACGGCGAGCCCCTGACCGAACTCGTCCTGCGCCGTCCGACGGTGCAGGAGGTGCGAGCGATCAAGGCGCTGCCGTACAAGATCGACAAGAGCGAAGAAGTCAGCCTCGACATGGACGTGGCGGCCAAATACATCGCCGTGTGCGCCGGTATTCCACCGTCGTCGGTCAACCAGCTCGATCTGGCTGACCTCAATGCGCTGAGCTGGGCCGTTGCAAGTTTTTTCATGAGTGCGGCGTCGGCGCCATCACCGACCTGATCGCCGTCGCCTATGACCTGGCCTGGTTCTGGAAGGTTGACCCCGAACAGATGATGGCCAGGCCACTGGATGTGCTCCGCGAATCGCTGGAGCACGCGCAACGGATCAATGCGATGCAGCAGGTACAGTGATGGCAGACGAAGAGAAAAAAGTGAAAACGCCGGTGCTGATTACGGGCATCGATGAACTGTCGCCCAAACTCGGCGCCCTGCGAGTCAAGGTCGAGAGCTTCAAGAACAATCTCGAACAGACCGGCCTCGGTAAGCTGGACATCAGTGGCCTGTTCAAGGGCGGCAGCGTGATCACGCCGTTCGTGGACGGGATCAAATCGGCGGCGGCGTTTCAGGGCAAATTGACCGAAGTCAGCGACACGGCAAAAACCGTCGACCTGCCCGCTACGCCGAAAGTCGCTGCGCAAAACATGAACGTGTTCAGTGCATCGATGGAAAAGGTTTCGGCCGCCGTGGACGCGGCACTGGTGCCGGCGGTGGGCGCACTGGTGGTCGGGTTGGAACCGATGCTGACCCAGGTCGGCAGCCTGCTCGCCGACAACCCGAAACTGGTCGAAGGCCTGGCGGCGGGGGCGATTGCTTTCTCCGCCATGCAAACCGCTGTCACCGGCATGACCCAGGTGATGGACGTGATGAGCATGGTGCTCAAGACCAATCCGATCATGTTGATCGCGATGGGCATCGCGGTGGCGGCCGGTTTGATTTATGCCAACTGGACGCCGATCAGCGCTTTTTTCAAGGGCATGTGGGAGGGCGTGAAAAACATCGGTGTGAGTGCGATGGCAACGTTGCGCTCGATCCTCGATTGGCGACCGCTGGATGCACTGGCGGCGCTGTGGTCACCGGTCGCGGGCTTTTTCTCCGGGATCTGGGAAAAGGTCAAAGCGGTCACCGCGCCAGTGATCGACTTTTTCAAATCGGTGTTCTCGTGGACGCCCGCCGGCATGATCCTGGAAAACTGGGCGCCGCTGACCGGTCTGTTTTCGGCAATCTGGGACTTGCTCAAGGCCTTGAGTGTGCCGGTGATGGCGTTCCTCAAAGGTCTGTTCGACTGGACACCGTTGGGGATGATCATCAACAACTGGGGGGCGATCACTGGCTTCTTCGCCTCGATCTGGACGGCGCTGCAACCGGCGGCGCAAGCGATCAAGGACTTCTTCGGCACGTTGTTCGACTATTCCCCACTGGGGATGATCGTCAACAACTGGGGCAGCATCGTCACGTTCTTCGAACCGATCTGGGCCGCATTGCAAAACTCGACGCAGCAGATCAAAAGCTTCTTCCAGAGCCTGTTCGAATGGTCGCCGCTGGAACAGATCGCCATGTACTGGCAACCGATCAGCGAAGTGTTTTCGGCGCTGTGGGGCGTGGTGCAGGCGTTGGCCGCACCGGTACTCGAGTTTTTGCACAACATGTTCGAATGGACGCCGTTGGGGCAGATCATCAAAAACTGGGGGCCGATCACCGAATGGTTCGGCGAGTTGTGGCAAAAACTGCAAACCGTTATTGCGCCGATCAAAGAGCTGTTCGACGGCGGCTTTGCCGGACTGATCGCCAAGGTCACCGGCAAGGTTGAAACGTTCACCGAAGCGCAACGCCATACCAATGCCGAAGGCAAAGGGGAACTGGCACCCGCGTTCTTCGGAGCAACACCGCAAGCCACGGGTAACGGTGCACTGCAAAGTGGTTCGTTGCCACAGAGTTCTGGCGCACTGATTCAACAAAGCGCAATCAACAACCGCACGCAACTCGAAGGCGGCCTGACCGTGCGCTTCGAAAATGCGCCGGCAGGCCTGCGTACCGATCAACCGCAAACCAATCAACCAGGGCTGGCGCTGTCGTCGCGCATCGGCTATCGCTCGCTGTCGGCAGGAGGTTCCAATGAACTGGCGTGACCGTTTGTTGCCGGCATCCTTTCGTGGTGTCGGCTTCTGGATCGATCAGGCGAAAACCCCGGTCGGTCGCAAAGGTCAGTTGCATGAATACCCGCAACGCGACCTGCCGTATTTCGAGGATCTGGGCCAGCAGGCCAAGACTCACGACATCACGGCATTCATCATCGGCGCCGACTGCCTGGAGCAGCGCGACAAGCTGCTCAAGGCATTGGAGGCGGGCAATGGTGAGCTGGTGCACCCGTGGCTCGGGCGCCTGCAAGTCAAGGTCGGTGAGTGCGACATGACCCATACCCGCCAGGACGGCGGGCTGGTGACGTTCAGTCTGAAGTTCTACCCCGATCGGCCGTTGCCGTTTCCGACCGCCACCGTCAGTACGCAAAAAGTCCTGTTGGCCAAGGCTGACACTTTGCTGGGGTCCGCAGTGTCGCGTTTCGAAGAGGTCATTGTCCGGATTCAAGCGGCACGGATTGGCATTAACAATCTGCGAAACAGCCTGACCGGGGTGTTCGATGTGATTAAGGAACAGCTGAAACCACTGATCGCGCAATACAAGGAAATCACTGAACTGGTCAGAGCCGTCAAGGAGTTGCCCAAGGAAGTGGCGGCGGAGTTCAAGGGGTTGCTCGGCGATATCAAGGAGCTCAAGGCGTTCGCGAAGGAGGGCTACCGTGGCGTGATTGCCGACGTGTCCCAACAACTCGAAGCGATTCGCAAGGCTGATGCGCCGAAGATCACCACGGGCAAGGACACCAATGCGGCGGCGCAAGCCATGGCCGATCTGGTGCAGGACACTCTGATTGTCAAAGTGGCGCAATGGGTCGCTTCAATGCCGGTGGCGGCGAAACCGGTGAAGTTGCTGTCGACCCCTTCCTTGGATCAGCAGTCGAAGCAGCCGATTTCTCGACAGGAAGTACCGGCTACCGACGATTTGCAGGCGCTTCAAAAGGACTTGGTCGAGGCGCTCCAAATGGCCAAAAACAAAGCCGGTCCAGCGCACTATCAGGCTATCAGCGACGTGCAGGATGCTCTGGTGGCGCACCTCAAAGCCGTAGCGTCATCGGGGGTGCGTCTGGTCACCAAGTCGTTTCAGGAAAGTTTGCCGGCACTGGTAGTGGCTTACAAACAATTCAGTGATGCGACACGGGTGACCGAAGTGGTCCAGCGTAACGGAGCGACCAACCCGTTGTATCTGCCACCCAACGACGTGAAAGTCTCTCGGGAGTAGTCATGGACGTAATGGACAACCATGTCACGCTGACCGTCAACAACATGGAATACGGCGGCTGGAAAAGCGTGGAAATCACCGCTGATCTGGAGCGCCAGTTCCGCACCTTCAAACTCGACATCACCTGGCAGTGGCCGGGGCAGACGGTGGATCAGCGGATCAAACCGGGTGACCCCTGCGAAGTGAAAATCGGCCAGGACCTGGTGCTCACCGGCTATGTGTTCAAGGCCCCGATCCGCTATGACGGACGCCAGATCAGCCTGAGCATCGAGGGCAGTTCCAAGACTCAGGATCTGGTCGATTGCGCTGCCAGGAACACGCCGAACCAGTGGCAGGAACAACCGCTGCTGAGCATTGTTCAGGCGCTGGCGATGGAGTACGGGCTGATAGTGGTCAATGAAATCCCCGAGACCGCGCGGCTGACCAAACACACGATTGTGCCGGGAGAAACGGTGTTTCAGTCGATCGACCGTTTGCTCTCGCTGCTGCGGGTGTTTTCCACCGATGACGAGCAGGGTCGGCTGGTGCTGGCCAAGCCGGGCAGCGGTGGGCGGGCCAGTGATGCGCTGGAGCTGGGCAAGAATATTTTGTCCGCCAGCGCGTCGATGGATCAGAGCCAGGTGTTTTCCGAATACCGGGTGATCGGCCAGCAGAAAGGTTCGGACAAGAAGAGCGGGGCGGCAGTCAGCGAGGTTGAATCCAGCGCGACCGATCTGAGCTTCAAACGACGACGAACCACGATCATCAACGAGGGCACCGCGCTGACGTTCGAACTGGCCCAGCAGCGCGCCCTGTGGGAGAGCGCCACCCGTATGGGCCGGGCGCAGACCACCACCTATCAGGTGCAGGGCTGGCGCCAGTCCAACGGCGATCTGTGGCGCCATAACACGCTGGTCAAGGTCACGGATCCGGTGCTTGGATTTGATGGCGACATGCTGATTTCCAAAGTCACGTATTCGCTGTCGGCGCAAGGCTCGGTGACCACGCTGCAAGTGGCGCCGCCGCATACCTTCGATGCCAATCCGACACCCCCTAAGAAAACTTCAGCCTGACACCCGACCCTGTGGGAGCGAGCTTGCTCGCGAAGGCGTCAGATCAGACACCGCTCTGGTGCTTGTCAGGACGCTTTCGCGAGCAAGCTCGCTCCCACAGGGATCAGCGTCAACCTCACCACTTGAGGACAATTCATGAGCCTACTGACACGCCTGCTGGCGCGCGGCACTGTCGTGCTCGCCAATTCGGCATCCAAGCTGCAATCGCTGCAAATGCGCCTCACCGCCGGCGAAGTGAACGACGACATGGAGCATTTCGAACCCTACGGCTTTACCAGTAACCCGCTGGCCGGCGCCGAAGGTGTCGTCACTTTTCTCGGCGGCGATCGCTCCCACGCCATCGCGCTGGTCATCGCCGACCGCCGTTATCGCCTGCAATCGCTGGCGTCGGGCGAAGTGGCGATCTACACCGACGAAGGCGACAAAATTCACTTCAAACGCGGGCGGATCATCGACATTGAAACCGCCACGCTGAACATCCGCGCCAGCAGCGCGGTGAACTTCGATACGCCGGTGATCAACCAGACCGGCAAGATCGTCTCCACCGGCGATCAACTCGCCGGTGGCATCAGCCAGATCAAACACGTGCACGTCGGCGTACAGGCCGGCAGCGGCCAGACCGGCGCGCCGGCAGGAGGCAAGTGATGCTGATCAGCCCGAACCTCCACGCCGCGCTGACCCGCGCCGTACTCATCAGCCTGTTCACCTGGCGCCGCGCCGCCGATGACGACGCCCTCGACGACGAAGAACGTTTCGGCTGGTGGGGCGATACCTTTCCCACCGTCGCCGACGATCGCATCGGTTCGCGGCTGTGGCTGTTGCGCCGGGTCAAGCTGACTCGACAAACGCAGATGGACGCCGAGTTCTATGCCCGCGAAGCCTTGCAATGGCTGATCGACGACGGCCACTGCAGCGCCATCGACATCATCAGCGAACGCCTCGACGCCCAGCGCCTGAACCTGCGCACGGTCCTGACCCTGGCCGACGGCGAACGTCTGGACATCAACCCCGATAACAGTTGGCAGGTGATCTATGCCGTTTGAAACCCCTTCGCTGCCGGTGCTGATCAAGCGCACCCAAAGCGACCTGGCCGGCGATTCGCTGCGCCAGTCCGATGCGCAAGTGCTGGCCCGTACCCTCGGTGGCGCGGCTTATGGTCTGTACGGTTATCTCGACTGGATTGCCGAGCAGATCCTGCCCGACAAGGCCGATGAGTCGACCCTGGAGCGCATCGCCGCACTTCGTTTGAACCAACCGCGCAAACCCGCGCAAGTCGCCACCGGCAGCGTCAGTTTTACCGCCACGGCCGGTGCCGTGCTGGATGTCGACACGTTGTTGCAAGCGAGCGATGGCCGCACCTACAAAGTCACCACCGCACGCACCACCGTCAATGGCAGCAACACCACTACCATCGCGGCGTTGGATGCCGGCAGCCTCGGTAATGCCGACGCCGGTCTGGCGCTGACACCGGTGCAACCGATTGCCGGCGTGGTCGGCAACAGTTTCGTGGTGCTGGCGCCGGGTCTCAGCGGCGGCGTGGCACGGGAAAGTCTGGAGTCGCTGCGCTCGCGGGTGATCCGTTCCTACCGCGTGATTCCCCATGGCGGCTCGGCCAGTGACTACGAGACCTGGGCACTGGAAGTGCCGGGTGTAACGCGCGCCTGGTGTCGTGGCGGCCTGCTCGGGCCGGGCACGGTGACGGTGTTCATCATGCGTGATGAAGACCCGCAACCGGTGCCCAACGATGAGCAATTGGCGGAGGTTCAGGACTACATCGAACCGCTGCGTCCGGTGACTGCGGAAGTGCACGTGCAGCGGCCGATTCAGGTGCCGGTGGTGTATCGCTTCAAGAGCGTCAATCCGGACACCACCGCCGTGCGTGCCGCCGTTGAAGCGCAATTGCGCGACCTGCACAACCGTGAGGCCGATCTGGGTGTGCCGTTGCTGATCAGCCATATCCGCGAAGCCATCAGCAGCGCCGGTGGTGAGTACGATCACACCCTGACCGCGCCGGCCGCTGACGTGCCTGCCGGGCAAAGCGAACTGCTCACCTTCGGAGGTTGCGTATGGGGGGCATAAGAACCGCCGCGCAATATCAGGCGCAGCTGCGCGCCTTGCTGCCCAGTGGCCCGGCGTGGGACCCGGAACGCGTACCGGAACTCGAAGAAGTGCTGCAAGGCGTCGCCGTCGAACTGGCACGCCTTGATGCCCGCGCCGCCGACCTGCTCAACGAAATGGACCCGGCCGGCGTCAGCGAACTGGTGCCGGACTGGGAACGGGTGATGAACCTGCCCGACCCGTGCCTGGGCGCCACACCGCTGTTCGACGACCGCCGCCTCGCCGTCCGCCGGCGCTTGCTGGCGGTCGGCAGCCAGGCTGTCGGTTACTACATCGACATCGCCAAAAGCCAGGGCTACCCCAACGCGACCATCACCGAACTCGAAGCCCCGCGCATGGGCCGCTCGCGTTTCGGCTCGGCGCACTGGGGCACGTGGGAAGCGCAGTTCATGTGGACGCTCAATACCGGCGGACGCTTGCTGCTGGGTCGGCGTTTCGGCGCGAGCTATTGGGGCGAGCGCTTCGGCGTTAATCCGGGTTCGGCGCTGGAATGCCTGATTCACCGCAGTGCGCCGGCGCATACCAAGGTGCACATTAATTATGACTAGGGAGGAATGAGGGGATGGATTATCCGAAAAGCATGCCCGGTGTCGGTTTGGTCAACAGTCGTTTTGTCGATGAAAATCCCCTCACCGGAACCCCCGGATCGCTGATTCCTGCGGAGTGGGGCAACGCCCTTACCGAAGAGGTGTTGGCGGTTATCAAAGCGGCGGGTATCGAACCGACCGAAGGCTTGAACACCCAACTGCTCGAGGCCATCCGTGGCAAAAAGCTGTTTGAAACGCCGCCACAATTCGATGTCAGTCAGAAAGTCGCGACGACGGAGTTTGTGCAGCGCGCACTCGGCAGTCTGGCGGGGCAGACCAATTACGTGGGTGATGTTTCGTTGACGGTCGCTGACGTCGGCAAACTCTCGATCTTCACCAGCCCAGGTACGGTGACCCTGCCGGAATGGTCAACGGTGCCTGCGGGAGGCTTGGTGTCGCTGGTCGCAGGTTCCGGTAGTTTGAACGTGAAAGTCAGGAGTGGCGAGAGTCTGGGCACCGCCAGCGCTGGTGCACCGGATAACACGTTGTCATTTGTCGGTGGCAGCTACGTTACTTTTCGCCGGCTTCTGCTCGGTGGTGGCTGGGGCCTGGATTCTGGTGATGGTGCGCTCAAGTACTCGCCAGCGTTTACCGCTTCCTTGAACACTGCAGGCGGCTATCAGCGTTTGCCCAGTGGCCTGATCCTGCAATGGGGACTGGCCACGGGCGGCGCACTCAGCGAAACCATTACCTATCCGATTGCCTTTCCCAAAAGCGTGCTCTTTCTCTCGGGCGGCGATCTTTCACCGGCATTCTCCGACCTGCGCTTTTCCCTTTACCGACTCTCGCAAAGCCAGTTTCAGCGCTTCTCCAATGCTGACCCTGGCGGCTGGAACTGGTTCGCCATCGGCTTCTGAAATCAACGGTGAATGAAATGAAATACATTGATTTTGATGCCCAGGGCGAACTGCTCGGGCGCTATGACTCGGCGATTCACACGCAGATGCCTGCCACTGCTCTAGAAATCTCTGATGAGTTGTTCCTGCGCACGATCGAGGAACGCGATGGCATCTGGAAGTGGACCGACGGCAAGGTCACCAAGCATGCATTGCCGAACGCATCGCTGCTGGTTGAAAGCGAACAGCGAGCATTGGCCCTGGCGCGGCGTGACGAGCTGCTGGCTGAAGCCGATCAGCAGACCGTCGGTATGGCCGACGCCTACATTGCAGGATTGCTGGATGCCGAAGACATGCAGCGGTTCAAGGCGTATGCCTCCTACAAACTGGCGCTCAACAAGATCGACAGGCAGCCAGGTTATCCGCAGAACATCGACTGGCCAGTGCTACCGGCTTGATGCTCTTTCTGACATGAAGCCTGCAAAACAGCTTCGTAAACAGTCACCCAGAATAACGGGAGGTCCCCGCGTGGATTATCCAAACAGTGTGCCCAGCGCCGGATTGGTGAATGGGAAGTTCGTTGATGAAAACCCGATGATCGGAACGCCCGGATCGCTGATTCCGGCGGATTGGGGGAATGGGGTCACGCAGGAAATTCTCAACGTGATCAATGCCGGGGGGCTGACCCCCGATGAGAAGAAATACGATCAGTTGTTGCAGGCGATTCAATCGGTGACGGCCAAGGGCTGGAACCAGGATCTGGCGTTGCCGCTATCGGCTTTGCCTTTGCCAACCGTTGCCACGGCGGATGCCCGGTTAACCATCACGCCAGCCGCCGTATCGAGCAGTGGCGGGCGAGTGTCCGTACCGGCGGGCGTATACGTCAGCCTTGGTCAGGAAGTGGTGGCGGGTCAGTTGGGGCGTTCACGTACTTTCACTACCCAGGCCTGGAGCAGTGCAGACCTGCTGCCCAGCTCGAGCTACTTTTTGCGGGCGCAGGTGGTGGGTGGTGTGCTGAGTTTCTATACCCAGCGCGGTACGATTTACGACGTGACACCCGAGACGCTGAAAGGTTTGGCCAACGGCGCTGCCGGCGGCGGTTTTCAGAGTTCGGTGTTGGACATGTGTCTGGCCTGGGTCGTCACCGGCGCGCCAGGCTCCGTGCCGACAGTGCGTGCGATTTACAACCGTGCACGCTTGACCTGGACTCAGACCGTCAACGGCACGGGTGCAGTGTTTCTGCCCCTAGACCCGCATGCGCGTGCTGCGCGGCTTGTGGTAGGCAATCCGACGCCGTCATCGACGGCCGTAACGAGCGTCGCGTTTCCGGCGACTGGATGGGCCGGGGGCAACTATAGCTATCTGTCACCGGTATCGACGGGTGTATCCAATAATGCGGGAGGCTGGAACCCGTCTACTGTGCAACCGTGCGTGATATTCACCAACAACATCGTCTACGACGTCACGGTTTCGACGCTGACCGCCAGTTTTGATCATGCCAATTTGCGCTCGCTCTGGCAGTCCTATCAGGCTGAGCACAATCTGGGGCAATCCAATGCTGACAGTGATGAATTGCTACTCAGCATGGGGATCAAGAGTCATCCGCTAACCGACTATACCGCCGGCATCGCGATCAATTTCGGGGAAGCTGTGAACGTCCAATTGCAGTGGGAGCTGATTCGATGATCGTCATTCAGGAACTCCATCAGATTGACGGCGAGTTGCGCCTTCCTCAACCCTCCGCTGCCCATGACTGGGACGGTGAGAAATGGGTATTGGACGACGATAAACAGGCTGCGCTGGACATGCAGGAAACTGAACGCTTGTGTGCCAAAGTCGACGCCGCCGCTGACGACGCCCGTACCGCTCTGGCTGGTGACCCGCTCAAAGCCATGGAGTACGCCCAGGCTGCCGCCGATGCTCAGGCCTATCAGGACGCCGGTTACCCGAAAAAGGAAGTGCCGCTGTCGGTCGCTGCATGGGTTGCCAAAGGACGCAGCGCCAAACAGGCCGCCGAGCAGATTTTGAGCAAGGCCTATCAACTGACCGACCATCTGCTGGCGCTGCGTGCGCTGCGCCTGAAGGCCAAAGCGCAAATTCGCGCGCAGGCTGCCAAGGGCAACATGGATCTGGCGCGCAGCGCTGGTGACGAAGCTTTGATCGCCATTCGCGAATTGGCCAGCGGCCTTTCCAGCTAAGCCGAAAATTCTGCGTTCCGAGTCACCCAAGCCCACTTCGTTGTGGGCTTTTTATTTTCAGAAAACGGACCGTGGACAGGCACGCAGAAGACGCTGTGTCGACGCCGGTCATTTGTCATTTCAAAGGAACGAACATTCTATGGATTATCCAAAAAGCGTCCCCAGCGTCGGCTTGGTCGATGGCCGCTTCGTCGATGAAAACCCGGTGGCGGGTACGCCGGGGTCGTTGATTCCGGCGGTGTGGGGCAACAGCGTCACGCAAGAAATTCTCAACGCGATCAAGGCTGCGGGATTGACTCCGGATGAAGCCAGAACCGATCAACTGGCCACAGCCATCGGCGCCCTCGTTGATTTCACCAAACTGAAAAATACCCCAACCACGTTGGCCGGCTATGGCATCACCGATGCGGTGGGGAGGTTGCTGGCAGTCCGGCAGATCGAGACGGTCGGGATCACGGTTTACAAGCCGAACCCAAGAGCCAGGCGCATTCGTGTGCGTCTGGTTGGAGCCGGAGGCTCGGGGGGCGGCTGTGCACCAGTGGCAGCGGGTTATCACAGCATCGGCGGTGGCGGTGGCGGTGGCGCCTATGGCGAGAGTTTGTACGACGTGAGCGCAGAAATGATGGCCGGCGTGCCGGTTTCACTGGGAGCGGGTGGCGCTTCACGTAACTCGATGGGGCAGGCCGGTGGTGGTGCTTCTTTTGGCAGCTACATGAGCGTGGCGGGAGGCATGGGCGGGCAAATCCTGACCTTCCCCGTGACAGCCACGGCAGTCGGCTTCGTCCAGGGTGGCGCCGGAGGGCAAGCCGTCACAGGTGGCAACCTGGCTAACGCACGTGGAGTGGGCGGTGGTTACGCCATGTACAACGCCAATTGGGGCGTATTGGCCGGCGGTGGCGGGGCGAGCCCGTTTGATGGCGGTGGCCCGTTAATGGGCCTCAGTGGCCCCGGTACTTCAGGGAGCCGAGGCTCGGGTGGCAGCGGTTCTTGTTCGACCAGTGCGTCCGCCTCTGTCCTTAGCGGTGTCGGCGGCAACGCCTTCTGTGAAATCTGGGAGTACGAGTAATGGCCCTCTATGCACGAGTGGAAAACGGTGTCGCGGTCGAACTGATCGATACCGGCGACTACGCGATTACCCAACTGTTTGCCCCTGCTTTCGTCGAGACGATGGTGCAGGTGCCGGACGGCATGCAGATCGAAATAGGCGCACCCGTCGGCGAACTGCGCCAGGAAATTGCGCCGTTGTCTGTAACGATCCGTCCGGTCGTTACCCCTGAAATCGTCCCCGATGAGCAAGAGCCTTTGGCAGCAGCGCGCACCTGGCGTCAGTCCAGTCTGTCGGCCACTGAATGGTGGGTGACGCGGCATCGCGACGAGCAGGCGCTGGGGCGTGGGACGACGCTCAAGGCCGCGCAGTATCTGGAGTTGCTGGAGTACCGCCAGGCGCTGCGTGACTGGCCTGAGGCTAAAGGTTTCCCGACGGCGGTTTCTCGCCCGACAGCACCGCAATGGTGGGGCGCCAATGCGGATTGACTGGTCTCAGGCATTTTTAAACAAGGAGTTGAATCATGGATTATCCAAAGAGTGTTCCTAGCGCCGGGTTGGTAGATGGCAAGTTTGTCGATGAAGATTTACTGACGGGCAAGCCAGGGTCGTTGATTCCGGCCAGTTGGGGTAATGGTGTTACGCAAGAGTTGTTGACGGTCATCCAGAGCGCAGGGCTGACACCGACGGAGGCCGCCAATAATCAACTGCTCAGTGCGCTGCGCAGCAACAACCTGTTCGTCACGGCGCCGCAATTCAATCAAGGCAAAGCGGTTGCCACTACCGAGTTCGTCGCCCGCGCGGGTCTGCAGTTTTCCGGCTTCGTTTCTTACCCGACCAGCACTGTCCTGACCGTAGCCCACGTGGGGGGCGTGGCGAGTTTCGCCAGCGCAACGCCGATCACGGCAACGTTGCCCTCCATCAATGGCATTGCCCATGCCAGCACGCTACACGTGATCAATGCGGGCAACGGTGTTCTGACCATCAACCCCGCCGCAAACGAGCAAATTGAAACCTGCAACGGCACGTTCGGGTCGCTGAAACTCGGACTCGGCGACTCCGCATGCCTGATCAAACTGGCGAGCCAATGGCGGCTGTACGGAGGGTCGATCAGCGATCGTTATGCCACGGCCCATTCGGGCGTCTATGGCAACGTCGGTTACCAACGGTTTGCCAGCGGCAACATTGAGCAATGGGGTGTCGGCACAACGGATGCGAAGGGCGAAGTCGACGTCATTTTCCCAATCTCTTTTCCTACAGCCTTTTCTTCTCTGGTGGCCACTCATGCCGGCGGTGACGGGGCGATGGTCATCCTGATTGCGGGTTCTGGAAAGCAACAAGGCTGCAAGCTCAAGGTTCGTGATTACAGCGGCAGCGTCGCTGCGGGTTGGGGCATCAATTATTACGCAAAGGGCTATTGAATGAATCCGTTCAACGTTTTGTTCAGCGCCAGCACCCGGGGCGTTTATGTACCGGGTATCAACTCAACTGACATTCCCGACGATGTCATCGAGATTCCTCAGACTTACTGGATCTCGCTGCTGCAGCAATTGGCCGTTGCGGCAAAAGTGATCGGCGTGCGTGCGGATAACGGCTATCCGATTCTGGTCGATCCTGCGCCTCCTTCGGCCGATGAAGCGGCTGACGCCGAGCGCCGTTGGCGCACTGCGCAACTGGCCGCCACCGACGGGTTGGTGGCGCGTGATCGCGATGAGTTGGAAGACGGCGGCGGCACGACGCTGACCACAGAGCAATATGCCCAATTGCAGACGTATCGCCGTGAATTGCGCGACTGGCCGCAGGGTTCCTTTTTTCCGTTCGGCGAGCATCGGCCGGTAGCGCCGAAGTGGTTGGCTGCTGCGCTGTAAGTCATCAGGGAAGTTGAAATGGATTATCCAAAAAGCGCTCCCAGCGTCGGGCTGGTGAACGGCAAGTTCGTCAATGAAGATGTTGTCGCGGGATTGCCCGGATCGTTGATCCCGGCGACCTGGGGCAACAGCGTTACCGATGAATTGTTGAACGTCGTCAAATCTGCGGGTCTTGAACCAAACGAAACCGATGCGACGCAGCTATTGCAGGCGCTGAAAAAAATCAGTCAGGCCGGTGAAGGCAAGCATGCGACCGATATCGGCGCCGCCAATCTGTACATGGCCAACTACGTGCCGGTCATCACTTCGTTGAAGGACGGTCTGGCGCTGCGCTTTACCGCTGGTAATGCCAACACTGGAGCCAGCACGTTCGCACCGAATGGCTTGCTGCCCAAGCCGTTATTGAGCCTTGGACAGAGTGCATTGCGGCCAGCGGAGATTGTCGGCAGCAGTGTGTGTTCGGTGGTGTACAGCGCGGCGCTGGACAGTTGGGTGCTGGTGTATGCGAGCGGTGGTAATGCTGCGAGCGGCCGGTTGTTGGGGGTAAAGACGTTTACCGTATCCGGCACCTATGAGCCGATAGCCGGGACGAAGCACGTTCTGGTCAAGGTTGTGGGCGGTGGTGGTGGAAGTGCGGGAGTCGGGGCGACCACAACTTCCCAATATGCAACCGTGGGTGGCGGCGCCTCCGGTAGTTATGCTGAAGCGTGGTTACCTTCCGAGGCGCTTGGTTCTCGTCAGGCTGTCACTGTGGGGGCTGGGGGAAGCGCGGGACAGGCCGCGGCGAATGCCGGGGGAGGAGGCACCAGCTCTTTCGGCTCGCTGGTTTCGGCTGCCGGTGGTGGAGGGTCGCCGTGGATTGGCTTTGTTGCGAACCAGGGGATGGGACTTTATACCGGAGGCTATCCCGGCCAGTCGGCCAGTGGAGGCAACATCGTCAACAGCGCGGGAAACGCGGGCGCTCCCGGGATCTCTGTCAACGGCTCGACCCTTGCTGGGCACGGTGGTAGCTCGCCGTTGGGTGGAGGCGGTTTTGGCAACAGCGCAGCAGGTTCTCTGGCCGCACCAGGCTCCGGTTTCGGTTCCGGTGCGGGAGGAATTGCCAACGCACCCAGTCAACCTGGCAGACCTGGTGGCGCAGGTGCTTCAGGCGCCGTGATCATCTACGAGTACGCCTGATGAACACCTACGCACGCATCGTCAACTGCACTGTGGTCGAACTGTTCTCCACCGAAGGCAATATGGCCGAGATGTTTCACCCGGATCTGCTTTGGGTCGACATCACTGAAATCACTCCAGCACCGCAAATCGACTGGACCGCCAACTTCGGCACCCTCGGTTGGGTGTTTGCATTACCCGAAGAACATACGCCGGACGGCACCCTGAAAACTCTGGCAAAAAAATGGCTGACAGGCATTGGCCGTCAACCGTGATTCAATCGGGGCAATATCCAGGGAGGATCAAGCATTATGCAAATAACTGAAAGCAACCTTATCGACATCATGCCCAACGCCCGCTCCCAAGCGGGCGTTTTTGTTTCTGCACTCAACAGCGCGATGGCGCGCCGTCACATCGACTCGCCCAAACGCGTCGCGGCGTTCCTTGCGCAAGTCGGTCACGAGTCCGGGCAATTGCGCTACGTGCGCGAACTGGGCAACAACCAATACCTGAGCAAATACGACACCGGTACGTTGGCCTTGCGTCTGGGCAACACACCAGAGGCTGACGGCGACGGGCAAAAATACCGCGGACGCGGGTTGATCCAGATTACTGGCCGTTCGAATTACCGCCAGTGCAGCGTTGGCCTGTTCGGCGATGAACGTCTGTTGTCCCTGCCCGAACTGCTCGAACAGCCACAATGGGCCGCCGAGTCTGCGGCATGGTTCTGGGAACAGAACGGCTTGAACGAACTGGCTGATCGCGATCAGTTCAACACCATTACCCGTCGCATCAACGGCGGGTTGAACGGCCTGCAGGATCGCCTGGAAATCTGGGCACGGGCGAGGGCGTTGCTATGCCAATCCCCTGGCGAGTGATCGCCGTTGTGTTGCTGGCTGCTGGTGCCTTTGCAGCGGCCTGGCAATTTCAGGAGTGGCGCTACGGCCGACAGTGGGCCGAGCAGGCCCGGTTAAACGCCGAAACCCTTAATCAACTGACGCAGACCGCCGCCACTGCGCAACAGGCTGAGCAGGATAAACGTCTGGCGCTGGAGCAGCGGCTGGCGACCAGTGAACAAACCCACTACCGAGCGCTGAGCGATGCCCAACGTGATCAGGATCGCCTGCGCGATCGTCTTGCCACTGCTGATGTGCGCCTGTCAGTCTTTCTCGACGCCAGCGACGCTACCCCAGGCTGCAACATGCCAGCCACCGCCAGCCCCGGCCGCGTGGATCATGCAACCGTACGCGCCCGACTTGACCCGGCGCATGCTCAACGAATTATCGCCATCACCGACACCGGCGACCGTGGACTGATCGCCTTGCAGGCGTGTCAGGCGTATGTCAGAGCGCTCGCGCCCGAACATTTTGAATGAGTCTGTGTATTGAAAGCGCAACCGGCTCGTGTACGGTGGAGGCATTCCACACGATCCGGAGCACGCCGTGAAAGAGATCACTCAACTGGCCGCCGACCTTGGCCGACGTCTGCAACTGCTCAATGCCCACGTCACCACCGCTGAATCCTGTACCGGTGGCGGGATTGCCGAAGCCATCACGCGGATCCCGGGCAGTTCGGCGTGGTTTGAGGCTGGCTACGTCACGTATTCCAACCGGCAGAAAACTCAGCAACTGAATGTGCCGGTCGAGTTGTTCGAAACAGTCGGGGCGGTCAGCCGCGAGGTGGTCGAGGCGATGGTACGTGGTGCCCAGGACAAAAGCCTGGCGCGATTTGCCGTAGCGGTCAGCGGTGTCGCCGGGCCGGACGGTGGCTCGCCGAACAAGCCGGTCGGTACGGTGTGGCTGGCGTGGGGCGTTGGCGAGACGGTCACCACTGAGGTTCAGCACTTTCCCGGCAACCGCGATGAAGTCCGCCGACAAACGGTGAAGGCCGCGCTAGAGGGGCTCTTGCGACTAGCGGCACGAGAAATCGAAAATCAGGGGTAGGCGATCCGCGAACGCTGTGGAATAATACTGGCTACTTATACAGGTGTTGGCCGTCAGGCCTTATTGATTACGTGAGGACTTTAATGGACGACAACAAGAAGAAAGCCTTGGCTGCGGCCCTGGGTCAGATCGAACGTCAATTCGGCAAGGGTGCCGTGATGCGTATGGGCGATCAAGACCGTCAGGCGATCCCGGCTATCTCGACTGGCTCTCTGGGTCTGGACATCGCACTCGGCATTGGCGGTCTGCCAAAAGGCCGTATCGTTGAAATCTACGGTCCTGAATCTTCCGGTAAAACCACGCTGACCTTGTCCGTGATCGCTCAGGCGCAAAAAGCCGGCGCGACCTGCGCATTCGTCGACGCCGAACACGCCCTCGATCCTGAGTACGCCGGCAAACTGGGCGTCAACGTCGACGACCTGCTGGTGTCCCAGCCGGACACCGGCGAACAGGCGCTGGAAATCACCGACATGCTGGTGCGCTCCAACGCTGTTGACGTGATCATCGTCGACTCCGTGGCAGCCCTGGTACCGAAGGCTGAAATCGAAGGCGAAATGGGTGACATGCACGTGGGCCTGCAAGCCCGTCTGATGTCCCAGGCGCTGCGTAAAATTACCGGTAACATCAAGAACGCCAACTGCCTGGTGATCTTCATCAACCAGATCCGTATGAAGATCGGCGTGATGTTCGGCAGCCCGGAAACCACCACCGGTGGTAACGCGCTGAAGTTCTACGCTTCGGTTCGTCTCGACATCCGCCGTACCGGCGCGGTGAAGGAAGGCGACGAAGTGGTCGGCAGCGAAACCCGCGTCAAGGTTGTGAAGAACAAGGTCGCTTCGCCGTTCCGTCAGGCCGAGTTCCAGATTCTTTACGGCAAAGGCATCTACCTCAATGGCGAGATGATCGACCTGGGCGTGCTGCACGGTTTCGTCGAGAAGTCCGGCGCCTGGTATGCCTACGAAGGCACCAAGATCGGTCAGGGCAAGGCCAACTCGGCCAAGTTCCTGGCGGACAATCCGGAAATCGCCGCGAAGCTCGAGAAGCAACTGCGTGACAAGCTGCTTACTCCAGCCGTGATCGACTCCAAGGCCTCAGCAGTCAAAGAGACTGAAGACGACCTGGCCGACGCTGACATCTGATTGCAGCGATGACCACTGCAGTACTCGATACCCTCGTCGCGGTGCGACGAACCGCCATGGACCTGCTCGCACGTCGCGAGCATGGTCGAGTCGAGCTGACGCGCAAATTGCGTCAGCGCGGCGCCGAGGCGCAGATGATCGAAACAGCCCTCGACCGTTTGACGGAAGAGGGGCTGCTTTCCGAAGCCCGTTACCTTGAAAGCTTTGTTTCCTACCGTGCCCGTTCCGGCTATGGCCCTCTGCGGATTCGCGAAGAGCTGAGCCAGCGCGGTTTGCAGCGCGCCGATATCGAACTCGCCCTGCGCGAAAGCGGTATCAGTTGGCAGGAGCAATTGCAGGAGACGTGGCAACGCAAGTTCTCCGGGCATTTACCGATTGATGCGAAAGAACGGGCCAAACAGGGCCGGTTCCTGGCCTATCGGGGGTTCTCGATGGAGATGATCAACCGCTTGTTCAGCGGTCGAGGGATGGACGATTAAACCGATTCAATAAAAACGGCCCGCTATGAAAATAGCGGGCCGTTTTTTTTTGCCCTCAAATTACCTTTGACGGTTCGCGGCTGCGTTGCGCTGTTTGCGGTTGGGAATCTGCCCAGTTTTCCGGTAGGTTGATGTAATCGATCAACTCCCTCAGACGCCCGTGAGTGCGCGCGTTGAAGGTGAAGGCCAGTCGCGCCAAATGGCTGAACTGCGCTTCATCGTGTTCCTCGCCGGCGTAGTCGTGCTGATGAAACTGGTCACTCAGGCACAGATCGGCGAATGCTTCCTGCATGTGCTCCAGCGCCTGATCGCTGAGTTTGTGATGCATGCGAATTACGAATTGGCGCTTGAGCCAGCGACTGGAGTGGAAGTTACTGTAGAACTGGTTGATCTGCTCCACCGCCTCGTCGACGCTGTAGACCAGTCGCATCAGTTTCATGTCGGTCGGCAGGATGTAGCGGTTGCTCTCCAGTTGCTGGCGGATAAAGTCCATCGCGCCCTGCCAGAACGTGCCGCCCGGCGCATCCAACAGCACCACCGGCACCAATGGACTTTTACCGGTCTGGATCAATGTCAGCACTTCCAGCGCTTCATCCAGCGTGCCGAAGCCACCGGGGCATAAAACCAGTGCGTCGGCCTCTTTGACGAAAAACAACTTGCGGGTAAAGAAGAAGTGGAACGGCAGCAGATTGCCGGTGCCGTCCACCGTCGGGTTGGCATGCTGTTCGAAGGGCAGGGTGATATTGAACCCGAGGCTGTGATCGCGGCCGGCACCTTCGTGCGCGGCGGCCATGATGCCGCCGCCAGCCCCGGTGATGACCATCATCCCCGAGCGGGTCAAGGCTGCACCGAGTTCGCGAGCCATCGCATACAACGGATGTTCGACCGGTGTGCGCGCCGAACCGAATACGGTGACTTTGCGTCGGCCCTTGAATTGCTCCAGTACCCGAAACGCCTGCTCCAGTTCGCGCAGGGCTTGCAAGGTGATCTTGGCGTTCCAGCGATTGTGGTCTTCCTGGGCCATGCGCAGCACGGTCAGGATCATGTCGCGGTAGATAGGGATATTCGGGCTGTTGGGTGAAACACGGTTGAGTTGTTCTTCGACCTTACTGATGAGGTCGGGACCGCTTTCCTGAAAATGACGGCTCAAGAGGTCATTCGGTTGGTAAGGCATTCAACGTCTCCTTCTGCACAGGGCGTCGGCCCTGACGAGCGGCGTCAGTGCCGCGCTGCAAAAAACACACGATCGGCAGTTCCTTGCCTGCCGTTGAAAAAAGATCGGGAATACACTGAATCTAGACCCTCGCACGGATTTGCGCTGACTTGATCATTGCGCCGTAAAGTTTTGGCTGGCAATCGTTTATTGATTTTCCGCGCGTTGCTTCACCGCTCGTCCGAACGTGCGCCAAGCGGCAATCCCTCTGATTAACTAACGTACAGGCGCCGTACGACAGCTTTGCGTCAACGACCGTAGGCCAGGCGCATGCAATTCAAGGATTCGTGGGTGGCAAGGAGGCGGGACATATGGCCAGAGTGATTCTGGAGATCGATACGCAGCTGTATCGGATGTTGAAAGCGGCAGCCGAGACCAATCAACTCAGTCTCGAAGAGGAGTGCTGCCGGCGGTTGGCGGGCGGCGAGCGCCGTTCCCACTATCTACAGGCCTTGCTGGCCGAACTGCGCGCCGAGGATGAACAGCGGCGCGCCAATTCGCGATGATTACTTCTTCTTCGCCGGGGCGGCTTTCGGGCAATCCGATTCCTGGTAGCTGGCGGAGCCGATCGCTTTGTTGGTTTTCACTTCAGTGAAGTCGTAACGCATGATCGCACCCTTGGCCATCAGCTTGCGGAACGACGGGTTATTGCACACCGAGGCGCCCAACTGGAAATACACGGCTTTAGGGTCAGCGCGCATTTTGTCGGCGTGGCTCTTCTGCACGCTCAGGTGGTTGATCAACTGCGTGCCTTCCACGGTAAAGCCCTGATCAAGAATGTCTTCACTGATGGCGCGTGGCGTGCCGACGCTGCTTTGTGCGGCGACGTTGCGCAGCTCGCGGTTCAGATTCTGCTCACTCAGGGATGCAGCCTGAGCGGTGAAGGACGACGCCAGCAGAATGGCAGCGGTAGGAACGATAAGGCGCAGCATGAAACTCTCCTGATTCAGTGACTGGTGGTTCGACCAGCCCTGTGGCTGTGCGTTCAGTGGCGCCGGATTATAGGGGAGCCGGTCGGGACGGTACAGGTTTGCACTCGCCGCTCTGGTAAACTGCCGGCCTTTATAGCCTTGCCGAGTGCTGTGCGTGTCGAGTTTTCCTGCCGTAAGGCGTTGCCCGTGACCCATCATGCCCCCAACGCCGTAGCCCGCTTGCGCGATCAGCGCGAGGACGAGGGCATCAAGCCGATTCAGGCCCGTGGCTTTCGCTCCGAACGTTGCCGCGATTGCCGGGTGATCATCAGCCATTGCCTGTGCGCCTGGCGACCTAGTGTCGAGACGCGGTCGGGCGTGTGCCTGATCATGACCGGCAAGGAAGTGTTCAAACCGAGCAACACCGGTTGGCTGATTGCCGACGTGGTGCGCGATAACCATGCGTTTATCTGGTCGCGTACCGAGCCCGATCCGCAGATGCTGGCGCTGCTCAATGACCCGCAATGGCAACCGTACCTGGTGTTTCCCGGCGAATACGTGGAGCCGTCGCGAGTGACCAATACTGTCGCGATCGATAGCAGCAAGCGCCCGTTGTTCATTCTGCTGGATGCGACCTGGACCGAAGCGCGGAAGATTTTCCGCAAGAGCCCGTATTTCGATCGCTTGCCGATTCTCAGTCTGCTGCCCGATAAACTCTCGCGCTACCGCTTGCGCCGTTCAACCCGCAGTGAGCACCTGTGCACCGCCGAAGTCGCGGCGTTGTGCCTGGAGCTGGCCGGTGACAGCGATGCCGCCTCGGCGTTGGACGCCTATTTCGACGTGTTCAGCCAGCATTACCTCGGCGCCAAACAGCAACTGGACATGAATGAATCGACGCCGGCTCACGCCGAGTTGCTGCCCTATATACGAAAGCCGCAGCCCGAGTTGGCCCAATAGTGGCCCATACTGTACAAGCCAGCGGCCGTGCTGCTTGACCACCCCGTCTTCGCTGGGCATGCTTGGCGCCGATTAGGGTGCGGCCAAGGTTTGAAACGCCGTGTTTGCTGATGATTGGCGTTGAACGTGCCCCTGTGGATATCGCTTGAAAGCGGCATCTTGAGTTGCTTTGGCCAGACCGGAATGCTCCGGGTCTGCCATCAAAAACAGGATCATTTGAAAAATGGCCACATACGACATCCTGATTGCCGATGATCACCCCCTGTTTCGTAGCGCCCTGCATCAAGCGGTGACGCTGGGCCTTGGCCCGGATGTACGGCTGGTGGAAGTGGCGAGCATCGCCGAGCTGGAAGCGCGTCTGACCGAAAAGGCTGATTGGGATCTGGTCCTGCTGGACCTGAACATGCCCGGCGCTTTCGGGTTTTCCGGGTTGGTCATGCTGCGCGGGCAGTACCCGCAGATTCCGGTGGTGATGGTTTCGGCGCAGGAAGAAGCTTCGGTGATGGTCAAATCCCGTGAGTTCGGCGCCAGTGGTTTTATTCCCAAGTCCAGCGACCTCAGCGTGATTCAGGAAGCGGTGCGTAAAGTGCTCGATGGCGATGTGTTCTGGCCGCCGCAAGCGTTCGAGGCAGTCGCCGTTTCCGACGAAGCCAAAGCCGCCAGCGATGGCCTTGCCAGCCTGACGCCGCAGCAGTTCCGCGTGTTGACCATGGTCTGCGAAGGCCTGCTGAACAAGCAGATTGCCTATGAACTGAGCGTGTCGGAAGCGACCATCAAGGCCCACGTCACGGCGATCTTTCGCAAGCTGAATGTGCGCACTCGCACGCAAGCGGCTTTACTGCTGCAACAACTTGAGTCAATTCCGAGCCAATAATGGCTGGCGTCTTCACGCTTTTTTGACTTTTGTTGATCTAGCTTTCCCACTCCTTTTTGGTTGGTTTCTACTTTATGTCACCTTTCAAGGGCCAGACCGGCCTGAAACGTATCCTCAATGCCTCCGGTTACTCGCTGGATGGCCTGCGCGCAGCTTTCACTGGTGAAGCGGCGTTCCGCCAACTGGTACTGCTCAATGTGGTGCTGATTCCGCTGACGTTCTTCCTCAATGTCAGCCGTGTCGAACAAGCGCTGTTGATCGCTGTGTGCCTGTTGGCGCTGATCGTCGAGTTGCTGAACTCGGCGGTAGAAGCGGCCATTGACCGCATCTCGCTGGAACTGCATCCACTGTCGAAGAATGCCAAGGACATGGGCAGCGCCGCACAATTCGTGGCATTGAGCATGATCGCGCTGGTGTGGGCAGTGATTCTGCTTTAAGCGATTGTCGGCAAAACGATCTCGTCGCTGCGCTGCACCCCGGCGGTGAAAGCGCGGCACAGATCGAGAAATTCGCGCATGGCAGAAGTCTGATATTTCTGTTTGTGCCAGATGAAGTAGAACTGTCGCGCCAGATCCAGATCCGGCGTTTCCACCGGCACCAGACTGCCGCGGCGGAACGCATCACGCAGCGCCAGCCGCGAGATGCAGCCAATCCCTAGTCCTGATTCCACCGCGCGTTTGATCGCTTCGGTGTGTTCCAGCTCCAGACGGATATTCAGTGCGCTGCGATGGTGACGCATGGCCTGATCGAAGGTCAGCCGCGTGCCGGAACCCTGTTCACGCAGAATCCATGCCTCGCGAGTCAGTTCTTCCATGGTCGCGCTGCCGCGTTGGGCCAGCGGATGCTGCGGCGCGCAGAACACCACCAGCTCATCTTCAACCCAGCTCTGCACTTCGATGTCCGGGTGGCTACAATCGCCTTCGATTAGACCCAGATCAATTTCGTAGTGGGCGACTTGTTGCACGATATTGGCCGTGTTCTGTACGTGCAGCTTCACCTGGCTTTCCGGGTGGCGCTGCATGAAACTGCCGATCAGCAGGGTCGCCAGATAATTGCCGATGGTCAGCGTCGCGCCCACCGACAGCGAGCCGAAACCGGATTTGCCGTTGAGCAGGTCTTCGATTTCCTTGGCCTGATCGAGCAGGGCCACCGCCTGCGGCAAGAGCTGTTTGCCGAGGGCGTTGAGGCTCAGCCGTTTGCCGGCGCGGTCGAACAGCTGGCAGCTGGATTGGCGCTCGAGTTCGGTGATCGACGTGCTGGCGGCCGACTGCGAGAGGTTGAGCAGACCCGCAGCACGGGATACGCTTTCCTGCTGGGCGACGGCGACGAAGACTTGCAGTTGACGGAGAGTAAATCGCATATCGATATAACCGATAACCCTTATCTTAATAATCCAGTTAACAGATATTGTCGTCGCTATTAGAATGCGATGCAATTGCGCACCGTCGCCTTCAAAAGCCAGCGCAGACCCAATCTCCAGGAGTCAAACGTACATGAGCAACATGAACCACGAGCGTGTCCTCAGTGTTCATCACTGGAACGACACTCTGTTCAGCTTCAAGTGCACCCGCGATCCGGGCCTGCGCTTCGAGAACGGTCAGTTCGTGATGATCGGCCTGCAACAGCCCAACGGCCGCCCGCTTATGCGCGCTTACTCGATCGCCAGCCCGAACTGGGAAGAGCATCTGGAGTTCTTCAGCATTAAGGTGCAGGACGGCCCGCTGACCTCGCAACTGCAGCACTTGAAGGAAGGCGACGAGATCATCATCTCGAAGAAGCCTACCGGCACCCTGGTTCTCGACGACCTGAACCCGGGCAAGCACTTGTACCTGCTGAGCACCGGCACCGGTCTGGCGCCGTTCATGAGCGTGATTCAGGACCCGGAAACCTACGAGCGCTTTGAAAAAGTGATCCTGGTTCACGGTGTGCGTTACGTCAACGAAGTCGCGTATCGCGAATTCATCACCGAGCACTTGCCGCAGAACGAGTTCTTCGGCGAGGCGCTGCGTGACAAGCTGATCTACTACCCGACCGTGACCCGCGAGCCTTTCGAGAATCAGGGTCGCCTGACCGACCTGATGCGCAGCGGCAAGCTGTTCAGCGACATCGGCCTGCCACCGATCAACCCGCAGGACGACCGCGCGATGATCTGCGGTAGCCCGAGCATGCTCGACGAGACCAGCGAAGTGCTCGACAGCTTCGGCCTGAAGATCTCGGCGCGGATGCGCGAGCCGGGTGATTACCTGATCGAGCGTGCGTTCGTCGAGAAGTAAGCCCCCCTTAAAAAGCCCCCATTGCCTATGCAGGCAATGGGGGCTTTTTTATGCCCGAAACATTTCCTTCATGCCTGCCACGATCCATGTGGGTGCGGCCTCAGGCTGTGGCAGGAATCACTTCGAGCACGCGGATCTGCTCTGGCGTCGGGTAATGCCAGCGCACATCCAGATCCCAGAATTGCGCACCGTACTCGCGTTCAGGCGCCGGGGTTTGATAGGCCGGACGCGGATCCTGGGCCAGGCACTGTTCAATCAGCTCAACCAAGGGTTCGCCAAGGCGCTGAGCGTGTGTGTGCGCTTGTTTCAGCGCTGAGTCCGTCCACTGCACGTCAATCAACTGCGGCGCGGCGCTGGCGATGCTGTTGGCGGCGTTGGGAATGATGTCGGCGTAAGGCACGTAGGGCTTGATGTCGAGAATCGGCGTGCCGTCGAGCAAGTCGATCCCGGAGATGAACAACCGATTGGCTTCGACGTTGTCCAGTTTCACCACCGATTGGCCGATGCCGTTTGGTCGATGGGTGGCACGGGTGGCGAATACGCCCATGGATTTGTTGCCGCCCAGTCGCGGTGGGCGGACTTTCAGCCGTGGTTTGTCTTCCAGTGCCTGATGGAACAGAAACAGCAGCCAGACGTGACTGACCTGCTCCAGCCCTTGCACGGCGTCACCCTGATCGAACGGCGCCACCAGTTCCAGCACGCCACGGGCGGCGGGGGCCAGTTGCGGTTGACGGGGGATGGCAAATTTCTCCTTGAAGCAGGAGCGCACGAAGCCGATGGGGGAGACGCTGTAAGTCATGGTTTGCATTCGAAGCGTGGCAGGGTGGGCATGATAACCCGGTAGCCCTCAAGTCTGGTGGTACCAGGACCGGCCTCTTCGCGAGCAAGCTCGCTCCCACATTTGATCTATGGCGTGCACAAGATCCCTGTGGGAGCGAGCTTGCTCGCGAAGGCCGCGCCGCCGATCTACAGACTGAACCCACCATCCAGCGGAATAATATTCCCGGTCATATAGGCCCCAGCCGTACTCGCCAGACTGATCGCCAACGCCGCCATTTCCTCTTCACGCCCCCAACGCTTCATCGGAATCAGCGCGGTATCCTCGGCCAATGCCTGCTGGTCATTGCCAATATGCTGGGTCATCTTGCTCGGAAAGCGCCCCGGCGCAATCACGTTGACGTTGATGTGCTGGCTCACCAGTTCCCGCGCGAGAATCCGCGACAATTGATGCAGGGCGGCCTTACTTGGCCCGTAGGCATACGCCTGCTCGCCAAACGAAGAAATCCCCGCCACTGAACCGATGTTGATGATCCGTGCCGGGTTCGCCGCCGAACCCGCTTTGCGCAACAACGGTAGAAACTGCTGGATGCAACTGAACACCGACGTCACGTTGAGCTGCATGACTTTTTCCCAACCCTTGACCGGGTAGCTCTCCAGCGGCGCGCCCCAAGTAGTGCCGGCGTTGTTCACCAGAATATCCAGATGCGTGATCTGCTCGCCCAGGCGCGCGGCCAGTTCCTGCACGCCTTCTTCCGTCGCCAGATTCGCCGCCACGCCGTGACACTTGCCCAAGGCGCTGAGTTCTTCCGCGGTTTGATGGCAGGCTTCGGCGTCGCGCGAGCAGACATAGACGCGCGCGCCAGCCTCGACAAAGGCTTTGGCGATCATTTTGCCGATACCACGGGTGCCGCCGGTCACCAGAGCGGTGCGGCCTTGCAGGGAGAAATACGGGTGCATGGCGAGTCCTGAGTGCTAGGGATCAATACACCCTAGTCGTCAGCCGCGAAAAGCGGAGCCACTATTTTCAGAGGGAATGAGCGGTCATGCGTTGCGGCGGCGACCATCAGTCGCCACCGCAGAAGGGGATCAGGCCGGGCGAACGCGCAGGGTCAGCCCCTTGAGGAAGTTGCGCAGCAACTGGTCGCCGCACGGGCGGTAGTTGGTGTGGCCGACCTTGCGGAACAGCGCACTCAGCTCAGGCTTGGACACCGGGAACTCGGCGGCCTTGAGGATCGCGTGCATGTCGTCTTCTTTCAGTTCGAAGGCCACGCGCAGCTTTTTCAGGATGATGTTGTTGGTCACCGGCACTTCGATCGGCTGCGGCGGACGGCTTTCGTCCTTGCCACGCTTGAAGATCACCAGACCGTCGAGGAAGTGCGCGATGACTTCGTCCGGGCAGCGCACGAAACCTTCTTCGTCTTCTTCTTTCTTGTCGAGCCAGGTCACTACGTCGGCGAGCGCTACTTCCATGCCGCCGAGCTTGATGATTTCGACAACTTTCTTGTCGCTGATGTCGAGCATGTAGCGCACGCTGCGCAGTACGTCGTTATGAATCATGTGAGTAATCCTGATAAGCGTTGTGGGCAGCACGCGGGCGCGCTGCCGGAATGTGTGGCGGCAGTGGAAGTCTTAGAACTTCTCTTTGCCGGACAGGTAGCGCCATTGGCCAACCGGGACCTTGCCGATCGAGACGCCGCCGATGCGGATGCGACGGATGCCGATGACCTTCAGGCCCACCGCTTCGCAGAACTGGGCGATGATGCCGGGCTGCGGGTTTTTCATGGCGAAGCGCAGCCGGTTTTCGTTCTGCCAGCTGGCCTTGACTGGCGGCAGCTCCTTGCCCTTGTGGGTCAGGCCGTGCTGCAGGCGATTGAGGCCGTGGGCGACCATGTCTCCTTCAACTTCAACCACGTATTCCTGCTCGATCTTCGCGGCGTCGGCGGTGAGTTTGCGGAGGATTTTCCAGTCCTGAGTGAACACCAGCAGGCCGCTAGCCTTGGCTTGCAGGTCGGCGCTGGCGGTCAGGCGCAGAAAGTGCCCGCGCAACGGGCGCTTGCTGAAGCGGTGTTCTTCGCTGAGGGTTTCGGCGCTCAGCGATTGCATGGCGGTCTCGACATCCATGCCAGCCGGCGCGTTGAGCAGGATGGTCACCGGCTCCGGTGCGGTGGCCTTGGCGTCCTTATCGAGCTCGACCTTCTGGTCGCCGACCTTGAATTGCGGCTCGTCAATCACTTCGCCGTCCACGGAGACCCAGCCGCCCTCAATGAACAGCTCGGCCTCCCGGCGGGAGCAACCGACCAGTTCGATGAGGCGTTTGGAGAGGCGAATCGGGTCAGTCATGACAGGGCCGTAACAAAAAAGGGGTGGGCATTGTACCTGTGTGGCGCCGGTTAAGCCCGGTTCGATTTACAGGCGCTGAATTCAATGTGGGAGCGAGCTTGCTCGCGAAGGCGTCCTGCCAGTCTATGTGTGCAGTGACTGGTACACCGCATTCGCGAGCAAGCTCGCTCCCACAGGGGTTCCCTGGTGTATCAGCCGTTGCCTGAGCGTTGCTGATTTTGTCGCAGGCGCATGTGCAGCAACGGATACGGCTGGCCCATGCCATCCACCTCCGAACGGCCGATCACCTCAAAACCCTGCTTGAAGTAAAAGCCCAAGGCTTGTGGGTTCTGCTCGTTGACGTCGAGTTCATCGGCATTCAAGTGCTGCATCGCGTAGGTGAGCAGTTTCTTGCCCAAGCCCTGGCCACGATGTTCGGGATCGATGAACAACATTTCAATCTTGCCCGCTGCAACTCCGGCAAATCCGGTGATGCGCTGGTTAGCATCCTTGGTGCAGATCAGCATTACTGCATCGAGATAGCGGGTGAGCACCAGATTGCGCAGCAGTTCGATATAGCTGTCCGGCAGAAAATCATGGGTCGCACGGACCGAGGCCTCCCAGACCCGGGTCAGTTCCTGGTAATCGCTGAGTTTCGGCGTGTGGATGACCGAATGGTGACGCATGCCCGTCTGCCTCTTGTCCGTTTCAAGGGAGTCCGTCCCCCGCTAAACGATAGCCGTAAAAAAGCCCCGCATCTCGTAAAAAGAGCGGGGCTTTTTGTATTTTTTGCGGTGTCTTGCTGGCTGTTTCTGTCGCCAGCAAGAGCTCACCCCCTCACCCCAACCCTCTCCCCCAAGGGGGCGAGGGGGAAGGGAGCTGATCTTCATGCTGTTGAAAACCTGAGCTCGACTCGAACGTTCAGGTCGGTGTAATTCGAAAGAACAACACGGTCAGCTCCCTCTCCCTCTGGGAGAGGGCTGGGGTGAGGGGCTTTTGACCTTAGATCTGCTCAGCCCACAGGTCATATTCGTCAGCGTCAGTCACCTTGCACCAGACCTTGTCGCCAGGCTTCAAATTACTGCCGTTATCGATAAACACATTGCCATCGATTTCCGGGGCGTCGAAGAAGCAGCGGCCAACCGCGCCTTGCTCGTCAACTTCGTCAACCAGCACTTCAATCTCACGGCCAATGCGCATTTGCAGGCGGGCCGAGCTGATCGCCTGCTGGTGCGCCATAAAGCGATCCCAACGATCTTGCTTGACCTCGTCCGGCACCACTTCCAGATCCAGATCATTGGCCGGAGCGCCTTCAACCGGCGAGTACTGGAAGCAGCCGACGCGGTCGAGCTGGGCTTCGGTCAGCCAGTTCAGCAGGTACTGGAAGTCTTCTTCGGTTTCGCCCGGGAAGCCGACGATGAAGGTCGAACGGATGATCAAATCCGGGCAGATTTCGCGCCAGTTCTTGATCCGCGCCAGGGTCTTGTCTTCGAACGCCGGGCGTTTCATCGACTTCAACACTTTCGGGCTGGCGTGCTGGAACGGGATGTCCAGGTACGGCAGGATCTTGCCGGCAGCCATCAGCGGGATCAGCTCGTCAACGTGCGGGTACGGGTAAACGTAGTGCAGGCGGACCCAGACGCCGAGGGTGCTCAGCGCTTCGCAGAGTTCGGTCATGCGGGTTTTCACCGGCGCGCCGTTCCAGAAGCCGGTGCGGTATTTCACGTCAACGCCGTAGGCGCTGGTGTCTTGCGAGATCACCAACAGCTCTTTAACGCCGGATTTGACCAGGCGCTGAGCTTCGTCGAGTACATCACCGACCGGACGGCTGACCAGTTTGCCGCGCATCGACGGGATGATGCAGAACGAGCAGCTGTGGTTGCAGCCTTCGGAGATCTTCAGGTAGGCGTAGTGGCGCGGGGTCAGTTTGATGCCTTGCGGCGGCACCAGGTCGATCAGCGGGTTGTGATCTTTACGCGGCGGCACCACTTCGTGCACGGCGTTGACCACTTGCTCGTACTGCTGCGGACCGGTCACGGCCAGCACGCTCGGGTGCACGTTGCGGATGTTGCCTTCTTCCACGCCCATGCAACCGGTGACGATCACCTTGCCGTTTTCCTTGATCGCTTCGCCGATCACTTCCAGCGACTCAGCCTTGGCCGAATCGATGAAACCGCAGGTATTGACCACGACCACGTCGGCGTCCTGATAGGTGGACACCACGTCATAGCCTTCCATGCGCAGCTGGGTCAGGATGCGCTCGGAGTCGACCAGTGCTTTCGGGCAACCCAGAGATACAAAGCCAACCTTTGGATTGGCCGGCGCAGGAGTGGTGGACATGTCTAACCTCGGTATTTTGTGACATCGCTTTCTTGGTGCGAAAGCCGACGGATGGGCGCTTAGGGCGCGCCTCTGATCAAAAAGTGCGCAATTCTAGCGGTGAGGAGCGCACTTGACCAGCTTTATGCCGGGAAATACGACGAGTGCTGCGCTATGCTTCGCGCCGTTGAGCTTTACCAATTTTTTACAGTCAACAAAACGTCTGTAACAACAGGTAAAACAGCGCATGCTGCACCACAAAGCATAGTGCTTCATTCAAAGAAGCCGGTTCTGAGAAGTAGGAGTGTTGGATGGGTCAGGCAAGTAGTCATGCGGCAGGCGCCGAGGGTTCGGCAACCAAGCCGCTGAGCATGCTGGTCGCGGCAGTCGGGGTAGTTTACGGCGACATCGGCACCAGCCCGTTGTACACCCTCAAAGAAGTGTTTTCCGGCGGTTACGGCGTACCGGTCAATCACGACGGCGTGCTGGGCATTCTGTCGTTGATCTTCTGGTCGCTGATCTGGGTCGTGTCGATCAAATACATGATGTTCGTGCTACGCGCCGACAACCAGGGTGAGGGCGGCATCATGGCGCTCACCGCACTGGCCCGTCGCGCGGCCGGGCATCGCAAGAAGCTGCGGTCGTTGCTGGTGGTGTGCGGACTGATCGGTGCGGCGCTGTTTTACGGCGACAGCATGATCACCCCGGCGATTTCCGTGCTGTCGGCGATTGAAGGTCTGGGGCTGGCGTTTGAGGGTATCGACCATTGGGTGGTGCCGCTGTCGCTGGTGGTGCTGGTCGGACTGTTTCTGATCCAGCGTCACGGTACGGCGCGGATCGGCATCTTGTTCGGGCCGATCATGGTCACATGGTTCCTCGTCCTCGGCGCCCTCGGTGTGTATGGCATCAGCCACACGCCAGAAGTGCTGCATGCGCTGAATCCGGTCTGGGCCGTGCGTTTCTTCATGGTCCACACCGGCATGGGCGTGGCGATCCTCGGCGCCGTGGTGCTGGCCCTGACCGGTGCCGAAGCGCTGTACGCCGACATGGGCCACTTTGGTCGCAAGCCGATTGCCCGGGCGTGGTTCCTGCTGGTGCTGCCGGCGCTGGTGCTGAACTACTTCGGCCAGGGTGCGTTGCTGCTGGACAACCCGGAAGCGGCGCGTAACCCGTTCTATCTGCTGGCGCCGAGCTGGGCGCTGATTCCGCTGGTCGGTCTGTCGACGCTGGCCACGGTGATCGCTTCGCAAGCGGTGATTTCCGGCGCGTTCTCCCTGACACGTCAGGCGATTCAGCTCGGTTACATCCCGCGCATGTACATCCAGCACACCTCCAGTGATGAGCAGGGCCAGATTTACATCGGCGCGGTGAACTGGGCGCTGATGGTTGGCGTTGTGCTGCTGGTGCTGGGCTTCGAATCCTCCGGCGCACTGGCCTCGGCCTATGGCGTGGCAGTGACGGGCACCATGCTGATGACCACCATTCTGGTGTCGGCGGTGATGCTGCTGCTGTGGAAATGGCCACCGATCCTTGCGGTGCCGGTGCTGATCGGCTTCCTGCTGGTGGACGGTCTGTACTTCGCCGCCAACGTGCCGAAGATCGTTCAGGGCGGCGCATTCCCGGTGATCGCCGGTATCGCGCTGTTCGTGCTGATGACCACCTGGAAGCGCGGTAAACAACTGCTGGTCGATCGTCTCGACGAAGGCGCACTGCCGCTGCCGATCTTCATCAGCAGCATCCGCGTGCAACCGCCGCATCGGGTGCAGGGCACTGCGGTGTTCCTCACCGCGCGCTCCGACGCCGTGCCGCATGCACTGTTGCATAACCTGCTGCATAACCAGGTGTTGCATGAGCAAGTGGTATTGCTGACGGTGGTCTACGAAGACATCCCGCGCGTACCGCCATCGCGGCGCTTCGAAGTGGAAGCACACGGCGAAGGTTTCTTCCGGGTGATCCTGCACTTCGGCTTCACCGATGAGCCGGACGTGCCGCAGGCGCTGAAGCTGTGTCATCTGGATGATCTGGACTTCAGCCCGATGCGCACCACGTACTTCCTCAGCCGGGAAACGGTGATTGCCTCGAAGCTGGAAGGCATGGCGCGTTGGCGTGAGGCGCTGTTTGCGTTCATGTTGAAGAATGCCAATGGTAATTTGCGCTTCTTCAATCTGCCGCTGAATCGGGTGATTGAGTTGGGGACGCAGGTGGAGATGTAACTTCGCGTTATAGAAAGAGCCCCCGTCAGCCTTGTGGTTGGCGGGGGCTTTTTTGTGCCTGTGCATAAACCTCAAACCCATCGCAAATCCCCTGTGGGAGCGAGCTTGCTCGCGAAGGCTGAGTGTCAGTCGAGACATGTGGTGGCTGATCCACCGCTTTCGCGAGCAAGCTCGCTCCCACAAGGGTTCTGTGATGTTAGTGGCTTTCAGGCAATTCTTCTTCGGATTCGCTCTTCGTGCGCGCAGGTCGTGGGATCAGCGCTTGGATCACATCATCAATCAAAGCTTTGCCCATCACTGTCAGATAATGCGCGGCCCAGGCATGGCGGTCGGTGTCTTTGATGAAGGCTGCATCCTCGGCGAAGGATTTTGCGAGGGATAGCAGGTCGGAGGATTGGGACAAGGCATCGATGATCGGGATGCCGGCGCGGACGTTGAAGAACGCTTGATCCGAGTTGTAGAGGAAAGGGGTGAAGCCGATGGTTTTAAGATCAGGTGGATTGTTCATGGTCAGTTCCCTTGATTTCGAGAGCTGCCGCATCCGATACCAAGCGAATGGGTGGCAGCTGTGCGCAGGTTGGTAAACCGGGGAATCAAGGAAACCGGCACGCCCGAAAGCGTCCCACGCACAGCTGCCATAACACAGGGACTCGGACGGGATTTCGCCTGAGTCGTGTCGGGTGCGCTGTTGCGCCTTATTCCACCGGGTTACCAAGCCCGATCGCTGAATGGGTCAGCGACGTCCGGAGAGTATCCCGTCGAAAAACAGCGCAACAGAGCGGCAAAGCGTCCAAACACGAGTTTCGGAGTTTGCCTACAAGGTCTGTGGGCGTCATCTGATATTGCGAGACCAGAAGTAAACGAAACTAAACGTTGCTGGCGGCTTTGCGGGTATTTGTTCGGCAGATGAATGAGTGTGGAGTTGACGATTCGATAATGCCAATTAAGCAGGTGTCCACGTTTTATGGAATGTGGACACTTGGTTTTTTTAGCTTCCTGAAGAGTCAAGAGATTTGCGAGTCTTGGCACAAAACTGCTGAATCCAGCGCAATCCCCCTGTGGGAGCGAGCTTGCTCGCGAAGTCTTAGTGTCAGTCGGCGAATCTGTTGACTGACCCGCCGCTTTCGCGAGCAAGCTCGCTCCCACAGCGATTGTGGTGGCGGCTGGAATGTAAAAAGCCCCCGTAACTGCGAAGTTGCGGGGGCTTTTTGTGGGCGTGGCTCAGATCACTCTTCGGCGACCGAGTCCTTGCTCTGACGCTTCTCGATCAAGTCCACCAAGCGCTTGGCCAGCGCCGGGTAGTTCTCGTCGAAGTGGTGGCCACCAGGCAGTTTCACTGCTTCGCCGACTGCAGTCTTGTCCGTGCAGCCACTTTCATCGGTCTCTTCTTCACCGTAGATGCACACGACCTTGGCCGCTGGCAGCTTGGCCATTTCCGGGCCGGTGGCGGCTTCTTTGCCGGCGTTGCCCAGCCAGCCTTCGACTTCGATTTCGAAGCTGCCGGTGCGGGCGAAGGCCAGCAGGATGATAGCGTCTACACGCTGCTGCTCGGTTTCCGGCAGGCGGTTGTAGATCGCCGGCAGAACGTCGGCACCGAACGAGTAACCGGTGAGGATGAAGCGCTTGGTGCCCCATTTCTGCCGGTAGTGCTGCATCAGTTCGGTCAGGTCCAGCGCGCTTTGCTCCGGGCTCTTGTGCTGCCAGTAGTAGCGCAGGGTGTCGATGCCGACCACCGGGTAGCCGATCTTGGCCATCTCGCCCGCCACGTCGCGGTCGAGATCGCGCCAGCCGCCGTCACCGGAAAGGAACAGGGTCACGGTGTCCTTGGCTTGACCGGCCGGCACTTCAACCACCGGGATCGCCAGACCGCCGTTGGCCTTGTCGCCGCCGACGAGGATCTTGCGCAGTTCGTTGTTCAGCACTTGCGGCAGGTTGATGTCGTAGTCGCTGATGCTGGTTTCGGCGTTCGGTTGATCGCGCACGAAACCTGCGCTGGCGTCGTCCGGGTTGTCGTTCCACGCTGCCAGCCAGTGGCCGTGGGCGGCGGATTTCGGCAGCAGGTGGGTGCAGCCACCTTTTTCCAGAGCGAGGTCGACGGAGATGGCTTGGGCCTTGTCGTCTTTCTGCTCCGACAACCAGCGCCAGGCCAGCACGGCGCCCGGGCCGATGCCGCTGACCAGCGTGGCCGGGCCATTCAGTTCACGCAGACCGGTTTGCAGGGCGCGGCTTTGCAGCAGGCAGTCCTTGGGCAGAATCACCTGAACGATCTGCGCCGAAGCGCTGCGGCTCAGGGTGGTCAGTTGTTTTTCGCTGAGTTTCTGGTCGTCGTTGACCGCTATCAGGACCTGCGCCTTGGGCTTGGTGCCGGGGATGATGCGGGTCATGGCGGCGCCGTCGGTCGGGGTCAGCTGTTCGACGGTCGGTTCCGGTGCCGGGCGTTTGAGGTACCAGAAACCGCCGCCGGCAATCACGGCCAGCACGATCAGTGCGGCCAGGATGTACTTCAGGGAGCGTTGAATCATCAGCGTTTCACCAATCCAGTCAAGCCGCCCGCGATCAGGGCAGCAGTGTCGGCCAGCGCCACCAGCGGATCGAGTCCGGCGGGCACGGCCATATAACGGGGTTCCCAGTCAGGCTGGAACTTGTCTTTGAAGCGGCGCAAGCCTTGGAAGTTGTACAGCTGCTCACCACGGCGGAAAACCATCGAGCCCAGACGCTGGGTCAGCGGTGCACCACGCCGGGGTTGCAACCCCGACAACGGCACCATGCCCAGGCTGAAGCGCGCGTATCCGTGACTCTTATAGTGTTGAATCAGGCCGACCATCATGAATTCCATGGTCAGCTTGGGGGCGTCCGGGTGCGCACGCATCAGGTCGAGACTGGCCAGGTCATGGCTGTAAGTCTCGAGCAGGTTGGCGAATGCCACCGGGCGACCTTCGAAGCGAATCACCGCGATGCGGAAATGCTTCAGGTAATCGTCGCTGAAGCGGCCGAGGGAGAAGCCTTTCTCACGCACGTTCTTGCCGGTCAGCCACGCATCGGAAATCACTTTCAGCTCGTCCATCGGCGCCTGACCCGGCTCGTGGATCTCCAGCGACAAGCCATCGCGTGTGCCACGGTTCCAGGTGTAGCGCAGGTCCTTCATCTCTTTGCCCTTGGCTTCCAGGTCAAAGCGAAGCAGATCGACCCGGGCTTCTTCGCCGAGTTTGATCGCGGTCAGGCCGATGTCCATGTAGTACGGCAGGTTCTCCGCGCGCACCTGGTAGAACACCGGGCGAGCGTGGTGAATGTCGCAGAGGTCGCGGAACTGCCAGATCATCTCGGCGCGTTGCTGGCCGGGGCCGATCGGGTCGTACAGCGCCACCAGGCTGCGGCCACGGCGTGCGTACATCAGGAACGCTTCGTCGTTCTGGTGAAACAGCAGCGCCTTGTCACCGGTCAGCGCGAGGCCACCGTCGGGTTGCGACGACGCCATCAGAATCTTCGCCGCGCGATCGAGTTCGTCAGGTGTCGGCAGGTGAATGACCGGGCGCGCGGTGCGCAGCAGCCACGTCAGCGCGATCACCAGCAACAGCACGGCAGCGCCGAGCAGCGAGCGCAGGCCACGTGGTGCGTCAGCATCAAGGGTGAACTGCCACCACAGTTGATGGCTGTACGGCACGTCTTGATAGGCGAACAGCAGCAGCCACGTCGATGCACCCAGCACACAGAGGCTGGCCACCAGATACAGGGGAGAGAAGGGCAGTTCGGTCAGGCGGCTCGGGCGATAGAACGAGCGACGGAACACACCGAGCAAGGCTGCGGTGAGGGTCATCAGCGTCGCTTCTTCCCAGTCGAAACCTTTAAGCAGCGAGAGCAGGGCGCCGACCAGCAGCAGAATGGTGGTGAGCATCCACGCCGCCGACAAGCGCCGACGCAGGCCCTGAGCGAGCATCAGGCAGAGCACGCCGATCAGGCTGGCGCCGAAGTGCGAGGCGTCGACCAGACGATGCGGGATAAGAAAACCGATGTGCTCCAGACGTGTATCGATCTCGGGCGTCGCACCAGAAAACAGCAGCACCACGCCGGACAGGAACACCAACACCGCCAGAATCGGTGCCGCCAGGCCGGACGCCGCGCGCATGGTCTGGGTTTGAAACAGGCGTTGGCCTTCGTTGATCAGCAGGAATACGCAGGCGACCAGCAGCGGCAGCACCACATAGATCAGGCGATACAGCAGCAGCGCCGCGGCCAGTGGTGCGGCACCTAGCGTGTCGGCGAAAGCGGCCAGCAGAATCGCTTCGAACACACCGACACCGCCGGGCACATGGCTGAGTACGCCGGCAGCCAATGCCAACAGGTACACCAGCAGGAATGCGCCGAACGGCGGCGCCTCCGGCAGCAATAGATAGAGGACAGTAGCGGCAGCGGCAACGTCGAGCGCGGTGATGATCAGTTGCAGGAACGTCAGGCGGCGGCCCGGCAGGCGCAGCGTGCGCCGGCCAACCCTGACCAGCAGGTTGTCGCGCAACGGTTGTTCCGGCAGGCGCCGACGGTAGATGCCGATAGCCAGTACTGCGCCAAGCGCCAGCACAACAGCGGCAACCGTGCCGAGCAGACCTTCGGACAAACCCAGGGCTTGAGAGGCAGCAGGCAGGTCGCTCAGCGTTGCCAGTGCAGCCAGCGGCGGCAAGGCGCAACCCAGCGACAGGCTGGCGAACAAGGTCATGTGCGCGACTTCCGACGCCCCCAGACCCAGTCGTGCATATAAACGGTAGCGAACCGAGCCACCGGACAGCAGCGACAGACCGATCGCATTGCCAATCGCAAACGCGGTGAAGCCGCCCAGCGCCAATGTGCGCGGCGGCAAGGTCACGCCGGCATAGCGACTGGCCGACCATTCATAGCCAAGCAGAATAATGAAGCCGACCACGGTCGCACCGAAGGCGCCGAGCAAGGCGGGTTTCGGCACGTCAAGAATCGAGTCGTGCAACGCATCGAGATCGAGTTCGGCGAGCAGATGACGACAGGCAATCAGCGCAATGGCGAACAACAGCAAGGTGACCCCCAGCCCGATGGGCTGACGGTATTTGCTCAACCGATCCAGCAAGCGCAGGCGCTCGGGTTTGATCGGGTGTTCCGCTGTGACGGTGTCTTGTGGATCAGACGAGTTGGCGCGCATCAATCACCTCTTGGATTGTGCGCGACAGGATGGAGGTATCCAGCCAAGTTACCAATCCCTGTAGAAAAAAATAATCACAAAATACTACGCCTCTCACCGGGTATCGGCGAGGGCAGTTCCTGGATTGCAGAGGCCTTGCCTGCGACTCAAGCATAGTCGCAAGTGAGGACTTCTGAAGATCCCCAGCGGTTCACTGCACAGTGACAGATCATTGTTGCGAAAGGACTTTTTCAACAGATACAAAAAAGGCCACTCTTTCGAGTAGCCTTTTTTGATGTTTGGTTGCGGGAGCCGGATTTGAACCGACGACCTTCGGGTTATGAGCCCGACGAGCTACCAGACTGCTCCATCCCGCGTCTGTGTGGCGGCATTCTACAGGCGAACGGCGAGGTGTCAACCGCTAATCCCGTAAAGGGTCAAATAAGTGTGCATTCGCGTCAAACGGTCGCAGGTGGTGCGTTAAGTTTCGGAAATGCAAAGAATTCCTGTTTGGCGATCGCTTCTTTATAAAAAGAGGAAATCGACAAAACAGACGCGCACAAAAAAGGCCACTCTTTCGAGTAGCCTTTTTTGATGTTTGGTTGCGGGAGCCGGATTTGAACCGACGACCTTCGGGTTATGAGCCCGACGAGCTACCAGACTGCTCCATCCCGCGTCTGTGTGTCGGCATTCTACAGAGGAACGCCGGGGTGTCAACCCGCAATCTGGATAAAATCTGTTGAGGTTCAATCGGTTAGCGCTTTTTGTCGGGTGTTTTTCCTGCTGCAGGGCAGGTGGCGCAAGGCTTTCAGCTCTATTGGATGCCTCTCGTCGATTGATAAAATAAATTCAAAGGACATTTCCTGCCGTTCGGAAAGAACCTTCATACCACTGGTGCTATATACAGGTGTCAGTGAGATACTGCCGATCCGGTTCGCCACGTTTACTTTTCTGACATGACTCAGCGAAAAATCATCCACATTGACTGCGACTGTTTCTACGCCGCCATCGAGATGCGCGATGACCCGTGTCTGGCCGGCAAGCCGTTGGCGGTGGGTGGTTCGGCGGACCGGCGCGGGGTGATCGCCACCTGCAATTACGAAGCGCGGGCCTATGGCGTGCGTTCGGCGATGGCTTCGGGACATGCTTTGAAGCTGTGCCCGGACCTGACCATCGTCAAGCCGCGCATGGACGCCTATCGCGAAGCGTCGAAAGAAATACACACGATCTTCAGCGATTACACCGACCTGATTGAACCGCTGTCGCTGGATGAGGCTTATCTGGATGTTTCCGATAGCGCGCATTTCGGCGGCAGTGCCACACGCATTGCCCAAGACATTCGCCGGCGGGTCTCCAATCAATTGCACATCACTGTGTCTGCGGGCGTGGCGCCGAACAAGTTTCTGGCAAAAATCGCCAGTGACTGGAAAAAGCCCAATGGACTGTTCGTTATTACGCCGGATCAGGTGGAGGAGTTTGTCAACGGTTTGCCGGTGAGCAAGTTGCACGGCGTCGGCAAGGTCACCGCCGACAAGCTCGGCAAGCTGGGGATCGTCGACTGCCAGCACTTGCGCGAGTGGGACAAGCTGGCGCTGGTGCGCGAGTTCGGCAGTTTTGGCGAGCGACTGTGGAGTCTGGCCCGTGGGATCGATGATCGGTTGGTGCATAACGACAGCCGGCGTCAGTCGATCAGTGTGGAAAATACCTACGACGTTGATCTGCCGGATCTACGCAGTTGCCTGGATAAATTGCCCGAACTGCTCGAAACCCTGAAAACCCGTATGGCGCGGATCGACAGCAGTTATCGGCCGGGCAAGCCGTTCGTCAAAGTGAAGTTTCATGATTTCACCCAGACCACACTGGAGCAGGCCGGGGCGGGGCGGGATCTGGGCAGTTATCAGTTGATGCTGACGCAGGCGTTTAATCGCGGCGGTAAACCGGTGCGGTTGTTGGGGGTTGGGGTAAGGCTGGAGGATTTACGCGGAGGGTTTGAGCAGATGGAGTTGTTTGAACGGTAATTTTCCGGTGTGCGTCAGGGCCTCTTCGCGAGCAGGCTCGCTCCCACATTGGATTTGTGTCGTTCACCAATCCCCTGTGGGAGCGAGCCTGCTCGCGAAGCTTTCAGCTGTCAGTTCGGTCCTGGATCAGCCACCAATCGCCCGGCATCCTTGGTCAAAGACTTGAGAAACTCGGTCTGCAACTCAGGATCGTTGCGCGTCAATTCGATCAGGCTTTGTTCCAGCTCGCTGGCTTCTTCTTCCAGACCCAGTTCCGACAGACGTTTGACCCGGTGCACCCACTGGCTCACTTCGTCGTCTTCCAGGTCGTCATAAATCAGCCCGTGCGCTTCCAGCAACTTGCCGCGCAGATGACTGCTGATCATCAGCGATGAGTCAGAGTGCACGTCATCCTTGGCGTCTTCGACGCTGATCTGCAGTTTGCCGACATGATTGAGGTCATTTTCGGCAAACGGACTGTCGAGCAGGTTCAGGCGCAGCACACCGTTACGATCAGTGGTCATGTCGAAGGTCTGTTTGCCAGCCTTGACCTGCACCGGACGTTCGCTCCACGGCAGGCTCGAATACTCCGTACGCTTGTCGCGCTGGACTTCATCGATGCCGGCCAGGTTCTGTTGCGCACGACCGTTGGACTGCGCGTTCATGAACGGGTTGAGCCCGGCAAAACCATAGCTCAGCCAGTCCTTGGTGACGCTGTCCGGCAAGTTGCCGAGGGCGAACACATTGACCACGTTGGCGCCGATGCCGCCCACCACGGCTACCGCGCCCAGCGGAATCTCATAGATCTCCCGCCAAGGCTGGTAAGGCGTGTAGCGATCGTAGCGACGCGTCACTTCGAACTCGGTGACTTCGAAGGTCTTCTGCTCGTTGATCTTTACGCGTCGCTGCGGCAGCTCAAGCTCCTTAGGCTCACCGACATCGATCTGCAGGCTGTGGTCGAGCAATTTTCGCTCGACCCGCTCTTCGTGCTCGCTGCGTTGTGACATGTGATTGGCACAGCCGCTGACCAGCAGGGCACCGCACAGGGCGGTGCCACCGAGGCCTAAGGTGTTTCGCTTGAACATGACGTCTCTATCTGGTTTCAGCGGCGGATACGGGCCTGAAGGAAGGACACCACATCGGCGACCGGCAGCGCTTGCGCTTCCGGCTCGGTACGGCTCTTGTATTCCAGGTTGCCTTCGGCGAGGCCGCGGTCGCTGACCACGATCCGGTGTGGAATGCCGATCAGCTCCATGTCCGCGAACTTGATGCCCGGGCTGGTTTTCTTGTCGCGATCGTCCAGCAGCACTTCGAAGCCGGCAGCTGTCAGTTCGGCGTACAGCTTGTCGGTGGCTTCGCGCACCTGCTCGGTTTCATAGCGCAGCGGCACCAGAGCGATCTGGAACGGCGCCAAGGTGTCGCTCCAGATGATGCCGTTGGCGTCGTTGTTCTGCTCAATGGCCGCAGCCACCACGCGAGATACGCCGATGCCGTAGCAACCCATTTCCAGGGTGACTGGCTTACCGTTCTCGCCCAGCACTTCGCACTTCATCGCCTTGCTGTACTTGTTGCCCAGCTGGAAGATGTGCCCGACTTCGATGCCGCGCTTGATTTCCAGCGTGCCTTTGCCGTCCGGGCTTGGGTCACCGGCGACTACGTTACGCAGGTCAGCGACGGTCGGAACCGGCAGGTCACGCTCCCAGTTCACGCCGAAGTAGTGCTTGTCGTCGATGTTCGCGCCGATACCGAAGTCGCTCATCAGCTCGACCGAACGGTCGATGATGATTGGCAGCGGCAGGTTGAGCGGGCCGAGCGAACCGGCGCCGGCGCCAATGGCGTCACGCAGTTCGGCATCGGTGGCCATGACCAGCGGGCTGGCCACGCCAGGTTGCTGGGCAGCCTTGATTTCGTTGAGTTCGTGGTCGCCGCGGATGACCAGCGCGATCAGCTTGCCTTCTTCTTCGGCGCGCACGATCAGGGTCTTGATGGTCTTTTCAATCGGCAGATTGAATTTTTCCACCAGCGCCGCGATGGTTTTGGTGTCTGGCGTATCGACCAGGCGCAGCTCTTCGGTCGGAGCAGGGCGCGAAGTTTCGCGTGGCACCGCTTCGGCTTTTTCGATGTTCGCCGCGTAGTCGGAACCGTTGCTGAAGACGATGTCGTCTTCGCCGGACTCGGCCAGTACGTGGAATTCGTGCGAACCGGCGCCACCGATCGAACCGTTGTCGGCTTCAACCGGACGGAATTTCAGGCCCAAGCGGGTAAACACGTTGCAGTACGCTTGGTGCATGCGGTCATAGGTGACCTGCAGCGATGCCTGATCAGCGTGGAACGAGTAAGCATCTTTCATGATGAATTCACGGCCACGCATCAAGCCGAAGCGTGGGCGGATTTCGTCACGGAATTTGGTCTGGATCTGGTACAGGTTGATCGGCAGCTGTTTGTAGCTGCTCAACTCGTTGCGCATCAGATCGGTGATCACTTCTTCATGGGTCGGGCCCGCGCAGAAGTCGCGACCGTGGCGGTCTTTGATGCGCAGCAGCTCAGGGCCGTACTCTTCCCAGCGCCCCGATTCCTGCCACAGCTCGGCCGGTTGGGTGCTCGGCATCAACACTTCCAGAGAACCTGCAGCGTTCATCTCTTCGCGAACGATGGCTTCAACCTTGCGCATGACTCGCAGGCCCATGGGCAGCCAGGTGTACAGGCCGGAGGCGAGCTTGCGGATCATGCCGGCGCGCAGCATCAGCTGGTGGCTGATCACGACCGCATCGGAAGGCGTTTCTTTCTGTGTGGCGAGCAAAAATTGACTGGTGCGCATGGTTGGCCGTTGTCGGTTGCTATGACTGGAAATGACTCCGCAGTGTACCGGCGAGTTTTGCCGACGTACAGGCGTGAGGTCAGTAGGGAGGCACGACGGCGGGATTCCTCCCGCCGTTGCCGAAACGTCTTACGATTCTTCTGCGACCGGTGTCGGCACAGGCTCGGGCGTTGGCGTCGGGCCTTGGCGGCGGCTCTCCTGGAACCAGTGCAGGGCGATCAACAGCAGAGTCGGCACACCGAGCAGGGCGGTGATCAGGAAGAAACTGTGGTAACCGAACTTCTCCACCAGAACCCCGGAATAGCCGCCCATCAGGCGCGGCAACAGCAGCATGATCGAGCTGAGCAGCGCGTATTGCGTGGCCGAGAACTTCAGGTTGGTCAGGCTCGACAGGTAGGCAACGAACGCCGACGTCGCCAGGCCGGAACTGAAGTTGTCGAGGGATATAGTCACCACCAGCATCTGCAGGTTCGGGCCCATGTCGGCGAGCATGACGAACAGCAGGTTGGTGGCTGCCGAGGCCGCGCCGCCGATGAACAGGATCGGCAGAATGCCGAAGCGCACGATCAGCAGGCCGCCCATGCCGGCGCCGACCAGCGTCATGATCAGGCCGAAGATCTTGCTGACACTGGCAATCTGATCCTTGGTAAAACCCTGGTCGATGTAGAACACGTTGGCCATGACGCCCATCACCGTGTCCGACATTCGATAAGTGGCGATCAGGCCGAGCAACAGCAGTGCCTGCCAGCGATAGCGCAGAATGAAGTCGTTGACCGGCGTCAGCACCGGGGCGAGGCCGCGACGGCCCATGGTCGACAGGCACAGACCGGTCAGCAGCGTATACAGAATGGCGCGCAGAAACGCGCGGTCTTCAAGCAGCAGGTCGAGCGGGCTCATGCCGCCGAACAGTACGCTGGCGAAATCAGTGTTGTAGAGCTGGGTGAACATCGCCGGTACCGAGACCAGCAACACGATCAGCACAAACACCGACATCAGTTGGTGCATGAAGGTGTAACGCCCGGCCTGCAACTGAGTGCGTAGCGGCACCGGTGGCTCGCGCATGAACAGCGTGGTCAGCAGCGCGGGAATCATCAAGGCACCGAACAGCGCGTAGGTGCCGGCCCAGGCCGAATGCTGATAGTTGAAGCCAGTGGAGCCGAAGCCCTCAGCGAAGAACAGCGCGCCAGCGGTGGCCAGCAGTGCAGCCACGCGATACCCGGACATATAGCTGGCGGCGAGGGCGGCCTGGCGGTTGTCTTCGGCGATTTCCAGGCGATAGGCGTCGACCGCGATGTCTTGGGTGGCGGAGGCGAAGGCGACGACAACCGCAATGGCGATCAACCAGGACAGGTGCTTTTGCGGGTCGCAGAAACCCATGCCGATCAAGCCGAGGATGACCAGGGCTTGTGAGAGCACCAGCCACGAACGGCGACGGCCAAGTTTGCCCAGCAAAGGCAGGCGCCATTGGTCGAGCAGTGGTGACCAGACCCATTTGAACGCATAGGCCAGGCCGATCAGGCTGGCGTAGCCAATGGTTTCACGGGCGACACCGGCTTCACGCAGCCAGACGGATAGCGTAGAGAACACCAGCATGTACGGCAGGCCGGCGGCGAAACCGAGCAACAACAGCACGAGCGTCGAAGGACTGGCATAAGCGGCTAGCGCGGCGCGCCAGGTTTTACGGGGCATGGGCTGAAGTCTGCCTCAAGATTGCGGAAACAAAGCGCGCACTCTAACCGCTGTGCTCTACCGGACGCCAGCCATGGCGCTGAATATCCACACGATTGTTCAGGACGGTGATGCCTTCCATGCGCAATCGAGCCCGTTGTTCATCGCCGGACGGGCTGCCCACCGGCAGGCTGATCCGACCGCCGGCGCCCAGCACACGGTGCCAGGGCAGCTTTGTATCGCTGGGTAACTGACTCAAGGTGCGGCCGACCCAGCGGGCGGCGCGCCCCAGCCCGGCCAGTTCAGCTAACTGACCATAACTGACGACTTTGCCTTCGGGCACTTGGGCGAGCGTCGAGTAGAGCGCCGTGCGTCGGATTTGCGCATCGTTTTCAACGCTGTCGAGCGGGTCTTTCACGTGCGCGGTTCCTGAGCATGAACAGTTTGATGGCTTTCAGAGTAATCGGTGATCGCGCAATTGAGAAATGAACTCATCGGAAATAGTCCGGTCAGTCCTTGTCAGGGTCTTATTCCTACGGATAATGCCGACCTTTTTTCGCAAACTTGAGCCTTCGATTTGCTTATGTTGTCCAGATCCCTGCTGTGCCTTGCTGTTTTCAGTGCGTCCACGCCCCTGCTTGCCGACACCGTCTGGTTGAAGAACGGTGACAAGTTGAGCGGCACCATCACCGTGTTCGATGGCGGCAAGCTGTTGATCCAGACCAAATACGCCGGTGCGGTCACCATTGACTGGAAAGAGGTCAAGACGCTGGACAGTGATCAGCACTTGCTGGTCAAACAGGATGCCTACAGCGGTGAAGTGTCCAAGTCGCTGACGGCTGCCGAAGATGGCAAGGTCACCCTGGCCAACGGTGAGGCGCCGAAAACCGTTGAGCTGGCGAGCATTCAGCAGATTCTCAAACCGAAACCGGTGGTCGAGGATCTGGTGTGGAAGGGCAATGTCGACCTGGCGCTGGATTATCAACGCGCCGAGAAAGACACCGATGACTACGATGTCGGCTTCAAGACCACAGCACGGCATGGGCGCTGGCGTCATACCGCCGAGGGTGAATACAACCGCGAAGTGCAGGACGACGAGACCACCACCGACAACTGGCGCGCCGAATACGCACTCGACCGCTTCCTGACCGATAAATGGTTTTGGCAAGGCCGTCTGAACTACAAGCGCGATCACATCGAAGAGCTGGCACGCCAGCGTGTGGTCGGTACCGGTCCTGGCTACCAGTTCTGGGATGACGAGTTGGGCGCGTTCTCGCTGGGCTCGCTGCTTAACCGCACCGACTACGAGTATCGCGATGGTAGCAAAGACAACTTCTATTCCGTCGCGATGAAGTGGGATTACAACCGTTACCTGATCGGCAAGAAAGTCGAGTTCTTCACCAACGGTGAAGTGGGCAAGCCGCTGTCGGGTGTTGCCGATTACGCGCTGGATGCTGAATTGGGGCTGCGCTACAAGGTCACCGACTGGGCGTCGCTCAACCTCAAGGCTGAACGCGACATCATCAGCGGCACCAACGATGCGGATTTGAACAAGACCCGCTACACCGCCGGGTTTGGCGTGGCCTGGTAAGGCACCCACAAAAAATCGCAGCCCTGGCAGGCTGCGATTTTTTTTGCCTGTACAAAACAGACGCCCACAAAAAAGCCCCGCTTTTAAGGGCGGGGCTCTTTTCTAAAGAAGCTACAAGTTAGATAACTTGTACTTCTTCAGCTTGCATGCCTTTCTGACCGCGGGTAGCGATGAAAGAAACCTGTTGGCCTTCTTTCAGGCTTTTGAAGCCGTCGGATTGGATAGCTTTGAAGTGAACGAACAGGTCGTCACCGGATTGTGGAGTGATGAAGCCGAAGCCTTTTTCATCGTTGAACCACTTAACGGTACCGGTTTGGCGATTAGACATGGTGTAACTCCTTGAACAAAGATAACTGCGACTCAGGAAGAACCCTGGCCGAGACTGAGTGCAAAGAGCAGGAAAAATTCTTGTAGATGGTTGGATCGAAATTCAACATATCGTGTAGAGATTCTCAGTGACACAAGCAACACAGTGACGCCACCTTAACCCAGTTTCCGAGAAGTGCCAATGCTTCTTGCGAAGGTTTCTCTGTTTTCGGGATCGGCGGTGTGACGGTTCGTCGCCAAAGCCCGTATTTCATGGGTGTTCGGCGAGAATTGCACCGCGCACTTTGAACCCGGCGGCGCGCCCGGTAAGATGCCGGACAGAATTTTTCCACCTCGCTATTCAGGACACCCCGCCATGAGCATCAAATCGGACAAGTGGATTCGCCGCATGGCGCAGGAACAGGGCATGATCGAGCCGTTCGTCGAGCGCCAGATGCGCGGCAGCGATGACAGCCGAGTGATCTCCTACGGTGTATCGAGCTACGGCTACGACGTGCGCTGCACCAATCACTTCAAGGTGTTCACCAACATCAACTCGTCCATCGTCGACCCGAAAAACTTCGATCCGGGCAGCTTCGTCGACGTCCACAGCGATGTTTGCATCATTCCACCGAACTCCTTCGCCCTGGCCAGCACCGTCGAATATTTCCGCATTCCGCGCAATGTGCTGACCATCTGCCTGGGTAAAAGCACCTACGCGCGTTGCGGCATCATCGTTAACGTCACCCCGCTTGAGCCTGAGTGGGAAGGCCACGTGACCCTGGAATTCTCCAACACCACCAACCTGCCGGCGAAAATCTACGCCAACGAAGGCGTGGCACAGATGCTGTTCCTCGAATCCGACGAGGAATGTGAAGTGTCCTACAAGGATCGCGGTGGCAAGTACCAGGGCCAGCGTGGCGTGACCTTGCCGCGCACCTGATCGGTCCATCCGACAGATCGCGGGAATTCTTTGGCGGGCAGACACTCTATGGGGTGTACTGCCCGTTTTTGCTTTCGGCAAAACGGGCCTTCGCCGAGGAGTGCCCTATGAAGATCGATCCGCAAATCACTGCCGAACTGGCAAGGCTCGAGCCCAATCAGATTGGCGTATTGGCCTGGTCCTTGTTGGCGCATCCGCCACTGAGCATGGCCGGCGGAATTCCCGGACAGCCCAATCCCGATACCCCCAACGAGCAACCAAGCGAGCCTGGCGAACCGACGCTTCCGGACGAGCCGCCACCGGCACCGGTTGCCTGATCTGCATTGACAACCAATGGCCAGTCAGATGAGGTCTGCAAAGACTTCAACTGACTGGCCATATTTCGTTATCGCCGATGACGAAAATCCTGCAACTCTCTTCGCGCTCGACCGCATAGCCGCCGGTGAAGGCGCCGAATGCCGGTAGCAGGCTGAGGCGTTCGCCGAGCCTGAAACACGCAAGGCGCAAGCTTTGCCGACCCTTGCCGCGCAGCCGATAGACCGGGTGTACGTGACCCGCCAGCACGTGCCTTTCAGGGTGCGGATCAGGCTCGTGCTGCAAGGCGAATGGCCCGAGCAGCAGCGGTTCCGGCACCACCCGGATATTCAGCGATTCAGGTGGATCACCGGCGCGTTTGTCATGATTGCCGCGAATCAGTGTCATCGGCAGATCAGCGTGGCGCGCGCGCCATTGTGCCAGCGCGTCCAGCGTGCCTGGCGCATGAGAGCCGGGCCCGTGGAGGAAGTCACCGAGAAAGATCAATAACCGGCAGGGCAGCTTCGCCAGCAGCCGATCAATCACTGCGATATTGCTCGCCGTGGTGCCGTGCGGAACCGGTTGACCCAGACTGCGGTAAGCCGCCGCTTTGCCGAAATGCACATCGGCAATCAGCAGGACCTGTTGCGCGGGCCAGTACAGGGCTTTTTCCGGCAAAAGCCATAGTTCTTCGCCGGCCAGGCGTACCGGGTAGCCTGAACTCATGAGGATTTATCCTTGTCGGCGCTGTTCTCCAGATCACCAACCATTCGCCTGATGCGATCAGCGAGTTTTTCCGAACTCATGCTTTCGCGCATGCGCTCCACCAGCAGCGGGAAGCCCAGTGGTGTAGGACGTTTAACCTGATGCACGTCCAGTTTCATCCCGTTGATCCGCTCCAATGTCTGTTCCAAGCGACGAATATCCAGTTCTTCTCGCAGGACTTCTTCCCCGGCCTGGGCCAGCAACAGATTATCTGCGTCGTATTGTTTGAACACTTCAAAAAACAGTCCGCTGGACGCCTGCACCTGTCGGGTGCTTTTCGGTGCGCCGGGGTAGCCGGCGAAGACCAGCCCGGCAATCCGCGCGATCTCGCGAAAACGGCGCAAGGCCAGTTCGCCTGCGTTCAGACTGGCCAGAACGTCCGCTAATAAATCATCGGCATTGAAGAGATCGGCATTCAAATACTCGGCCCAGTCGATCGGCGTGGCGCTCAGCAATTCCAGGCCGTAATCGTTCACCGCGATGGAAAACGTCACGGGCTGCCGTTGACTGACGCGCCATGCCAACAGGCTCGCCAGTCCCAGATGCACCTGGCGCCCGGCAAAGGGATAGAGGAAAAGGTGCCAGCCTTCGCGGGACTTCAGCACCTCGGCCAACAGGTTTTCGGTGGTGGGCAGTCCAGACCAGCGCATCTGCGTTTCCAGTAACGGCCGCAGTGCGTGCATTTCCGGCCCGACAAACTCACCCTGCGCGGCCGCGCTGAAACGACTGACGACAGCGGCGGCGAGCTCATTGGAAAGCGGCATGCGCCCGCCATTCCAGCGCGGCACGGCGGCTTTTTTTGCGGTGCTGCGTTTGACGTAAGCGGTCATGTTTTCCACTCGCACCAACTCCAGTAAACGCCCGGCGAAGAGAAAACCGTCACCCGGTTTAAGCCGTGCGATGAAACCTTCCTCGACACTGCCCAACTGTTTGCCACCGCCGCCCTTGCTCCAGAATTTCAGATGGATGCTCGCGTCACTGACGATGGTGCCGATGCTCATGCGATGGCGCCGCGCCAATCGCGCATCCGGCACCCGCCAGACGCCGTGCTCGTCTGGCTCGACCCGGCGGTAATCCGGATAGGCTGTCAGAGACATCCCGCCATGGCGTACGAAAGCCAGCGCCCAGGCCCAGTCAGCAGCGGTCAGGTCACGATAAGCCCAGGCGCCACGGACTTCTTCGTACAGCTCATCGGGTAAAAATCCACCGCCAAGGGCCATGCTGACCAAATGCTGGACCAGCACATCCAGCGGTTTGTGCGGTGACTGGCGTGGTTCGATACGCCGTTGTTCGACGGCATCACGGGCGGCAGCGGCTTCGATCAGCTCAAGGCTGTGAGTCGGCACCAGCGTTACTCGCGAGGTGCGTCCCGGCGCGTGGCCTGAACGACCGGCGCGTTGCATCAGGCGCGCGACGCCTTTGGCCGAGCCGATTAGCAGCACGCGCTCGACTGGCAGGAAATCCACGCCCAGATCCAGGCTCGAGGTGCAGACCACGGCTTTGAGGTGCCCGTCTTTCAAGGCCTGTTCGACCCAGTCGCGAGTCTCGCGAGACAGTGAACTGTGATGCAAAGCGATCAACCCGGCCCAGTCCGGCCGTGCCTCCAGCAGTGCCTGATACCAGATTTCCGATTGCGCCCGGGTATTGGTGAACACCAAAGTGCTGGCGCAGGCCTCCAGTTCGGTGACCACTTGCGGCAGCATCTTCAGGCCGATGTGTCCGGCCCACGGAAAACGTTCAATCGCCGGTGGGAGGAGGGTGTCGACCTTCAGCGCTTTTTCGTTTTGCCCCTGAATGCTGATGCCGCCGCCCTGTGGGATCAGCACTTGTTCGGCGTGGGATTGATTACCGAGAGTGGCCGACACCCCCCAGACGATCAGTTCGGGTTGCCAATGCCGCAGGCGTGCGAGGGCCAGTTGCAGTTGCACGCCGCGCTTGTTACCGAGCAGTTCGTGCCATTCATCGACGACGATCATGCGCAGACTCGCCAGCGCCACCTGCGCATCGGCACGAGCGAGCAGTAAGGTCAGGCTTTCCGGGGTGGTGATCAGCGTGGTCGGCAGGCGCCGGCTCTGCCGGGCTCGTTCGCTGCTGCTGGTATCGCCGGTGCGCAGGCCGATGCTCCATGGGATCTGCAGGTCATCGACCGGTGTTTGCAGGGCGTGCGCAGTGTCGGCGGCGAGGGCGCGCATGGGCGTGATCCACAGCACGGTCAGTGGTTCGGCCGGTGGTTTGCGCTTGCGTGGGCTTTCAACAACAGCGGCGGGTTTGGCGAAGCGATTGAGCGCGGCAAACCACACCGCATAGGTTTTGCCGGCACCGGTGCTGGCGTGGAGCAGACCGGATTGGCCGTTTTTGACCGCCGCCCAGACCTGTTTCTGAAAGGCGAACGGCTTCCAGTTGCGGGCGCTGAACCAGATTTTTGCCAGGTCGGAGGATTTCGCCATGCGGGCTGCGCGCGCTCTGGAGGGGTTCTTCCAGAGACCACGGGGCGGGCGGACAAGTTTGATTTTTGTAGGCTGCGGAGGTCCACTGTGGGAGCGAGCTTGCTCGCGAAGGCGGCGGAACATTCAAAATCAATGTGACTGACAGAATGCTTTCGCGAGCAAGCTCGCTCCCACAGGGTTTTGCACTAATGGCTATTTGAGGTTGCCGCTGAGGAATTGCTTCAGGCGTTCGCTTTTAGGGTTGCCGAGCACATCCTCGGGCGCGCCTTCTTCTTCCACCAGACCCTGATGCAGAAACAACACCTGGCTGGAAACTTTACGGGCGAAGCTCATCTCATGGGTCACCATGATCATGGTCCGGCCTTCCTCGGCCAGCCCTTGAATCACCTTCAACACTTCACCGACCAATTCCGGATCGAGCGCCGAGGTCGGTTCATCAAACAGCATTACCTCCGGCTCCATCGCCAGCGCCCGGGCAATCGCCACGCGCTGTTGCTGACCGCCTGAGAGAAACGCCGGGTATTGATCGGCCACTCGTGCCGGCAGGCCAACCTTGTCCAGATAACGCCGCGCACGGTCGTCGGCTTCCTGTTTGCTGCAACCCAGCACCCGGCGCGGGGCCATGGTGATGTTTTCCAGCACGGTCATGTGGCTCCACAGGTTGAAGTGCTGGAACACCATCGCCAGCCGCGTGCGCAGGCGCTGCAGTTCATCGGCGTCGGCGACGTGCATGCCGTGGCGGTCGGTGACCATGCGGATCGCCTGGCCATCGAGGCTCATGGCGCCATCGTTGGGTTGTTCGAGAAAGTTGATGCAGCGCAAAAAGGTGCTTTTGCCCGAGCCGCTGGCGCCGATCAGGCTGATCACGTCGCCGGTCTTGGCCTTGAGCGAAACGCCTTTGAGCACCTGATGGTCGCCATAGCTTTTGTGCAGGCCTTCAACGGTCAGTTTGTACATGGGACAGACATCCTCAAGGCGAAAGTAGGTAGCCGCTGCGATAGGCTTCAGCGCCCGCGACGTGGGCGATAACCATGCCGGCAGTGGCCATGCGTCGCAGCGAGCGGGCGTACATCACGCCGGCGCTGGTGCAATGAACGGGGGTGACCCGGTCGTGGATCGGGTCGATGATTTCGGCGATCTGTTGCCCGGCGTCGAGGTATTGACCCGCCGTGGCGGTGTATACCAGCAGCCCGCCGACCGGGGTGGTCACCGGTTCCACACCGGCCAGCGGCGTAGCGGGGAACGGCAACGGTGGTTGCGATTTGGTCTCGCCGACAATCGCATCGGACTGGATCAGATAATCGATCAGCGCCTGGCAGTCGCGGCTGGCCAGCGGATGGGTGACATCGCCTTGACCGCGCAACTCGACGGTCACCGAGAAACTGCCCAGCGGAATCTCGAAGTGTTCGCCGAAGCGCTCCTTCAGTTGCCACCACAGCAGGGTGAAGCATTCGTCGAACGACTGACCGCCGGAGTCGGTGGCCAGCAAGCTCGCCTGAGCTTCGATGTAGCGCGCCAGCGGTTCGACCTGCGGCCACGCTTCGGGCGTGGTGTAAAGGTGCACCACCGATTCGAAATCGCAGTGCAAGTCCAGCACCATGTCCGCGTCGCAGGCCAACCGTTGCAGGGTCAGACGCTGGGATTGCAGTTGCGTGCTGGCGGTCTGGCGGGCGAGCGCGTCGCGCAGATGCGTGCGGATCAGTTCGAGGTTGTGTTGCGGATCGTCGTTCAACTTGCCTTCGATGGCGTTGCCGATCTCTTCGCTGAGATCGACGAACCAGCGGTTGAAGTTCTGCCCGCTCTCCAGTTCGTAGCGGCCCAACGGCACGTCCATCAGCACTTGTTCGAGGCCGACCGGGTTGGCCACCGGCACCAGCACGATTTGGCTGCGCAGGCGCCCGGCGGCTTCCAGCTCCGCCAGACGCTGCTTGAGGTGCCAGGCCACGAGCATGCCGGGCAATTCATCGGCGTGCAGCGAGGACTGAATGTAGACCTTGCCTTTGGCCTGCTCCGGGCCGAAGTGGAAGCTGTGGATCTGTCGTGCGGTCCCCGGCAGCGGGGCCAGCAAGTCATGAATCAGGTGGCGCATTTTTTATCTCTTTATTCCTGAACTGGGCCTAGTGAGTCGGCCCGAGGAAGGCCAGCCATCGGCGTTCGGCAAGGCGGAACAGGCCGACCAGCGCAAAGGTGATGGTCAGGTAGATCAACGCGGCGATGCCGAACGACTGAAAGGTCAGGAAGGTCGCCGAGTTGGCGTCCCGCGCAACTTTCAGGATGTCGGGGATGGTCGCGGTGAAGGCCACGGTGGTCGAGTGCAGCATCAGGATCACTTCGTTGCTGTAATACGGCAACGAACGGCGCAGCGCCGACGGCATGATCACGTAGGCATACAGTTTCCAGCCGGTCAGCCCGTAAGCCTTGGCCGCCTCGACTTCGCCGTGGTTCATGCTGCGAATCGCCCCGGCGAAAATTTCCGTGGTGTAGGCGCAAGTGTTCAGGGCAAAGGCGAGGATCGTGCAGTTCATCGCATCGCGAAAGAAACTGTCGAGCAGCGGCTGCGCACGCACGGCGGCCAGGCTGTAGATCCCGGTGTAGCAGATCAGCAACTGGATATACAGCGGCGTGCCACGGAACAGGTAGGTGTAGAACTGCACCGGCCAGCGGATGTAGAAGTGGCTCGAGACGCGCGCGATCGACAGCGGAATCGACACCAGGAAACCGATGAAGATCGAGGCGCTGAGCAGCCACAGCGTCATCGCCAGCCCGGTAATGTTCTGGCCGTCGGTATAGAGGAAGGCGCGCCAGTATTCCTGCAGAAGTTCGATCATCGTACGGCCTCCCGGGCACCGGCGGCGTAGCGGCGTTCGAGCCAGCGCAGGATGAAGTTCGAGGCACTGGTGATCAGCAGATAGATCAACGCGGCGAGGACCAGGAAGTAGAACAGTTGGTAAGTGCTTTTACCGGCGTCCTGCGCCGCTTTGACCAGGTCGGCGAGGCCGATGATCGACACCAGCGCGGTGGCCTTGAGCATCACCATCCAGTTGTTGCCGATGCCCGGCAGGGCGAAACGCATCATTTGCGGGAACACCACGAAGCGAAAGCGCTGGCCGCGTTTGAGGCCATACGCGGTGGCGGCTTCAACCTGACCGCGCGGCACGGCGAGGATCGCGCCACGGAAAGTTTCGGTGAAATACGCGCCATAAATGAAGCCCAGCGTCAGCACCCCGGCGCTGAACGGGTTGATCTCGATGTATTCCCATTCCATGTAGTCAGTCAGGGACGTCAGCCAGGTTTGCAGGCTGTAGAAAATCAGCAGCATCAGCACCAGGTCCGGCACCCCGCGAATCAGCGTGGTGTAGAGCTGGGCGGGCAGGCGCACCAGTTTAATTTTTGACAGTTTGGCGCTGGCGCCGAGCAGACCGAGCAACACGGCCACCAGTAGCGACAACGCCGACAATTTGATGGTCATCCAGGTGCCTTCCAACAGCAAAGGGCCGAAGCCCTTGAGGCTGAAGGCGGAGAGCCCCAGATTTTGTAAGAGGTTTTCGAACATAAATCAGCAACCTGAGCGGATGGAAAAGGCGCCCATCGAGGATGGGCGCCGGGGCATTATTTGCCGCTGTACAGATTCAGATCGCCAAAGTGTTTCTTTTGAATCTCGGCGTATTTGCCGTCATCGTGTAACGCTTTGATACCTTTATCTAAAAGCGCCTTCAGCTCAGTGTTACCTTTCTTAATACCGACAGCGGTTTTGGCTGGCAGCAATTCGTTGTCGACTGGCTTGCTGACGTCATAGTCGGCACCCTGTGGCGACTTCAAGAAGCCCAGTTCGGCTTGCAGCATGTCCTGAATACCGGCGTCGAGACGGCCGGAGGTCAGGTCGGAGTACACCTGATCCTGGTTCTGATAGGCCTGGGTTTTCACGCCGGCCTGGTCCAGCACGGCTTTGGCGTAGGCTTCCTGAATGGTGCCTTGCTCGTAGCCGACGGTTTTACCCTTCAGCGAAGCAACGTCGGCGGTGATGCCGGAGCCTTTTTTCGACACGTAAGCGGTCGGGCCGGAGAACAGTTCGCTGGAGAAGTCGATGACTTTTTCGCGAGCCGGGGTCACGGTCATCGACGAGATCACACCGTCGAATTTGTTGGCCTTGAGGCCCGGAATCATGCCGTCGAAGTCACTTTCGACCCACTTGCACTTGACCTTGAGTTCGGCGCAGATCGCGTTGCCCAAGTCGATGTCGAAGCCCACCAGGCTGCCGTCGGCCGCTTTCGACTCGAACGGTGCGTACGAAGGGTCAACGCCAAAGCGCAGCTCTTTGTATTCCTTGGCCAGCGCGGAGCCAGCGGCCATGCACAACGCCAGTGCAGAAAGGGTCAGCAATGCTTTTTTCATTATTCAATCCCTAAGAACCAATATGAGCGCTTGTGGCGCAGAATTATTGTTACTGGAACGCATACGACCTATAGAAAGTAGCAATTTCCGAACCAGAGTCCCGAACAAGTGTTTTAAAAGGTTGGGCGGGGAGGGATGAGGGCGATTGAATGCCCGGAAATGGGCATTGCAGAAAGCGTGCACTGATTTGAAGCCGATCGATCAAATGATCGATTGATGTCCCGGGAAAAGGGGTCAGGCCAGCAGATCCTGCAAAGTGGCCAAGCTATCGGCTTCATCCACGGTCTTGTCCTGCCGCCAGCGCAGCATCCGCGGAAAACGCACCGCGATCCCGCTCTTGTGTCGGCGTGACAGGGCAATGCCTTCAAAGCCCAGTTCAAAAACCAGACTCGGCTTCACACTGCTCACCGGGCCGAACTTCTCCACCGTGGTCTTGCGCACGATGCTGTCGACCTGACGCATTTCCTCATCGGTCAGCCCCGAATACGCCTTGGCGAACGGCACCAGCGCGCGCTGACTCGAATCGGGCGGGCCATCCCACACGGCAAAGGTGTAATCGCTGTACAGACTGGCCCGCCGGCCATGCCCGCGCTGCGCGTAAATCAGTACCGCATCGACGCTGAACGGGTCGACTTTCCACTTCCACCATACGCCCATGTCTTTGGTGCGCCCGACGCCATATAACGCGTCGCGCGCCTTGAGCATCATGCCCTCGACACCCAGTCGCCGCGAGGACTCGCGTTGGCGGGCGAGGTCCAACCAATCAGTGCCGGTCAGCACCGGTGAGGCCAGCAGCACCGGGCTGTTGCAGCGCGCAATCACCGCTTCCAGTTGCGCCCGACGTTTCGCTTGCGGCTGGTTGCGCCAGTCTTCGCCTTGCCATTCGAGCAGGTCGTAGGCGAGCACCACCACCGGCACGTCTTCGAGGATTTTCTTGTCGAGAGTCTTGCGGCCGATGCGTTGTTGCAGCAGGGCGAAGGACTGCACCGCTGGCGGTTCGGTCGATTGCGGATCAAAGGCGTCTTCGGTGCTCGGATGCGTGCTTTTCCACACGACGATTTCGCCGTCGATCACCGTGCCATCGGGCAAGCCGTGTACCAGCACCTCCAGTTCGGGAAAACGCTCGGTCACCAGTTCCTCGCCCCGCGACCAGATCCATAGTCGGCCCTCTCGCTTGACCACTTGGGCGCGGATGCCATCCCATTTCCATTCAATCTGCCAATCGCTGGGCGGGCCGATCAGCGTTTCAAATTCTTCCACCGGTTGCGACAAGGCGTGGGCCAGGAAGAACGGATACGGCTGACCACCCCGCTGGGCATGTTCATCGCTGGATTCAGGGGCAATCAGCTTTAGGTAACTGGCGGCGCTCGGCCGGTTGGACAGATCGGTGTAACCGACCAGACGCTGCGCCACACGCTTGCTGTCCAGCCCGGCCATCGAGGCCAAGGCCCGGGTGACCAGCAATTTCGAGACGCCGACGCGGAAACTGCCGGTGATCAATTTGATGCACAGCATCAGGCTTGATCGATCCAATTGCGCCCACAGGGCCGGCAGTTGCCGGTTCAGATATTCCGGTGCTTCACCGCGCAGTGGCAGCAGTTTGTCTTCGATCCACTCGGCGAGGCCAGCGTCGGAGCTGTGCGGGTTTTCTGCGAGTACCAGCGAAATGGTTTCCGCGAGGTCGCCGACCGCTTGATAGCTTTCCTCGAACAACCACGGTTCCAGGCCGGAGATCTCGACGGCGAGTTCGCGCAGAATTCTCACCGGCACCAGTTGCCGGGGCCGGCCACCGGAGAGAAAGTACACCGCCCATGCGGCGTCGTGCGGTTCGGCCTGGGCGAAGTAGGCTTGCATCGCCGCCAGTTTGGCGTTGCTCGAGGTGGTCGCGTCGAGTTCGGCGTACAGTTCGGCGAATGCTTTCATGCGGGCATCTCTGCGATGGTCGGTTCGGTGGCGAGGTTTTCTTCTTCGTCATCGCCGTATTCGGTGTTGAAACCCTGGGCATCCAGACCCTGTTCGCGCAGATGCCGCACCAGCACGCCGATCGAACCGTGGGTGACCATGACGCGTTCCGCACCGGTTTGCTCGATGGCCCACAATAGGCCGGGCCAGTCGGCGTGATCGGAGAGCACGAAACCGCGATCGACGCCGCGCCGCCGTCGGGTACCACGCAAGCGCATCCAGCCACTGGCAAATGCGTCGCTGTACTCGCCAAAACGGCGCATCCAGCTGCTGCCACCGGCCGAAGGCGGGGCGATGACCAGGGCCTGGCGCATGATCGGGTCGTTTTTTTTCACCTCTCCGGCGTAGATCGTCGGCGGCAAATACACGCCGGCCTCGCGGTAGACCCGGTTCAGCGGCTCGACCGCACCGAGGCTGAGGATCGGACCGAGGCTTTCGTCGATGCCGTGGAGAATTCGCTGGGCCTTGCCGAACGAGTAACAGAACAACACGCTGGCCTTGCCGGCCGCGATGTTCGCTGCCCACCACTGATTGATCTCGCTGAACACCTGCGCTTGGGGCTGCCAGCGATAAATCGGCAGGCCGAAGGTCGATTCGGTGATGAAGGTGTGGCAGCGCACCGGTTCGAACGGGGCGCAGGTGCCGTCCGGTTCAATCTTGTAGTCGCCGGACGCGACCCAGACTTCGCCACCGTATTCGAGGCGTACCTGTGCCGAGCCGAGGACATGGCCGGCGGGATGAAAACTCAGGGTGACACCGTGGTGCGTCAGGCGCTGGCCGTAGGCGAGGGTTTGCAGGTTGATGTCCTGCCCCAGACGCGCGCGCAAAATCCCTTCGCTGGCGCTGCTGGCGAGGTAGTGCTGATTGCCGGTACGGGCGTGATCGCCGTGGGCATGGGTAATCACCGAGCGCTCGACGGGGCGCCACGGGTCTATGTAGAAATCTCCGGCAGGGCAGTACAAACCCTCGGGGCGGGCGATAACAAGGTCCATGTCCTTACCAGAATGGGGGGCTTGTTAGCTATGAGGCTGACGCTGGGCTGGAAGTTCTATCGACTTTGAAGAGCAACCCTCACCCCAGCCCTCTCCCTGAGGGATAGGGAGCCGACCGAGGTGTCTGGGAGAGCTACGCCGACGTAAAATACCGAGTCGAACACAGA